>JAHBZL010000022.1 GCA_019635485.1 Piscinibacter sp. | reverse complement strand
ATCGCTGTCTACCGGAGGTCGGCCGGCGCGGCCTCGACCCGCACCGGGAACGGCAGCCATTGCGCGGCAAAGGCCTGCAACGGTGCGACGGCGCCGGTGGTCTGCAGCAGCACGTCCGGCGGCGCCGGTGGAGTGACCGGCGGCAGCGTCGCGGCGACCCGCGCGACCTGCGCGGCCACGGCCGCCGAGGTGTCGATCACCGTCACCCGAGCGCCGAGCGCGAGCTGGATCGCATCGCGCACGAACGGATAGTGGGTGCAGCCGAGCGCGACCGTGTCGACACCCGCCTCGCGCAGCGGCCGGCAGTGGCGCTCGACCAGGTCCGTCAGCGCCGGGCCGTCCAGCGCGCCGGACTCGATCGCGTCGGCCAGGCCGACGGCGGCCTGCAGCTGCACCGGGCGGCCGGCCGCCTCGCGCGCGAGCAGCGCCTGGAAGCGCCGGCTCGCCAGCGTCGAGCGCGTGGCGAGCACGCCGACGCGGCCATTGCGCGTGGCCGCCAGCGCCGGGCGCAGGCCGGGCTCGATGCCGATGATGGGCCGCGGCGCCAGCTGGGCACGCAGTTCGTCCACCGCCGCCGCGGTGGCCGTGTTGCAGGCGACGACGACGAGTTGTGCACCGGCCTGCACGAGGTGCTGCGCGATGCCCAGCGCGCGGGCGCGGATTGCCGGCGTGTCGAGATCGCCGTAGGGCGCCCAGGCCGAATCGGCGACGTAGTGCAGCGCGGCGTCCGGCAGCGCGGCGCGCACGGCGGCCAGCACCGACAGCCCGCCGACGCCGGAATCGAACAGGCCGATGCGGTTCACGGGCGGGCAGTCTAAAGCGGGGTCGCCGCACGGGCTTCCCGACCCGCGCCCGGGAGTTCCGTCTAAAATAGCACGATCGTTCGATTTTGCCCGCCTAGAATCCGGCGAACGCACAGATCAATCCGAAGGAGCGCGCTGCATGAAGATCCTGGTCCCGGTCAAGCGCGTCGTCGACTACAACGTGAAGGTTCGCGTGAAGTCCGACGGCACCGGCGTGGACATCGCCAACGTCAAGATGAGCATGAACCCGTTCGACGAGATCGCCGTCGAGGAGGCCGTGCGGCTGAAGGAGAAGGGCGTCGCCACCGAGGTGATCGCGGTCTCCTGCGGCGTCACGCAGTGCCAGGAGACGCTGCGCACGGCGATGGCGATCGGCGCGGACCGCGCGATCCTGGTCGAGAGCACCGAGGAACTGCAGCCGCTGGCGGTGGCCAAGCTGCTGAAGGCGCTGGTCGACAAGGAACAGCCGGGGCTCGTGATCCTGGGCAAGCAGGCGATCGACGACGACTGCAACCAGACCGGCCAGATGCTGGCCGCGCTGGCCGACCTGCCGCAGGCCACGTTCGCCAGCAAGGTCGAGGTGGCCGGCGGCAAGGCGCAGGTCACGCGCGAGGTCGACGGCGGCCTGGAGACGATCGCCGTCACGCTGCCGGCGGTGGTCACCACCGACCTGCGGCTGAACGAGCCGCGCTACGTGACGCTGCCCAACATCATGAAGGCGAAGAAGAAGCCGCTCGAGGTGCTCAAGCCGGCCGACCTGGGCGTGGACGTCGCGCCGCGCCTGAAGACGCTGAAGGTCGCCGAGCCGCCCAAGCGCGGCGCCGGGGTCAAGGTGCCGGACGTCGCGACGTTGGTCGCGAAGCTGAAGAACGAAGCCAAGGTCATCTGATATGAGCATCCTCGTCATCGCCGAACACGACCACGGCACCCTCAAGGGTGCGACCCTGAACACCGTGACCGCCGCGCTGCAGTGCGGCGGCGACGTGCACGTGCTGGTCGCGGGCCAGGACGCCGGCGGCGCAGCCCAGGCCGCCGCCGCCGTGCAGGGCGTGGCCAAGGTGCTGCATGCGGACGGCGCGAGCCTGGCCGAGCAGCTGGCCGAGAACGTCGCGGCGCAGGTGCTGGCCATCGCCAAGGACTACAGCCACATCCTGTTCCCGGCCACCGCGCACGGCAAGAACGTGGCGCCGCGCGTGGCCGCCAGGCTCGACGTCGCGCAGATCAGCGACATCACCAAGGTGGTGTCGGCCGACACCTTCGAGCGCCCGATCTACGCCGGCAACGCGATCGCGACGGTGCAGAGCGCCGACGCCGTCAAGGTGATCACCGTGCGCACGACCGGTTTCGATCCGGCCGGCACCGGCGGCAGCGCACCGGTCGAGACGCTCGCGGCCGTGACCGACGGCGGCAAGAGCGCCTATGTCGGCAGCGAGCTCGCCAAGAGCGACCGGCCCGAGCTGACCGCCGCGAAGATCATCGTCAGCGGCGGCCGGGCGATGGGCAGCAGCGAGAAGTTCAACGAGGTGCTGACGCCGCTGGCGGACAAGCTGGGCGCCGCGCTCGGCGCCAGCCGCGCCGCGGTCGACGCGGGCTACGCGCCGAACGACTGGCAGGTCGGCCAGACCGGCAAGATCGTCGCGCCGCAGCTGTACGTGGCCTGCGGCATCAGCGGCGCGATCCAGCACCTGGCCGGCATGAAGGACAGCAAGGTCATCGTCGCGATCAACAAGGATCCGGAGGCGCCGATCTTCAGCGTCGCCGACTACGGCCTCGAGGCCGACCTGTTCACGGCCGTGCCGGAGCTGGTCGAGAAGCTCTGACGCGGCCGACCGACCCGCCGCACGCCAGCCCGTTCGCCGCCGCCCCCGGCCGACGGGCTTTTTCTTGCCCGACCACAGCGGAGACATCACCGTGAGCTACGTCGCCCCGATCAAGGACATGCTGTTCTGCATGCGCGAACTCGCCGGCCTGGAGGAGGTCGCGAAGCTGCCCGGCTTCGAGGATGCCGGGCTCGACACCGCGCAGGCCGTGCTGGAGGAATGCGCGAAGCTGAACCAGGACGTGATCGCGCCGCTGAACTGGGAAGGCGACAAGTACCCCTCGTCGTGGCACGACGGCAAGGTCACCACCACGCCCGGCTTCAAGGAGGCGTTCCGCCAGTTCGTCGACGGTGGCTGGCAGGGGCTGCAGCATCCGGTGGCGGTGGGCGGCCAGGGCCTGCCGAAGACCATCGGCGCGGCCTGCGGCGAGATGCTCAACAGCGCGAACCTGAGCTTCGCGCTGTGCCCGCTGCTGACCGACGGCGCGATCGAGGCGTTGCTCACGGCCGGCACGCCCGAGCAGCAGCAGACCTACATCCCGAAGATGATCTCCGGCGAGTGGACCGGCACGATGAACCTCACCGAGCCGCAGGCCGGCTCGGACCTCGCGCTGGTGCGCACGCGCGCCGAGCCGCAGCCGGACGGCAGCTACAAGCTCTCGGGCACGAAGATCTTCATCACCTACGGCGAGCACGACATGGCGGCGAACATCGTCCATCTCGTGCTGGCGCGCGTGGCCGGTGCGCCGGAGGGCGTGAAGGGCATCAGCCTGTTCATCGTGCCCAAGTTCCTGATCAACGGCGACGGCTCGCTCGGCGCGCGCAACGACGTGCACTGCGTCAGCATCGAGCACAAGCTGGGCATCAAGGCGAGCCCGACGGCGGTGCTGCAGTTCGGCGACAAGGGCGGGGCGACGGGGTGGCTGATCGGCCAGGAGAACCGCGGCCTCGAATACATGTTCATCATGATGAACGCCGCCCGCTATGCGGTGGGCGTGCAGGGCATCGCGATCGCCGAGCGTGCCTACCAGAAGGCGGTGGCCTACGCGAAGGACCGGGTGCAGTCGCGCCCGGTGGACGGCTCGCTGCCCGGCAGCGGGCCGATCGTGCACCACCCGGACGTGCGCCGCATGCTGATGACCATGCGCGCGCAGACCGAAGGCTGCCGCGCGATGGCGCTGGCCGCCGCGGCGGCCTACGACGCTGCGCACCACCACCCGGACCGTGAGGTGCGGCAGCAGAACCAGGCCTTCTACGAGTTCATGGTGCCGCTCGTGAAGGGCTACTCGACCGAGATGAGCCTGGAGGTCACGAGCCTGGGCGTGCAGGTGCACGGCGGCATGGGCTTCATCGAGGAGACCGGTGCCGCGCAGTACTACCGCGACGCGCGCATCCTGACCATCTACGAGGGCACGACCGCCATCCAGGCGAACGACCTGGTCGGCCGCAAGACCGCGCGCGACGGCGGCCAGACGGCGCGTGCGCTGGCAGGGCAGATCGCGCAGACCGAGCAGCAGCTCGCCGCGCTTGGCGACGCCGCAGCGACCTCGATGGCGCGGCGACTGCAGGCGGCGCGCGAGGCCTTCGTGCAGGTGGTCGATTTCGTCGCCGGGCAGACCAAGGCCAGCCCGAACGCGGTGTTCGCCGGCTCGGTGCCCTACCTGATGCTGGCCGGCAACCTGGTGGCCGGCTGGCAGATGGGCCGCGCGCTGCTGGCAGCGCGCCAGCGCCTCGCCGACGGTGGCGATGACGCGTCCTTCCTCGAAGCCAAGGTGGCCACGGCGCGCTTCTATGCCGAGCACATCCTCAGCCGCGTGCCGGCCCAGCGCGACGCGATCGTCGATGGCGCCGAGAGCGTCACGGCGCTGCCGGTCGACGCCTTCTGATCACTGCCAAAACGGAGCCCGTCTTGTCGCTGCCCCCCGTCCTGTCCCGCCTGGCGCTGCCGGTGATCGGTTCGCCGCTGTTCATCATCAGCAACCCGAAGCTCGTGATCGAGCAGTGCAAGGCCGGCATCGTCGGCGCGATGCCGGCGCTCAACGCCCGGCCGGCCGAGCAGCTCGACGACTGGCTGGCCGAGATCACCGAGACGCTGGCCGCGCACGACCGCGCGCACCCCGACGCGAAGGCGGCCCCGTTCGCGATCAATCAGATCGTGCACAAGAGCAACGACCGCCTCGAGCACGACATGCAGGTCTGCGCCCGCTACAAGGTGCCGGTCGTGATCACCTCGCTGGGCGCACGCACCGACGTCAACGACGCGGTGCACGGCTGGGGCGGCATCGTGCTGCACGACATCATCAACAACACCTTCGCGCGCAAGGCGGTCGAGAAGGGCGCCGACGGGCTGATCGCCGTGGCGGCCGGCGCGGGCGGCCACGCGGGCATCAAGAGTCCGTTTGCGCTGGTGCAGGAGATCCGCCAGTGGTTCGACGGGCCGATTGCGCTGTCCGGCGCGATCGCCCACGGCGGCGCCATTCTGGCGGCGCAGGCGATGGGCGCGGACCTGGCCTACATCGGCTCGGCCTTCATCGCCACCGAGGAGGCGCGTGCCAGCGACGCCTACAAGCAGGCGATCGTCGACGGCAACTCCGACGACATCGTCTATTCCAGCCTGTTCACCGGTGTGCACGGCAACTACCTGAAGGCGTCGATCCGCGCCGCCGGGCTGGACCCCGACCATCTGCCCGAAAGCGACCCGACGAAGATGAACTTCGGCGGCGGCGAGAGCGCCAAGAAGGCCTGGAAGGATATCTGGGGCAGCGGCCAGGGCATCGGCGCGGTCGACCGCGTGGTGCCGGCGCGCGAGTTGGTCGCGCGGCTCAGGTCGGAATACGCCGCCGCACGCGCGCGCCTGCTCAGCGCGTGATCTCGAGCGTGCAGTCGCAGCCGCGACCCGCGGCGATCCAGCGCCGCACGATCGGTGCCCACCCGCGCGCCGCCAAGGCGCCGCAGCGGTAGCGGCCGGCACCGTCGTCCCAGCGCAACATGCGGCAGGCGCCGGTGCGGCGCAGGCTCAGCAGCATGCCCAGCGGGCAGGGCTCGGCCAGGCAGCAGACCCCGCAACCATTGCAATCGGCTCCCGGCGCCGGTTTCAGCGGCGCGTCAGCATGGACTCGGATGATCTGCATCGAGGACGGTCGGGGTGCGGTCGCATTCTGTGGCGCCGATGGTGGCTTCGAAGCGTCGAATTGAAGCCTCACCAGGGCGGTGTTACAGTCGCGCCCGTGCCTTGATCGAGGTCCTTCCCGTCCCCTTGTGCTGGTAACAGTCAAGGCGGGTCGCTAGTCCGCCAGCCGGTGAAGCCGTGTCGCGGAAGGTTTTTCAACCCACTACAGCGCCGGAAACCGGTGCGAGAGGTGAGCGAAGATGATGCAGCAGTACAGGTCGAACTCGTACCTGTTCGGGGGCAATGCGCCGTACGTCGAGGAGATGTACGAGGCCTACCTCGACAACCCCGGCTCCGTGCCCGACAACTGGCGTTCGTACTTCGACGCCCTCCAGCACGTCCCAGCCACCGACGGCAGCCAGTCGCGCGACGTCCCGCACGCCCCGGTGGTCGAATCCTTCGCCCAGCGAGCCAAGGCCAACGCCTTCGCCGTCAAGGCCAGTGCCGCCGAACTCGCGGTCGCGCGCAAGCAGGTCCACGTCCAGTCGCTGATCGCCGCCTACCGCTCGCTCGGCGCGCGCTGGGCCGACCTGGACCCGCTGAAGCGCCAGGAGCGCCCCAAGATTCCCGAGCTGGAGCCGGCGTTCTACGACCTGAGCGAGTCCGACATGGACATCACGTTCAGCGCGACGAACACCTATTTCACGACCGCGGAGCAGCAGACGCTGCGCGAGATCCTGCAGGCGCTGCGCGAGACCTACTGCGGCACCATCGGCGCCGAGTTCATGCACATCACCGAGCCGATCGAGAAGCGCTGGTGGCAGCAGAAGCTCGAGTCGATCCGCAGCAAGCCCAACTTCACGGCCGACGAGAAGAAGCACATCCTCGACCGGCTGACCGCCGCCGAGGGTCTGGAGCGCTACCTGCACACCAAGTACGTCGGCCAGAAGCGCTTCTCGCTGGAAGGCGGCGAGAGCTTCATCGCCTCGATGGACGAGGTGGTGCAGCGCGCAGGCGAGCGCGGCGTGCAGGAGATCGTGATCGGCATGGCGCACCGCGGGCGCCTGAACGTGCTGGTCAACACGCTGGGCAAGATGCCCAAGGACCTGTTCGCCGAGTTCGACCACACCGCCAAGGAAGACCTGCCGGCCGGTGACGTCAAGTACCACCAGGGCTTCTCGAGCGATGTCACGACGCCGGGCGGCCCGGTGCACCTGAGCCTGGCCTTCAATCCGTCGCACCTGGAGATCGTCAACCCGGTCGTCGAGGGCTCGGTGAAGGCGCGCCTGGACCGGCGCGGCGACAAGGAAGGCGACACCGTGCTGCCCGTGATCGTGCACGGCGACGCGGCCTTCGCGGGCCAGGGCGTGGTGATGGAGACGCTGGCGCTGGCGCAGACGCGCGGCTACTACACCGGCGGCACGGTGCACATCGTCATCAACAACCAGATCGGCTTCACCACCAGCGACCCGCGCGACTCGCGATCGACGCTGTACTGCACCGACGTCGTCAAGATGATCGAGGCGCCGGTGCTGCACGTGAACGGCGACGATCCCGAAGCGGTCGTGCTGTGCACGCAACTGGCGCTGGACTACCGCCAGGAGTTCAACAAGGACATCGTGGTCGACATCGTCTGCTTCCGCAAGCTCGGCCACAACGAGCAGGACACGCCGGCGCTGACCCAGCCGCTGATGTACAAGAAGATCGGCCAGCATCCCGGTACCCGCAAGCTGTACGGCGACAAGCTGGTGGCCCAGGGCGTGCTGCCTCCCGAAGGACCGGACGAGATGGTCAAGGGCTTCCGCGCCGCGATGGACGCCGGCAAGCACACCGTCGACCCGGTGCTGACCAACTACAAGAGCAAGTACGCGGTCGACTGGGCGCCGTTCCTCGGCCGCAAGTGGACCGACTCGGCCGACACCGCGCTGCCGCTGACCGAGGTCAAGCGCCTGGCCGAACGCATCACCACGCTGCCGGAGAGCTTCAAGGCGCACCCGCTGGTCGAGAAGGTGCTGGCCGACCGCGCGGCGATGGGCCGCGGCGAGATCAACGTCGACTGGGGCATGGGCGAGCACCTCGCGTTCGCCTCGCTGGTCGCGAGCGGCTACGCCGTCCGCCTGTCCGGCGAGGACTGCGGCCGCGGCACGTTCACGCACCGGCACTCGGTGCTGCACGACCAGAAGCGCGAGAAGTGGGACGAGGGCACCTACACGCCGCTGTGCAACGTCGCGGACGGGCAGGCCCCGTTCGTCGTGATCGATTCGCTGCTGTCGGAGGAGGCGGTGCTCGGCTTCGAGTACGGCTACGCCTCGGCCGAACCGAACACGCTGGTGATCTGGGAGGCGCAGTTCGGCGACTTCGCCAACGGCGCCCAGGTGGTGATCGACCAGTTCATCGCCGCCGGCGAGGTCAAGTGGGGGCGGGCCAACGGCATCACGCTGATGCTGCCGCACGGCTACGAGGGCCAGGGCCCGGAGCACAGCTCGGCGCGCCTGGAGCGCTTCATGCAGCTGGCGGCCGACAACAACATGCAGGTCGTGCAGCCGACGTCGGCGAGCCAGATCTTCCACGTGCTGCGCCGCCAGATGGTGCGCATGTTCCGCAAGCCGCTGGTGCTGATGACGCCCAAGAGCCTGCTGCGCAACAAGGACGCGACCTCGCCGCTCTCGGAGTTCACGCGCGGCGAGTTCAAGACGGTGATCGGCGAGGTCCAGTCGGACATCGTCGCCGACAAGGTCAAGCGCATCATCGCCTGCTCGGGTAAGGTGTACTACGACCTGGTCAAGGCGCGTGCCGAGAAGAAGCAGTCCGACGTGGCGATCATGCGCGTCGAGCAGCTCTACCCGTTCCCGCACAAGGCCTTCGCGGCGGAGATGAAGAAGTACCCGAACGCGACGGACGTGGTGTGGTGCCAGGACGAGCCGCAGAACCAGGGCGCCTGGTTCTTCGTGCAGCACTACATCCACGAGAACATGCTGGAAGGGCAGAAGCTCGGCTACGCCGGCCGCCCGGCCTCGGCCTCGCCGGCGGTGGGCTACGCCCATCTGCACCAGGAGCAGCAGAAGGCGCTGCTCGATCAGGCCTACGGCAAGCTGAAGGGCTTCGTCCTCACGAAATAGGTCCCCCCGGAGCGCCTGACGGCGCTCCCCCTCGAGGGGGCGCCGCCAGCGGCCCGGCCGAGCCGGTTCCGCGGCGGCCGCTTGACGCACAGAACTCCTACCGAGAACAACCATGGCTATCGTTGAAGTGAAGGTCCCGCAACTGTCCGAGTCGGTTGCCGAGGCCACCCTGCTGCAGTGGAAGAAGAAGCCCGGCGAGCCCGTGGCGCTGGACGAGATCCTGATCGAGATCGAGACCGACAAGGTCGTGCTCGAGGTGCCCGCGCCGTCTGCCGGCGTGCTGGCGCAGATCGTCAAGAACGACGGCGAGAGCTGTGTCAGCGACGAGGTGATCGCGCGGATCGACACCGACGGCAAGTCCACGGTCAGCCCGCTGGAGGTCAAGCCGGTGGCGGAGCCTGCCGCCGCACCGGCCGCTGCCGCGCCGGCCGCGTCGAAGGCGGGTGTCGCGATGCCGGCCGCGGCCAAGCTGATGGCCGACAACAACCTGGCCGCGGGTTCGGTGCCCGGCACGGGCAAGGACGGGCGCGTGACCAAGGGCGACGTGCTGGGCGCGCTCGAGGGCGGCTCGAAGCCGGCGCCGGCCGTCGCCGCGCCGGTGGCCGTGCCGGCGACGCCCGCGGTCGCCAAGCCGCTGCCCGCCGTGGCCGCGCCGGTGTCGATGAACCTGGGCGAGCGGCCCGAGCAGCGCGTGCCGATGAGCCGTCTGCGCGCGCGCGTCGCCGAGCGGCTGCTGCAGTCGCAGGCGACCAACGCGATCCTGACCACCTTCAACGAGGTCAACATGGCCCCGGTGATGGAGATGCGCAAGCGCTTCCAGGAGAAGTTCGAGAAGGAACACGGCGTCAAGATCGGCTTCATGAGCTTCTTCGTGAAGGCCGCGGTCGCCGCGCTGAAGAAGTACCCGGTGCTGAACGCCTCGGTGGACGGCAACGACATCGTCTACCACGGCTACTTCGACATCGGCATCGCGGTCGGCTCGCCGCGCGGCCTGGTGGTGCCGATCCTGCGCAATGCCGACCAGATGAGCTTCGCCGACATCGAGAAGAAGATCGCCGAATTCGGCGCCAAGGCGCGCGACGGCAAGCTCTCGCTGGAGGACCTGTCGGGCGGCACCTTCTCGATCAGCAACGGCGGCGTGTTCGGCTCGATGCTCTCGACGCCGATCATCAACCCGCCGCAGAGCGCGATCCTCGGCGTGCATGCGACCAAGGACCGCGCGGTGGTCGAGAACGGCCAGATCGTGATCCGGCCGATGAACTACCTGGCGATGAGCTACGACCACCGGATCATCGACGGCCGCGAGGCGGTGCTGGGCCTGGTGGCGATGAAGGAAGCGCTGGAAGATCCGGCCCGCCTGCTGTTCGACATTTGACCCACCCCCGGAGCGGCTGCGCCGCTCCCCCCGAGGGGGCGCCGCCAGCGGTCCGGCAGAGCCGGTTCCGCGGCGGTTGCGTGACCCGCCAAGGACCTGATTGATCATGAGCACAACCAACTTCGACGTCGTCGTGATCGGCGGCGGCCCCGGCGGCTACATCGCGGCGATCCGCGCCGCGCAGCTGGGCAAGAACGTCGCCTGCATCGACGAGTGGAAGAACGAGAAGGGCGGCCCGGCACCCGGCGGCACCTGCACGAACATCGGCTGCATCCCGAGCAAGGCGCTGCTGCAGTCCAGCGAGCATTTCGAGCACGCCGGGCACCACTTCGCCGACCACGGCATCGGCCTGAAGGACCTGAGCATCGACGTCGCGAAGATGCTCAAGCGCAAGGACCAGGTCGTCAAGCAGAACAACGACGGCATCCTGTACCTGTTCAAGAAGAACAAGGTGACCTTCTTCCACGGGCGCGGCTCGTTCGTGAAGGCCGCCGGCGGCGCCTACGAGATCGCCGTCGCCGGCGACAAGCCGGCCACGCTGTCCGCCACGCACGTGATCGTCGCGACCGGTTCAAACCCGCGCGCGCTGCCGGGCGCGCCGTTCGACGAGGCGGCGATCCTCAGCAACGACGGGGCGCTGCGCATCCCGGCCGTGCCGAAGACGCTCGGCGTGATCGGCTCCGGCGTGATCGGGCTCGAGATGGGCTCCGTGTGGCGCCGGCTGGGCGCGCAGGTCACCGTGCTGGAGGCGCTGCCGACCTTCCTCGGGGCCGTCGACGAGCAGGTCGCGAAGGAGGCGCACAAGGCGTTCACGAAGCAGGGCCTGAAGATCGAGCTGGGCGTGAAGATCGGCGAGGTCAAGGCCGACAAGAAGGGTGTCAGCGTCGCCTACACCGATGCCAAGGGCGGCGCCCAGACGCTCGCGGTCGACAAGCTGATCGTCTCGATCGGCCGGGTGCCGAACACGATCGGACTGAACCCCGAGGCCGTGGGACTGAAGCTGGACGAGCGCGGCGCGATCGTCGTCGACGACGAGTGCCGGACGAACCTGCCGAACGTCTGGGCGATCGGCGACGTCGTGCGCGGGCCGATGCTGGCGCACAAGGCCGAAGAGGAAGGGGTCGCGGTCGCCGAGCGCATCGCCGGCCAGCACGGGCACGTCGACTTCAACACCGTGCCCTGGGTCATCTACACCAGCCCGGAGATCGCCTGGGTCGGCCAGACCGAACAGCAGCTGAAGGCCGCCGGCCGGGCCTACAAGGCCGGCAGCTTCCCGTTCATGGCCAACGGCCGCGCGCGTGCGCTCGGCGACACGACCGGCTTCGTCAAGTTTCTCGCCGACGCGAAGACCGACGAGATCCTGGGCGTGCACATCGTCGGGCCGTTCGCCTCCGAGCTGATCGCCGAAGCGGTGGTCGCGATGGAGTTCAAGGCCAGCGCGGAAGACATCGCGCGCATCTGCCACGCGCACCCGAGCCTCTCGGAAGCCACCAAGGAAGCGGCGCTCGCGGTCGACAAGCGGACGCTGAACTTCTGACCGCCCGCATGGCACAGGCCCCGCACGCCGGCCGCGCCGGCCCGGCCCGGCGGCCGGCCTGATGGGCGTCCGCCAGCTGTACGAGCAGACGCTCGGCGAGCGCGGCTACCGGTCCGACCCGGCCCAGCTGCGCGCCGTCGACGCGCTGGAGCGCTGCGAGCACGAATGGGCCGACTACAAGGCCCGGCGCAGCAATGCGCTGACCAAGCTGCTGCGCCACCCGCCGATCCCGCGCGGCGTCTACATGCACGGCGGCGTCGGGCGCGGGAAAAGCTTCCTGATGGACTGCTTCTTCAACTCGGTGCCGCTGACGCGCAAGACACGCCTGCACTTCCACGAGTTCATGCGTGAGGTGCACCGCGAGCTGGCCGAACTGAAGGGCGTGGTCAACCCGCTGCAGGAACTCGGCGCGCGCATCGCGCGCCGGCACCGCCTGATCTGCTTCGACGAATTCCACGTCGCCGACGTCACCGACGCGATGATCCTGCACCGGCTGCTCGCGGCGCTGTTCGAGCATCGTGTCAGCATCGTGACCACGTCGAATTTCCATCCGGACGACCTGTACCCGAACGGCCTGCACCGCGACCGCATCCTGCCGGCCATCGCGCTGCTGAAGGACAAGCTCGAGGTCATCGGGGTCGACAACGGCACCGACTACCGGCAACGGACCCTTGAACAGGTGCGCCTGTACCACTCGCCGCTCGGACCGGTGGCGGACGCCGAGATGCTGCAGGCCTTCGAACGCCTCGCCGAGGCCCGCGACGAGGACCCGCTGCTGCGCATCGAGCACCGCGAACTGCCCGCGCGTCGGCGTGCCGGCGGCGTGGTGTGGTTCGACTTCAAGGTGCTGTGCGGCGGGCCGCGTTCGCAGAACGACTACCTCGAGCTCGCTGCGCAGTTCCACACCGTGCTGCTGTCGGACGTGCCGCAGATGTCGCCGCGCCTGGCTTCCGAGGCGCGCCGCTTCACCTGGCTCGTGGATGTGCTGTACGACCGGCGCGTGAAGCTGATCCTGTCGGCGGCGGTGCCGCCGGAGCAGCTCTACACCGAGGGGCCGCTGGCGCACGAGTTCCCGCGCACGGTGTCCCGTCTGTCCGAGATGCAGTCGGCCGAGTTCCTGGCGCTCGCGCGCCGGACGGTGGACACTTCGCTGACATGAATCTCGCGATCGTCTTTCCGCGGAGCTTCGTGCGCGGCGTTGTCGTGACCTCGGCCGCGGCCATGGTGGTGATCGGCGCCGCGGCCGCCGAGACGCCCGCGCGCGATGCCGCCGAGCGGCAGCGCATTGCAGCCGAGCGGGCGGAGGTCGAGGCGGCTTTCGCGCAACGGCAGCGCGACTGTCGGGAGCGTTTTGCCGTGACGCCCTGCGTGGAGGAGGCTCGGGCGGCGCGGCGCGAATCGCTCACCCACCTGCGACGCCAGGAGGCGCTGCTCGACGAGGCGCAGCGCAAGCAGCGCGCGGCCGACCGCATGGCGGGTATCCGCGCCAAGATCAGCGCGGAGGAGTCGCGCCGCCAGGCCCCGCCGCCGGAAGCGCCCCGCGAGCCGCCGATGCGCGTGGTGGCACCGCGCGCTGGCAAGCCGGCCGCGGTGCCGGCGGCGCCGGCCTCTGCCGCATCGGCGGCCCGGACCGCGGCGGAGGCGCGCAGCCGGGCGCGTTACGAGGCCCGCCAGCGCGAGGCCCAGCGGCACCGCGAGGAGGCCCGGCAGCGAGCGGAGACGAAGGCGGCGTCCGGCAAGCCGCCGGCCGCGCCGCTGCCGGCGGGCCCGGCCGCCTCGGCACCCTGACGGGCGCTCAGGACAGCGGGTCGACGCGGACCAGCGCCAGCGACAGGTTGTCGCCGCCGCCGCGGGCGCGCTGGCGCGCCTTGCTGACCAGCATCTCGCTGGCCTCGCGCGGGGGCAGGGCGTGCACGATGGCGCCCAGCTCGCGCGGGGTGAAGTAGTGCCACAGCCCGTCGCTGCAGGCCAGCACGCAGTCGCCGATCTCGAGCCGCTCGACGTGGCCGAGCGTCAGCGGCGGATCCTGGTGGGTGCCGAGGCAGCCCGTCAGCAGGTTCGACTGCGGGTGGTGGTTGGCCTCCTCCTCGCTGATCGAACCTTCGGCGACGAGGCGCTGCACGTACGAGTGGTCGACCGTGCGCGACACCATGTCGGCACCGCGGAAGTGGTAGACGCGCGAATCACCGGCATGGATCACGTGGCACTCGCGCGTCGGGCTGACGATGAACGCGGCCACCGTGCTGTGCGGCTCTTCCTCGGAGGTGATCGCGGTCAGCTTGATCATCAGGTGCGATTCGAGCACCAGCTGCTTCAGCGCCTCCGGCGTGTCGTCGCGGTTGGGCGCGTAGCGCTCGAAGATCTGCTGCGCCGTCAGGATGACCTGGTCGGCCGCCTTCCGGCCCCCGCTCTTGCCGCCCATGCCGTCGGCGATCACGCCCATCACGCAGCCGGGCACGCGCAGGTGCGGGAAGATCTGCACCTGGTCCTGCTGGTAGGCCCGGTCCCCCTTGTGGATGCCGGTGGCGGCAGACAGGCGGAAGCCGACGGACGTGGTGCTCATGGGCGAAAACTATAATCGTTTCCCCACTCGCGGGCCGGGCATATTCCGCGACCTTAGTCGCGCGCCGATGGACGACAACCTGCACTCCCTGCCGCGCCGGCTGATCGAATTGCGCATCGAACACGCAGACCTGGACGACCTGATCGACCGTGCCGTCGTCGAGCGTCCGGCCGACGACCTGGTGCTGCGCCGGCTCAAGAAGCGCCGTCTGCTGCTGCGCGACATGATCACGCGGCTGGAGGCGCAGCTCGATCCGCCCGAGCCCGCATGACGGCGCCGCTGGTGCTCGCGCAGGCGAGCCGGGATGCGCTGGCGGCCGACGGCGCGCTGGCGCGGCACGACCCGCGCCACGTCGAGCGCGCCGTGCAGCTGCAGATGGCGGGCGCCGTGGCCGACGCGATCGAGGCGCGCGAGAGCCTCGTCGCCGAGGCCGGCACGGGCGTCGGCAAGACCTACGCCTACCTGGTGCCGACGCTGCTGTCGGGCGCGCGCGCGCTGGTCAGCACCGCCACCAAGAGCCTGCAGGACCAGCTGTTCCTGCGCGACCTGCCGCGCCTGCGTGACGCGCTGCGCCTGCCGGTCAGCATCGCGTTGCTCAAGGGGCGCGGCAGCTACCTGTGCCTGCACCGGCTGAACCAGGCGCGCCAGTCCGCGACCCTGCCGGATCGCTGGGCGGTGCGCACGCTCGCCAAGGTCGAGCAGTGGTCGCAGACGACCGTCAGCGGCGACCTCGCCGAGCTCGACGGCCTGGACGAGCGCAGCAGCGTGATCCCGCTGGTGACCTCGACGCGCGAGAACTGCCTGGGCAGCGAATGCCCGGAGTTCCGCCGCTGCCACGTCGTCAAGGCGCGCCGCGAGGCGATGGCGGCGGACCTGGTGGTGATCAACCACCACCTGTTCTTCGCCGACATGGCGCTGCGCGATACCGGCGTGGCGGAGCTGTTGCCGAGCGTGGAGGTCGCGGTCTTCGACGAGGCGCACCAGCTGGCCGAGGCGGGCGTGCAGTTCCTCGGCACGACGCTCGGCACCGCCCAGGTGCTGGACTTCGCGCGCGACATGCTCGGCGCCGGCCTGCAGCAGGCTCGCGGGCTGGCCCCCTGGCAGGACCTGGCGGGCCACTGCGACCGCGCGGCACGCGATCTGCGGATGGCGGCGGCCGGAACACTGCGGGATCTGCGCGGCACGATCAAGCTGCGCTGGGACGAACGTGCCGGACGCGAAGACTTCGTCACCGCGCTGCAGGCGCTCGGCCGGACCTGCGCGCAGGCCGTCACCGCGCTCGCGACGGTCAGCGAACTCTCGCCCGATCTCGCCAAGCTGGAGGAACGCGCCGCTGCCCTGGTGGCCCTGGCGGAGCGCTTCGCGCAGGAGGCGGCCGCCGGCCAGGTGCGATGGATCGACGTCTCGCCGCACCAGGCGCGACTGGTCGAGTCGCCGCTGGACATCCGCGAGGCGCTGCGCGAGCAGCGCGCCGCGAGCCGCAAGGCCTGGATCTTCACCTCGGCGACGCTGGGCGACGACGAGCGGCTGAGCTGGTTCACCGAATCCGCCGGGCTGGACGACGCCCGCACGCTGCGGGTCGGCAGCCCGTTCGACTACGCGGCGCATGCGCGCCTGTACGTGCCGGCCGCGTTCCCGAAGCCGAACGAGCCGCGCCACCCGCACGAGGTGGCCGCGCTGGCAGCTCGTTGCGCGCGTGCGCTGGGCGGGCGCAGCTTCGTGCTGACGACGACGCTGCGTGCACTGCAGGCGATCGGCGAGCGCCTGCGGGCGGAGTTCGAGGCCGGCGGCGACCAACTGCAGGTGCTGGTGCAGGGCCAGGCGCCGAAGCGCCAGCTGCTGCAGCAGTTCCTCGCCGATCCGCGCTCGGTGCTGGTCGGCTCGCAGAGCTTCTGGGAGGGCATCGACGTGGTCGGCGATGCGCTGCAGTGCGTGCTGATCGACAAACTGCCGTTCCCTCCGCCCAACGATCCGCTCGTCGAGGCGCGCGTCAGGCGGCTCGAGCAGCAGGGGCGCAACGCGTTCGCCGACTACTTCATCGCCGAAGCGGCCGTGTCGCTCAAGCAGGGCGCCGGCCGGCTGATCCGCAGTGAAACCGACCGCGGGCTGCTGGTCGTCTGCGACCCGCGCATGGCGGGCATGAACTACGGGCGCCGTCTGCGCGAGGCGCTGCCGCCGATGACCCGCGTGCCCGACGAGGCCGCGGCGCTGGCGTGGCTCGAGTCCCTCGGTGCCGTCGAGGCACCGGCGGAATGAGGCGCTACCAGAACTGCCACCAGGCGCGCTGGCGCGTGGTCAGGCCCTGCGCGGCGAAGCGGCTGTCCGGGAAGTTCTTGGTCAGCACCCGCGCGGCGTCGTCGCGCAGCTGCGTCAGCCCCAGCTTGTCGTAGCTCTGCACCATGATGAAGAGCGCCTCCTCGGCCGACGGAGAGGTCTGGAACTCCTGCACCGTCTGCTGCGCACGGTTCGCCGCCGCCACGTAGGCGCCGCGCCGGAAGTAGTAGCGCGCCACGTGCACTTCGTAGGCCGCCAGCGAGTTGACGATGTAGTTCATGCGCTGGCGCGCATCCTCGGCGTAGACCGAGTTCGGGAACTGGTCGACCAGCTGCTTGAACGACTGGAACGCGTCGCGCGAGGCCTGCTGGTCGCGCTCGGACAGGTCCTGGCGCGACAGGCTGCCGAGGATGCCGAGGTTGTCGTTGAAATTGACCAGCCCGTGCAGGTACATCGCGTAGTCGAGGCCGGGGCTGCTCGGGTGCAGCTTGATGAAGCGCTCCAGCACCGACAGGGCCTGGGCCTTCTCGCCGGTCTTGTAGAGCACGTAGGCGCGCTCGATCTGTGCCTGCTGCGCCAGCGGCGTGCCGGCGGCGCGGCCCTCGAGGCGCTCGAGCAGCCGCGCGGCGCGCTCGTAGTTGCCGGTGGACATCTCGTCCTTGGCCTCTGCATACAATTTGTCGGCGCTCCACTGCGCCGTCTCGTCCGGCGGCGTCGAGCCGCAGGCGACGAGCACGAGCGCGGCCGTGATCGGCAGGGCAAGCCGGAGCAGGGTCCGGGAACGGGTCAGACACGTCAGGATCATGGGCGCTGCGCGCGTCGGAAGACGCCGCGCTCGAGGCGTCGAAGCAACGGCCGATTATATGGTTCACCCCCCTGATCAACCCTTCGACGACCCGGCCGCGGAGGCCGCCGATGACGTCGCCGCGGACGAGCCGGAACGGCGTGCCGCCGAGGTACCGGCAGCCGCCCATGGCCTGCGCCTGGACAAGCTGCTCGTCTCGATCGCCGGCGAGTTCTCGCGCAGCCACCTGCAGACGCTGATCGAGCAGGGGTATGTGCGGCTCGACGGCGAGCCGGCGCGCGGCGCGTCGCGGCGCGTGCGGGCCGGTCAGCGGGTCGAGCTGCTGCTGGTGCCGACCGAGGAGAGCCGCGCCTTCGTGCCGCAGGCGATGCCGCTGGCGATCGTGCACGAGGATGGGCACCTGCTCGTCGTCGACAAGCCGGCCGGCCTGGTGGTGCATCCGGCCGCGGGCCACTGGTCGGGCACGCTGCTCAACGGTCTGCTGGCCCACCACCGCGGCGCAGCGGCCCTGCCGCGGGCCGGCATCGTGCACCGGCTGGACAAGGACACCTCCGGGCTGATGGTCGTCGCCAAGACCCTCCCGGCGATGACGGCGCTGGTGCGCGCAATCGCCGCGCGCGAGGTGCAGCGGCGCTACCTGGCGATCGCGCATGGCGAGGTGGTACCGGACGTGTTCAGCATCGAGGCGCCGATCGGGCGCGACCCGCGGTCGCGCGTGCGCATGGCGGTGGTGGGCGGCGGCAAGGCGGCGCGCACGGACGTCGAGCGTGTCGCCGCGCGCGAGGGCTTCAGCGCGTTGCGCTGCGCGCTGCACACCGGGCGCACCCATCAGATCCGCGTGCACCTCGCGTCGCGCGGCCATCCGCTGGTCGGCGATGTGCTGTACGGCGGCGCGCCGGCGCTCGGCATGGTGCGCCAGGCATTGCATGCGCACCGGCTGGAATTCGCCCATCCAGACAGCGGTGCTGAACTGCGGTTCGAGGCCGCGCCGCCGGCCGATTTCGGCGCCGCCTGGCGGGCCCTGTTGCAACCCCGCTGAAACCCCTTGCGTCCACACACGGTGCGTTGGGTACAATGCGCCTGTTGCCCCGTTCCGACCCCATTCGCCGCCGGCCTGGCGCCGGCCCGCAGGGTCGAGAGTCCGGGTGCGGGCCGGGCCCCAGGGCCTGGCGGAAGAGGCCGCAGCGTGTGCGCGGCCTGATTGCCGAAGCGATGCGTCATCGCTGTTGCGGCTTCGCGGAACACCAGGCTTGTAGACCAGCCGGACGCACCCGGCCGAGCATTTGACAGGATTCATGAACACACAGGATGCAAAGCGCGTCCTCGAGACCGCGCTCATCTGCGCGAACCAGCCGCTGCACCTGCGCGACATGCGCAGTCTGTTCGCCGATGAACTCGGCTCCGACACCCTGCGCGCGCTGCTCGACGAACTGACGCGCGACTGGGAGGGCCGGGGCGTCGAACTGGTGGCGCTGGCCAACGGCTGGCGCTTCCAGAGCCGGCCCGAGATGCGCGAGTTCCTGGACCGGCTGAACCCCGAGAAGCCGCCGAAGTACTCGCGCGCCGTGATGGAGACGCTGGCGATCATCGCGTACCGGCAGCCGGTCACGCGCGGCGACATCGAGGAGATCCGCGGCGTCACCGTCGCCAGCCAGATCATCAAGCAGCTCGAGGACCGCGGCTGGGTCGAGGCGATCGGCTACCGCGAGGCGCCGGGGCGGCCCGCGCTTCTGGCGACCACGCGCCAGTTCCTGGACGACCTGGGCCTGGCCAGCCTCGAGCAACTCCCGTTGCTCGAGGGTGCGCCGGTCGCTGGCGCGTTGCTGGCAGAGGCGTTGCCGGTGCAGCAGGGCTCGCTCATCGAGGCGCAGGGATCGCTCGCGCTCGATGACGCGGCGGTGGCCGAGGCGGCCGCGACAGGGGAGCCCGCCGAGGGGCTGCCCGATTCCGCCGCTGCCAACGACGAGAGCGAGGTCCCGATCGGGACCTCGGACGGATCTGTCATCGGGCCGACCGCCTCGGCCGATAGCGCGGTGGGCTTCGAATCGGCGCTGGCCGAGCCCTCCGATGAGCCGCCCGCGCCCAGCGTGGCCGAGCCGGAATCGGCGAATGCCTCCTCGCCCGCCGACGTCGTGACCGACATCTCCCCCTCTGCCCCCGACGAATCCCAGGCTTCGCCCGGCGAACCCGCCGCCGAAGGTGCCCCGATGGAACCTCAAGCATGAACGCCGATCCCGAGTCCCTTCCCGGTTCGACCCCGGAAACCGCCGAGCAGCCGGCCGACAGCGGCGACGCGCCGAAGCCGGCACGCAAGCGCCGCGTGGCGCCTGCCCGCGCCGAGGCGGCACCCGCCGCCGCAGAAGCGGGCGAGGCCGACAGCGCGGCGCCGGCCAAGCCGCGCCGCGCTCCGCGCAAGAAGGTTGTCGCCGAACCCGCTGCGGAGGCCACTGGCACCACGGCAGCTGATGCGGTGCCGACGGCGCCGACCGCCGAGCACGCCGCGGCGCCAGAGCGGCCGCAGACCGCCGCCGCGGTCGGGCCCGCGGACGATGCCTTGCACGCCGGCGCTGCGGGTTCGGCCGACACGTCCGACGCCGGCACGGCCGGCGATGGCGAGGAGCGCGCGGTGCAGACCGCGCCGGAGTCGGAGAGTGAGTCCGACGGCGAAGGCCCGCGCGGCCGCCGCCGCGACCGGCGCGACCGCCGGCGAGGCGACCGGCCGGACCGTCCCGAAGCAGGCGCCGAAAGTCCGGCGCCGGCGGAGAAGGCCGGCGAACTGTTCGCCGACGTGCTGGCCGGGACGTTCGATACCGAGGCCGAGCCGGCGGCGGCCGACGGCGATGCCGCCGAGCAGGCGGCCGAAACAGCCGCCGAGCAGACGGCCGAGTCCGGCCCGGCCGACGGCACTGCCGATGCAGGCGACGAGCCCTCCAAGCGCGTGCTGGCCGCCGATCCCGACGCGCCCAAGCTGCAGAAGGTGCTGGCGCAATCGGGCATCGGGTCGCGGCGCGACATCGAGGACATGATCACCGACGGCCGCATCATGGTGAATGGCGAGCCGGCGCATGTGGGCCAGCGCATTTCGTTCGGCGACCGCATTGCGCTGGACGGCAAGCCGGTCAGGTTCCGCATCCAGCCGCCTCCGCCGCGCGTGCTGGCCTACCACAAGCCGGTCGGGGAGGTCGTCACCAACGACGACCCGCAGCAGCGTCCCACCGTGTTCCGCCGCCTGCCGCGCCTGCAGCAGGGCAAGTGGCAGTCGGTGGGCCGGCTCGACATCAACACCGAGGGCCTGCTGCTGTTCACCAACTCCGGCGAACTGGCCAACCAGCTGATGCATCCCCGCTTCGGCGTCGAGCGCGAGTACGCGGTGCGGGTGCTGGGCACGCTCGACGACGAGGCGCGTGCGCGGCTGCTCGAAGGCGTCGAGATCGAAGGCCAGTCGGCCGCCTTCCGCTCGATCGAGAACGGCGGCGGCGAAGGGGTCAACCACTGGTACCGCGTCGTCATCGCCGAGGGCCGCAACCGCGAGGTGCGCAAGCTGTTCGACGCGGTGGGGCTGACGGTGAGCCGCCTGATCCGCATCCGCTACGGCAGCGTGGTGCTGCCGCGCGGCCTGAAGCGCGGCGTCTGGATCGACCTGCCCGAGGACGACGTGCGGGCCATCCGCCGCCTGGCCAGCGGGCCGCGCGACCCGCAGCAGCGCGGCAACGAGCGCGACCGCAACCAGAAGCAGCGCCAGGAGCGCCGGCCCGATCGCAATGATCGCAACGAGCGCAACGACCGCGGTCGGAGCGCCCCGCCGCGCGACGCACGCGAGAATCGTGAACGGGATCCCGAGGACTTCGACGGCGAACTCGACATCGATCCGGCGCGCATCCCCAATCCGCTCGAGCAGACCTTCGACAAGCGCTTCGTGCAGAACCCGCGCAGCGGTGTCGGCGGGCGCGGCTTCTCGCGCGGCGGCGGCGGATTCGGTCCCGGCGGCAGCAGCCAGAACGCCGGTGGCGGCGGCAACAAGAAGGGCGGGCCCAAGCAACCCGATCCGATGCAGACCTCGGTGGGCTACATCGGCGGCGACGCCTTCCACCGCAAGAACCGTGGCGGCCGGGGCGGCAACCGCGGCGGTGGCGGCGGAGGTGGGGGCGGATTCGGCGGCGGGTTCGGCGGGGGTGGCGGCCGGCGCGGCCGCTAGCGTGCCGCCAAAGCCTTGTCACCAGCGCCACGCGGGCGCCAGACTACAATCCGAAACTTTGCCAAGTTATTGATTCAGGAGAAGAATTCATGGCGCTCGAACGCACCCTCTCGATCATCAAACCGGATGCGGTGGCCAAGAACGTGATCGGCCAGATCTATGCGCGCTTCGAAGGCGCCGGGCTCAAGATCGTCGCGGCCAAGATGGTCCATCTCTCGCGCGGCGAGGCGGAAGCCTTCTACGCCGTGCACAAGGCCCGGCCGTTCTTCAAGGACCTGGTCGAGTTCATGATCTCCGGCCCGGTGATGATCCAGGCGCTCGAAGGCGAAGGCGCGATCGCGAAGAACCGCGAGCTGATGGGCGCCACCGACCCGAAGAAGGCGGAGAAGGGCACCATCCGCGCCGATTTCGCCGACAGCATCGACGCCAATGCGGTGCACGGCTCGGACGCGCCGGAGACCGCCGCCGTCGAGGTGGCGTTCTTCTTCCCGGGCATGAACGTCTACTCGCGCTGAGTCCGATGGGCGACGTGGTCAACCTGCTCGACCTCGACCGGGACGGGTTGACTGCGTTCGTCGAGCGTCTCGGCGAGAAGCGCTTCCGCGCCACCCAGTTGTTCCGCTGGGTGCACCAGAAGGGCGTCGCCGATCCCGACGCGATGACCGACCTGGCGCGCTCGCTGCGCGACAAGCTGCGTGGTGCTGCCGAAGTGCGGCCGCTGCCGCTGCTCAGCGAGCAGGCCTCCGCCGACGGGACGGTCAAGTGGCTGTTCGATGTCGGCGGTGGCAATGCGGTGGAGACCGTGTTCATCCCGGAGGACGATCGCGGCACGCTGTGCGTCTCGTCGCAGGCCGGCTGCGCGGTGGGCTGCCGCTTCTGCTCCACCGGCCACCAGGGCTTCAGCCGCAACCTGGGCACCGGGGAGATCCTGGCCCAGCTCTGGTTCGCCGAACATCAACTGCGCCGGCGTCTCGGTCTGCGCGAGGGCGAGCGCGCGGTGACCAACGTCGTGATGATGGGCATGGGCGAGCCGCTGCAGAACTACGGTGCGCTGGTGCCGGCTTTGCGCGTGATGCTGGACGACCATGGCTACGGCCTGTCGCGCCGGCGAGTGACGGTCTCGACCTCCGGCGTCGTGCCGATGATCGACCGCCTGCGCGAGGACTGTCCGGTGGCGCTCGCGGTGTCGCTGCACGCACCCACGGACGCGCTGCGCGACGACCTCGTGCCGCTGAACCGGAAGTACCCGCTCGCCGAACTGATGGCGGCCTGCCGGCGTTACCTGGACGCGGCGCCGCGCGACTTCATCACCTTCGAGTACTGCATGCTGGATGGCGTCAACGACAGCGACGCGCACGCCAAGGAACTCGTGCGCCTCGTGCGGGACGAACCGGCCACTGCCGTGTCCTGCAAGCTCAACCTGATCCCCTTCAACCCCTTCCCGGAGTCCGGGCTGAAGCGCTCGGGCGCGGCGCGGGTGCAGGCCTTCGCCAAGGTGCTGCAGGACGCCGGCATCGTGACCACCGTGCGCAAGACACGCGGCGACGACATCGCCGCCGCGTGCGGGCAGCTCGCCGGCGAGGTGCAGGACCGGACCGGCGCGCGCACGCGGGTGGCACAGGGGCGTGTCGACGTGCTGCGCCGCCTGGAGCGCAGCCGCGGCAGCGCCACGGAGGCCAAGGCATGACGGCCCGTTGGTTGACTGCGGCAAGCATCGCGCTGGCGCTGCTGGCCGGCTGCTCGACGACCTCGGTCTCGACCACCTCGGTGCCCACCACCGAGCCGCCGCGCTCGTCCACCACGCCGGCCGAGGCCGCCGCGGCGGACGCGGCGCGGCGCGCGCGCGTGCGCCTCGAACTCGCCACGGCGTATTTCAGCCGCGGGCAGATGAACGTCGCGCTCGACGAGGTCAAGCTCGCGCTGGCGGCCGACCCCAACCTGGTGGCCGCGCACAATCTGCGTGGGCTGATCTATGCCAACCTGGGCGAGCCCGGTCCGGCCGAGGAGAGCTTCCGCCGGGCGCTCGCGCTGAACCCGAACGATTTCGACGCGATGCAGAACTTCGGCTGGTTCCTGTGCCAGCAGAAGCGCTATCCGGACGCGGACGCGCAATTCGAGCAGGCCCTGGCCGTGCCGCAGAATCGCGAGCCATCGCGCACGCTGCTGGCTCAGGGCGTCTGCCGCGCCTTCGCGGGTCAGCTGGAACCCGCGGAGCGTTCGCTGCAGCGCTCCTACGAGATCGACCCCAACAACCCGTCCACCTCGGTCAATCTCGCCGAGCTGCTGCTGCGCCGCGGCGAGCCGGAGCGGGCCCGCTTCTACATCCGGCGTGTCATCAGCCAGCCGCCGCTCGTGAGCGCGCAGACGCTGTGGCTGGCCGCACGCATCGAGCACAAGCTCGGCAACCTGACCGGCGCGCGCGAACTCGGCAACCAGCTGCACAGCCGCTTCGCCGACTCGCGCGAGGCAGCCGCCTTCGACAAGGGCCAGTTCGATGAGTGACGAGCGCGCCGACGCGCCGCCCGCGGCCACCGCCGGCGCGCTGCTGCGCCAGGCACGTCAGGCGCAGGGCATGCACATCGCCGTGCTGGCCGCGGCGATCAAGGTGCCGCAGCGCAAGCTCGAGGCGCTGGAGGCCGACCGGTTCGACGAACTGCCGGACGCCACATTCACCCGGGCGCTCGCCCAGACCGTCTGCCGCTCGCTGAAGATCGATCCGGCGCCGATCCTCGCGCTGCTGCCGCGGCCGTCCGGGCAGGTGCTCGAGCATGTGGCCGAAGGCATCAACGCGCCGTTCCGGGAGCGGGCGGTGCCGGACCAGGGCGGCAGCGACTGGGGCATTCCCCTCAACCCGACCGTGCTGGTGCCGCTGCTCATCGTCGGCTTGGCCGCGGTGCTGTACTTCCTGCCATCCGGGATGATTTCGCTGCCGGGCTTCGGCCCCGCCGCCAGCGGAGCGGCCGATGGCGGCGGAGCGGTGGCCACACCCACCGTGGTGGCCGCGCTGCCGGCCTCCGCCGTTGCGGCCGTTCCGGTGCCTGTCGAGGCCGCACCGGCTTCCGCGCCGGCCGCCGAGCCGGCGGCGTCGACCGTGGTGGAGACGGTGCATTCGGCACCGCTGGCCGCCAACGATGCGGCGAGCGCGCCGGCCGCCCTGCCGGTGGCCGGCGTGCTGCTGCTGCGCACCAGCGCCGAATCCTGGGTCGAGGTGCTCGACGGCCGTGGCCAGGTGCTGCTCTCGCGCGTGCTGCTGCCGGGCGAGGCGGTGGGGCTGGACGGCACGATGCCGATGAAGCTGACGATCGGCAATGCCGGCGCGACCGAGGTGTCGTTCCGCGGCCGCAGCGTCGACCTGGCCCCGCGCACGCGCGACAACGTCGCCCGTCTCGAACTGAAGTGATGCCATGAGCAGCCTGCCGCCCGACCCGGATTTCATCGTGCCCGCCCGTCCGGCGGGCCGCCGCACGCGCCAGGCCGTCGTGCGCTGGGGCGGCCAGGTGGTGACGATCGGCGGCGACGCACCGGTGCGTGTGCAGTCGATGACCAACACCGACACGGTCGACGTGATCGAGACCGCGGTCCAGGTCAAGGACCTGGCGCGTGCCGGCTCGGAACTGGTGCGCATCACGGTCAACACGCCGGAGGCGGCGCAGGCCGTGCCGCACATCCGCGAGCAGCTGGACCGCATGGGCGTGGAGGTGCCGCTGGTCGGCGACTTCCACTACAACGGCCACCGCCTGCTGACCGAGTACCCGGCCTGCGCCGAGGCGCTGTCGAAGTACCGCATCAACCCGGGCAACGTCGGCAAGGGTGACAAGCGCGACCGCCAGTTCGCCCAGATGGTCGAGGTGGCGGCGAAGTACGACAAGTGCGTGCGCATCGGCGTCAACTGGGGCAGCCTGGACCAGGAGCTGCTCGCGGCGCTGATGGACGAGAACGCGAAGCTCGCCGAGCCGCACGAACCGCAGCAGATCATGTACCGCGCGATCGTGATGTCGGCGCTCGAATCGGCGCGGCGCGCCGAGGAGATCGGGCTGCGCGGCGAGCAGATCATCCTGTCGTGCAAGATGTCCGGCGTGCAGGACCTGGTGAGCGTGTACCGGGCGCTCGCGAAGCGCTGCGACTACGCGCTGCACCTGGGCCTGACCGAGGCCGGCATGGGCACCAAGGGCACCGTGGCGTCGACCGCCGCGCTGAGCCTGCTGCTGCAGGAGGGCATCGGCGACACGATCCGCGTCAGCCTCACGCCCCAGCCGGGCGAGGCGCGCACGCAGGAGGTGGTGGTCGCCCTCGAGATCCTGCAGTCGCTCGGGCTGCGGTCGTTCAATCCGAGCGTGACCGCCTGCCCGGGCTGCGGGCGCACGACCAGCACCACGTTCCAGGAACTGGCCAAGCAGATCGACGACTACCTGCGCGCGCAGATGCCGGTCTGGAAGGCGCGCTACCCCGGCGTCGAAACCATGAAGGTGGCGGTGATGGGCTGCATCGTCAACGGTCCCGGCGAGAGCAAGCACGCCGACATCGGCATCAGCCTGCCGGGCACCGGCGAGGCGCCGGCCGCGCCGGTGTTCATCGACGGCGAGAAGGCGCTGACCTTGCGCGGCGAGGGCATCGCACGCGAGTTCCAGTCCATCGTCGAGAACTACATCGAGAAGCGATTCGGCGCGGCGACCCACGCGCACTGACGCGGCGCCGGTCCTGCCACACCGCCCCGATCCCGCGGCCGCGCGCCGCCACCTGTATTCCCGCATCCGACATGGCTGAGATCCTGCGTGCCGTCAAGGGCATGAACGACATCCTCCCGGGCAGCGTGCCGCGCAGCGAGCGCCTGCCCGACTCGGCGCTCTGGTCGTGGTTCGAGGCCACCGTGCGCGAGGTGCTCGGCCGCTACGGCTACCAAACCATCGTCACCCCGATCGTCGAGCCGACCGCGCTGTTCGTGCGCGGGCTCGGCGAGGTCACCGACATCGTCGAGAAGGAGATGTACTCGTTCACCGACGCGATGAACGGCGACCAGCTGACGCTGCGCCCCGAGGCGACCGCCGGCATCGTGCGTGCGATGGTCGAGCACAACGCGCTCTACAACGGCCCGCTGCGCCTGTGGACGCTCGGGCCGATGTTCCGCCACGAGCGGCCGCAGAAGGGCCGCTACCGGCAGTTCCACCAGCTCGACGTCGAGGCGCTCGGCTTCCCCGGCCCGGACGTCGATGCCGAGATGATCCTGATGGTGCGTGCGCTGTGGCAGGCGCTCGGCCTGCAGGTCGGCCGCGACGTGCGACTGGAGCTGAACAGCCTCGGCCAGCCGGGCGAGCGGCAGGCCCACCGCACGGCGCTGATCGCGCACTTCGAGGCGCACGCGGCGCAGCTCGACGAGGACGCGAAGCGCCGCCTGCACAGCAACCCGCTGCGCATCCTGGACAGCAAGAACCCGGCGATGCAGGCGCTGATCGAGGCCGCGCCGAAGCTGCCCGACTTCCTCGGCGCCGAGTCGCAGGCCCATTTCGACGCGCTGCGCGCGGTGCTCGACGCGGCCGGGCTCGATTACCGCATCAACCCGCGCCTGGTGCGCGGCATGGACTACTACAACCTGACCGTGTTCGAGTGGGTCACCGACCAGCTCGGCGCGCAGGGCACGGTCTGCGGCGGCGGGCGCTACGACGGCCTCATCGAACAGCTCGGCGGCAAGCCGGCACCGGCGGTCGGCTTCGGCCTGGGCATCGAGCGGCTGCTGCTGCTGCTGCAGGAGCTGAAGGTGCCGGTGCCGTCGGCCGCGCCGCATGCGTACGCCGTGCTGCCGGGCGCCGCCGCGCTGCCCCGCGCGATGGCCGTGCTGGAGCAGCTGCGCGCCGCGGGCGTCGCCGTGCAGATGCACGCCGGCGGCGGCGGCATGAAAGCGCAGTTCAAGCGCGCCGATGCGAGCGGCGCCCGCTACGCGCTGATCTTCGGCGACGACGAGCTGGCGCGCGGCGAGGTCGCCGTGAAGGACCTGCGCGACCCGGCGGCACCGCAGCGCACGCTGCCGCTGGCCGCCGCCACCGACTGGGCGGCGCAACTGCGCACCGCATAATTCGCCATTTGCCTCCGCACCGGGTTCTCTCCATGGCCACGCACCTCGATCTCGAAGAACAGGAACAGCTCGACCAGCTGAAGGCGTTCTGGAAGCAGTACGGCAACCTGATCACCTGGGCGCTGACGCTGGTGCTGGCCGGCTTCGCGGCCTGGAACGGCTGGAACTGGTGGCAGCGCGACCAGGCAGTCAAAGCCGGAGCGATGTTCGACGAGCTCGACAAGGCGGCGCAGGCGGGTGAGGCGGCCAAGGCCGCCGGCGTCTTCAAGGACATGCAGGAACGCTTCCCGCGCACCGCCTTCACCCAGCAGGGCGGCCTGCTGGCGGCCAAGGTGCAGTTCGAGAAGGGCCAGGCGGACGGCGCGATCGCCGCGCTCGCCTGGGTGGCCGAGCATGCAGTCGAGGACGAGTACCGCACGATCGCCCGGCTGCGGCTGGCCGGCGTGCTGGCGGACCAGAAGAAGTACGACGAGGCGCTCAAGCAGCTCGACGGTGCCGCCGGCAAGGACTTCGAACCGCTGGTCGCCGACCGGCGCGGCGACGTGCTGATGGCGCAGGGTAAGAAGGACGAGGCAAAGGCGGCGTGGCAGAAGGCCTGGGCCGGGCTCGAGGCCCGTCTCGAGTACCGCCGCCTGGTCGAAGCGAAGCTGACCGCGATCGGCGCGGCACCTGCGGCCGAGGCGCCCAAGGCCGGAGTCAACCCATGACGTGGCGCATCGTCGGGCGCGGCTGGGGGCTCGCGCTGCTGGCCCTTGGTCTGGCTGCCTGCAGTTCCACGGACAAACCCAAGCCCAAGCCGCTGGAGGCGATTTCGGCCCCGATCGCCGGGCGCCAGGTCTGGTCGCAGCGCCTGGACAGCGTGCGCTTCCCGCTCGCGGTGGCGGTCAACGGCGGGGTGTTCACCGTCGCGGCCACCGACGGGACCGTGCTCGCGCTGCAGGCGGACACTGGCCGCGAAGTCTGGCGGGCGTCGATCGGCAGCCGGATCGCTGCCGGCGTCGGCAGCGACGGGCGTTTTGCCGCGGTCGTCACGCGCGACAGCGAACTGGTCGTGCTGGACGGGGGCAAGAAGGTCTGGCAGAAGCCGCTCGGCGTGCGTGTCATCACCGCGCCGCTGGTGGCCGGCGAGCGCGTGTTCGTGCTCGGCGCCGACCGCAGCGTGAGCGCCTTCGACGTGCTCGACGGTCGGCGTCTGTGGGTCCAGCAGCGTCCCGGCGACCCGCTGACCCTCGCGCGTCCTGGCGTGCTGGCGGCGTTCAAGGACACGCTGCTGGTCGGGCAGGGGCCGCGCCTGGCAGGGCTGGACCCGCTGCGAGGCACGCTGCGCTGGGATGTGCCCCTGGCCACGCCGCGCGGCACCAACGAGGTCGAGCGCCTGGCCGAACTGGTCTCGCCGGCGGTGCGCAGCGGCGACACGGTGTGCGCGCGGGCCTTCCAGTCGGCCGTGGCCTGCGTCAATGCCGAGCGCGGCAACCTGCTGTGGACCAAGACCGTCGGGGGCATCGCCGGCGTGGCGGGCGACGACCAGGTCGTGATCGCCGGCGACGCGTCGGACCGGCTGACCGCCTGGCGTACCGCCAGCGGCGAGGTGGCCTGGACGTCGGAGGCGCTGATGCACCGCGAACTGTCCACACCGCTGGTGGTTGGCAACACCGTGGTGTTCGGTGACGCGGAAGGGACGCTGCACTGGCTGTCGCGCGACAAGGGGCAGCCGCTGCTGCGCCTGCCGACCGACAGCTCCGGCCTCGCGGCCGCCCCGGTGGCGTCCGGCACGACCATGCTGATCGTGACCCGGGGCGGTGGCCTGTACGCCTTCCGCCCCGAGTGAGATGACGACGCGCCGACGTGCCAGGCCCGGCCGCGCCGGGGGGCGACCGTGAAACCGGTCATCGCCGTCGTCGGCCGCCCCAATGTCGGCAAGTCGACGCTGTTCAACCGGCTGACGAAGAGCCGCGACGCGATCGTCGCCGACTTCGCCGGGCTGACGCGGGACCGCCACTACGGCGACGGGCGCCTCGGCGACCGCGAATTCATCGTGATCGACACCGGCGGCTTCGAACCGACCGCCGAGACCGGCATCGTGCGCGAGATGGCACGCCAGACACGCCAGGCCGTCGCCGAGGCGGACGCGGTGATCTTCGTCGTCGACGTGCGCGGCGGCCTCTCGGCGCAGGACCACGACATCGCCGATTACCTGCGCAGCAGCGGCAAGAAGGTGCTGCTGGCGGCCAACAAGGCCGAAGGCATGAGCGAGTCGCCGCTGCTGGGCGAGTTCTTCGAACTCGGCCTGGGCGCGCCGCACCCGGTGTCGGCCGCGCACGGGCAGGGCATCCGCAGCCTGCTCGAGGCGGCGCTGGCGGATTGCCCGGCTGCGCCGGAGGACGACGCCGTGGAGGAGGGCGCGGCGATCCGTCTCGCCGTCGCGGGTCGGCCGAACGTCGGCAAGTCGACGCTGATCAACACCTGGCTCGGCGAGGAGCGGCTGGTCGCGTTCGACCTGCCGGGCACGACGCGCGATGCGATCCACGTGCCGTTCGAGCGCCAGGGGCAGCGCTTCGAGCTGATCGACACCGCCGGGTTGCGCCGCAAGGGCAAGGTGTTCGAGGCGATCGAGAAATTCTCGGTGGTCAAGACGCTGCAGGCGATCGCCGACGCGAACGTCGTGCTGCTGCTGCTGGACGCGACCCAGGGCGTCACCGACCAGGATGCACACATCGCCGGTTACATCCTGGACAGCGGCCGGGCGGTCGTGCTGGCCGTCAACAAGTGGGATGCCGTCGACGACTACCAGAGGCAGACGCTGCAGCGCTCGATCGAGCAGCGCCTGGCGTTCTTGAAATACGCGCCGCTGCTCCACATCTCCGCGAAGCGCCGGCAAGGGCTGGGGCCGTTGTGGAAGGCGATCGCCGAGGCCCATGCATCGGCGGTGCGCAAGCTGCCGACCCCCGTGCTGACCCGGCTGCTGCAGGAGGCGGTGGAGCACCAGGCCCCGAAACGGGCCGGCATGTTCCGCCCGAAGCTGCGTTATGCCCACCAGGGCGGCATGAATCCGCCCATCGTCGTCATCCACGGAACGTCACTGGATCACGTGACCGACGCCTACAAGCGCTACCTCGAGGGTCGCTTCCGCGAGCATTTCAAGCTGGTCGGCACGCCGCTGCGGATCGAGATGCGCTCCGGGCGCAACCCCTTCGATCCGAAGTGATTGCGGGTCTTCCCGCATGTGCCTCGGACGCTGTGTTAACGTGGGCCCCCCAAGAATCTTCAACACGGAGAATATCGTGAGCAACAAAGGGCAACTCCTACAAGACCCCTTCCTCAACCTGCTGCGCAAAGAGCATGTGCCGGTGTCGATCTACCTCGTCAACGGCATCAAGCTGCAGGGCCACATCGAGTCCTTCGACCAGTATGTGGTGCTCCTCCGCAACACCGTCACCCAGATGGTCTACAAGCACGCGATCTCGACCGTGGTGCCGGGCCGCGCGGTGAACTTCCACGCTGCCGAAGCGCAAGACCAAGCTTGATCCCCGCGCAAGCCCCCGCGGCGCCCCGGGCCATCCTGGTCGGCGTCGACCTCGGCGGCGCCGCGCCGTTCGACGCCTCGCTGGACGAACTCGCGTTGCTGGCCGAGTCGGCCGGCGACGCGCCGGTCGCGCGCGTCATCGCCCGGCGCAAGGCGCCCGACCCCGCGCTCTTCGTCGGCTCAGGCAAGGCCGACGAGATCAAGGCGCTTGTGCTCGGCCACCAGGCCGAGGCGGTGCTGTTCGACCAGGCGCTGTCGCCGGCGCAGCAGCGCAACCTGGAACGCCACCTCGGCGTGGCCGTGGCCGACCGCACGATGCTGATCCTCGAGATCTTCGCCGCGCGCGCGCAGAGCCACGAGGGCAAGCTGCAGGTCGAACTGGCGCGCCTGCAGTACCTCGCGACCCGCCTGGTGCGCCGCTGGAGCCACCTGGAGCGCCAGCAGGGCGGCATCGGCACGCGCGGCGGCCCGGGCGAGGCGCAGATCGAACTCGACCGGCGCATGATCGACGAGCGCATCAAGACGGTGAAGCAGCGCCTCGTGCGCGTCAAGAAGCAGCGCGCCACGCAGCGCCGCGCGCGCGAGCGCAACCAGACTTTCCGCGTCTCGCTGGTCGGCTACACGAACGCCGGCAAGTCGACGCTGTTCAACGCGCTGGTCAAGGCGCGCAGCTATGCGGCCGACCAGCTGTTCGCGACGCTGGATACCACGACGCGCCAGCTCTGGCTGGAGGAGGCCGGGCGCGGCGTGTCGCTGTCGGACACGGTCGGCTTCATCCGCGACCTTCCGCACAAGCTCGTCGAGGCCTTCGAGGCCACGCTGCAGGAGGCCGCCGATGCCGACCTGCTGCTGCACGTGGTCGACTGCTCGAGCCCGGTGCTCGACGAGCAGATGGACGAGGTCGAGCGCGTGCTCGGCGAGATCGGCGCCGCGGAGATTCCGCAGGTGCTGGTCTACAACAAGCTCGACCGCCTCGAACCGAGCCAGCGGCCGCGCGTGCTGCAGGACCTGCAGGAACGCCCGGGCGGCCGGCGCGTGCCGCGTGTCTTCGTCAGTGCACTCGACGGCACCGGGCTGCCCGAGCTGCGCCGCGTGTTGACCGAGGCCGTGGCTGGCGCGACGCCGGGGTCCACGGACGCCGGCGAGGCCCGCCTGGCCAATGTCTCCGAGCCACCGTTCACCGGAACCCACGATTCGCACGCATGACCATGAATCCGCTTCACGCCCTGCGCGCCGCGGCCGGCCGCCTGCTCGCCAGCGGCCGCAACGACGGGCCGCCCGACCTGGATGAACTCTGGCGCGATTTCAACCGCAAGCTGGGCGGCCTGTTCGGCGGCAAGGGCGGCGGCTCGCGCAACAACGGCGGGGGCGGCGACGACGGTGGCGGCGGCGGCCCGAACTTTCAGCCCGACATGAAGAGCGCCGGCATCGGTGCCGGCCTGATTGCCGGCGTCGTCGCGCTGATCTGGCTGGGCAGCGGCTTCTTCATCGTGCAGGAAGGCCAGCAGGCCGTCGTCACGTCGTTCGGCAAGTACAGTCACACGGCCGATGCGGGCTTCCAGTGGCGCATGCCGTACCCGTTCCAGGCGCACGAAACGGTGAGCGTGACGCAGTTGCGCTCGCGCGAGGTCGGCCGCAACTCGGTGGTGCAGGCCACCGGGCTGCGCGACTCGTCGATGCTGACGCAAGACGAGAACATCATCGACATCCGCTTCACGGTGCAGTACCGGCTGAAGGATGCGCGTGCGTTCCTGTTCGAGAACCGCGACCCGGAGGAGGCGGTGACGCTGGCGGCCGAGTCTGCGGTGCGCGAGATCGTCGGCCGCAGCCTGATCGACTCGGTGCTGTACGAGCAGCGCGATGCCATCGCCGCCGAATTGGTCAAGTCGATCCAGAGCCAGCTCGACCGGCTGAAGGCCGGCATCCTGGTGGTCAACGTCAACATGCAGAGTGTGCAGCCGCCCGAGCAGGTGCAGAACGCCTTCGAGGACACGCTGAAGGCCGGCCAGGATGGCGACCGGCTGATAAAGGAAGGCCAGGCCTACGCGAGCGACGTGATCCCGAAGGCGCAGGGCACCGCCGCACGCCTGCGCGAGGAGGCGGAGGGCTACAAGTCCAGCGTGATCGCGCAGGCCGAGGGTGACGCGCGCCGCTTCAGCCAGGTGCTGACCGAGTACCAGAAGGCCCCCGGCGTGACGCGTGACCGCCTCTACGTCGACGCGATGCGCGAGGTGTACTCCAACGTCAGCAAGGTGATGGTGGACAGCCGCAACAACTCGAACCTGCTGTACCTGCCGCTGGACAAGCTGTTGCAGCAGGTCGGTCCGCCCGCCGCGGGGGCTGCGGCAGCGGCGGCCACGCCCTCGGCCGCCGGCGGCGATGCCGGAGCGATCGGCAGCGCGAGCGACGTGCGCTCGAGAGACAACCAGCGCTCACGCGACCGCGACGGCCGCTGACGCAGGGGAGCAGAACAACCATGAATCGCATCGGAGTCCTCATCGGTCTCGCGCTGGTCGCGCTGATGATCGCCGCGTCGACCCTGTTCGTCGTCGACCAACGACAGGTGGCGGTGATCTATGCCCTCGGCGAGATCAAGGAAGTCATCACCGAACCCGGCCTGAAGGTCAAGCTGCCGCCGCCGTTCCAGAACGTCGTGTTCCTGGACCGGCGCATCCAGACGCTGGACAGCCCCGACACCCGGCCGATCTTCACGGCCGAGAAGAAGAGCCTGGTGATCGACTGGCTGGTCAAGTGGCGTGTCGCCGAGCCGCGCCAGTTCATCCGCAACAACGGCACCGACATCCGCAACCTCGAGACCCGTCTCGCGCCGGTGGTGCACGCGGCCTTCAACGAGGAGGTCACCAAGCGCACCGTCGGCGGCGTGCTCTCGCGCGAGCGCGACAAGGTGATGCAGGACGTGCGCAATCGTCTCGACGACGACGCGAAGTCCTTCGGCATCGAGATCCTGGACGTGCGCATCAAGCGGGTCGACTTCGTCGCCAACATCACCGAGTCGATCTACAGCCGCATGCGCTCCGAGCGCCAGCAGGTCGCGAACCAGCTGCGTTCGACCGGCGCCGCCGAGGGCGAGAAGATCCGCGCCGACGCGGACCGCCAGCGCCAGGTGATCATCGCCGAGGCGTATCGCGACGCGCAGAAGATCAAGGGCGAGGGCGACGGCCGCGCGTCGGCGATCTTCGCCGAGGCGTTCGGACGCGACCCGCAGTTCGCGCAGTTCTACCGCAGCCTCGACGCCTACCGGGCCAGCTTCCGCAACAAGTCGGACGTGATGGTCGTCGACCCCAGCAGCGACTTCTTCAAGGCCATGCGCAGCAGTGGCGCGGCGCCGTCCGGCAAGTAAGACTGCCGCATCGTGGCCTTCTGGGACCTGCTGCTGCCGGCCTGCGCGCTCGTGCTCGTCATCGAGGGGCTGCTGCCGTTCCTGAGTCCGGCCGGCTGGCGCCGTCTGTTCGAGCAGGCGACACGCCTGTCCGACGGGCAGATCCGCTTCCTCGGCCTGTCCAGCATGCTGGTCGGTCTGGCGCTGCTGCTGCTGTTCTGGAACTGAGGCGCACGGCCAGGCCGGCGTCAGGTCGGCCGGTACAATCCCGTTTTCAGTAGTCCCGGCGTCCGCCCATGTCTTCTGCTTGGCTGTTGCCCGAGCACATCGCCGATGTCCTGCCCGCGCAGGCCAGACACATCGAGGAACTGCGCCGCGGCCTGCTGGACGTGGCGCGCTCGTATGGATGCGAGCTGGTCATGCCGCCGCTGGCCGAACACCTGGAGTCGCTGCTGTCGGGCACCGGCGGCGAACTCGACCTGAAGACCTTCAAGCTGGTCGACCAGCTCAGCGGCCGCATGCTCGGCGTGCGGGCCGACTGCACCCCGCAGGTGGCGCGCATCGACGCGCACCTGTTGAACCGCCAGGGCGTGGCGCGCCTGTGTTACTGCGGCCCGGTCCTGCACGCGCGGCCGTCGGGCATGCAGGCCTCGCGCGAACCGCTGCAGTTCGGCGCGGAGATCTACGGGCACGCGGGCCTGGAAGCCGACCTCGAGGTGCTCGACCTCGCGCTGGACTGCCTGCACGACACGGGCTTGCGAGGCGTCGTGCTCGACCTGGCCGATACACGCATCGTGCGCCAGCTGCTGCAGAGCGCCGAAAGCGCCCTGCGCGGCCGTGTGCTGGCCGCGCTGGCGGGCAAGGACGTCGCGGCACTGACGGCCGCGGCGCAGCCGCTCGCCGAGGGCGCACGCCGCGCGCTGCTGGCGCTGCCGGCGCTGTACGGTGACGACGAGGCCCTGACCCAGGCGCGTGGGACGCTGCCGAACGAGCCTGCGATCCGCGCGGCGCTCGACGATCTGGCGACGCTTGGCCGCCACGTCCGCCAGGCACACCCCGAGGTGCAGGTCGGCTTCGACCTGGCCGATGTCGGCGGATCGGCCTACTACAGCGGCGCGCGTTTCGCGGTCTACGCGGAGGGCTGCAGCGATGCGGTCGCGCGCGGCGGGCGCTACGACGAGGTCGGCGAGGTGTTCGGGCGCAAGCGTCCCGCAGTGGGCTTCAGCCTGGACCTGAAGGAAATCGCGGAACTGGTGCCGGCCTCCGGCGGGCGCGCGGCGATCCGCGCGCCGTGGGCCGAGGACAGCACCCTGCGCGCCGCCATCCGGCGCCTGCGTGAGCAGGGCGAGACCGTGGTCTGCATGCTCCCCGGCCACGACCACGAGGGCCAGGAATTCGACTGCGACCGCGAACTGCTCGCCGTCGGTGGCCAGTGGGTCGTGCGCGCGCTCTGAGAATTCATCGAATCGGCTTGAACATGCAGCAGAACACAACGGACGCAGCCGGCCACAACGTGGTCGTGGTCGGCACCCAGTGGGGCGACGAAGGCAAGGGCAAGGTGGTGGACTGGCTCACCGACCATGCCCAGGCGGTCGTGCGCTTCCAGGGTGGGCACAACGCCGGCCACACACTGGTCATCAAGGGGGTCAAGACGGCGCTGCAGCTGATCCCCTCGGGCGTCATGCGCGATGGGGTCGACTGCTTCATCGGCAATGGCGTGGTCGTCGACCCGACGCACCTGCTGGCCGAGATCGAGCGCCTGGAGGGCATCGGCCTGGACGTGCGTTCGCGGCTGCACCTGAGCGAATCCTGCCCGCTGATCCTGCCGTTCCACGTCGAGGTGGACCGGGCGCGCGAGGCGCTGCGCGAGACCAGCGGCGCCGGCAAGATCGGCACCACCGGCAAGGGCATCGGCCCGGCCTACGAGGACAAGGTCGCGCGCCGTGCGCTGCGGGTGCAGGACCTGAAGCACCCGGAGCGCTTCGAGAAGAAGCTGCGCGAACTGCTGGAGCTGCACAACGTGGCGCTGGGTGGCTACCTGCACGCCAAGCCGATCGAGTTCCAGCCGGTGTTCGACCAGGCGATGGCGATGGCGCAGCAGCTGCGCCCGCTGATGTCGGACGTCGGCTACCGGCTGCACGGCATCAACCGCGCGGGCGGCAACATCCTGTTCGAAGGTGCACAGGGCACGCTGCTGGACATCGACCATGGGACCTACCCGTACGTCACGTCGAGCAACTGCGTGGCGGGCAATGCGGCGGCCGGTTCCGGCGTGGGCCCCGACCAGCTGCACTACGTGCTGGGCATCACCAAGGCCTACACCACGCGGGTCGGCGGTGGGCCGTTCCCGACCGAGCTGCCGATGGAGGAGCCGGGATCGGTCGGCCACCACCTGTCCACCGTCGGCCAGGAGCGCGGCACCGTGACTGGCCGGCCGCGCCGCTGCGGCTGGCTGGACGCCGCGGCGCTCAAGCGCGCGATCATCATCAACGGCGTCTCCGGGCTGTGCATCACCAAGCTCGACGTGCTGGACCGGTTGCCGGAGATCAAGGTCTGCGTCGGCTACCAGCTGGGCGGCCAGCGCATCGACATCCTGCCGCTCGATGCCGACGAGGTCGCGGCCTGCGTGCCGGTGTACGAATCGTTCCCGGGCTGGACCGAGAGCACCTTCGGCGTGACCGAGTGGGACCGGCTGCCGCTCAATGCCCGCCGCTATCTCGAGCGCGTGCAGCAGTTCATCGGTGCGCCGATCGACATGGTGTCGACCGGGCCCGACCGCGATCACACGATCCTGCTGCGCCATCCGTACCAGGCCTGAGATCCATCGCCCTTCTGGAGTCCTCCCACCATGCTCACCGACGACGGCAAGCACCTGTACGTGTCCTGGGACGAGTACCACATGCTGATCGAACGCCTGGCGCTGAAGGTGCACGCCTCGGGCTGGGAGTTCGACCAGATCCTGTGCCTGGCGCGCGGCGGCATGCGCCCCGGCGACGTGCTGTCGCGTGTGTTCGACAAGCCGCTGGCGATCATGTCGACCAGCTCGTACCGGGCCGAAGCCGGCACGATCCAGGGCCGGCTCGACATGGCCAAATACATCACGCTGCCCAAGGGCGACCTGGCCGGCCGCGTGCTGCTCGTCGACGATCTGGCCGACTCGGGTGTCACCCTGCGTGCGGTGGTCGACCGGCTGCGTGGCATGCCGTCGATCAGCGAACTGCGCTCGGCGGTGATCTGGACCAAGGGCGTGTCGACCTACACGCCGGACTACTTCGTCGAACTGCTGCCCACGAGCCCGTGGATCCACCAGCCGTTCGAGGAGTACGACAACCTGCGCCCCGAAGGGCTTGCCAAGAAGTTCGCGATCTGAGGCGGGCGGCGGCAAGGCCCGCGCCGGATTCCGTTCGTATTCGACGGGCCGGCGCATCGGTGGTGGCCGACTGCCCGGCGGTGGCGTGAGAATGCCGCCGCGAGGGGGCCATGAAGAAGCGCACGCACCTTTCGATCTGCGTCGCCGGCGCGTTGATGGCCGGGACCTTGTGGCATGGTGCCGCGGCAGCGGTCCAGACCAGCGTGCGCGTCAAGAGCCTGGAGTTTCGCAGCGACGCGGGCGACGATCACCTGAACCTCGAGGCCCAGCTGTCGACCTCCTGGGGCCGGGCGGGCGCCCGCCTGCTGGCCGCCCGCGATGCCGGCGGCGCACTCGACGGCACGACGCGGGCCTGGTGGAAAAGCGACCTGCCGGATCTGGGCTCCTCGTTGCGGCTGGGCAGCCAGCAGGCGGCCGCGACCTTGCTGCGCAGCGCCGTGGACCTGACCGGGCTCGGCCTCGCCGGACGCTGGGCGCCGGCCGTGCTGGACTATGCGCTTTCCGTCGGCCGCCTGGACGACAGTGCGGGCGGCCTGCCGGCCGCCGCGGCCTGGCTGAAACGGCGCCTCGGCCAGGGTGCGCTGGCGCTGCATGCATTGCAGGTCGGACGCGCCTACGAGGTCGGCGCGGCGCTCGACACACCGGGCGCCTGGCCCGGCGGGCGCTGGGGTCTGGTGCAGTACGCCGATCCCGACGCGGCGCAGACGCGCGTGGTGGGCACCCAGCGCCTCGCGCTGCGCGGCGCCACGCTGCAGGCGCGCGCCGACCGCGTCGTCAGCGGCTGCGCGGTGCCGGCCGGCATTGCGCTGGCGCTGCCCGGCGTGCCGACCGGCTGCCTGTCGGTGGATGCCGGCGCGGCGGTCGACCTGCTGCCGCGCTGGCAGATGCTGCTCGGCTCGAGCTACCAGATGCGGCCCGACGACTCGTCGGCGCGGCAACTCTCGCTGGGCGCCGTGTGGCAGTCCCGCCCGGGCATGCGGTTGTCCGTGACGCTGCAGCGCGGCGACGGGGACGGCGCGCAGACGATCGGCGCCTCGCTGTCCTACCCGCTCGGGCTGCCCTTCTAGCCTGCTCGCCGGTCTCCGGCGGGCAAGAAAAAAGGCCGCATACTGCGGCCTCTCTCGATCTCTGGTGCCCAGGAAGGGACTCGAACCCCCACGGTGTTACCCGCTAGTACCTGAAACTAGTGCGTCTACCAATTCCGCCACCTGGGCATTTCAGGAAGTCTTGGATTCTATCATCAAAACAAACCAACTCCCCAACCCCCCGAGCATCGGCGCCGAGCTGATGAGCGAAGTCGAAGGCACGGTGCAGGGGCACCGCGACGGCCACGGCTTCCTGGTGCGCGACGACCGCCAGCCCGACATCTACCTGTCGCAGCAGGAGATGCGTGCCGTGCTGCACCGTGACCGCGTGCGCGTGCGCGTGGTGCGCTACGACCGCAAGGGCCGCCCGGAAGGCCGAGTGCTCGAGATCCTCGAGCGCCGCAAGACGCCGATCATCGGGCGCCTGCTGCACGAGAGCGGCATCTGGCTCGTCGCGCCTGAAGACAAGCGCTACGGCCAGGACATCATGGTGCCGAAGAACGCGATCGCCAACGCGACCGCCGGCCAGGTGGTCGCGATCGAACTGACCGAGCCGCCGTCGATGTATTCGCAGCCCGTCGGGCGCGTCACCGAGGTGCTCGGCGAGATCGACGACCCCGGCATGGAGATCGAGATCGCGGTGCGCAAGTACGAGGTGCCGCACCGCTTCTCGCCGGAGACGCTGGCGCAGGCGGCCGGCCTGCCGGAGAAGATCCGACCGGCGGACCGCAAGCACCGCATCGACCTGACCGATGTCCCGCTGGTCACGATCGACGGCGAGGACGCACGCGACTTCGACGACGCGGTGTACTGCGAGCCGGCCCGTCTCGGGCGCGCGAAGTCGCCGAACGGCTGGCGCCTGGTGGTCGCGATCGCGGACGTCAGCCACTACGTGAAGCCGGGCGAACCGCTGGACGAGGACGCGTACGAACGCGCGACCTCGGTGTACTTCCCGCGCCGGGTGATCCCGATGCTGCCGGAGAAGCTGTCCAACGGGCTGTGCTCGCTGAACCCCAACGAGGACCGGTTGGCGATGGTCTGCGACATGCTCGTGGATGCGGCAGGCGAGGTGCAGGCCTACCAGTTCTTCCCGGCCGTGATCTGCTCGCACGCGCGCTTCACCTACACGGAGGTGGCTGCGATCCTCGCGAACACGCGCGGCCCGGAGGCGGCGCGCCGCGCCGAGCTGGTGCCGCACCTGCTGCACCTGCACGAGGTCTACCGGGCGCTGCTGAAGGCGCGGTCGCAGCGCGGCGCGATGGACTTCGAGACCACCGAGACGCAGATCGTCTGCGACGAGAACGGCCGCATCGAGAAGATCGTGCCGCGCACGCGCAACGATGCGCACCGGCTGATCGAGGAAGCAATGCTGGCGGCCAACGTGTGCTCGGCCGACTTCATCGCCCGCACCAAGCATCCGGCGCTGTACCGTGTGCACGAGGGCCCGACGCCGGAGAAACGCACGCTGCTGCAGAACTACCTGAAGGCGCTCGGCCTCGGGCTCGCGATCAGCGAGGATCCGCAGCCGAAGGAGTACCAGGCGATCGCCGCGGCCACCAAGGACCGGCCCGACGCGCTGCAGATCCACACCATGCTGCTGCGCTCGATGCAGCAGGCAATCTATACCGGCACCAATGCCGGCCACTTCGGCCTGGCCTACGAGGCCTACACGCACTTCACGAGCCCGATCCGCCGCTACCCGGACCTGCTGGTGCACCGCGTCATCAAGGCGCTGCTGCACGGCAAGCGCTATCACCTGCTGAGCGGCGCCGTCGAGGAGGCGCCGAAGCACCGCCAGGGCGGCAAGCCGGTACCGCGCCACGCCAGCGACGAGCTCGAGCAGTGGGAGGCGGCCGGCGCGCACTGCAGCGCGAACGAGCGGCGTGCCGACGAGGCGTCGCGCGACGTCGAGGCCTGGCTGAAATGCCGCTACATGCGCGAGCACCTCGGCGAGGAGTACGGCGGCACGGTCAGCGCGGTCACCAGCTTCGGCCTGTTCGTCACGCTGGATTCGCTCTACGTCGAAGGTCTGGTGCACATCACCGAACTCGGCGGCGAGTACTACCGCTTCGACGAGGCGCGCCAGGAACTGCGCGGCGAACGCAGCGGTATCCGCTATGCCGTCGGCGCGCGCGTGCGGGTGCAGGTGATGCGGGTCGATCTCGACGGCCGCAAGATCGACTTCCGCATGGTGCGCGACAACGAGGACGACGCGGCACGGCTGCGGTCGCGGCGCGAGCGCGCGCTCGACAAGACCGCGGCGGAAGGCGGCGAACTGGCCACGATCCGCGCCGCGGACCGGGCGGTCAAGCAGTCCGCCAAGGCGGCCAAGGCCGGCAAGCGCAGTGCGAAGGGAACGTCCACGCGTCCGGTGCGACCCGCCAAGGGCGCGGTTCGAAAGAGCGGCAAGGCGCGCTGACGCACCGCAGGCGCGGCAGCGGGCCGCCGCCGCGGCCGGGGATGTTCAGCGAAGCGCTGCCATGCGCTCGACGAGATCGGCCGCGCGCAGCACCGGCGCCGACCCCGCTTCGGCCGCCGCGCCGTGCAGCCAGGCCGCCCGGGCCGCGCTGCGCCATGCGCTTTCGGCGACCTCGTCCGCCGTGTCGCCGGGCTGCTGCGCCCACAGGCCGCCGATCCAGCCGGCCAGCACGTCGCCGGTGCCGGCGCTGGCCAGTGCCGCATTGCCGCTGGCGTTGATCAGCGGCAGCCGTCCCGGCGCGGCCATCACGCTGCCCGAACCCTTGAGCAGCACGAGGCACTGCCAGCGTTCGGCCAGCGCGCGGGCCGCGCCGAGGCGGTCCGCCTGCACGGCCGACCCATCGGCCAATTCGAGCAGGCGTGCGGCTTCCAGCGGGTGCGGCGTGAGCACGGTGGCCGCGCCGCGCCGCGCACGTTGGCGCAGCGGGGCCTGCAGCATCTCGTCCGCCGCGATCACGTTCAGCGCGTCCGCGTCGAGCACGAGGCGACGCGCGTGGGCCAGCAGGGCGGGCAGGGCGGCGCGAATCGCGTCCCCGCCGCCGCAGCCGGCCACCACGGTGGCCGAAGCGAGTGCCGTCGGCTCCTGGTGCCGCAGCCAGTCATGCCGCAGCATCAACTCCGGGCGCACCATGTCGTGATCCGGCGGCGCGTCGGCAAGGCACTGCACGAACACGCGGCCGGCGCCCGCGGCGTGGGCGGCGCGGCCGGCCAGCAGCGCGGCACCGACCATGCCCGGCGCGCCACCGATCACCGCCACGTCACCGAAGCTGCCCTTGTGCTGCGCGTGCCGGCGCGGGGGCAGGTCCAGCGTCCCGGCGTGCAGCAGGGCGGAGGGCGGTGCCTCGGCGACGTCCGCGCACTGCAGGTCGTCGAGCCACACGCTGCCGGCGAGGTCGCGGCCCTGGCCGGTGAAGAGGCCGGGCTTGAGCGTCAGCAGGGTCAGGGTGTGGGTCGCACGCACGCAGGCCGAGCCCAGCGGCTGGCCGGTGTCCGGTTGCAGGCCCGAGGGCAGGTCGATCGCCAGCACTGGGCAGGGCAGGGCGTTGAGGTCTTTGATGGCCGCGGCGATGGGCCCTTCGGGCGGCCGGCTGGCGCCGAGCCCGAGCAACGCATCGATCGCCAGGTCCTGCGGGCCGAGCGGGCGCGGATCGGTAGGGTCGATCGCGACACCGGCTGCGCGGGCGCGGTCCAGCGCGGCGCGGGCATCCACGCTGGCCGGCGGGCCGACCCGCACCACCTCCACGTGCTTGCCGAGGCAGCCCAGCGCGATGGCCGCCTCGAGCCCGTCGCCGCCGTTGTTGCCGACGCCGGCCACGATGCGGATGCATTGCGCATGAGGGGCGAGCGCGAGCGCGAGCTGTGCCACCGCCGCCCCGGCGCGCTGCATCAGCGGCGGCGGCGGATCGGCCCCGAGCGCCTGGGCCTCGAGCCGTCGTGTCGCGGCGAGGTCGTGCAGCGGCCAGCTCGGGCCGCGGGTCGCGATGCGCTGCATGCGCGCGATTGTGCGCGTCAGCGCCAGCGCGCCGGCGTGAGGCCGCGCAAGTCGACCGCCGCCGGCCGGTCGCCGAGCACGTCGGCCAGCACGCGCGCCGAGCCGCACGACAGTGCCCAGCCGCTGGAGCCGTGGCCGAGGTTCAGCCAGATGCCTTCGAGGCCGCTCGCGCCCAGCAGCGGCGGACCGTCGGGCAGCATCGGGCGGGCGCCCTTCCAGCGCTGCATCTGGCTCAGGTGGGCGGCGCCCGGGAACCAGTCGTGCAGCACCTTGTAGAGCGTGTCCAGGCTGGCCGGGTTCATGCGCTCGGCCGGTCCGCCGATCTCGGCGCTGCCGGCGACCCGCACCCGGTTGCCGATGCGGCTGATGGCCACCTTGTAGCGTTCGTCCATCAGCGCCGCCTGCGGACCGTGGTCGGGGTGGCCGTGGTGCTGGCGCAGCGGCGCGGTGATCGAGTAGCCGTACACCGGCTGCAGAGGCAGGCGCAGTCCGTGGGGGCGCAGCAGCGCCGTCGCGCCGAGCGCGGCGCAAATCACCACCGCGTCGAAGCTGTCGTCCGCGCCGTCGTCGGCGAGCGGCCGGGTGGCATCGAACAGGTCGTCGGCCTGCGAGAGCCGGGTGGCCTCGCCCACGACGACACTGCGGCGCACGACCCGCGGCCGCGTTCCCGGCTCGATCCGGTCGACCTCGGTGTGGAAGACGAAGTTCACGCCGGCACGCTGGGCTTCATTGCGCAGCAGGTGCGCGAACTGGCGGCAGTTGCCGACCTCCGCATCGGCCAGGTGGATGCCGGCGTGCAGCGGCGTCTCCGGATTCAGGTCCGGCTCGATCTCGCGGCAGCGCGCGGCGTCGACCAGATGGAAGCGCACGCCGGCGTCGGCCAGCGCCTTCAACCCGGGACGCGCGAGCTTCAGGTCGTGGGCCGTGCGCAGCAGCACCAGGTAGCCGTCGCGCCGCTCGTAGTCGAGCTTCAGGCGCGCCACCAGCTCGTGCAGACGGGCGCGACTGAACTGCGCCAGCCCGAGCATGGCCTGGCGGCGTTCGCGCCAGACGGCCGGATCGCAGGCGCGCCACCAGCGCCACAGCCAGCCGAGCGTGGCCGGATCGAGCGTCGGCCGCAGGCGCACCGGCGCATGGCGCGCCAGCAGCATGCGCAGCACCTTGCCCGGCATGCCGGGTGCCGCCCACGGCGTGACGTAGCCGGGCGCGACCACGCCGGCGTTGGCAAAGCTCGCCTCCGCGGCGACGGTGCCGCGGCGCTCGAAGACCGTCACCTGGTGGCCGTCGGCGGCCAGCTCGTAGGCCGTGGTCACGCCGACGATGCCGGCGCCGATGACAGCGACACGCATGGTCAGCGCGCGGCCTCGGCGAGGGCGCGCTCGATCGCGAGCGCGGCGTCGAGCACCGGGTCGTCATGCAGCGCAGCGTGCCAGACCATCAGGCCGACCGGCCACTCGCCCGGGCGCTGGCAGGGCAGCGACAGCGCGCAACCGTCCAGCATGTTCACCACCGACGGATTGCGCAGCAGCCGCGCGTTGGTGGCGAAGAAGGCCTCGTCGCTCGCGACCAGTGGCGCCAGCGGCGGCGCGACCAGCGGCACCGTCGGGCTCAGCAGCGCGTCGAAGCCGGCGATCGCGGCTTCCAGCCGGGCGATCCAGTCGCGCCGTGCGGCCACGAGGTCGAGGTAGTCGGCCGCGCTCATGGTTTCGCCGGCGCGGATGCGCAACGCGACGCGCGGGTCGTAGTCGGCGCCGTGCGCGGCGAGCAGGCGCCGGTGCCAGGCCCAGCTCTCGGCGGCGGAGAAAGTCCCGCGGGCGTTGATGGCGGGCAGTTCATTGAGCGGCGGCAGCGGAAGTTCCTCGACCCGCGCGCCGGCCGCGCGCAGCACGGCGAGTGCACGTTCGAAGGCGGCGGCGACCGGCGACTCGAGCTCGTCCAGCATCAGGGTCGTCGGCACCGCCAGACGCAACGCCGCAACGGGCTTGCCCGCCAATGCAACCTGCCGGTGCGCCAGGATCTCGTGCAGCAGCACCGCGTCGCGCACCGAACGCGTGATGGCGCACACCGTGTCCAGCGTGGTGGACAGCGGGATCGCACCCTCGGTCGGCGTCAGCCGCGCGGTGTTCTTGAAGCCGACCAGGCCCTGCAGCGCCGCCGGGATGCGGATCGAGCCCCCGGTGTCCGAGCCGAGCGCGGCCCATGCGGCACCGGCCGCGACCGAGACCGCGCCGCCGGACGTGGACCCGCCCGGGATGCGCGGCTGCGCGTCGAGCGCCGCGGTCGCCGGATTGGCCGGCGTGCCGTGGTGCGGATTGATGCCGACGCCGGAGAACGCGAACTCGCTCATGTTCGTGCGCCCGATGAACGCCGCGCCGGCCGCCCGCAGGCGCGCCACGGCCGGGGCGTCACGCGTCGCCGGCGGCGCGTTGGCGAGCACTCGGCTGGCCGCGACGGTCGTCTCGCCGGCGATGTCGAACAGGTCCTTGATGCTGACCGCGAGGCCACCCAGCGGGGCATCGGCCGGCGCCGCGGCACATTCGGCGCGGGCGGCGTCGAAGCGCGTCGCGACGAAGGCATGGCGGCACGCGTCGGATTGCGCGGCGGCGATGCTTCGTTCCAGGCGCTCCGGGGCGCGTGCGCGCTCGGCACGCACCGCGCAAAGGTCCTCGCACGGCGGCGGTGTTATACTCATCGGGTTTATCTGGAAGCGGTGAGCTTCTCGGCGCGCCGACTCCGGATGAACGAACGCGCGAAGCCGGCCACTGCAAGGTGTCGTGACATCCTCCACGGAAACCCCGGGAGCTGCCGCGATTCGGGCCGGATTCTAGAACCAACCTTCGGAGTCGACATGACGATCAGCATGCGTGAGATGCTGGAAGCCGGTGTGCATTTTGGCCACCAGACGCGCTTCTGGAACCCCAAGATGGCCCCCTACATCTACGGCCATCGCAACAAGATCCACATCATCAACCTCGAGAAGACGCAGCCGCTCTTCAACGAGGCGATGAAGTTCATTCGCCAGCTGGCCGCCAAGCGCGGCACCATCCTGATGGTGGGCACCAAGCGGCAGGCGCGCGAGGTCATCAACCAGGAAGCGCACCGCTGCGGCATGCCCTTCGTCGACCAGCGCTGGCTGGGCGGCATGTTGACCAATTTCAAGACGGTCAAGGGCTCGCTGAAGAAGCTGAAGGACATGCAGGCGCAGGTCGAATCCGGTGCCGAGATCCGCATCAAGAAGGAAGCGCTGATGTTCCAGCGCGAACTGGCCAAGCTCGAGAAGGACATCGGCGGCATCCAGGACATGAACGCGCTTCCCGACGCGCTGTTCGTGATCGACGTCGGTTACCACAAGATCGCCGTGTCCGAGGCCAAGAAGCTCGGCATCCCGGTGATCGGCGTGGTCGACTCGAACCACTCGCCGGAAGGCATCGACTACGTGATTCCGGGCAACGACGACTCGTCCAAGGCCGTCGCGCTGTACGCGCGCGCCGTGGCCGACGCGGTGCTCGAGGGCAAGGCCAACGCCACCAGCGACGTGGTGGCGGCAGCCGGCGGCGACGGCGACGAGTTCGTCGAAGTCGAAGAGTCGGCCTGACGCGACACGCCCCTCCGACTCGCGCAGGCGAGCCCACGGAGTCGAGCAAGGGGCTGGATCAGCCCCTTTTTCCTTCCTTGAACTGAAATCCCGCGCTACGGCCCCCGGCCCGGCGCCAGCCCACGGAGAGACGAGATGCCCGCAATCACCGCCAGCATGGTTGCCGAACTGCGCGCCAAGACCGACGCGCCGATGATGGAGTGCAAGAAGGCGCTGACCGAGGCCGACGGCGACCTGGGTCGTGCCGAGGAGATCCTGCGCGTCAAGCTGGGCAACAAGGCCGGCAAGGCCGCCGCGCGCATCACCGCCGAAGGCGTGGTCGCGGCCGCGGTCGAAGGCAGCACCGGCGCGCTGATCGAGATCAACTGCGAGACCGACTTCGTCTCGAAGAACGACTCGTTCCTGGCCTTCGCCAAGGCGGCCGCGGAACTGGTCGCCAAGCAGAATCCGGCGGACGTGGCCGCGCTGTCGGCGCTGCCGTACAGCCAGGACGGCTTCGGCCCGACGCTGGAGGACGTGCGCAAGGGCCTGGTCGGCAAGATCGGCGAGAACATGACCATCCGCCGCTTCCGCCGCTACGCGGGCGGTGGCGCGCTGGCGCATTACCTGCACGGCACGCGCATCGGCGTGATCGTGGAGTACGCCGGCGACGCGACGGCCGCGAAGGACGTTTCGATGCACGTGGCGGCAATGAAGCCGGCCGCGCTGTCGTCGGCCGACGTGCCGGCCGAACTGGTCGAGAAGGAACGCAAGATCGCCACCGAGAAGGCGGCCGAGAGCGGCAAGCCGGCCGACATCGTCGCCAAGATGGTCGAGGGCTCGGTGCAGAAGTTCCTGAAGGAAGTCAGCCTGCTCAACCAGGTGTTCGTCAAGGCGGCCGACGGCAAGCAGACGGTCGAGCAGATGCTGAAGTCGGCGAAGACCGAGGTGAAGGCGTTCACCCTGTACGTGGTGGGCGAGGGCATCGAGAAGAAGACCGACGACTTCGCCGCCGAGGTGGCCGCGCAGGTGGCCGCCGCGAAGGGCGCCTGAGCGCGCCCCGGGTCCGGGGTCGGCGAGACCCCGGGGCCCCCGCCACGATTAGACTTGCGAGCCGCCCGACCCACGAAGTCCGAGGACTCTTCCGCATGCCCGCCTACCAGCGCATCCTGCTCAAGCTCTCCGGCGAGGCCCTGATGGGCGACGACGCCTACGGCATCAACCGCGCGACGATCGTGCGCATGGTGCGCGAGGTGCAGGAGATCACGCAGCTCGGCTGCGAGGTGGCGGTGGTGATCGGCGGCGGGAACATCTTCCGCGGCGTTGCCGGCGGGTCGGTCGGCATGGACCGCGCCACCGCCGACTACATGGGCATGCTCGCCACCGTGATGAACGCGCTGGCGCTGGCCGACACGATGCGCCAGGAGGGCATGACGGCGCGCGTGATGAGCGCGATCGCGATCGAGCAGGTCGTCGAGCCCTACGTGCGGCCGAAGGCGCTGCAGTACCTCGAGGAAGGCAAGATCGTCGTATTCGCGGCCGGCACCGGCAATCCGTTCTTCACGACCGACACCGCCGCGGCGCTGCGTGGCGCCGAGATCGGCGCCCAGCTGGTGCTGAAGGCGACCAAGGTCGACGGCGTCTACAGCGCCGACCCGAAGAAGGACCCGACCGCGACGCGCTACGCGAAGATCAGCTTCGACGAGGCGATCATCAAGAACCTGCAGGTGATGGACGCCACGGCGTTTGCGCTGTGCCGCGACCAGAAGCTGCCCATCAAGGTGTTCTCGATCAACAAGCCCGGCGCGCTCAAGCGCGTGGTGCAGGGCGAGGACGAGGGCACGCTGGTGCATGTGTGACGTTCGAGCCGAACGGAGCCCGACATGACTGTTGCCGACATCCGCAAGAACGCCGAGGCCAAGATGGCCAAGACGATCGATGCGTTCAAGAACGAGCTGGTGAAGATCCGCACCGGCCGCGCCCATCCGGGCATCCTCGACCAGGTGCATCTGGACTACTACGGTTCGATGGTGCCGATCAGCCAGGTGGCGAACGTGACGCTGCTGGACGCCCGCACGATCAGCGTGCAGCCCTGGGAGAAGGGCATGGGCGCCAAGATCGAGAAGGCGATCCGCGAGTCCGATCTGGGGCTGAACCCGTCGGCCCAGGGCGACCTGCTGCGCGTGCCGATGCCGGCGCTGACCGAGGAGCGCCGCCGCGACCTGACCAAGGTCGTTCGCCACGCCGGCGAAGAGGCCCGCATCGCGGTGCGCAACCTGCGGCGCGACGCCAACGAGCACCTGAAGAAGCTGCTCAAGGACAAGGAGATCGGCGAGGACGAGGAGCGTCGTGCACTCGAGCAGCTGCAGCGCCTGACCGACGGCACGATCGCCGAGGTCGACCGGCTGATCGCGTCCAAGGAAGCCGAGATCATGGCGGTCTGAACCGCCATCCGCTGGTTTGCCCTCGTCCCCTGTGAATCCGCCGGTCGCCGTTCCGCGCCACGTCGCCATCGTGATGGACGGCAACGGTCGCTGGGCCAAGCGGCGCTTCCTGCCGCGCGTCTTCGGCCACAAGGCCGGCGTCGACGCCCTCGTGCGCACCGTGCTCGCCTGCGCGGATCGCGGCATCGAGCACCTCACCGTGTTCGCGTTCTCGTCCGAGAACTGGAAGCGGCCGGCCGAGGAGGTGTCGTTCCTGATGGGGCTGGTGCTGGTGGCGGTCGAGAAGTACCTCGCCAAGCTGGCCACGCACGGCGTGCGCATCCGCATGATCGGCGACCGCGACCAGCTCACCGACAAGCTGCGGGCGGCCTGCGACCGGGCCGAGGGAGCGACCGCCGCGAACACGCGCATCACGCTGTGGGTGGCGTTCGCCTACGGCGGTCGCTGGGACGTGATGCAGGCCTGCCAGCGGGCGATGCGCGAAGGCATCGACCCGGATCGCCTGGACGAAACGACGCTGAGCCGCTACATGGCGCTCGCGGAAGCGCCCGACCCGGATCTGCTGATCCGCACCGGCGGCGAGCTGCGCATCAGCAACTTCCTGCTCTGGCAGGCGGCGTACTCCGAGCTGGTCTTCACCGATTGCCTGTGGCCGGACTTCGGCGAGGCCGAGCTCGACGCGGCCATCGCCGACTTCGCCGCGCGCGACCGCCGCTTCGGCCTCGTCAAGCCGACGCCGCTGCCGGCGACCGGTACCTGAAATGAAACGCCCCCAAGCTCACTGCGTTCGCGGCCCCGGGGCTACCAAGGGGCCCCTTCGTGGCCCTTGGGCGCGTCAGAATCTTCGGGCGGCCGGGCGGTCCTGACATGCTCGGCAAGCGCATCGTGACCGCCGTCGTGCTTCTGGCGCTGTTGCTGCCCGCGCTGTTCGCGCCCGTCGCGTGGCCGTTCGCGGTGCTCACGCTGCTGATGATCGGTGCCGCCGGCTGGGAGTGGGGGAGGCTGAACGGTGCCGGCGGCGCTTCGCTGGCGCTCGGTCTGCTGCTGGCCGCCGCCGGGGCTGCCGCGCTGTGGATCGGCTGGACCGGGCATGCCCCCGCCGGCGCCTGGTGGCTGGCGACCGGCGCCTGGGTGCTGGGTGGGGCCTGGTCGCTGCGGCAGGGCCCGCAGGGCTGGCCGCGGCTGCCGGCGCCGCTGCGCTGGGCCCTCGGGCTGCTGCTGCTGGGGTCCGCCTGGCTCGCGCTGGCCAATGCGCGCTCGGCCGGCATCAACTTCATCCTGTCGGTGTTCTGCCTGGTCTGGGTGGCGGACATCGCGGCCTACTTCGGCGGCCGGGCCTTCGGCCGCCGCAAGCTCGCCCCCGCCATCAGCCCGGGCAAGAGCTGGGAAGGGGTGTGGACCGGCATGGCGGCGGTGCTGCTGCTCGCGCTCGGCTGGGCCTGGCTGGACCGCAGCGTCGCGGTCGACTCCAGCAGCCTGTACACGCGGCTGGGCGAGCGGCTCGGCCTGCCGGTGGCCGCGCTGGCCACCGTGTTCCTGGCGGCGATGAGCGTGGTGGGCGACCTGTTCGAGTCGCTGGTCAAGCGCAGCGTCGGCGCCAAGGACAGCAGCCAGCTGCTGCCCGGCCACGGCGGCGTGCTGGACCGCATCGACGCGCTGCTGCCGGTGTTCCCGATCGCACTCGCACTGGCATCGCTGTGAGGTCGTCGTGAGCCACGCGCATCGTCCGCTGCAGGTCTGCATCCTCGGGTCGACCGGTTCGATCGGCACCAGCACGCTCGACGTGATCGCGCGCCATCCCGGCCGCTTCGAGGTGTTCGCGTTGACCGGTGCGAGCCGCGTCGACGAACTGGCGGAGCAGTGCCTGCGCTGGCGGCCGCGTTTCGCCGCGCTGCCCGATGTTGAGCGTGCCCGCGCATTGCGCGAGCGCCTGGCCGCTGCCGACGTTCCGACCGAGGTGCTCGCCGGTCCCGCCGCGCTGGTCGAGCTGGCGGCGCACCCGGAAGTCGATGCGGTGATGGCGGCGATCGTCGGGGCGGCCGGCCTCGAACCCTGCCTCGCCGCGGCCCGCGCCGGCAAGCGCCTGCTGCTGGCCAACAAGGAGGCGCTGGTGGTCGGCGGGGCGCTGTTCATGGACGCCGTGCATGCGGGCGGCGCGACGCTGCTGCCCATCGACAGCGAGCACTCGGCGATCTTCCAATGCCTGCCCGAGGACCGCGGCAACTGGGCCTCGCGCATCGACCACATCGTGCTGACGGCGTCCGGCGGGCCGTTCCGCGACCGCGACCCGGCCACCTTGCGCGACGTGACGCCCGACCAGGCCTGCGCCCACCCGAACTGGGTGATGGGGCGCAAGATCTCGGTCGACTCGGCCACGATGATGAACAAGGCGCTCGAGGTGATCGAGGCGCGCTGGCTGTTCGATCTGGCGCCCGAACGCATCCGCGTCGTGATCCACCCGCAGAGCATCATCCATTCGATGGTGGTCTGCCGTGACAACTCGGTTCTCGCACAGCTCGGCACGCCCGACATGCGCGTGCCGATCGCCTACGGGCTGTCGTTCCCGCAGCGCATCGAGTCGGGCGCGTCGGCGCTGGACTTCACGCAGCTCGCGGCGCTCAGTTTCGCGGCGCCCGACCTGGCGCTGTATCCGGGCCTCGGCCTCGCCTGGGACGCCTTGCGCGCACCGGCCGGCAGCACCGCGGTGCTCAATGCGGCCAACGAGGTCGCGGTCGCCGCATTCCTGGCCGGAACCATCCGCTTCGACCAGATTCACAGCGTCAATGCACACACCGTCGAGGCCGTCGTCCCTGCCGCCGACGCCGCAGCCTCGCTCGGCGGGCTGCTCGACCTCGACGCCGGCGCGCGCCGCCGGGCGCAGCAGTTCGTGAAGGAACTCGCCCGATGATCACCCTCGCCGCCTTCATCCTCACCCTGGCCGTGCTGATCGTGATCCACGAGTACGGCCACTACCGCGTTGCGGTGGCCTGCGGCGTGAAGGTGCTGCGCTTCTCGGTCGGCTTCGGCCGGGTGCTGTGGCGCCGCCAGGCGACGCCCGACAGCACCGAGTTCGTCGTCTCGATGCTGCCGCTGGGCGGCTACGTGCGCATGCTGGACGAACGCGAGGGGCCGGTGGCGCCGGGCGAGCTCGGCGGCGCCTTCAACCGCAAGCCGCTCTGGCAGCGCACGGCGGTGGTGGCGGCCGGGCCGCTGGCGAACCTGCTGCTGGCGGTGCTGCTGTACGCCGCGGCGCACTGGATCGGCCTGGACGAGCCGAAGGCGCTGATGGGTCCGCCGGCCGCCGGCAGCCTGGCCGAGAGCGCCGGCCAGCGCAGCGGCGACTGGGCGCGCGCCTGGTCCGCGGACGGACAGGAGTGGCACGACCTGGCCTCGATGACCGACCTGCGCTGGCAGCTGACCCAGTCGGTGCTGAACGGGCGGGCGCTGCACCTGCTGCTCACCGACGCCCAAGGGCACGGCCAGCGGCGCATCGTGCTGGCGCTGGACACGCTCGGCGCGCGCGAGGTCGATGCCGCGCTGATGCGCCGCATCGGTCTCGGCCCGGCCTTCAGCGAGCCGGTGCTCGGCGAGGTGAAGGCGGGCGGCCCGGCGGCGCAGGCCGGCCTGCAGGCCGGCGACCGCGTGCTGTCGATCGACGGCCAGCCGATCGCCGATGCGACGCGCATCCGCGACCTGATCCGCGCCAGCGGCGCGAGCGGCACCGCGCAGCCGATGGCCTGGCGCGTCGAGCGCGGCGGCCAGGTGCTGGAGCTGACGCTGACGCCGGCGATCGCGCAGGAGGGCGAGCGCACGATCGGCCGCGCCGAGTTGTACCCGGGCCAGCCGCCGCAGATGGTGAAGGTGCGCTACGGCGCGCTGGAAGGTTTGTCACGCGCTGTGTCGCGCACCTGGGAGATGTCGACGCTGACGCTGAAGATGCTCGGCAAGATGCTGATCGGCGAAGCCTCGCTGAAGAACCTCAGCGGCCCGCTGACGATCGCCGACTACGCCGGGCAGTCGGTGCAGCTCGGACTGGCCTACTACCTGGGCTTTCTCGCGGTGGTCAGTGTCAGCCTCGGCGTGCTGAACCTGCTGCCGCTGCCGATGCTCGACGGCGGACACCTCATGTATTATCTGTTCGAGGGTGTGACGGGGCGGCCGGTGTCAGACTTGTGGCTCGAACGGCTGCAGCGTGGCGGGGTGGCCATCATGCTGATGATGATGTCCCTGGCTCTCTACAACGACGTGGCCCGCCTGCTGGGCCTGCAATAAACCCCCCACCGCATGCGTCCTGCCTCCCGCGCGTCCTTTCTTCGTCCCACCGTCCTCAGCCTCGCCCTCGCCGCCGCCCTCGGCGCCGGCTCGGCGTGGGCGGTCGAGCCCTTCACGCTGAAGGACATCCGCGTCGAGGGCCTGCAGCGCACCGACGCCGGCACCGTGTTCGCGTCGCTGCCGTTCCGCATCGGCGACCTCTACAACGACGAGAAGGGTGCGGCCGCGCTGCGCGCGCTGTTCGCGACCGGCCTGTTCAAGGACGTACGCATCGACATCGAGGACGGTGTCGTCATCGTGATCGTCGAGGAGCGCTCGGTGATCGCGGCGATCGAGTTCGCCGGCCTGAAGGAGTTCGACAAGGACACGCTGATCAAGTCGCTGAAGGACTTCGGCATCGGCGAAGGCCTGCCGTTCGACAAGGCGCTGGCCGACCGCGCCGAGCAGGAGCTCAAGCGCCAGTACCTGACGCGCAGCCTGTACGGCGCCGAGGTGGTCACGACGGTGACGCCGCTGGAGCGCAACCGCGTCAACGTCACCTTCACAATCACCGAAGGCTCGGCGGCCAAGATCAGCGAGATCCGCATCGTCGGCAACAAGGCCTTCTCGGAGGGCACGCTGAAGGGCCTGTTCGACCTGAACGACGGCGGCTGGCTGAACTGGTACACCAAGGCCGACCGCTACTCGCGCTCCAAGCTGAACGCCGACCTGGAGACGCTGCGCGCCTACTACCTGAACCGCGGCTTCCTCGAGTTCAACGTCGATTCGACGCAGGTCGCGATCTCGCCGGACAAGCAGGACATCACGATCACGATCAACATCACCGAGGGCCAGCCCTACACGGTGACGGCGGTCCGCCTGGAGGGTGACTACCTCGGCAAGGAAGAGGACTTCAAGACGCTGGTCAAGATCAAGCCGGGCGAGCCCTACCGGGCCGAGACGGTGACCGAGACGACCAAGGCCTTCTCCGAGCGCTTCGGCACCTTCGGTTATGCCTTCGCGCGCATCGACGCACGGCCGGACATCGACCGCGCCACCGGCCAGGTGGTGGTCACGCTCGTCGCCGAGCCGTCGCGCCGCGTCTACGTCCGGCGCATCAGCGTCGCCGGCAACAGCCGCACGCGCGACGAGGTGGTGCGGCGCGAGTTCCGCCAGTTCGAGTCGTCCTGGTACGACGGCAACAAGATCAAGCTCTCGCGCGACCGGGTCGACCGCCTCGGCTACTTCAGCGAGGTCACCGTCGACACCAACGAGGTGCCGGGCACGGCCGACCAGGTGGACCTGACGGTGTCGATCAAGGAGAAGCCGACCGGCAACCTGCTGCTGGGTGCCGGCTTCTCGTCGGCCGACCGGCTGTCGCTGACGGCGTCGATCAAGCAGGAGAACGTGTTCGGCTCCGGCAACTACCTGGGCCTGGAGATCAACACCAGCAAGAGCAGCCGCACGCTGGTGCTCAGCACGGTGGACCCGTACTTCACGATCGACGGCATCTCGCGCTCGATCGACCTCTACTACCGCACCACCAAGCCGATCAACAGCCAGGGCGAGCAGTACCAGCTGGTCACGCCGGGCGCATCGATCCGCTTCGGCGTGCCGTTCTCCGAGTACGACACGGTGTTCTTCGGCATCGGCGCGGAGCGGACCGAGATCCGCGGCACCAACGCGATGCCGAACAACCTGTACCTGTACCGGGTCAACTTCGGCGCCGTCAGCCACACCTTCCCGCTGACGATCGGCTGGACACGCGACGAGCGCGACAGCGCGCTGGTGCCCAACGACGGCAGCTACAAGCGCGTCAACATCGACTGGGGATTCACCGGCGACACGCGCTACCTGCGCACCAACCTGCAGTACCAGCACTACTGGCCGATCACGCGCCAGTTCACCTTCGCGATCAACAGCGAACTGGGCTACGGCAAGGGCCTGGGCGGCAAGCAGTACCCGGTGTTCAAGAACTTCTACGGCGGCGGCCTCGGCACCGTGCGGGCCTTCGACCAGGGTTCGCTCGGCCCGTCCGACGTCACCGGTGCTTACATCGGCGGGAACCGGCGCTTCAACCTGAACTCCGAGCTCTACGTTCCGGTGCCGGGTGCCGGCAACGACCGCACGCTGCGTGTGTTCGGCTACGTCGACGCGGGCAACGTGTGGGGCGAAAAGGAGAAGATCACGGTCGACAGCCTGCGTGCCTCCGCCGGCATCGGCCTGAGCTGGATCTCGCCGGTCGGCCCGCTGAAGCTGAGCTACGGCACGCCGATCCGCAAACAGCCCAACGATAGAATCCAGAGACTTCAATTCCAGATCGGGACCGCGTTTTGATGAATACCTCCCTGCTGAAGTCGGCGACGGCAGCCCTGCTGTTCGCCGCCGCACTGGGTGCGCAGGCCCAGGAACTGAAGATCGGCTACGTCAATGCCGACCGCGTGCTGCGCGACGCCGCGCCGGCGAAGGCGGCACAGGCCAAGCTCGAAGCGGAGTTCGGCCGGCGCGAGAAGGAAGTCGCCGAGCTGGCGAGCAAGCTGAAGGCCGCCGGCGAGAAGCTCGACAAGGATGCGCCGACGCTGTCCGAAGGCGAGCGCACGCGCCGCCAGCGCGAGCTGGTCGAGCAGGACCGCGAGTTCCAGCGCAAGCGCCGCGAGTTCCAGGAAGACCTCACCCAGCGCAAGAACGAGGAACTTGCCTCGGTCGTCGAGCGCGCCAACAAGGTGATGAAGCAGATCTTCGACAGCGAGAAGTACGACCTGATCGTGCAGGAGGCGGTGTTCGCCGGCCCGCGCATCGACATCACCGACAAGGTGATCAAGGCGCTGAACGCGCAGGCACCGGCCTCCAAGTAAGCCATGCCGCCGCTCGATGTTGCTCTGCGCGACATCGCCGGGCAGCTCGGCGGCGAACTGATCGGCGACGCCGGGCTGCGCATCCGCCGCATCGGGCCGCTCGAGACGGCCGACCCCTCGACGATCGCCTTCCTCGCCAACCCGCGCTACGCCAGCCAGCTGCAGACGACGGCCGCCGGCTGCGTGATCGTCGCGCCGGGCATGCGCGACGCGGCGGGCGCCCGCGGCGGCGCCGCGATCGTCACCCCCGACCCGTACCACTACTTCGCGCGGCTGACGCAGTGGTGGGCGGCCCGCGTGCGCCCGCCGCCCGCGCCGGGCGTCCACCCGAGCGCGGTGGTCGACCCGACGGCCGAGATCGCGCCGGACGCGTCGATCGGCGCGTTCTGCTTCGTTGGCGCCGGCGCCCGGGTCGGCGCGGGCACGCGGCTCGCGCCGCGCGTCACGCTCGGTGAAGGCTGCTCGATCGGCGCGCGCGGCATCGTGCACGGCGGCGTGGTGATCGGGGCGGACGGTTTCGGCTTCGCGCCGGTGCGCGAGGACGGCGGTCTGCGCTACGAGAAGATCGAGCAGCTCGGCGCGGTGCGCATCGGCGACGACGTCGAGATCGGCGCCAACACCTGCATCGACCGCGGCGCGCTCGAGGACACGGTGATCGAGGACGGGGTCAAGCTCGACAACCTGATCCAGATCGGCCACAACGTGCGCATCGGCCGGCACACCGCGATGGCCGGCTGCGTCGGCATCGCCGGCAGCGCGACGATCGGCGCCTACTGCACCGTCGGCGGCGGCGCCATCGTGCTCGGCCACCTGATGCTGGCGGACCACGTCCACATCTCGGCCGCCTCGGTGGTGATGCGCTCGATCCGCCAGCCCGGGCAGTACAGCGGCGTCTTTCCCATCGACGACAATGCGGCCTGGGAGAAGAACGCCGCGACGCTGCGGCAGCTGCACACGCTGCGCGAGCGCATCCGCGCGCTCGAGAAGAACGAGAGACAACCATGACGACGACCACGCTGGACATCCACCAGATCCTGAAGAAGCTGCCGCACCGCTATCCCTTCCTGATGGTCGACCGGGTCGTGGCGCTGGAGAAGGGGCAGCGCATCCGCGCGATCAAGAACGTCACGGCCAACGAGGAGTTCTTCAACGGGCACTTCCCGCGCCGGCCGGTGATGCCGGGCGTGCTGATGCTGGAGGCGCTGGCGCAGGCGGCGGCCATCCTGGCGTTCGAGACGCTCGGCCAGGAGCCGGACGAGAACACCGTCTACTACTTCGCCGCGATCGACGGCGCCCGCTTCAAGCGGCCCGTCGAGCCGGGCGACCAGCTGATCCTCGAAGCGACGCTGGGCCGCATGAAGGCCGGCATCTTCAAGTTCCAGGCGCGCGCGCTGGTCGGCGAGGAGGTGGCCGTCGAGGCGGACCTCACCTGCGCGATGCGCTCGATCGCCTGAGCCGAGGGCGGCAGCGATGGCGAACATCCACCCGACCGCGATCGTCGAGCCCGGCGCCCAGCTCGGCGAGGACGTGACGATCGGTCCCTACGCCGTGGTCAACGCGCACGTGCGCATCGGCGAGGGCACGAGCATCGGCGCGCACGCGGTGATCGACGGCCACACGACGATCGGGCGCGGCAACCGCATCTTCCCGTTCGCCGCGATCGGTGGCATGCCGCAGGACAAGAAGTACGCCGGCGAGCCGACCGAGCTGGTGATCGGCGACGGCAACACGATCCGCGAGTACTGCACGCTGAACACCGGCACGGTGCAGGACGGCGGCGTCACGCGCATCGGCGACGACAACTGGATCATGGCCTACGTGCACATCGCGCACGATTGCCAGCTCGGCAGCCACATCATCATCGCCAACGCGACGCAGCTCGGCGGCCACGTGCACCTGGGCGACTGGGTGTTCCTCGGCGGCCTGTCGGGCGTGCACCAGTTCGTGCGCGTCGGCGCGCATGCGATGACCGGCTTCCAGACCCGCCTGTCGCAGGATCTGCCGCCGTTCGTCACGGCGGCCGGCAACCCGGCGGAAGCGCAGGGCATCAACGCCGAGGGCCTGAAGCGCCGCGGCTACACGCCGGAGCGCATCGCGCAGGTCAAGCAGATGCACCGCTCGCTGTACCGCAAGGGCCTGACGCTGGCGGCCGGTGTCGCCGAGATCGCGACGATGAAGGGCGGGGCGCCGGAGAGCGACGCCGACGTCGACCTGATGCTCGGCTTCCTCGGCGACGCCAGTCGCGGCATCGTCCGCTGACCGCGCCGATGGCCTCGCCGCGCATCGGCATGGTGGCCGGCGAGGCCTCCGGCGACCTGCTCGCCGGATTGCTGCTGGGCGGCATGCGGCAGCGCTGGCCGGAACTGGTCGCGCAGGGCATCGGCGGGCCGGCGATGGCGGCGCATGGGTTCGAGGCCTGGTGGCCGCACGACAAGCTGGCCGTCCGCGGCTACGTCGAGGTGCTCAGCCACTATCCGGAGCTGCTGGGCATCCGCAACCAGCTCGCCGAGCGCCTGCTGAAGGCCAGGCCGGACCTCTTCGTCGGCGTCGACGCGCCGGACTTCAACCTCGACCTCGAGGCACGCCTCAAGGCCAGCGGCATCCGCACGGTGCACTTCGTGAGCCCGTCGATCTGGGCCTGGCGCGGCAAGCGAATCGAGAAGATCCGAAAGGCCGTCGACGAGGTGCTGTGCATCTTCCCGTTCGAGCCGCCGATCTACGCCAAGCAGGGCATTGCCGCCACCTACGTCGGGCATCCGCTGGCCGATGCGATCCCGCTCGAGGTGCCGCGCGCCGCGGCGCGCAAGGCGCTGGGGCTGGAGCAGGGCACGCAGGTCGTCGCGCTGCTGCCGGGCAGCCGGCGCTCGGAGATCCAGTACATCGCGCCGCGCCTGTTCGATGCCGCGGCCGAGATGAACGGGCTGCGCCCGGGGCTGCGTTACCTGCTGCCGGTGGTGCCCGGCCTGCGCCACCTGGTCGAGCCGCTGCGCAAGCTGCACGCCGAACGTGTCACGGTCGACCTGATCGACGGTCGTTCGCACGAGGTGCTGGCGGCCTGCGACGTGACGCTGGTGGCCAGCGGCACCGCCACGCTGGAGGCGGCGCTGTTCAAGCGGCCGATGGTCATCTGCTACGCGATGCATGCGCTGTCGTGGCAGATGATGAAACGCATGAAGTACCAGCCCTGGGTGGGGCTGCCCAACATCCTGCTGCGCGACTTCGCCGTGCCCGAGCTGCTGCAGGGCGATGCGACGCCCGAGCGGCTGGCGCATGCCACGCTCGCCTGGCTGGACGACGCACCGCGCTGCGCGGCGCTGCAGGCCCGCTTCGAGGCCCTGCATCGTGAACTGCGCTGCGACACGGCCCGGACGGCCACCGATGCGATCGAAAAAGTCCTCGCGCGCTGAGCAGCTCGGCCTGCAGTTCGACGGGCCGGGGCTGCTGGCCGGCGTCGACGAGGCGGGACGCGGGCCGCTGGCCGGGCCGGTGGTTGCCGCGGCCGTGATCCTCGACGAGCTCAAGCCGATCAAGGGCCTCGCCGACTCGAAGGTGCTGACGGCGCGGCGCCGCGAGCGCCTGTTCGACGAGATCCGCGCCAAGGCACTGTGCTGCTGCATCGCGGAGGCGAGTGTCGAGGAGATCGACCGCCTCAACATCCTGCAGGCCACGCTGCTGGCGATGCGACGCGCCGTCGAGGGCTTGCGCCTGAAGCCGGGCCGGGTGCTGGTGGACGGCAACCGCATCCCGGTGCTGCGCGTGCCCACCGAGGCCGTCGTGAAGGGCGATGCCAAGGTGGCGGCGATCTCGGCCGCCTCGATCCTCGCCAAGGTGCACCGCGACCGGCTGTGCCTCGGGCTGCACGCGCAGCACCCGCAGTACGGGTTCGACGGCCACAAGGGTTATCCCACGCCCGAGCATCTGGCGGCGCTGCGCGAGCATGGCGCCTGCCCGCAGCACCGGCGCTCCTTCGCGCCGGTGCGTGAGGCGCTGGGCGACGCGCCATGAGCGCGCCGGGCCGCTTCCAGGCGCGAAGCCCGGAATGCACCACACAGAGGGTGGGCCGGTGAGCACCGGTCCGCGCGCGATCAGCTCGCGCGACAACCCGCTGCTCGTGCGGCTGCGCAAGCTCGCCGGCGACCCGGGCGGCTACCGCAAGACCGGCGAGTTGTGGATCGAGGGTGAGCACCTGTGCGAAGCCTTCGTCGCCAAGGGCGGCAGCGCTCGCCAGGCGGTCGTGAGCGAGTCCGGCTGGCAGCGTCCGGAGCTGCGCGCGCTGGCCGACCGCGCCGACGCCGTGACGCGGGTGCCGGACGCCCTGATGGCCGGGTTGAGCACGCTCGAATCGGCGCAGGCACTGGGATTCGTCGTCGCGTGGCCGGGCAGCGCGCCGCTCGATCCGCACGCGCCCAGCCTGGTGCTCGACCGCCTGCAGGACGCCGGCAACGTCGGGGCCATCCTGCGTAGCGCGGCCGCCTTCGGCGTGCGGCAGGTGCTCGCCCTGAAGGGCACGGCGGCACTCTGGTCGCCCAAGGTGCTGCGTGCCGGCATGGGCGCGCACTTCGGGCTGCGCCTCGTGGAGTCGCTCGGGGAGGGCGATTTGGCGGCGCTGCAGCTGCCGCTGCTGGCCACCAGCTCGCATGCGGCCGAGGCGCTCGATGCCGCGCCCTTGCCCTGGCCCTGTGCCTGGGTGCTGGGGCATGAAGGGCAGGGCGTGAGCGCGGCCCTGCTGGCGCGCTGCGCGCTCACGCTGCGCATTCCGCAGCCGGGCGGCGAGGAGTCGCTGAACGTGGCGGCGGCGGCGGCGGTGTGCCTGTACGAATCGGCGCGGCAGCGCGGCTTCAGTACATCAGCCGGTCCGGCCTGAGGTCGCGCAGGATGGTCGTCGCGATCTCCTCGATCGACTTGTGGGTCGAGGACAGCCAGGCGATGCTCTCGCGGCGCATCATCGCCTCGGCCTCGCGCACCTCGTAGCGGCAGTTCTCCAGCGACGCGTACTTGCTGTCCGGCCGCCGTTCGTTGCGGATCTGCGCCAGGCGCTCCGGGTCGATGGTCAGGCCGAAGCACTTCTTCTTGTAGGGCGCCAGCGTCGACGGGATCCGGCCGCGGTCGAAGTCTTCCGGGATCAGCGGGTAGTTGGCGGCCTTGATGCCGTGCTGCATCGCCAGGTACAGCGAGGTCGGCGTCTTGCCGCTGCGGCTGACGCCCACCAGGATCACGTCGGCCTCGGCCAGGTTCTTGGCCGACTGGCCGTCGTCGTGCGCGAGCGAGAAGTTGATCGCCTCGATGCGGTCGGTGTACTCCTGGCTCTTCGCCACGTCCGAGAAGCGCCCGACGCGGTGGTTCGACTTGATGCCGAACTCCGCCTCCAGCGGCTCGATGAAGGTGCTGAACATGTCCAGCACCAGCCCGTCGGACTGCTCCTTGAGGATCGCCAGCACCTCGGTGTTGACGAGGGTGACGAACACGATCGGACGGCGACCCTCGGACTCGGCCGCGTGGTTGATCTCGCGCAGCACCTGGAAGGCCTTGTCCGGCGTGTCGATGAACGGCCGGCGCACGTGCCTGGGGCGCAGCGCGAACTGGTTCAGGATCGAGTTGCCGAAGGTCTCGGCGGTGATGCCGGTGCCGTCGGAGACGAAGAAGACGGTGCAGTTGGCCATGGCGCAGTCTCTCGCTTGCGGCGCGGTGCCCGGATGATAGAGAACAAACCCTTAGAATCCGCGCCAGACTTCCACCTCGCCGCAAGATGCACGCCACCCCCCGCTCGAAGCAGCCCGCCGCCGGGTGCTCGCGGGGCGGGCCGACCCTGGAGCCGCGCTCGGGTCGATGCGTGTGGGGCGGGGGAGCACCGGTTTCGCAACATCACGGAGCTTTCCCATGTCCAACCCGCATCTGGCGACCGCCCTGGTCGTCCCGTTCGATGAGCTGAGGATGACCGACGTCGAGTCGGTCGGCGGCAAGAACGCCTCCCTCGGCGAGATGATCAGCCAGCTGGCCGCCTCCGGCGTGCGGGTGCCCGGCGGCTTCGCGACCACGGCGCACGCGTTCCGCGAGTTCCTGCGCCACGAGGGCCTGGCCGAGCGCATCGCCGCCCGGCTGGCGACCCTGAACACCGACGACGTGCGCGCGCTGGCCGAAGCCGGTGCGCAGATCCGGCACTGGATCGAGTCCACGCCGTTCCCGCCGGCGCTGGAGGCCGCGATCCGCGCCGAGTTCGCCAGGCTGACCGAAGGCAGTCCCAACGCGTCGTTCGCGGTGCGCTCGTCGGCCACTGCGGAAGACCTGCCGGACGCCTCGTTCGCCGGCCAGCAGGAGACCTTCCTGAACGTGATCGGCATCGACGAGGTGCTGGCCAAGATGAAGGAGGTGTTCGCGAGCCTCTACAACGACCGGGCGATCAGCTACCGCGTGCACAAGGGCTTCGCGCACGGCGACGTCGCGCTGTCCGCCGGCGTGCAGCGCATGGTGCGCTCCGACCTCGGCGCCGCCGGCGTGATGTTCACGATCGACACCGAAAGCGGCTTCCCGGACGTCGTCTTCGTCACCGCCAGCTACGGCCTGGGCGAGACGGTGGTGCAAGGCGCCGTGAACCCCGACGAGTTCTACGTGCACAAGCCCGCGCTGAAGGCCGGCAAGCTGCCGATCATCCGCCGCAACCTCGGCTCCAAGCTGATCAAGATGGAGTTCTCCTCGCCCGAGGAGAAGGCGAAGACGGGCCGGCTGGTGCGCACCGTGGACACCGCGCCCGAGCAGCGCAATCGCTACTCGCTGTCCGACGCGGACGTCGCGGAGCTGGCGGGCTACGCGCTGATCATCGAGTCGCACTACGGCCGGCCGATGGACATCGAGTGGGGCAAGGACGGCATCGACGGCAAGCTCTACATCCTGCAGGCGCGGCCGGAGACGGTGAAGAGCCAGGCGGCCGGGCAGGTGGAGCAGCGCTACAAGCTCAAGGGCGCCAAGAGCACCGTGCTGGCCGAGGGCCGCGCGATCGGCCAGAAGATCGGCACCGGCCGGGTGCGCATCGTGCACAGCCTGGGCGACATGGACCTGGTGCAGCCCGGCGACGTGCTCGTGACCGACATGACCGACCCGAACTGGGAGCCGGTGATGAAGCGCGCCAGCGCCATCGTCACCAACCGCGGCGGGCGCACCTGCCATGCGGCGATCATCGCGCGCGAGCTGGGCATCCCGGCGGTGGTGGGCTGCGGCGATGCGACCGAGACGCTGAAGGACGGCGCGCTGGTCACGGTCGCCTGCTCCGAAGGCGACACCGGCTACATCTACGACGGCCTGCTCGAGACCGAGGTCAGCGAGACGCAGCGCGGCGAGCTGCCGTACTGCCCGGTCAAGATCATGATGAACGTCGGCAACCCGCAGCTGGCCTTCGACTTCGCGCAGATGCCGAACTCGGGCGTCGGCCTGGCGCGGCTCGAGTTCATCATCAACAACAACATCGGCGTGCACCCGAAGGCCATCCTCGACTACCCGAACGTCGATGCCGACCTGAAGAAGGCGGTCGAGTCGGTGGCGCGCGGGCATGCCTCGCCGCGGGCGTTCTACGTCGACAAGCTGGCCGAGGGCATCGCGACGATCGCCGCGGCGTTCTGGCCCAAGCCGGTGATCGTGCGGCTGTCGGACTTCAAGAGCAACGAGTACAAGAAGCTGATCGGCGGCTCGCGCTACGAGCCCGAGGAAGAGAACCCGATGCTCGGCTTCCGCGGCGCGTCGCGCTACGTCAGCGAGAGCTTCGGCGAGGCCTTCGCGATGGAGTGCGAGGCGCTGGTGCGCGTGCGGCGCGACATGGGGCTGGACAACGTCGAGGTGATGGTGCCCTTCGTGCGCACGCTGGGCCAGGCGGAAAAGGTCGTCGGGATGCTGGCCGAGCGCGGCCTGAAGCGCGCGGCCGCCGGCGGCAACGACAACCTGCGCGTCATCATGATGTGCGAGGTGCCGAGCAACGCGATCCTGGCCGAGCAGTTCCTCGAGCACTTCGACGGCATGTCGATCGGCTCGAACGACCTGACCCAGCTGACGCTGGGCCTGGACCGCGATTCCGGCCTCGAGCTGCTGGCGCGCGACTTCGACGAACGCGACCCGGCCGTCAAGGCGATGATCTCGCGGGCGATCGCGGCCTGCCGCGCGACCGGCAAGTACGTCGGCATCTGCGGCCAGGGCCCGAGCGACCACCCGGACTTCGCCGACTGGCTGGCGCGCGAGGGCATCGTGTCGATCTCGCTCAACCCGGACACGGTGGTCGAGACCTGGCAGCGGCTGGCCCAGCGATGAAGCGCGTCGTCGCCGCACTCGGGCTGGCCTGCGCGGCGGCCGCGCAGGCGCAGGCGCAGGGCAGCGCCGCGCCGTCGCGCGGCGAGCTGCTCTACGCGACCCACTGCAACGCCTGCCACACGACGCAGATGCACTGGCGCGAGCGGCGTGCGGCCAAGGACTGGACGGCCCTGAAGACGCAGGTGCGGCGCTGGCAGAACGAGCTGAAGCTGAACTGGTCCGAGGCCGACATCACCGAGGTGGCGCGGCACCTGAACCAGCGCTTCTACCACCACCCGGAGCGCGACGGCCGCGCCGCCGCGCCGGCCGTGCGCGTCGCCGCGGCGCGCTGAGCGGCTCTCCGACGCTTCAGACCAGAGCGTCGAAAGGCAGCACGTCGACCGCCTCGCCGGCGGCGACGTTGCCCTGCGCATGATGCAGCACGACGAGGCCGTTGGCCTCGCTCATGCTGCGCAGGATGCCCGAGCCCTGCGCGCCGGTGATCTTCACCTGCCAGCCGTCCGCGGCGCGGGTCACGATGCCGCGCTGGTATTCGGTGCGGCCGGGCTTCTTGCGGATCGCCTCGACGCTCGCCGCGCGCAGCATCGGCAGCGGTTCGACCCGGGCCCCGCTCATCGCCAGCAGCGCGTCGCGCACGAAGGCGTAGAAGGTCACCATCACCGCCACCGGATTGCCGGGCAGGCCGAACAGGATGGCCGCCTTGCCGCCGTGCTCGATGCGGCCGATCGCCATCGGCCGGCCGGGACGCATCGCGATGCGCCAGAACAGCACGTCGCCGAGCGCCTTCATGACCTGCTTGGTGTGGTCCGCCTCGCCGACGCTGACGCCGCCCGAGGTGATGACCGCATCGGCGCTGGCGGCCGCGTCGCGGAACGCGGTCTCGAGCGCGACCGGGTCGTCGCGCACCACGCCCATGTCGAGCAGCTCGACGCCGAGCCGCGTCAGCATGCCGTGCAGCGTGTAGCGGTTGCTGTCGTAGACGCAGCCCTCGTCGAGCACCTCGCCGATCGAGCGCAGCTCGTCGCCGGTCGAGAAGAAGGCCACGCGCAGGCGGCGCCGCACCGGCACCTCGGCGCGGCCCAGTGACGCGAGCAGGCCCAGGTCGGCCGGGCGCAGCAGGCGGCCGGCGGTCAGCGCGGCCTCGCCGCGTGCCAGGTCCTCGCCGGCCAGGCGCCGGTTATCGCCGGTGCGCACCGCGCCGGCCGGCACGGTCACGCGGTCGCCGTCGACACGGCAGAACTCCTGAGGGACGACGGTGTCGAGCCCGGCGGGCATCACCGCGCCGGTCATGATGCGCACGCACTGGCCCGGCGGCACGCTGCCGCCGACCTTTGCGCCGGCGAACCCGGTGCCGGCCACCGTCAGCGTGGTGTCGCGGTCGTCCGCGAGGTCGCTGCCGCGCAGCGCGTAGCCGTCCATCGCCGAGTTGTCGTGCGGCGGCACGTCGATCGGCGAGATCACGTCCGCCGCCAGCACCCGGCCCAGCGCGGCGCGGATCGCAATCTGCTCGACGGCCTGCACGCGCGGCACCAGACGGGCGATGAACTCCTGCGCCTGCGCGACCGGCAGCGCGTTCGGGTCGTAGCCGTTCACGCACGAGGCGATCTCGGCCAGCGTCGGGTGGTCAGCCATGGGTCTTCTGCAGCTGGCGCAGCTCGTCGAGGGTGTTGGCGTTGAAGAAGGCGGCCTCGTCGTCGAAGGGCACCTCGATGCAGCGGTGCTGCGCGGTCCAGCGGTCGATCTTGCGCTGGCCGTCCTGCGTGAAGCGCACCAGGCTTTCCATCAGCGCGGCCTTCATCAGGCAGAACACCGGCTGCACCTGCAGGCCCTGGGCGCCGCGTGTCGCGGCCATCGCGATGTCCGCGTCCTGCGCGGCGAGTGCCGCCGCGAGGCGCTCGACCAGGTCGGTCGGGAAGTTCGGCGTGTCGCACGGCACGGTCACGAGGTAGGGCGTCTCGCAGCGTTCGAGGCCGGCCAGGAAGCCGGCCAGCGGGCCGGCGAAGTCGGGCAGGGCGTCGGGCCAGACCGGTGCGCCCATCGCCTCGTAAGCCCCCAGGTTGCGGTTGGCGTTGACCATCACCTCGCCGACCTGCGGTGCCAGGCGCAGCAGCGCGTGCATCGCCAGCGGCACGCCGAGGTGGTTCTGCAGGCCCTTGTCGACCCCGCCCATGCGGCTGCCGCGGCCGCCGGCGAGGATCAGGCCGGTGATGTCGTTCTTGTCGATGGTTGGCATCTGCTCATTCTCTCCGGCCGGCGGCCGGAGGCCGCGCTCGTCCGGCCTCACCCGCCGATGTAGTGCATCTCGACGCGCCGCTGGCCGCTGCCCGGGTCGGCCGCCTGCTGGCCGCGCAACTCCGAATAGCGGTCGTCGCGCGCCTGCCAGACCGCCCCGATCGCCGCGGCGATCTGCGCATCGTCGTAGCCGCCGCGCAGCAGCGCGCGCAGATCGTGGCCGTGGTGCGCGAACAGGCACAGGAACAGCTTGCCTTCGGTCGACAGCCGCGCCCGGTTGCAGTCGCGGCAGAACGCCTGCGTGACGCTGGAGATGACGCCGATCTCGCCGCCGCCGTCCGCATAGCGCCAGCGCTGCGCCGTTTCGCCGGGGGCGCTCGCCTCCAGCGGTTCAAGAGGGAACTCGGCGGCGATGCGCTGCACGACCTCGGCGGACGGCAGCACTTCGTTCATGCGCCAGCCGTTCGTGGCGCCCACGTCCATGTACTCGATGAAGCGCAGCACGACCTGCCCGCCGAAGCGCTCGCGGAAGTGGCGCGCCATCGGCAGGATCTCGTGGTCGTTCGTGCCGCGCTTGACGACCATGTTGACCTTGATCGGCCCGAGGCCCACCCGGCGCGCCTCCTCGATGCCGTCGAGCACCTCGCCGACCGGGAAGTCGACGTCGTTCATGCGGCGGAAGATCGTGTCGTCCAGCGCGTCGAGGCTGACGGTGATGCGCTGCAGCCCAGCGTCCTTCAGTGCCTGAGCCTTGCGCTGCAGCAGCGAGCCGTTGGTGGTCAGCGTCAGGTCCAGCGGCCGGCCGCCCGGCGTGCGCAGCGCCGCCAGCATCGCGATCAGGGCCTCGAGGTTCTTGCGCAGCAGCGGCTCGCCGCCGGTCAGGCGCAGCTTCTCGACGCCGTGCGCGACGAACAGGCCCGCCAGCCGCGTGATCTCCTCGAAGCTCAGCAGCGAGGTCTGTGGCAGGAAGGCGTAGTGCTTGTCGAACACCTCCTTGGGCATGCAGTAGCTGCAGCGGAAGTTGCAGCGGTCCGTGACCGAGATGCGCAGGTCGTGCAGCGGCCGGCCGAGCCGGTCGCCGAGCAGCCCGGTGGGTGCGACGAGGCGCCCGGGCACCGTGGGCACGGCCGCGGCGTAGCGGTGGTCGGCCAGCGGGATGATCTTTTCGCCCATGGCGGGATTGTGCCTGCGCGGCCGGAATCCGGTACCGACCCCGGTGGCCGTGCGGGCTCGGCCCGGCTGGTCAGTACAGGACGCGGAAGGTTTCGGCGTCCGTAGCGGTCGGCGCCGTGACCGGCGGTGTCGCCGCTGGCGCTGTCGCGGCCGTCGCATCGGCCAGCCGCTCGGCGCGGCGCGCGCCGGTGAAGCGCTGCGTCCAGTAGCGCGCCCGCATGTCCTCGATGCGCACCGCCGCGCCGCTGCGCGGCGAATGGATGAAGCGGCCGTCGCCGATGTAGATGCCGACGTGCGAGAAGGTGCGCCGCAGCGTGTTGAAGAACACCAGGTCTCCCGGCCGCAGGTCCTCGCGCTGCACGCGCACGAGACCGGGCGCGCTGGCCTGTTCGTCGACGCGGCGCGGCAGCAGCAGGCCCAGGCTGCTCTGGAACACGTGGCGCGTGAAGCCGCTGCAATCGAAGCCCGTGTCGGCACTGCCGCCGCCGGAGCGGTAGCGCACGCCGAGGAAGGCCATCGCCGCGACGACCATCTCCGAGGCCTTGTCACCGACCCGGCGCGCCAGCCCGGGCTCGGGCGCGGCCGGCGCCGGTTCGGACAGGCCGCGCTCGGTGATCAGCTGTGCGAGCGGATCGGGTGCCTCCGACGGCGCAGCCTGGGCCGTGCCGGCGGCGACGCTGCAGGCCGCCAGCAGCAGGCACAGGCGTGGCGGGCGGGGCGAGGAAGGGCGTGCGCGCGGCATCGGCGCGCAGCCTACGCGGGCGCCCCGCGCGCGTCAACCTCGGCGCGGGCTCAGCGCTTGGCCTTCTCGGCGATGCCCTTCAGATCCTCGAAGCCGGACTTCAGCGCGTCGAGCGATCCGACCACGTTGCCGATCTGGCTGTTGATGTCGTTGGCCAGCTTGGCGACGGCGTAGGGCTCGGGCACGCCGACGTTGCCGGCCGCCAGAAAGCCTGCGGCGGCGCCGGCATTGATCACCACTTCGGCGACCTGGGCCCAGGTCGGCTCCTTGGAGGCGATCGCGGCCATCTTCTCGGCCAGCTTCCGGTGCGTTTCCTTCGTCGCCTTCATCCGGGTGTGCAAGGTGTCGACCTTCTTGATCAACCCCTCCACTTCCTTGTCGACCGCCTCGGTGCTCTTGATCAGCTTCTCCGCCTTCTTCGCCTCCGCGTCGCCGAAGTCGCCTTTCACCTTCTCGAGCGCATTGCAGGCGCCCTGCAACTTGCTCTGGTCGGTCAGCATCTTGCCCAGCAGTTCGGCCTTCTTGTGGGTGGCGACCTCCAGCCCATCGACCTTCTTGCCCAAGGTCTCGCAGTCACCGCTCGCGCTCTTGATCGTGGTGATCAGCGTCGGCATGGTCGCGTTGACCAGCGTCTTGCCGATCTCCGCCCCACCGACCGCGTTCTTGCTGGCCGTCGCGTACTGCTTGCCCAGTTCCGCGATGGCGGCTGCGACCCTCGCTGCGAATACTTCCGCCTGCTCGCTCGCATTGGCGATCGCATTGCCGAGCGCGACGGCCCCCTTCGCGGTACCGATCATGCCGATCACCGACGAGGCGCCGAGCGTGAGCGGGGCCAGCCCCAACGCCACGGCGCCGCTGGCGGTGCCGAGGGCCTTGAGGGTGATGTCCACACCGGTCTTGATCTTGTAGTTGCGGTAGCTGGTCTTCACCTTGGCGAGCTGGTCGATCGGACCGACGGCGCGCGTCACCGCCGCCTCGATGGCCGAATCGATGCTGGCCTTGAACTTGGTTTCCGCGGCGCCGAGGCTCTTGGGGTTCTCCCGGACCGTCTTGGCGGCCACGGCGAACCCGTCCGCGATGTCGTCGATGACCTTCTTGAAGTTGGCCGCCTCGCGGATCTTGTTGGCCAGCACCGCGTCATCGAGGTCGTTGGGCACCTTCTTGAGGACTTCCGGATCCGAAAGCACCACGTCCAGATCGATGCGCGTGGCCTCCAGCCCCTCGCCCTTGTCGCCGGCGGCCTTCATCACCTGCGCCGCGACGTCCAGGTGGAACACGATGATCGGCGTGCGCTGCGTCTTCTTCGATGCGGCGATCGCGAGATTCACGTCGCTGGCGATCAGCGTCTCCGCCTTGCTCAGCCGCGCCTGCAAATCGTTCTTGATGCTGTCCAGGGCCGTGACCATCGGCTTGGCCGCCTTGTCGTCCAAGCCTGCGGCCTTGACGAAGTCCTTGTAGGTCTTCAGCGTGGTCTGGAGCGCCGTGCAACCGGTCTTCAGCTTGCTGAAGTCGGGGTAGAGCTTGGGCCACTTGTCCAGGTTGGGCCCGAAGTCGCTCTTGAACTTCTTCTCCAGCGTGGTGAACTTGTCGGCCTGCTTGGCCTTCTTGGCCTCGATCTCGGCCTTCTTCTTCGCCTCCGACCACGTGGTGTGAAGGGAAGGCGTACCCAATTCCTTGACTGCGTCGACCATGTGCGTCTCCGGTCATGGGGCACGCTTGGCCCCTGGGTCTCCCTGAGCTTTTGAGTAAAGCACGATCGATGGGGTGCGGCAAGACCGGATGCCGAAGCGCAGTCGCTGCGATAAGGTATCAGGTCCCCAGAGGAGAAATGATGTTCAAGGCACTGCTGATTGAGAAGTCCGAATCCGGCGTCCAAGCCGGCGTCCGCGAAGTCGACGAGGCCGGACTGCCCGAGGGCGACGTGCTGCTGCAGGTCGAGCACTCGACGCTCAACTACAAGGACGCGCTGGCGATCACGAACCGCGGGCCGGTCGTGCGCGCGTGGCCGATGGTCGCCGGGATCGATGGTGCAGGCCTCGTGCTCGAGAGCAGTCATGCGGCATGGAAACCCGGTGACCGCGCGGTGCTCAACGGCTGGGGCGTCGGCGAAACCCGCTGGGGCTGCCTGGCGCAGCGGGCGAGGGTGCGCGGTGACTGGCTGGTGGCGCTGCCGCCGGCGTTCACGACACGGCAGGCGATGGCGATCGGCACCGCGGGCTACACGGCGATGCTGTGCGTGCTGGCGCTGGAGCGCCACGGCGTGCGACCGGGTGACGGCGAGGTGCTGGTGACCGGGGCGACCGGCGGCGTCGGCAGCGTGGCGACCGCGCTGCTGTCGCGGCTCGGGCATCGGGTCGTGGCCGCGACCGGCAAGGCCGCCGAAGCCGATTACCTCGCGCGGCTCGGGGCCGCGCAGGTCATCGACCGGGCCGAACTCGCCGCGCCGGGCAAGCCGCTGCAGAAGGAGCGCTGGTCCGCGGTGGTCGATGCGGTCGGCAGCCACACGCTGGTCAACGCCTGCGCGCAGACCCGCTATGGCGGCGTGGTCGCGGCCTGCGGGCTGGCCGGCGGCGGAGACCTGCCCGGCACCGTGATGCCCTTCATCCTGCGCAGCGTGACGCTGGCGGGCGTGGACAGCGTCTACGCGCCGCTGCCGCTGCGCCGGCAGGCCTGGGCCCGCCTGGCGAGCGACCTCGACCCGGCGTTGCTCGAGTCGATCGCCGCGGAGATCCCGCTCGAGCAGGCCGTGCCGCGGGCCCAGGAGTTGATCGAGGGCAAGTTGCGCGGCCGCGTGGTCGTCACCATAGGCTGACGTCAGTGGCTCGTCAGCGCGGGAAAGTGAAATCCGCGCCGGGTCGAACAATCAGCAAGGAGACAAGACGATGGGCCGCTATGCCGAGTTCCACCGGCGTTCGATCGCCGAGCGCGATGCCTTCTGGGCCGAACAGGCGCAGCTGGTCGATTGGCAGCAGCCCTACGAGCAGGTCTGCGACTACGCCAACCCGCCGTTCGCGCGCTGGTTCGTCGGCGGGCAGACCAACCTGTGCCACAACGCCGTCGACCGGCACCTGAAGACGCGCCCGGACCAGAACGCGCTGATCTTCGTCTCCACCGAGACCGAGCAGGAGAAGGTCTACAGCTTCCGCGAACTGCACGCGGAGGTGCAGCGCATGGCCGCGATCCTGCAGGACCTGGGCGTCTCCAAGGGCGACCGGGTGCTGATCTACATGCCGATGATTCCCGAGGCCGCGTTCGCGATGCTGGCCTGCGCGCGCATCGGCGCGATCCACTCGGTGGTGTTCGGCGGCTTCGCGAGCCACAGCCTGGCCAGCCGCATCGACGACGCCGAGCCGACGGTGGTGGTCAGCGCCGACGCCGGCATGCGTTCCGGCAAGGTCGTCGCGTACAAGCCGCTGCTGGACGAAGCGGTGCGGCTGGCGAAGCACAAGCCGGCCAAGGTCCTGCTGGTCGACCGCGGCCTCAGCCCGATGGCGACTGCGGCAGGCCGCGACGTCGACTACGCCGCGCTGCGCGCGAAGCACCTGGACACGGTCGTGCCCTGCACCTGGGTCGACGCGACGCACCCGAGCTACACGCTCTACACCAGCGGCACGACCGGCAAGCCCAAGGGCGTGCAGCGCGATACCGGCGGCTACGCGGTCGCGCTGGCCGCGTCGATGAAGCACATCTTCTGCGGCAACGCGGGCGAGACCTACTTCTCCACCAGCGACATCGGCTGGGTCGTCGGCCACAGCTACATCATCTACGGCCCGCTGATCGCCGGCATGGCGACCATCATGTACGAGGGCCTGCCGACGCGGCCTGACGCCGGCGTCTGGTGGAGCCTGGTCGAGAAGTACAAGGTCACCGTGATGTTCAGCGCACCGACCGCGGTGCGCGTGCTGAAGAAGCAGGACCCGGCCTTTCTCACCAAGTACGACCTGTCGAGCCTGCGCGGGCTGTTCCTCGCCGGCGAGCCGCTCGACGAGCCGACCGCGAAGTGGATCGCCGAATCGCTCGGCAAGCCGATCATCGACAACTACTGGCAGACCGAGACCGGCTGGCCGATCCTGACCATCGCCAACGGCGTGGAGAAGGCGCCGAGCAAGTTCGGCAGCCCCGGCGTGGCGATGTATGGCTACGACGTGCGCCTGATCGACGAGACCACCGGCGAGGAAGTCACCGCGCCGAACCAGAAGGGCGTGGTGACGATCCAGGGCCCGCTGCCGCCGGGCTGCATGCAGACCGTCTGGCGCGACGACGAGCGCTTCGTGAAGACCTACTGGCAGAGCATCCCCGGCAAGCTGCTCTACAGCACCTTCGACTGGGGCATCAAGGACGAGGACGGCTACTTCTTCATCCTCGGCCGCACCGACGACGTCATCAACGTCGCCGGCCACCGGCTCGGCACGCGCGAGATCGAGGAGAGCATCTCCAGCCATCCGGCGATCGCCGAGGTGGCCGTCGTCGGCGTGGCCGATCAGCTCAAGGGCCAGGTGGCGATGGCCTTCGCAGTGCTGAAGGACGCCTCGCTCGCAGCCGATCCCAATGCCCGGCTCAAGCTCGAGGGCGAGGTGATGAAGACGGTGGACGGCCAGCTCGGTGCCGTGGCACGCCCGTCGCGCATCCACTTCGTCACGCTGCTGCCCAAGACACGCTCGGGCAAGATGCTGCGCCGCGCGATCCAGGCCGTCTGCGAGCAGCGCGACCCGGGCGACCTGACCACCATGGACGATCCGACGGCCCTGCAGCAGATCAAGGATCTGGTCGCGGCCCGCTGAAGAGGGGCCCCCACGCGGGGGCCCGCCGGGTCGGCACCGCAGAGGGATCGCCGCGCGGGCCAGCCCTGCGCACACTGCTTCCGTGTCGAATCACGGAGCGGGACATGCAGGGATCGAACATCACGCGCCGCAGCGTCCTTGCGCTGCTGGGAACGGCGGGTTGGAGCGCGACGCGGGCCGCGCAGCGGACGGATGTGCTGCTGGCGCGGGAGGCGCCGGCCGACGTCGACCCCGCCGGCTACCTCGTCAGCGAGAAGTTCGACGGCGTGCGTGCGTTGTGGGACGGCCGGCGGTTGCAGTTCCGCAGCGGCCGCGTGATCGCGGCACCGGCGTGGTTCACCGCCCGGCTGCCGGCGCAGGCGCTGGACGGCGAGCTCTGGCTCGCGCGCGGGCAGTTCGAGGCGACCGCTGCGGCCGTGCGCCGCGAGCAACCGGACGAGGCCGAATGGCGCGCGCTGCGCTACCTGGTCTTCGAACTGCCCGGTGTGGCGGGAACTTCGCCTCGCGCGCCGAGCGCATCCGTGCGCTGGCAGCGCAGGCGCACTGGCCGGCGCTCGTGGCCGTCGAGCAGCAGGCCATCGCGGACCGTGCGGCGTTGCGCCGGCGCTTCGAATCGGTCGTCGCCGCGGGCGGCGAGGGCCTGATGCTGCATCGCGCCGACGCGCCCTGGACTGCCGGGCGCAGCGACACGCTGCTCAAGCTCAAGCCGATGCAGGACGAGGAGGCGGTGGTGGTCGGCCACGAACCGGGGCGCGGTCGCCACCAGGGCCGGGTCGGGGCCTTGCGCGTACGCCGGGCCGATGGCCGTGAGTTCCGCCTCGGCACCGGCCTGAGCGATGCGCAGCGCGAACTCCCGCCGCCGCTGGGCAGCAAGGTCACCTACACCCACCGCGGCTTCACACGCGACGGCGTGCCGCGCTTCGCGAGCTTCCTGCGCGTGCCACCGGACCTGTGAGGCCCGGGCCTACAGGACCTCGGAGGCGAAGTCCGCCAGGCGCGACCGCTCGCCGCGCGCCAGCGTCACGTGGCCGCTGTGCGGCCAGCCCTTGAAGCGGTCGACGGCGTAGGTGAGGCCTGAACTGCCCTCGGTCAGGTAGGGCGTGTCGATCTGCGCCAGGTTGCCCAGGCAGACGATCTTCGTGCCCGGCCCGGCACGCGTGATCAGCGTCTTCATCTGCTTGGGCGTCAGGTTCTGCGCCTCGTCGATGATGACGAACTTGTTCAGGAAGGTGCGCCCGCGCATGAAGTTCAGGCTCTTGATCTTGATCTTGCTGCGCACGAGGTCGTTGGTGGCCGCGCGTCCCCATTCGCCGGCACCACCGTCGCCGCGCGACAGCACCTCGAGGTTGTCGTCCAGCGCGCCCATCCACGGGCCCATCTTCTCTTCCTCCGTGCCGGGCAGGAAGCCGATGTCCTCACCGACAGGTACCGTCACGCGGGTGACGATGATCTCGGTGTAGCGCCGGTCGTCCATCACCTGCGACAGGCCGGCCGCGAGCGTCATCAGCGTCTTGCCGGTGCCGGCGGTGCCGGTCAGCGTGATGAAGTCGCACTCCGGGTCCATCAACAGGTTCAGCGCGAAGTTCTGCTCGCGGTTGCGCGCGGTGACGCCCCAGACGGCGTTCTTCGTGTGGGTGTACTCGCGCAGCGTGCGCAGCACCGCGGTCTTGCCGGTGATCTCGGTGACCTTGGCGTACAGCGGGGCGGCGCCCGGCGCCTCGAGGAAGACGAACTGGTTGACCAGCAGCACCGGCACCAGCGGCCCGCTGATGCGGTAGAAGGTGAAGCCGCCCTGCTGCCAGCTTTCCATGGTCTTGCCGTGCCGGTCCCAGAAGTCCGCGGGCAGCGGCAGAACGCCGGTGTAGAGCAGGTCGCCGTCTTCCAGCGTCTTGTCGTTGAAGTAGTCCTCCGCCGGCAGGCCCAGGGCACGCGCCTTGATGCGCATGTTGATGTCCTTGGACACCAGCACCACGTCGCGACCGGGCTGCTGCTCGCGCAGGGCCTGCACGACGCCGAGGATCTGGTTGTCCGCCTTGCCCTGCGGCAGGCCGGACGGCAGGCTGACGTTGACGAGGTTGGTCTGGAAGAACAGCTTGCCCTCGGCCTCGCGGTGGCCGGTGCCGTTCAGCGGCAGGCCGTCGGTCATGCCGGCGGCGTTGCGGCTGGGCATCGTCGCCGCGAGCGCATCCAGGTCTCGGCTGACCTGGCGGGCGTTGCGCGCGACCTCGGTCATGCCTTTCTTGTGGCTGTCGAGTTCCTCGAGCGTGATCATCGGCAGGTAGATGTCGTGCTCGGCGAAGCGGAACAGCGAAGTCGGGTCGTGCATCAGCACGTTGGTGTCGAGCACGAACAGGCTGGCCGGGCCCGTGCCGCGCGGCTTGCGCGGCCGCGCGGCCGGGGCCGGGGCCGGGGCCGGGCGCGGCGTCTTCAGCGGGGCATGGGCCGCGGGCAGCGCCGGCTTGGCGACGACCGGGGCGGTCTCGGCGTTGGCGTCAAACAGGTCCAGCAGGGCCGGCGAGGCCGGCTCGGCGGCGGGGCGGGTCTTGGCGGGGCGTTTGGCCGGTTTGGGCGCGGCCTGCGATTCGAAGTCGGCAGTGCTGAGGAGGGCGGCTCGTTTGGCAGGCGGCTTGGGCAGTGGCATGAGGCTCAGGTCAGCGGGCAAATAAAAAAGCCGCACAGTCGGCTGTGCGGCTTGGTGGGCGGAGGTCGGTCACGACGCTCGGGCATGCAAGGATTATGCACAAGAACCGTGACGCGACAACGACGGCCCGTCGCGGGCGCCGGACGGGCTCACTTGAGCGCCTTGACCGCCTTCAGCACTTCCTCGACGTGGCCGGCCACCTTCAGGCCGCGCCATTCCGCGCGCAGCACGCCTTCGCCGT
>JAHBZL010000021.1 GCA_019635485.1 Piscinibacter sp. | reverse complement strand
CAGACCGCCCGGGTCCGCGCGCCGACGCCTGCCCGGGCGCGGCTCGGCTTGCTCCCAGCTACGCTGGAATCAGACCGCGAAGGACGGCAGTGGGCCGATGGCGGAATCCGAGCCCGCCGCGAACAAACGCGAAGTCCCTTCAGACGCCGATTTCGTCCAGCTCCCGGTACACCTCGCGCAGCCACATCTTGACGCGCTGGCGGTCCATCAGGCCGAGTGAGGCGGAGTAGCCCTCGGCGGTGCTGGCGTTCCAGAAGCTGCTGCTGGACGCGTCGATCTTGTTGATCGCGCTTTCGTGCAGCTGCTTGATGGAGATGACCTTCGCGCCGAGGCCGAGTGCGCGCGCCTGCTCGCCGGACTGCTCGAGCACCGCGAAGTCGTTGCCGCGCACCTGGTTGCGCACCAGCACGTACTTCAGGCTGGTGCCGAAGCGGTCGAGCAGGCGGCGCAGCAGGTCCACCGAGTCCTTGCCGGTGTCCATCACGTGCCAGTAGTGGATGCCGATGCCGGTCTCGTCGGCCAGGTTCAGCACGCCGGACTCGTCCATCCAGCGCACCAGTGGTTCGTGGGTCTGCGCGGCGAGGTCGACCAGGATGCGCCGTTCGGGCTGCTCGACGGCCGCTTCCATGATGGCGTCCAGCGCCTCGAAGCGGTCCACCACCACCGGCGACGCGTAGCCGGCGTAGAAGCGCATCAGCGCGCCGTGCGAGCGGTCGGTGTCGAAGCCGAGGAACGGCGCGCCGCGGTCGATCAGGTACTGCGCCAGCACACGGGCGGTGAGCGACTTGCCGACGCCGCCCTTCTCGCCGCCGATGAAGTGGATCTTCGCCATCAGGGGTGCTCTCCGTTGCGTGGACCGCGCGCATTGTGCCTTCAACCCGCAAGCGAGCTGTCATCGGACATTCATGGCGCTGTCACGCGCCCCTTCGAGACTCCGCCGTTTTGCATCCACCGCAGTCACGAGGACGACACGACATGAGCAAGGCCCTGCCGCCGCACACCCACGACGACGACATCGACCTGAACACTTCCGGGAACGCCAGCTTCAACCAGGTGCTCGACGCGCGCCTGTCGCGCCGCTCGCTGCTGCGCGGCGGCGTCGGCGGTGCGGCCACCGCCGTGCTGGGCAGCTGGGGCCTCGCGGCCTGCGGCGGCGGCGACGACGATCCCGCGCCGGCGCCCGCCGCCCCCGTGCCGCTGGACAAGGTGAGCTTCGCCACGGTCGCCAAGAGCACCGCCGACACGGTGGTCGTGCCGGCCGGCTACACCGCCAGCATCATCTACGCGCTCGGCGACCCGCTGACCGCCGGCACGGCCGCGTTCAAGAACGACGGCACCGACACCGACTTCGACAACCGCGCCGGCGACCACCACGACGGCATGGAGTACTTCGGTCTGAACGCGGCCGGCACCGCACGCGACGCGTCCGGCTCGGAGCGCGGCCTGCTCGCGATCAACCACGAGGCGACCAGCAACCGCGACGTGCGCTCCTACTACCTGCACGCCGACGGCGGCACGCTGAATCCGCGGCCGAAGGGCGAGGCCGACAAGGAGATCGCGGTGCACGGCGTCAGCATCGTCGAGGTGCGCAAGACCGGTGGCGCCTGGGGCTACGTGCAGGCCTCGGCGTACAACCGCCGCATCACGCCGCTGACGCCGGTGCAGATCGCCGGCCCGGCGCGCGGCAACGCGCTGCTGAAGACGCTGTACTCGACCGACGGCACCGCGACACGCGGCACGCTGAACAACTGCGGTACGGGCACCACGCCCTGGGGCACCGACCTGACCGGCGAGGAGAACTGGGCCGGCTACTTCACGCGCGGCGCGGCCGACAACGCGGCGCGCGGCAACGACAAGAGCGTGACCTCGCTGAACCGCTACGGCAGGACGCAGGGCTCCGCCAGCCGGCACGGCTGGGAGACCGCCGGCGCGGAGGATCAGTACGCGCGCTGGAACATCTCGAAGCTCGGCGCCAGTGCCGATGGCACGGACGACTACCGCAACGAGCTGAACGGCTTCGGCTGGATCGTCGAGATCGATCCGTACGACAAGACCGCGGCGGTGAAGAAGCGCACCGCGCTGGGCCGCTTCGCGCACGAGAGCGCGGCGTTCGGCAAGCAGGTCGCCGGCAAACCGCTGGCGATCTACATGGGCGACGATTCGCGCGGCGAGTACATCTACAAGTTCGTCTCGACGGCCAGCTGGGCCAGCGCCGATGCGAGCCCGGCCAACCGCATCGCGACCGGCGACAAGTACCTCGATGCGGGCAAGCTGTTCGTCGCGAAGTTCAATGCCGACGGCAGCGGCAACTGGATCGAGCTCGACATCGCCAACGCCGCGATCGCCGGCTACGCGGGCTACACCTTCGCCGACCAGGCCGACGTGCTGGTCAACGCCCGGCTGGCCGCCGATGCCGTCGGCGCCACCAAGATGGACCGCCCCGAATGGTGCGCGGTGCATCCGGGCACCGGCGAGATCTACTACTCGCTGACCAACAACAGCAACCGCAAGGTCGAGCCCAGCGGCGGCTCGCAGTTCGCGCTCGACGCGGCCAACCCGCGCGCCTACAGCGATTCGTATGCCGGTGGCGCGGCCGGCTCGCCGGGCAACATCAACGGCCACATCATCCGCATGGCCGAGACGGGCGGCGAGAGCGCGGCGACCACCTTCGCCTGGGACGTCTACCTGTTCGGCGCGCAGTCGGATGCCGACGCGACGAAGATCAACCTGTCCGCGCTGACCGCCGACCAGGACTTCTCCAGCCCCGACGGCCTGTGGTTCAGCAAGAACACCGGGCTGTGCTGGATTCAGACCGACGACGGTGCGTACACCGACGTGACCAACTGCATGATGCTGGCCGGCGTGCCCGGCCAGGTCGGCGACGGTGCGAAGGTGACGTTGAGCTACACCAAGACCGACCTGTCGACGCTGACGATCGACACCTACGTCGGCAAGGCGCCCACTGCCGACACGTTGCGCCGCTTCCTGGTCGGCCCGGTGGACTGCGAACTGACCGGCTGCACCGAGACGCCGGACGGCAAGACGCTGTTCGTCAACATCCAGCACCCGGGCGAGGTGCTCGCCGCGGTGGCCGACATCGCCGACCCGGCCAAGTACCCGAGCCACTGGCCGGGCAACGCCGGCTACGGCGCCGGCGGCGCGACCGCACGGCCGCGTTCGGCGACGCTCGCGATCACGAAGAACGACGGCGGGCGGATCGGGACCTGAGGGTCGTCAGAGCGGGACCGGGAAGGACCATTCCCAGCGCAGGTCCCCGGTGACGCGCCGGCCGCTCGCGCGGCCGTCCGCGTCCAGCGTGCCGCTGGCCTCCAGCAGCCCCGGCACGCGCATCGGCACGCTGGCGCTGCCCGGCAGGCCCGGGCAGCCGCCGCTGACCGTCGCATCCCACAGGCTGCCGGCGTGCAGCGTGTAGCGGGCCGGCCGGCTGCGTTCGTCGATCTCCAGCCAGGCGTCGGCGAGCGGCCGTTCGGCCGGCGTGGCGGTGGGCGTGCAGCGGATCCACTGCACCGACAGCACCTGCCGGCCCTCGAGCCGGTAGCGTCGCACCGGCACGGACGGATCGCGCTGGAGCGTGGCCTCGCCGTCGATCACGAAGGCGATGTCGCCGCCGGAAGCGGCGGCCAGCGTCGCGCGGAAGATTCCGGAGGGCGCGGAGGCCGCCGCGTCCGGCGCTGCGGGGGGTGAGGGCACGGCTGGAGCCGCGGGAGCGGGGGCCACCGCGATGGCGGGCGGCGCGGCGCCCAGCACGGAAGACTGCTCCGGCGCTTCGCCGCAGGCGGCGAGCACGAGCAGCGACAGGACAGGGGCGAGGAGGCGATCGGCAGGCATGCGCCCATGCTAGGCAGCGGCCGGCCGGCGCGCATGCGCCAAAGGAGCCAGCCGACGCCTCGCGGACGAAGCCGGTACGCCCGCGCCGGTCAGGGCGCCTCGATGCGGAAGCCCGCCTTCAGCGTGACCTGGAAGTGCGCCACCTTGCCGTCGACCACCTGGCCGCGTGTCTCGATGACTTCGAACCAGTCGATGTGGCGGAGGGTCTTGGCGGCCGTGGCGAGCGCGTTGCGGATCGCCTCGTCGCTGCCGTTCGGCGACGAACCGACCAGTTCGACCAGCTTGTAGGTGTGGTTGGCCATGAAAGACTCCATGCGTCGGGGCGGGCAGCCAGACTACACCCGGGACGAAGCGCGCGACAATCGGCGCATCGGAATACGGGTGCGCCAGGGGGCGACGTGGTGGAGAAGGTGCTGGCCGGAGTCGTCGTGGTGGTGTGCATCGGCCTGTTCGTGCGGCTGCTGATCGGCGAGCGCCGCCGCTACCGGCTCGACGCCTGGCTGCAGCGCCAGGGAACCCTGCTGGCGCGGCGCGCGCGGGGACTCTGGCATTGGCGCAGTTCGCGCAAGCAGGCCCAGCGGGTGGCCGACGAGGCGATCCGGCGCGCCCGCGGCGAGGTCGAGCGCGACGGCAACGTCTACAAGCCCAAGAGCTTCAGGAAGCCGCCGCGCGACAAGATGCACTGAGCGCTTCGGCCGGCGCGCGCCGGCGCCGTTCAGCCGCGCCCGACGAAGGGCATGTCGGTGGCCATCACCGTCATGAACAGCACGTTCGCCTCCAGCGGCAGGCTGGCCATGTGCACCACGGCGTCGGCCACGTGCTTCACGTCCATGCGCGGCTCGGGCTTCATCTCGCCGTTGGCCTGCAGCACGCCGCGGGTCATGCGGTCGGTCATCTCGGTGGCGGCGTTGCCGATGTCGATCTGGCTGCAGGCGATGTGGTACGGGCGGCCGTCCAGCGCGGTGCTGCGCGTCAGGCCGCTGATCGCGTGCTTGGTCGAGGTGTACGGCGCCGACAGCGGGCGCGGCGCATAGGCCGAGATCGAGCCATTGTTGATGATGCGCCCGCCCTGCGGCGACTGGCTCTTCATCAGCCGGAACGCCTCCTGCGTGCACAGGAACGGGCCGGTCAGGTTGACCGCGACGACGGCCTGCCACTGCTCGAAGCTGAGCTCCTCGATCGGCACCGCCGGCGCGCCCATGCCGGCGTTGTTGAACAGCAGGTCGAGGCGGCCGAAGGTGTTGTGCACCGTGGCGAACAGCGCCTTCACCGAAACCGGGTCGCCGACGTCGCAGGGCACCGCGAGCAGCCGCTCGCGGGCCGCCGGCGCAGCCTCGACGGTCTGCTGCAGCGCCTCGGCGCGGCGGCCGGCCAGGGCGACGTGCCAGCCGGCGGCATGCAGCGCCAGCGCGCTGGCGCGGCCGATGCCGCTGCCCGCGCCGGTGACGAGGGCGACTTTCGGGGGGGTGCTCATGACGGATCCTCCGTGGCAGGTTCCGGCGCCGGGGCCGGGTCGGAAAGCTCGAAGCAGGCCGCGAAGCTGAACCAGATCGAGGCGTAGAAGACGGTCGACAGCAGCAGCGTCGCCGGCACCGCGGCCAGCGCGACGAACTGGGGTGTGCCCAGCAGCGCGCCGACCAGGTTGGCCAGCAGCGCGAAGCCGAGCACGATCGCGAACCAGACCAGCGCGAACACCACGAACGCGCCCTTGTTGCGCCAGCAGGCCACGGTGCTCGAGAACAGCGCCTGCGCGACGCCCTGGCCGGCCCAGTGCACGAGCGCCGGCGCATGCCAGTACGGCACCGACAGCGCCGCCGCGAGGCCGAAGCGCAGCAGCACGCCGGCCTCGAGCTTGGGGTCGGACAGCGCGCGGCGCACGTCGTCGGTGCTCGACTTGCCGTTGGACAGCGTCTCCATCAGCACCTCGAGCGCGCCGCCGTCGACCGCGTCGGACAGCCAGATGATGCCCAGGCTGCAGGCGGCGTAGATCAGGCCGAGACGGACCATCGCGATGGTGGCGGCGCGGCCGTGTCGCAGCGGGTCGACGAAGGCGCGCGGCGACGGCTGGCGGCCCTGCAGCGAATCGCGTGTGGCGATCATGAAGCCGAGCGAGCCCAGCGGCAGCAGCGCGAGCAGCAGCAGCGGGCCCAGCAGCGGCACCAGCGTCAGCCCGAACACCACGAACAGGAAGGCGGCGAACACCCCGCTGAAGGCCAGCGGCTGGCGGAAGAACACCTGGAAGCCGCGCCGCACCCAGGCCGCGCCATCGCTCGCGTCGACGCTCAGCAGCTTCATGGCCGGACGAAGTGCCAGGGGGCCTCGACGCGCGCGCGCAGCACGCGCTCGAAGTGGCCGGGGTCGTGCGGCACCAGCACCTGCGCGTCGCGCGGCAGGTGCAGGTCCCACAGGCGGGAGATCCAGAAGCGCAGCGCCGCCGCGCGCATCAACGCCGGCAGCGCGCGCAGCTCGCCGCCGGCCAGCGGCCGCACGGCGTCGTACGCGGCGACGAAGGCCTGGGCGCGCGCTTCGTTCAGCCGGCCGGACTCCAGATCGATGCACCAGTCGTTCAGGCACACGCCGAGGTCGAACAGCAGCGTGTCGACGCCGGCGAAGTAGAAGTCCATGAAGCCGGTCAGCTCGTCGTGCTGCGGCCCGGCATCGAACATCACGTTGTCGCGGAACAGGTCGGCGTGGATCGCGCCGCGCGGCAGGCCCGCGAAGGCCGGTGAGGCGGCGAACTGCTGCTGGAACGCGAGTTCGGCGTCCAGCAACGCGGCCTGCTCGGCGGTGACGAACGGGCGCACCACCGGTGCCGTCTCGTTCCACCAGGCGAGCCCGCGCAGGTTGGGCTGCACGAGCGCGAAGTCGGCCGCGGCGAGATGCATGCGCGCGAGCATCGCGCCGACCTGCGCGCAGTGCGCCGCGTCCGGCGCCAGATCGTGCCGGCCGCGCAGGCGATCGACCACCGCGGCCGGCTTGCCGGCGAGCGTGTGCAGCACCTCGCCGGCCGCATCGGCGTGCGGCCCCGGCACCGGAATGCCGCGCGCGGCCAGGTGCTGCATCAGGCGGAGGTAGTAGGGCAGCTGCGCGTGCGTCAGGCGCTCGAACAGCGTCAGCACGTAGCGGCCGGCGGTGGTGTCGGCGAAGTAGTTGGTGTTCTCGATGCCGCCGCGGATCGGCTCCAGCGTCGTCAGTTCGCCGATGCCCAGGCGTGCGATCAGGGCGGCCGCTGCGTTGAACGGGACCTCGGTGTAGACCGCCACCGTCAGAAGCTCAGCACGTGCCAGACGCGCTTGCCCGCCGCGCCGCGCGAGGTGTTCGCGCCGTCGCCGAGGTCGCGCGAACCGTCGCCGGTGATGATCTCGTAACCGCGGGTCGTGCCGACCTTGGGCGTGACGACGATGCGCTGCGTCGCACCGCGCACGCGCAGCTCCTCGATGCGGCTGCCCTTGTCCTCGTGCACGAGGCGCTCGACCTTGGGTTCGCCGGGCGGCGGCACCTTGGCCTCCTGGGCCTGCGCGCAGCAGGCGGCCAGGGCGAGGAGGCAGGCGATCCGGGCTGTCATGGGCCGCATTCTAGGCGCGGGCCATGCTCCACAATCCCGCCATGACGACCAAGACCCTGCTGCTGGTGGACGGCTCGAGCTACCTGTATCGCGCCTACCACGCGCTGCCCGACCTGCGCAGCCCCGACGGGTTCCCGACCGGCGCGCTGCACGGCATGGTCGCGATGCTCAAGAGGGCGCTGCAGGACGTGCAGCCGGAGCACGCCGCCTGTGTGTTCGACGCCAAGGGCGACACGTTCCGCAACGAGTGGTACGCGGAGTACAAGGCGCAGCGCGCGCCGATGCCCGAGGACCTGGTCAAGCAGCTCGAGCCGATCCACGAGGTCGTGCGCCTGCTGGGCTGGCCGGTGCTGACGGTGCCCGGCATCGAGGCGGACGACGCGATCGGCACGCTGGCGCGGCTCGGTGCCGCGAGCGGCCACGAGGTCGTGATCTCGACCGGCGACAAGGACCTGGCGCAGCTCGTCGACGAGCACGTGACGCTGATCAACACGATGAGCAACGAGCGGCTCGACGTGGCGGCGGTGAACGCCAAGTTCGGCGTGCCGCCGGAGCGCATCGTCGACTTCCTGTCGCTGACCGGCGATGCGGTCGACAACGTCCCGGGTGTCGAGAAGGTCGGGCCGAAGACGGCTGCCAAGTGGATCGCCGAACACGGCTCGCTGGACGGCGTGATCGCGGCTGCCGGCTCGATCAAGGGCGTGGCCGGCGAGAACCTGCGCAAGGCGCTGGACTGGCTGCCGATGGGCCGCCGGCTCGTCACTGTGCGGCGCGACTGCGATCTGTCGGGGCAGGTCGAGGGTTTCCCGGCGCTCGACGCGCTGGCGCTGAAGCCGGTCGACCGCGCCGGGCTGCTGGCGTTCTACGACCGCTTCGGCTTCAAGTCGTGGAAGAAGGAACTGGAGAACGCGGCGGCGGCCGCGCCGGGCACCGGCGCCCCGGCCAGCGATGCCTCGCCGCCGCCGGCCGCCGCGCCGGCCGAGAAGCACTACGAGACGGTGTTCACCCTCGAGGCGCTGCAACGCTGGCTGGAGCGCATCGACGTTGCGACGCTGACCGCGATCGACACCGAGACCGACTCGCTGGACGGCATGCGCGCGCAGGTGGTCGGCATCTCGCTGGCCGTGCAGCCGTACGAGGCGGCCTACATTCCGCTGCGCCACGGCTATGCCGGCGTGCCCGACCAGCTGCCGGCCGACGAGGTGCTGGCCCGGCTGAAGCCCTGGCTGGAGGATGCGGCCAGGCCCAAGGTGGGGCAGAACATCAAGTACGACCTGCACGTGTTCGCCAACGCCGGCATCGCCGTGCGCGGCTACGTGCACGACACGCTGCTGCAGAGCTACGTGCTGGAGGCGCACAAGCCGCACAGCCTCGAAAGCCTGGCCGCGCGCCACCTCGGCCGCAGCGGCCTGAGCTACGAGGACGTGTGCGGCAAGGGCGTCAACCAGATCCCTTTCGCGCAGGTCGAGATCTCGCGCGCGGCCGAGTACTCGGGCGAGGACAGCGAGATGACGCTGCAGGTGCACGAGACGCTGTGGCCGATGCTGCAGCAGCAGGACGGGCCGCGCTTCGTCTACGAGCGCATCGAGATGCCCAGCGCCATCGTGCTCGGTCGCATCGAGCGCAACGGCGTGCTGATCGATGCTGCCGTGCTGGCGCGCCAGAGCCAGGCGCTGGCCGAGCGCATGGCGGCGCTCGAGCGCGAGGCCTATGAGCTGGCCGGCCAGCCGTTCAACCTGGGCAGCCCGAAGCAGATCGGCGAGATCCTGTTCGGCAAGCTCGGACTGCCGGTAAAGAAGAAGACCGCCAGCGGCACGCCGTCCACCGACGAGGAGGTGCTCGACGAACTGGCGGCCGACTATCCGCTGCCGGCCAAGCTGCTCGAGCACCGCAGCCTCGCGAAGCTGAAGGGCACCTACACGGACAAGCTGCCGCAGATGGTCAACCCGGCCACCGGACGCGTGCACACGAACTACGCGCAGGCCGTGGCGGTGACCGGGCGGCTGGCCAGCAACGATCCGAACCTGCAGAACATCCCGATCCGCACGCCGGAAGGTCGCCGCGTGCGCGAGGCCTTCATCGCGCCGCCGGGGCATGTGATCGTCTCGGCCGACTACTCGCAGATCGAGCTGCGCATCATGGCCCACATCAGCGAGGACCCGGGTCTGCTGCGCGCGTTCGCCGAGGGCATGGACGTGCACCGGGCCACCGCGAGCGAGGTGTTCGGCGTCGCGCCCGATCTGGTGACGAGCGAGCAGCGCCGCTACGCGAAGACGATCAACTTCGGCCTGATCTACGGCATGGGTGCGTTCGGGCTGGCGCAGAGCCTGGGCATCGAGCGCAGCGCCGCGACGGCGTACATCGAGCGCTATTTCCAGCGCTTCGCGGGCGTCAAGCGCTACATGGACGAGACCCGCGCCGCGGCCAAGGCCAAGGGCTACGTGGAGACGCTGTACGGGCGCCGCATCTACCTGCCGGAGATCAACGGCGGCAGCGGGCCGCGCCGCAGCGCTGCCGAGCGCCAGGCGATCAACGCGCCGATGCAGGGCACCGCGGCGGACCTGATCAAGCTCGCGATGATCGCGGTGCAGGAACGGCTGGACCGCGAGGCGCGTGCGACGAAGATGATCATGCAGGTGCACGACGAACTGGTCTTCGAGGTGCCCGCGGCCGAGGTCGACTGGGCCCGCGAGGCCGTGCCGCAGGTGATGGCCGCGGTGGCCGAGCTGAAGGTGCCGCTGCTGGCGGAGGTCGGCGTCGGGCCGAACTGGGACCAGGCGCATTGATGTTGCCCACCCCCGAGGCGCCTGCGGCGCCTCCCCCTCGAGGGGGCGCCGCTGGCGGGCCGGCGGAGCCGGACCCGCGGCGGCCGCTGGGTGACCGGGCCGACTTCATCGACTTGTCACCTGCGCGCCGTCAGGGCGTCACGGCGCGCGGCGACGATCTGGGGCCATGCAACGCGAAGACGCCCTGCTGCGTGCCTGGATCGATGCCCCGCCCGCCGACGAGGCCGGCGAACTGGACGGCGCGCGCTGGCGCTGCCGCAGCGTCTGGATCTCCGACCTGCACCTGGGCACGCCCGGCTGCCAGGCGCAGGCGCTGCTGGACTTCCTGAAGCAGGTGCACTGCGAGCACCTGTTCCTGGTCGGCGACATCGTCGACGGCTGGCAGCTGCGGCGCCGCTGGTACTGGCCGCAGGCGCACAACGACGTGGTGCAGAAGCTGCTGCGCAAGGCGCGCAAGGGCACGCGCGTGGTGTTCATCCCGGGCAACCACGACGAGTTCGCGCGCCGCTACGTCGGCCACGCGTTCGGCGGCATCGAGGTGGCCGAGGACTGGATCCACGAGACGGCGGACGGGCGCACGTTGTGGGTCACGCACGGCGACCTGTTCGACGGCGTCGTGCAGTGCGCCAAGTGGCTGGCGCATGTCGGCGACCACCTGTACGAGTTCACGCTCAAGCTGAACAGCCACCTGAACCGCTGGCGCGCCCGGCTCGGGCTGCCGTACTGGAGCCTGTCGCGCTACCTGAAGCTGAAGGTGAAGCGGGCCGTCAGCTATGTCGGCGACTTCGAGGCGGCGGTCGCGCGCGAGGCGCGCCGGCGCGGCGTGAGCGGCGTGGTCTGCGGGCACATCCACCACGCCGAGCTGCGCGAGATCGACGGGATCCTGTATGCCAACGACGGCGACTGGGTCGAAAGCCTGACCGCGCTGGTCGAGCATGCCGATGGCCGGCTGGAGATCGTCGACTGGTCGGCCCGGCTGGTCGAGCCGGCGCCCGGCGCGGTGCTGGATGCGGCCGTCTCGGCGGCCTGAGACGGTCGCCGGCTGTCACGCCGCTGTCGCAAAAGCTTCATAAACTCAGGTCATGAGTGAGCTGGCTCCCCTGACCGGGGCCGAGGCGGGCGCCGAGCCGGCCGTCGTGCCTGCGTTGCCGCACCTGCTGAACCGCGAAGGCGCGATCCTCGAGTTCAACCGCCGCGTGCTGGCCCAGGCGCAGCGCGACGACGTGCCGCTGCTGGAGCGTCTGCGCTACGTCTGCATCGTCTCGTCCAATATGGACGAGTTCTTCGAGGTGCGTTTCGCCGACTTCCTCGAGGCCTACCGGCAGGGTGGGTCCGGCGTCTCGCAGCGTGACCTGCATTCGGTCGCGGCCGAGGCACACCGGCTGATCGACGACCAGTACAACATCTTCAACGACGAGGTGATGCCGGCGCTGCAGCGCGAAGGCATCGTGATCCTGAACCATGCCGACCGCAACGAGGCGCAGCGCCAGTGGGTCGACCAGTTCTTCCAGCGCCAGGTTCGGCCGCTGCTGGTGCCGGTCGGGCTGGACCCGTCGCACCCGTTCCCGATGGTGGCGAACAAGTCGCTGAACTTCATCGCCCGGCTCGGCGGGCGCGACGCCTTCGGCCGCGCCAATGGCATCGCGATCGTCAAGGTGCCGCGCGTGCTGCCGCGCGTGATCCGACTGCCAGCCGAGCTGGCCCCCGGGCAGCAGGCCTTCGTGTTGTTGACCAGCGTGATCCGCGCGCATCTCGGCGAGCTGTTCCCGGGGCGCGAGGTCGAGGCCTTCTCGCAGTTCCGCGTCACGCGCGATTCCGACCTCGAGGTCGACGAGGTCGACGTCACCAACCTGCGCCAGGCGCTGCGCACCGGCCTGACGACGCGCCACTTCGGCCAGGCGCTGCGCCTGGAGGTGGTGCGCAGCTGCCCGGAGGAGCTGTCCGAGTTCCTGCTCGAGCAGTTCGGCCTGCCGGAGGCGGCGCTGTACAAGGTCAACGGCCCGGTCAACCTGGTGCGGCTGAACCAGCTGATCGACCAGGCCACCGACGTGACCAGCGGTCCGGCGCTGCGCTTCCAGGCGCACGAACCGACCTGGCCGCAGGGCCGGCTGCCGCGCGAGGCCTCGATCTTCTCGGTGCTGCGCCGGCGCGACGTGCTGCTGCACCATCCGTTCGAGTCCTTCGAGCCGGTGGTGCAGTTTCTGCGCGAGGCGGTGGCCGATCCCGACGTGCTGGCGATCAAGCAGACGATCTACCGCACCGGCAGCGAGTCGCCGCTGATGGAGGCGCTGATCGAGGCGGCGCGGCGCGGCAAGGAGGTGATGGTCGTCGTCGAGCTGAAGGCGCGCTTCGACGAGGAGGCCAACATCAACTGGGCCGAGCGGCTGGAGGCGGTCGGCGCGCAGGTGGTGTACGGCATCGTCGGGCTGAAGACGCATGCCAAGCTGCTGCTGGTGACGCGCCGCGAGGGTCACCAGCTGCGCCGCTATGCGCACCTGTCCACGGGCAACTACAACCCGAAGACGGCACGCCTGTACACCGACATCGGCTACCTGACCGCCGACGCCGACCTGACCGGTGACGCCGAGGCGGTCTTCCAGCAGCTCGCGAGCCAGACCAAGACGCGGCCGATGCGCGCCTTCCTGCAGGCACCGTTCACGCTGCACCGGCGCATCGCGCAGCTGATCGACCGCGTGGCCGAGGCGGCACGTGCCGGCGCCCCGGCGCGCATCGTCGCGAAGATCAACGCGCTGACCGACGTGCAGCTGATCGAGAAGCTGATCCGCGCGGCGCAGGATGGTGCGCTGATCGACCTCGTCGTGCGCGGCGCCTGCGTGCTGCCGCCGGGCATTCCGGGTGCGACCGAACGCATCCGCGTCCGCTCCGTGGTCGGGCGTTTCCTCGAGCACACGCGTGTGCTCTACTTCCGGTGGGGCGCGCGCGAGGAGGACGAGGTCCTGTACCTCTCGAGCGCCGACTGGATGAGCCGCAACATGTTCCGCCGCATCGAGATCGCCTGGCCGGTGCGGGATGCCGCGCTGCGCCAGCGGGTGATCGACGAATGCCTGGTGCCCTACCTGCACGACCAGCGCGACGCGTGGCTGCTGCAGCCCGACGGCACCTGCCAGCGCGCCGCCGGCCCGGGGCCGAGCGCCCAGCAGGCGCTGCTGCAGCGCTACGCACCCGGCTGAGACCGATGGACCTGATCCTGTGGCGCCATGCCGAGGCCGTGCCCGAGCGCGAGGGGCTGGACGACCTGGAGCGCGCGCTGACCGCCAAGGGCGAACGCCAGGCGCAGCGCATGGCGGACTGGCTGAACCACCGGATGGCGCATTCGACGCGCATCCTCGCCAGTCCCGCGCTGCGCTGCCAGCAGACCGCCAAGGCACTCGCACGTTCGTTCAAGACGCTCGAGGCGCTGGCCCCGGGCGCGGCCGGCGAGGCGCTGCTGAAGGCGGCCCGCTGGCCCGACGCCAGCGAGCCCGTGCTGCTGATCGGGCACCAGCCGACGCTGGGCCTGGTCGCCGCGCAGCTGCTGACGGGCGAGCCGCTGCCCTGGGCGATCAAGAAGGGCGCGGTCTGGTGGCTGCGCAACCGCGACCGCGAAGGTGTCGCCCCGATCGTGCTGCAGGCGGTGATGGCGCCCGACTGTCTGTAGGTCGCGCGGTTCGACCGGTGCCGTGCGCGCCTCAGGTGCGCAGGCTCAGCTTCAGCACCCCGCCGCGGCTCCAGGCCTCGGCCTCCTCGTGCAGCAGGTGCAGCGTGCGCGGGTGCGTGGCGGCCCAGTCCGCGTCGAAGTCCAGCCGCGCGCCGGTGCCGCTGCGCCGCAGCACCAGCCGGTCCTGGCCGACGTCGCCACGTGCGTGGCACTTGATGATCGCCAGCCGCAGGCACATAACCTGCCAGGCGAAGGCCTCCAGCGTCATCGCGGATTCGACCTTGCGCAGGCCGCCCCGCTGGCCGAGCACCAGCTCGGCGATGCGGCGCTGCTGGCTCTGCGAGAAGCCGGGGGCGTCGACATGGCCGAGCAGGTAGGCGCTGTGGCGGTGGTGGTCGTGGTGCGAGACCATCATGCCGATCTCGTGCAGCGCGCAGGCCCACAGCAGCTCGCGGCGCGCCTCCGGCGCGGCCTTCGGCTGCACCTGCGCGTACAGCGCCTCGGCGATGGCCGAGACGCGCCGGGCCTGGTCGGTGTCGACCATGAAGCGGCGCTGCAGCTCGCGCACCGAGGCGTCGCGGATATCGTGGCCGTCCTGTGCCAGCGCGGTGGCGTGCAGGCGTTCATCGAGGTCGAAGATGACCCCCTGGCGCAGCGCGCCGCGCGCCGGCGCCAGCGCCTCGATGCCGAAGTGCATCGCCAGCGTGTACAGGATCGCGATGCCGCCGGCGATCACCGCGCGGCGATCCTCCTTCAGGCCGGGCAGGTCGAGCCGCTCGACCCGGCCGGCCTGCAGGCAGCGCTGCATCAGCCAGCGCAGGCCCTCGGGCGTGATGCGGCCGTCGGTCACGCCGCCGGCGGCCAGCAGCTGCGACACCGCGCCCACCGTGCCCGAACTGCCCAGCGCCTCCTGCCAGTGCCCCGGCGAGAAGGGCTCCAGCGCCTCCTCGAGCTCGGCGCCGGCGGCAATCTGCGCGGCGCGGAAGGCGGCCTCGGTAAAGCGGCCCTCGCCGAAATAGCGCAGCGACAGGCTGACGCTGCCCACGCCGAAGGACTCGGCGCGCAGCGGCTTGCGGCCGTGGCCGAGGATCATCTCCGTGGAGCGGCCGCCGATGTCGATCACCAGCCGCGGCTGGTGCGAGGGCTGCAGCCGCGCGACGCCGGCGTAGATCAGGCGCGCCTCCTCGCGGCCCGAGATCACCTCGATCGGCTGGCCGAGCACGGCCTGCGCACGCACCAGGAAGGCGTCCCGGTTGCGCGCCTCGCGCAGCGTCTGAGTCGCCACGGCGCGCACCTGCGGCGGCGCGAAGCCCTTCAGGCGCTGCGCGAAGCGGGCCAGGCAGTTCAGGCCGCGCAGCGCCGCCTCCTCGGTCAGCAGGCCGTTGCTGTCCAGCCCGGCGCCCAGCCGCACGGTCTCCTTCAGGTAGTCGATGCGGCGGTAGCGGCCCTGGTGGATCTGGGCGATCTCCAGCCGGAAGCTGTTCGAGCCCATGTCGATCGCGGCGAGCTGGCCGGGCCAACGGGTGTCGTAGTCGAGGAGGGCGCCGGCCGCCGGGGTCGAGGGCATCATGGGGACCGATTGTGCGGGCAATCCCTGCGCGGGCTGGGGTCGGTGCGCGTCGCGCGGCAATGCGTTCCTAGAATCGCCGCTTTCCAAGCCCGAGGAACGACATGCTGGAACAGGAAATCGACAGCCTCGCGCCGACGCGTGACTTCTCGCGCCGTCGCTTCGTGGGCACCGCGGTGGGCAGCGGCTTCGCGGCCGCGGTGCTGCCGGTGACGGCGCAGACCATCAAGACCGACGCCGCCGGCCTGACCGTCGGTGAGGTGACCGTGCCGGTGGGCGACTTCAAGATGCCGGCCTACCGCGCGATGCCGGCCGGCAAGACCAACCTGCCGGTGGTGCTGGTGATCTCGGAAATCTTCGGCGTGCACGAGCACATCGCGGACGTGGCGCGGCGCTTTGCCAAGCTGGGCTACCTCGCGGTCGCGCCGGAACTGTTCGTGCGCCAGGGCGACGCCCAGTCCTACGGCGAGGTCTCGAAGCTGATCGCCGAGGTGGTGACCAAGGCGAGCGACCAGCAGGTGCTGGGCGACCTGGACGCGACCGTGGCGTGGGCGAAGGGCAACGGCGGCGACACCTCCCGGCTCGGCATCACCGGCTTCTGCTGGGGTGGCCGCACGACCCTGATGTACGCGGCGCACAACGCCGGCGTGAAGGCCGCCGTCGCGTGGTACGGCCCGGTGGCGCGCAGCTACCACACGGGTGACAAGACCGCGCTGGACGTGGCCGCGAACATCAAGGGCGCGGTGCTCGGCCTGTACGGCGGCGCCGACGGCGGGATCCCGAACGACACCGTCGAGAAGATGCGCGAGGCGCTGAAGGCGGCCGGCAACACCCGCTCCGAGTTCGTGATCTACCCGGACACGCCGCATGCGTTCCACGCCGACTACCGGCCGAGCTACCGCAAGGAGCAGGCCGAGGATGGCTGGAAGCGCGCCGTCGCCTGGTTCAAGGCCCATGGGGTGGCGTGAGGTCGGAGGCGCAGCGCACGCCGACTTGACAGCTCAGGCATGATGAAAGGGCCGCGGACTGCCGCGGCCCTTTTTTTGTGCCTGCGCCATGACCCTCCTCGCCATTGTTCTCGCCACGCTGGCCGGCGGCCTGCTGTCGGTGCTGATTGCCGCCAGCCTGACGCTGACGGTGCTCAGCCGTGTCGTGCAGCATCTGGTGAGCCTGTCCACCGGCGTGCTGCTGGCGACCGCGCTGCTGAACGTGCTGCCCGAGGCGTTCGAGTCGCAGGCCAGCCCGCAGAGCCTGTTCGGCACGCTGCTCGGCGGGCTGCTGTTCTTCTTCCTGCTCGAGAAGGCCGAGCTGTACCGGCACGGCCACCACCACGAACACGACGACCACCACCACGACCACGGCTTCGACCAGCAGCAGGCCGGCCGCGGCGGCTGGAGCGTGCTGCTCGGCGACAGCATCCACAACTTCTGCGACGGCGTGATCATCGCCGCCGCCTTCCTCGCCGACCTGCGCCTGGGCACGCTGACCGCACTGGCGATCATCGCGCACGAGATCCCGCAGGAGGTCGGCGACTACATCGTGCTGCTCAACGCCGGCTTCTCGAAGATGCGCGCGCTGGTCTACAACGCCATCTCCGGCCTCGCGGCGGTGCTGGGCGGCGTGCTCGGCTACTTCGTCGTCGGCGCCTGGCAGCCGCTGTTCCCGTACCTGCTGGTGGTGGCGGCCAGCAGCTTCATCTACGTCGCGACGGCGGACCTGATCCCGCAGCTGCAGCTGCGCCTGTCATGGCGCGCCACGCTGCTGCAACTGGTGTGGCTGGGCGCGGGGCTGGTCGTCGTGCTGCTCGCGACCAGCGCCCTGCACGGGCACTGACTAGCGCACCACCAGCACCGGGATCGTCGAGTGCGTCAGCACCTTCTGCGTCTCGCTGCCCAGCAGCAGCGCCGTGACGCCGCGCCGCCCGTGCGAGGCCATCACGAGCAGGTCGCATTCCTGCTGCTTGGCATGGTCGATGATCGCTTCCCAGGGGTGCAGCGCCTCGACCGTGAAGCCCTGGCATTCGAGCCCGGCCGCCTTGGCCGCCTCGACGACGCCGGCAACCCGCTTGGAGGCGATGCGCTCCTGCGCGTCGAAGAACTCCTGCGGCGGGGTCGGCTGCATCTCCGAGATCGCGCTGTACGGGAAGGGCTCCTTCACGCTGATCGTGTAGAGGCGCGCGCCGACCGACTTGGCCAGCGCGACGGCGGCGTCGACGGCCTTCTGCGTGATGTCCGAACCATCGGTGGGGACCAGGATGCGCTTGAACATGGACTCATCTCCTCTCGGACGGGAGTCGGTGCGACCCCCGCATGGGCGCAGTGTTCCCGGGCAGCCTAGGACGCGGATTGACGGGGGTCAACCCCCGGCGCTCATCCTCGCGCGACCGGGCGCGCCGGGTCGGCGCACCATTCGCTCCACGAGCCGGGGTACAGCTGCGAGCCGGTCAGCCCGGCGTGTTCCATCGCCAGCAGGTTGTGGCAGGCGGTCACGCCGGACCCGCACTGGTGCACCGTCGCGGCAGCGGCATCGCGCCCGAGCAGGGCCTCGAACTCGCCGCGCAGCGTGGCGGCCGGCTTGAAGCGGCCGTCGGCGGCCAGGTTGTCCTTGAAGAAGCGGTTCAGCGCCCCGGGGATGTGGCCGGCCACCGGGTCGAGCGTCTCGCTGTCGCCGCGGAAGCGCTCGCCGGCGCGGGCGTCGACCAGGTGCACCCGGCCGAGCTGCGCGAGCAGCGCCTCGGCGCCGATCTGGCCGGCCAGCGGCGCGCGCTCGGGGTAGGCCGGGGTGGCCTGGGCGGCCGGCACTTGTGCGTCGAGCTCGCCGCCGGCCGCGCACCAGGCCGCCAGCCCGCCGTCCAGCACGGCCGCGGCCTCGTGGCCCATCCAGCGCAGCATCCACCACAGGCGCGACGCATAGGGGCCGCCCTGGCGGTCCAGCGCGACCACCTGGCGGGCGGGCGTGACGCCCAGCCGCCCGAGCGTCGCGGCGAAGGCCGCGCGCGCCGGCAGCGGGTGTCGGCCGTTGCGGCCGGTCTTCGCGCCCGACAGCTCGCGGTCCAGGTGCAGGTAGAACGAGCCGGGCAGGTGGCCCTCGGCCCAGGCCCGCTCGCCCGCGGCGGGGTCGGCCAGGTCGAAGCCGCAGTCGACGACCACCGGCGCCGGGCCGGCGGCCCGCAGCGCGCGCAGTTCGTCCGCCGTGATCAGCGTGGTCCAGGGCATGCTCAGCTCTCCAGGGTCGATTGGCGCGCGTCGTCGGGGGCGGCGCTGCTGCGCAGCTGCGTCGCGCCGATGCCGGCGGCGACGATCAGGGCCATGCCGGCCAGCGCCATCCAGGTCACGCGGTCGTCGAACAGCAGCACGCCGTAGGTGAACGAAAACGCGATGCCCAGGTACTGCAGGCTCGCGTTGACCAGCGTGCGGCCGGTCGAGTAGGCGCGCGTCATCATCAGCTGCGCGACCGTGGCCAGCACCCCGACGGCCAGCAGCAGCAGCACGCCGCCGACCGAGCGGTGCGGACTGATGCCCGTCCACAACGTCGTCAGCAGCCCGGCGATCACGCCACCGAGCGAGAAGAAGAAGACGATGCGGTACTCGGGCTCGCCGGCGCGGCCCAGCGCGGTGACCTGCAGGTAGGCGGTGGCCGAGACCATGCCCGAGAGCAGGCCGATCAGACCGTGCCAGAGCTGGTCGTGCTCGATGGTCGGGCGCAGGATCAGCGCGACGCCGGCGAAGCCGAGCAGCACCGCCGCGATCAGCCGGCCGTCGACGCGCGCGCTGCCCAGCATGATCGCGCCTCCCATCAGGAACAGCGCCATCCACACGGACGACATGTAGTTCAGCGTCATCGCTGTGGCCAGGGGCAGGTTGCCCAGCGCGTAGAACCACAGGCACAGCGCGGTGACGCCGGACAGCGAGCGCCAGAAGTGCATCGCCGGCACGGCGGTGCGCAGCGAGCCACCCTGCCAGCGCGTGTAGGCGGCCATCATCAGCGCGCCGGTCAGGCCGCGGTAGAAGACGATCTCGCCGGTGTGGTAGTGGGCGGAGGCGAGCTTGACGCAGACCCCCATGCTGGCGAACAGCAAGGAGGCGAGGACCATCAACCAGGGTGCGGACATGCGGGCATTCTGCCTGCCCGCCGGCCGCACCCCGGCGCGCTGCGGTTCAGCCCGTCAGCGCATCCCCCATGCGGCGGCGGTACCACTCGTGGAACTGCTGCATGCCGTCTTCCATCGGGCTTTGATAGGGACCGACCTCGTCGTCGCCACGCTGCAGCAGCGCCTGCCGGCCTGCATCCATGCGCAGCGCGATCTCGTCGTCCTCCTGGCAGGTCTCCCAGTACGCGGCCTGCTCGGCCTCGACGAACTCGCGCTCGAACGCCGCGATCTCTTCCGGGTAGAAGAACTCCACCATGTTGAGCGTCTTCTGCGGCCCCTTCGGGAACAGCGTCGAGACGACCAGCACGTGCGGATACCACTCGACCATCACGTTCGGGTAGTAGGTCAGCCAGATCGCGCCGTGCTTGGGCGGCTTGCCGTCGCGATACGCGAGCACCGCGTCGTGCCACTTGCGGTAGGTGGCCGAACCGGCCTTCGCCAGCGCGTTGTTCGTTCCGACCGTCTGCACCGAGTGCATCGGGCCGAACTCCCAGCGCAGGTCCTCGCAGGTGACGAAGCCGCCCAGCCCCGGGTGGAACGGCGCGACGTGGTAGTCCTCCAGATAGACCTCGATGAAGGTCTTCCAGTTGTAGTCGCACTCGTGCACGTGCACGCTGTCGAACACATAGCCGGAGAAGTCCAGGTCGGCCTTGGGTCCGAGCCGGGCCAGGTCCGCGTTGACGTCGCGCCCGCCGGCCTCGAACAGCAGGCCGTTCCAGTTCTGCACCGGGTAGTTGCGCAGGTTCAGGCAGGGGTCGTCGGCGAAGTGCGGCGCCCCGACCAGCTGGCCCGAGGTGTCGTAGGTCCAGCGGTGCAGCGGGCAGACGATGTGGCTGCCGGTGTGGCCGCGGCCACGCAGCATCAGCGCCTGTCGGTGCCGGCACACGTTCGAGATCAGTTCGACACCGTTGGCCGTGCGCACCAGGGCGCGGCCTTCGTTCTCCTGCGGCAGGGCGTGGAAGTCGCCGACCTCGGGCACGGTCAGCTCGTGCCCGAGGTAGCGCGGACCGGACTGGTAGATCAGCTCCATCTCGCGGCCGAACAGGGCCGCATCGAAGTACGTCGAAACCGAAAGCTGGGAGCGGCTGCGCTCCAGCGCGTCGAGGCTGACGCTCAGGTCGGACATGATCCCCAGGATCTCCAAAAACCGATGTCGAACCGCCATGCGCACACGTGTGGCGCATGGATGAAGAGCCCCGCCTTCGCGGCGGGCCGCGGATTGTACCCGGGGGGTCCGTGACGGGGCAGAAGTCGCATTGGGGTGGTTGCTCTTTTCAAAGGGGCTCTGATCCGCACCGGGCCGGGGCGTTCCGCCGCGGTGCCCTGACTACAATGCGACCTTTGGTATTCCGCATGGCAAAAACAACCGCTCCCCCGGCGACTCCGCCGCTGCCGGCCACGTACGAGGACGCCTTGCGCGAACTCGAACGGCTCGTGTCCGACATGGAAGGGGCCCAGCTGCCTTTGGACAAACTCATCGAGAGCCACCGCCGCGGGGCCGAACTGCTCGCGTTCTGCCGCAGCCGGCTCGAGGCCGTCGAGCACCAGGTCAAGCTGCTCGAGGACGGCCAGCTCAGGCCCTGGATCGCCGGATGAGGCTGGAGCAGTTCGATCTCTGGGCGCGGGCCGAGCTCGACGCGGTCGAGTCGGCGCTGGACGCCTGGGTGCCCGCCGACGCGCCGGCGGGGCTCGGCGAGGCGATGCGCTACGGCGTGCTCGACGGTGGCAAGCGGCTGCGCCCGCTGCTGGTGCTGGCCGGGGCGCAGGCGGTCGCAGGCGAACGCGAGGCCGCGCTGCGGGCGGCCTGCGCGGTCGAGCTGATCCACGCCTATTCGCTGGTGCACGACGACATGCCGTGCATGGACAACGACGTGCTGCGGCGCGGCAAGCCGACCGTGCACGTGCGCTTCGGCGAGGCACAGGCGATGCTGGCCGGCGACGCGATGCAGGCGCTGGCCTTCGAGGTGCTCACGCCGGACGAGGGCGTCGAGCCGGCGCTGCAGGCGCGCCTGTGCGCGCTGCTGGCGCGCGCCGCCGGCCACGCCGGCATGGCGGGCGGCCAGGCGATCGACCTCGCGAGCATCGGCAAGCCGCTGGACGAACAGGCGCTGCGCGACATGCACCACCGCAAGACCGGCGCGCTGCTGCGTTCCAGCGTGCTGATGGGCGCGGCGTGCGGCCGCACGGGCGAGGCGACCTGGCAGGCGCTGGCCGAGTACGGCGACGCGCTTGGGCTGGCCTTCCAGGTGGTGGACGACATCCTCGACGTCACGCAGGCGTCCGAGACCCTGGGCAAGACCGCGGGCAAGGACCTGGACGCGAACAAGCCGACCTACGTGACCGTGCTCGGCCTCGACGCCGCGCGTCGCCACGCCGACGAACTGCGGCGGCGGGCGCAGGCGGCGCTGGAACGCAGCGGGCTGGCCGACCCGAGCGCGCTGGCGATCCTCGCCGACAAGGTCGTCGAACGGGACAACTGAGATGAAACACGTGCTGCTGCCCACCATCGACAGCCCGGCCGACCTGCGCCGGCTGCCGCGCGCCGAGCTGCAGCAGCTCGCGGACGAGCTGCGCGACTACGTGCTGAACAGCGTGTCCAAGACCGGCGGCCACCTGTCGTCCAACCTCGGCACGGTCGAGCTGACGATCGCGCTGCACCGCGTCTTCAACACGCCGCACGACCGGCTGGTGTGGGACGTCGGCCACCAGACCTACCCCCACAAGATCCTGACCGGCCGGCGCGAGCGCATGGGCACGCTGCGCCAGCTCGGGGGCATCTCCGGCTTCCCGCGGCGCGAGGAGAGCGAGTACGACACCTTCGGTACCGCGCACTCGTCGACCTCGATCTCGGCTGCGCTGGGCATGGCGCTCGCGGCTCAGCAGAAGGGCGAGAAGCGGCACGCGGTGGCGATCATCGGGGACGGTGCGATGACGGCCGGCATGGCCTTCGAGGCGCTGAACAATGCCGGCATGCCGCACGTCGGCCACGTGCCGAACCTGCTGGTGGTGCTGAACGACAACGACATGTCGATCAGCCCGCCGGTCGGGGCGCTGAACAAGTACCTGGCGCGGCTGATGAGCGGCAAGTTCTACGCCGCCGCGCGCGAGGGCGCCAAGAGCGTGCTGAAGAACGCGCCGCCGCTGTTCGAGCTGGCGCGGCGCTTCGAGGAACATGCCAAGGGCATGGTCGTGCCCGGCACGATCTTCGAGGAGTTCGGCTTCAACTATGTCGGCCCGATCGACGGCCACGACCTGGACGCGCTGATCCCGACGCTCGAGAACCTGCGCGACAAGCCCGGCGCGCAGTTCCTGCACGTCGTGACCAAGAAGGGCTACGGCTACAAGCTGGCCGAGGCCGACCCGGTCAAGTACCACGGGCCGACCCCGTTCGACCCGGCGCAGGGTATCCAGAAGCCGGCCACGCCCGGCAAGACCAGCTTCACGCAGGTGTTCGGCCAGTGGCTCTGCGACATGGCGCAGAAGGATTCGCGCCTGGTCGGCATCACGCCGGCGATGCGCGAAGGCTCGGGCATGGTCGAGTTCCACAAGCGCTTCCCGGAACGCTACTTCGACGTCGGCATCGCGGAGCAGCATGCGGTCACCTTCGCCGCCGGGCTGGCCTGCGAAGGCCTGAAACCGGTCGTCGCGATCTACTCGACCTTCCTGCAGCGCGCCTACGACCAGCTGATCCACGACGTCGCGCTGCAGAACCTGCCGGTGGTGTTCGCGCTGGACCGCGCCGGCCTGGTGGGTGCGGACGGGGCGACGCACGCCGGCGCCTACGACATCGCCTACCTGCGCTGCGTGCCGAACATGGCGGTGCTGACGCCGTCCGACGAGGACGAGTGTCGCCAGGCGCTGTACACCGCCTTCCTGCAGGACCAGCCGACCGCCGTGCGCTACCCGCGCGGCAGCGGCGCCGGCGTCGAGATCCAGGCCGAGATGAGCGCGATCCCGTGGGGCCGCGGCGAGCTGCGCCGGCGCGGTTCGCGCATCGCGATCCTCGCCTTCGGCACGCTGCTGCACCCGGCGCTCGCCGCGGCGGAGAAGCTCGACGCGACCGTGGCCAACATGCGCTTTGCCAAGCCGCTGGACAGCGCGCTGGTGGCCGAACTGGCGCGCAGCCACGAGGCGCTGGTGACGATCGAGGAAGGCTGCACGATGGGCGGTGCCGGCAGTGCCGTGCTCGAGGCGCTGGCCGAGGCGGGCCTGACCACGCCGGTGCTGACGCTCGGGCTGCCCGACCGCTTCATCGAGCACGGCGACCCGGCCAAGCTGCTGGCGCAGTGCGGGCTCGACGCCGCCGGCATCGAGCAGGCGGTCGTCAAGCGCTTCGGCGCACGGCCGTCGCTCGTGCGCGCAGTGAACCATTGAAGGGCGTTGAAGTGCGCGTTCAAGTCCCCGTGGCGACGCGCCGGGCGGTTTGCTGTCATGCTTGAGCCATGAGCAATCTCAAGGACGCGCTGCACATTCCCGACACCCAGAGTGCCCGGGACGAGCGCCACATCGCGATCCAGCGCGTCGGCGTGCGCGGCGTGCGCTACCCGATGCAGCTGCGGCTCGGACGGGCCGAGCTGGCGACCGTCGCGTCCTGGGACCTGGACGTCGCGCTGCCGGCCGAGCAGAAGGGCACGCATATGTCGCGCTTCGTCGCCTGGCTCGAGTCGCTCGACCAGGCGATCGACGCTGACGAACTGCGCCGGCAGACGCTGGCGATGCTGGAACGCCTGCACGCCGACACGGGGCGCGTCGAGGCGCGCTTCCCGTTCTTCCTGCGCAAGCGCGCACCCGTGTCCGGCGTCGAGAGCCTGCTGGAGTACCAGGGCCGCTGGATCGCCGAGGCGAAGGATGGTGCGGTCGCCGTCTGGGCCGAGGCCGTGGTGCCGGTCAAGTCCCTGTGCCCGTGCTCGAAGGAGATCTCCGACTACGGCGCGCACAACCAGCGCTCGCACGTGACGATCCGCGTCGAGCTGCTGCAGGACATCGCCTGGGCCGAGCTGGTGCGCTTCGCCGAGGACTCGGCCTCCAGCGAGATCTGGCCGATGCTCAAGCGCAGCGACGAGAAATGGGTCACCGAGCGGGCCTACGAGAACCCCAAGTTCGTCGAGGACCTGGTGCGCGATGTCGCGTTGCGCCTGAACGCGGACCCGCGTGTCGGTCGCTATGTGGTCGACGTCGAGAACTTCGAGTCGATCCACGCGCACAGCGCGGTCGCCCGCATCGAACGCTAGGGTTCGGGGTCCAGCCCCAGCACGTGCGGGTCGCCGCGCCCCTGGCGCACCAGCACCGGGTCCCCGCCGGAGAGGTCCACCACCGTGGTCGGCTGCATCGGGCAGGCGCCGGCATCGACCACCGCCTGCAGCAGCTTCTGGAAGCGTTCGCGGATCTCGTGCGGATCGTTCATCGGCTCGTGCTCGCCGGGCGCGATCAGCGTGGTGGCGAGCAGCGGCGCGCCGTGCTGCTCGAGCAGCGCCTGCGTCACGCGGTGGTCCGGCACGCGCAGGCCGATCGTGCGCCGCGACGGATGCGAGACGCGCCGCGGCACTTCCTTGGTGGCCTCCAGGATGAAGGTGAACGGCCCGGGCGTACCGAGCTTGAGCAGGCGGTACTGGCGGTTGTCGACGCGGGCGTAGCTGGCCAGTTCGCTGAGGTCGCGGCACAGCAGCGTCAGGTGGTGCTTGTCGTCGACCTGGCGGATGCGGCGCAGGTGTTCCGCGGCCGCCTTGTCGTCCAGGTGGCAGACCAGCGCGTAGCTGGAATCGGTCGGGATCGCGGCGATGCCGCCGGCGTGCAGGATCTGCACCGCCTGCTTCAGCAGGCGCGGCTGCGGGTTGTCGGGATGGACCTCGAAGTACTGGGACATGGCCGGTCCGCGTCAGTCGACGACGCTGTCCACCGAGACGGCCGACAGCGCCTGCTGGCGCTGCGTCGCCTCGCGCACGTTCAGCCACGCGCTGGCCGCGCCGCAGCCGGCGATCACCGCCATGCCGATCCAGCCCCACAGGTCCGGCGCGTGGCGGAACACGAGCCATCCGACGATCACCGCCATGCCCAGCTGGGCGTACATGAAGGGCATCAGCGTCGCGGTCGGCGCGAGCCGGAACGCCAGCACGAGCATCAGGTGGCCCGAGGTGCCCAGCGCGCCGATCAGCAGCAGCAGCCCGAACTGATGGGGCGCCGTGCCGCGCAGCGTGGGCCCCAGATCGAGGCTGCTGGCCAGCAGGATCGCCGTGAGCAGCAGCGAGCCGACCAGCCCGGTGTAGAAGTGGGTGGTGAACGGGTCCTCGAGCCCGGAGAGCTTGCTGGTCAGCACCTGGAAGCAGGCGTAGCTGAACATGCCCGCCAGCGGCAGCAGCACGGCCCAGCCGAACAGGCCGCTGCCCGGCCGGATCACGATCAGCGCCCCGACGAGGCCACCGATCACCAGCAGCCAGCGCAGCCGCGAGACGCGCTCGTGCAGGAACCAGCCCGCCATCAGCGTGACCGCCACCGGCGTCAGCATGTTGATCGCGGTGAACTCCGCGACCGGCAGGTGCTGCAGCGCGAAGAAGCTGAACATCGAGCTGGACAGCAGCAGCAGGCCGCGGGCGAGCTGGAAGCGCGGGTGCGCCGAGCGAAATCCGGCGCCGCCGGGGCGCCGCCGCGCGCGCACCAGCCACAGGCCCATCGCCGCCGCCTGCACGCTGTAGCGCGACCACAGGATCACCAGCACCGGCACGAAGGCGCCCAGGTACTTCACGGTGCTGTCCATGCTCGCGAAACAGGCGGTCATGACCAGCACCAGGCCGATGCCCAGCGCGGGATGCTGTCCCGGGCGGCCCGGGTTCATTGGGGTCGCACGATGCGGTCTTCGAGCGCTTCCCAGACCGGCGACAGCGTGCCCGGCAGCTCCGGCAGCGCACCCAGGTCGGTGTGGCTTTCGCCGGGGCTGTGGAAGTCGCTGCCGCGCGAGGCCAGCAGGCCGTATTCCAGCGCGGTCTGCCCGTAGCGCACGGCCTCGGCGGCACTGTGGCTGCCGGTCACGACCTCGACGCCGCGCCCGCCGTGGCCGATGAACTCGGTGAAGAGCGCATGCTCCTCGTTGGCGGTGAACTTGTAGCGCGCCGGGTGGGCGATCACCGCCAGGCCGCCGGCCTCGGTGATCCAGTGCACCGCATCGCGCAGCGAGGCCCAGCGGTGCGGCACGAAGCCCGGCTTGCCCTCGGTGAGGTAGCGGCGGAACACGTCCGCGGTGTCGCTGCACACGCCGGTCTCGACCAGGTGCCGCGCGAAGTGGGTGCGCGAGATCAGGTCCGGGTTGCCGACGTACTTCAGCGCGCCCTCGAAGCTGCCGTGGATGCCGGCCTGCGCCAGGCTGGCATCCATCTCGAGCGCGCGTTCGCGGCGGCCGCCGCGCGCGGCCTGCAGGCCGGCGGCGAGCGCCGCGTCGTCCGCATCGAAGCCCAGCCCCACGATGTGCACCGTGACGCCGACGAAGCTGACCGAGATCTCCGTGCCGGTCAGGTAGGGCAGCCCGAGAGCCAGCGCCGCCTCACGGGCGCGCCGCTGGCCGCGGATCTCGTCGTGGTCCGTCAGTGCCCAGAGTTCGACGCCGTTGCCCTTGGCGCGCGCGGCCAGTGCCTCCGGGCTGAGCGTGCCGTCGGAGACGGTGGAGTGGCAGTGCAGGTCGGCGTTCATCCACGAAGGCGGCTGGGTCACCCTCGAATTGTAGGGAGCCGCCCGGTTCAGCGCGCGACGCGCAGGATGCGACCCTGACGGCTGTCGGTGAGCAGCAGCAGGGCGCCGTCCGGCGCCTCGCGCACGTCGCGGATGCGCTCGCGCAGCGACGCGTACAGCGCCTCGCGTGCGACGACGCGCTCCCCGTCCAGCGTCAGCCGCCAGAGCGCGGTGCCGGCCAGCGCACCGACGAACAGGTTGCCGCGCCACTCGGGGAACATGCGCCCGCTGCAGAAGGCCATGCCGCTGGGCGCGATCGAGGTCGGCGTCCAGGTGGTCAGCGGGCCGACCTGGTCGTCCGCATGCGCGCCGCCGCCGATCCGGCAGTCCTCGCCGACCGGCGCGCCGTACGGGCAGCCGAAGCTGCGCTGCGGCCAGCCGTAGTTGCCGCCGGCGCGGGCGATGTTCAGCTCGTCGCCGCCCTGCGGGCCGTGCTCGACCAGCCACAACTCGCCGGTTCGAGGGTGCAGCGCCGCGCCCTGCGGGTTGCGATGGCCATAGCTCCAGATCTCCGGCCGCGCGCCCGGGATCCGTGGGTTGTCGGCGGGCACGCTGCCGTCGCGGTTCAGGCGGACGACCTTGCCGAGGTGGCTGGCCAGGTCCTGGGCGGGTTCGCCCTTCTGGCGCTCGCCCAGCGTCACGAACAGGGTCTTGTCGCGCGCGAACACCAGCCGCGCGCCGAAGTGGCCGCTGCCCCAGACCTTGGGCTGCTGGCGGAAGATCACCGTGGTGTCGCGCAGCGCGGCGCCGGCCAGCCGGCCGCGTGCGACGGCCGTGCCGCTGCCCAGGCCATCGCGCTCGGCGTAGCTGAGGTAGACGTCGGGCCGCGTCGCGAAGTCCGGGTCGAGCGCAACGTCGAGCAGGCCGCCCTGGCCACTGTCGGCCACCTCCGGCACGCCCCCCAGCGGTGCCGACACCTGGCGTCCGTCGGCCGACACGAAGACCAGCGCACCGCTCTTCTGCGTGACGAGCAGGCGGCCATCGGGCAGGAACGCGAGCCCCCAGGGGCGGTCGAGACCGCTCGTGAACGTCACCGGTGCCGGCGCGGTGGCGGCCCGGGCCAGCGGGGCGGCCAGCGCGGCCAGCAGCAGCGCACGACGGCGGGCGAGCGGGAGCGTCACTCGACGGCCCTCCGTGCTGCGCACTCCGGGAGTCGTGCCTGGGAGCGGCCCGGTGTGCTCATGCGCAAGCCTCGCAGGCCTCGACCACCATCTGCACGCGCTCGCGGCCGTTGTACTCGTCCAGCGCCAGCCGGTAGGCCAGGCGCACACGTGGGGGCAGCGGTTCGCTGCGACCGAACCAGATCGCGTCGCGCAGGGCGCGCCCATGACGAACGCCGAGCTTCAGGTGACGTTCGCCGACCAGGCGCTGCGACACCACCTCGACCTCGTCGCAGAACAGTGGCGGCTCGAACGCCTGGCCCCAGACCTGGGCGTCGAGCGTGCGCACGGTGTCCGCATCGAACTGCTCCGGCGCGAGCGGCCCGTCGGTCAGCAGCCGACGCTGCAGGGTCGCCGCGTCCAGTCCCTCTTGCGCGACCTGCCGGAAGGCGGCCGCGAAGGCCGGCAGCCCCTCGGCGGCGAGCGTGCAGCCGGCCGCCATCGCGTGGCCGCCGAAGCGCAGCAGCACGCCCGGGGCCCGCTTGCTGACGAGGTCCAGCGCGTCGCGCAGGTGGAAGCCCGGGATCGAGCGGCCCGAGCCCTTCAGCAGCCCGTCCTGTCCGCGCGCGAAAACGAAGGTGGGACGGTGCAGCCGGTCCTTGACACGCGCCGCGACGATCCCGACCACCCCTTCGTGGAACTCGGCGTCGAACAGCGCCAGCGCCGGCGGCGGCTCGCCGTCGGGCATCAGCCGCTCCAGCTGCAGCTCGGCCTGTTCGCGCATCCCGGTCTCGACCTCGCGGCGCTCGCGGTTGATCGCATCGAGCTTCTGCGCGAGTTCGGCCGCGCGGCCCGCGTCGTCGGTCAGCAGGCATTCGATGCCGAGCGTCATGTCCGACAGGCGCCCGGCGGCGTTGATGCGCGGGCCGAGCGCGAACCCGAAATCGAACGCGCTGGCGCGGCGCGCATCGCGCCCGGCCGCGGCGAACAGCGCCGCGACGCCGGCGTGCGCCCGCCCGGCGCGGATGCGCTTGAGGCCCTGCGCCACCAGGCGCCGGTTGTTCGCATCCAGCCGCACCACGTCGGCCACCGTGCCGAGCGCGACGAGGTCCAGCAGCGTGTCCAGGCGCGGCTGGGTGGCCGCGTCGAAGCGGCCGCGGGCGCGCAGTTCGCCGCGCAGCGCCAGCAGCACGTAGAACATCACGCCGACACCCGCCAGGTTCTTGCTCGCGAAGCCGCAGCCCGGCTGGTTCGGGTTGACGATGACGTCCGCCTCGGGCAGCAGCGTCGCGTCGTGCTCGCGCGCCGGCAGGTGATGGTCGGTCACCAACACCGCGAGGCCGTGCGCTCGCGCGTGCGCGACGCCGGCCAGGCTGGCGATGCCGTTGTCGACCGTGACCAGCACGTCCGGGCGCTGCTGCAGCGCGAGGTCGACGATCGCGGGCGTGAGCCCGTAGCCGTGCACGGCCCGGTCCGGCACGACATAGCCGAGCGTGGCCGGGTCGGCGCCGAGCAGGCGCAGGCCGCGCAGCGCGACGGCGCAGGCGGTGGCGCCATCGCAGTCGTAGTCGGCGACGATGCAGATGCGGCGCCCGAGCTGCAGGGCGTCGGCCAGCAGCCGCGCGGCGGCGTCGGCCGCATGCAGCCCGGCCGGCGGCAGCAGCTGGGCCAGTGCGTCGTCGAGCTCGTCGGCGCCGCGCACGCCGCGGGCCGCGTACAACCGCGCAAGCAGCGGCGGCACGCCGGCCTGCTCGAGCGCCCACACGCTGCGCGGCGGCGCATCGCGGCGCAGCAGCGTCGGCCCGGGGATACCCATCAGAGCACCTCCAGCGCCTGCGCGGGAGCCGCGCTGCGCCAGCGTTGCGCCCAGCGTTGCCAGAACGGCGCCGCCGCGGGCTCGTAGCGCTGCGCGAAGCGCTCGCCGCACAGCGTCAGCGCAATGTCGCGCTCGCCGCGCGCGACCGCGTCGGTCAGCGCCGCGATCGGTCCGGCGTCGAGTTCCCGCCAGGCTTCGGCCCAGGCCGCCCAGTCCTCGCGCAGCAGCGGCGCCTTCAGGCGCTCGTCGACTTCCGGCGCCGTGCCGGTGACCGCCTGGAGGCGCCCGCAGCCGCTCAGCCACAGCGCGTTGCAGGGCAGGTCGCCGCGCTGCTCGCGCGCATCGTTCAGCGGATGCGTGTACAGCAGCATCTGCACCTCGTTCTGCAGCCGGCGCAGCAGGCGCCCGGCCGGCCCTTCGGGCAGCCAGGGGTCGACGTTGCGGCCGACGACGCGGTCCAGCGAGGCGCACGGCAGGTCGGCCAGCGCCTCGCCGGCCAGGTACCAGCGCTGCGGCGCGCCCCAGACGGCGACGAAGCCTTCGCTCTCGAACAGGCCGCGTACCGCGTCGAACAGTGCACGCGATTCGGCGGCGTCGAGCTGCAGCAGTGCCGGATCCGCCAGCGTGATGCGGTCGCGGCCGACCGACCAGTGCACCGGCGTCAGCAGGCCCCAGGGGAGGTCGAGCACCTCGATGCCGTCCGCCGCCGCCGCCCGCGCGGCAAACGGCAGCCGCCCCTCGCCTCCTTGCCAGCCCCACGCGGCGGCCAGGGCGCACTCGTGCGGCGGGTGCAGGCTGAACTCGTCGGTGCCGAGGCGGGCCGCCGGCGCGAGACGCGGCAGCAGGCGGGCGAGGTGGGGGAGCTCGAGGTCGCGCAAGGCGTACACCCCGGCCTCGGCGAGTGCCGAGGCGAACGGGACCAGCAGATGCATGCGGCCATTATCGGGCGGCGTCCGCCGTGGCCGGCTCGAGCGCCGCCTGCAGTACCGAGATCAGCGCCTGCGCCTGTGCCTCCTTCGAGAATCGCGGCAGCACGGCCTCGCGTGCCCGGGTGCCCATCGACAGGCGCAGGGCCGGATCGCGCAGCGCCTCGAGGCGCGACATCCACTCGTCGCGGCAGTTGGCGAAGAAGGCATTCTCGCCCGGCACCACCACCGTCTCATACGCGGGCACGGGGGTGGCGATCACCGGCAGGGCTGCGGCCATCTTCAGGGTCAGACGATTCTCCGACTTGACCTTCCAGTAGGCGGGGCCGTTGGTGTTGACCGGGATGATGCCGATGTCGGCCCGCTCCAGCTGGTCATACACGCCGATGGGGTCCCACGCGACCCGTTCGATGCGGCGGTCGAGCAGTGACGAGACCGTGGCGAGCTTCTGCCCATCGGCGGCCTGCGCCAGCTGGCCACGCAGCCAGCGCAGCCGGCGCCCGCGCCACGCCGGCACCGGATAGGCGCCGACGACCGTCACCGAAAGCCACGATGGGGGTCGCCCGATGACCGGCAGCGCGGTGAGGCTGGCCGAGGTCACCAGCACGGCGCGCAGCGGCTGCCCGGCCGAACCGCGGTGATCGCTCGGGCGCACCCGGTGGCGCTCGGGACGCTCGATGCCGTCGTGCACGACATGCATCTTGTGGCGCAGAGAGGGCGGATGCAGCTGGCGCAGGTAGTCCGTCACCACCGCGGTGGCCGAGGTCGCGGCCACCATCTCCGGTTCGACCAGGTCGCACATGCCGTAGACGGTGCGTACGCCGTCCGTTTCCAGCCTGCGCACGAGTTGCACGACGGACGGCCCTCTTACCTTCTGAAAGTAGACGATGTCGTACCGACTGGCCAACGAACGCGGATCGAGGTCGTTCAGGTCAGGCTGGTGCGACTCGCGGTCGGGTGCATGGGCGATCTCGGCCGAGTAGCCCGCCTCTCGCAGGAAGGGCAGCATGTTCAGCACTGAAATGCGGGTGCTCGGCAGGGGCGCATCACTGCCTGAAGCAAGGACGAATCCGACGCGGGGAAGGGGCGACATGTCCGCCATTCTCCCGGTAGTCGCCGATGCGCCCGTTCGTCGATGACGCCGTGGTCAGGGGGTTGCACGCCGGTGCGACTTCCACCCGTCCTGTAGCATCGCCTCCCCATGAACTGGCCCTACGAGCTGCAGATCGGCTGGCGCTACACGCGTGCGGGCCGGGCTGCACGGCGCAACGGATTCATCTCCTTCATCTCGGCGGTGTCGATGCTCGGCATCGCGCTGGGCGTGGCGGCGCTGATCATCGTGCTGTCGGTGATGAACGGCTTCCAGAAGGAGGTGCGCGACCGCATGCTGTCGGTGATCGCGCACATCGAGGTGCTGGAGCCGTCCGGCGCGGCGCTGCCCGACTGGGGCGCCACGGCGGCCAAGGCGCGCCAGAACCCGCAGGTCATCGGCGCCGCGCCCTTCATTGCGACGCAGGCGCTGATCGCTCGCGGCGACGAGATGCGCGGCGCCGTCGTGCGCGGCATCTCGCCGGTCGACGAGGCGACCGTCACGGACCTGGCCGCGAAGCTGCGCGGAACGGTGTTCGCGCGCCTGACGCCGGGCAGCTGGGGCATCGTGCTGGGCGCCGAACTGGCGCGCCAGCTCGGCGTGCGCGAGGGCGACAAGGTGACCCTGATCGCGCCCGGCGGCCAGGTCACGCCGGCCGGCGTGCTGCCGCGCCTGAAGCAGCTGACCGTCGTCGGCACCTTCGAGGCCGGGCATTACGAATACGACAGCGGCCTGGCGCTGATGCACCTGGAGGATGCCGGCAAGCTGTTCCGCGTCGCCGGCCCGACCGGTGTGCAGCTGCGGCTGAAGAACGTGCACGAGGCGCGCAGCGTCGGCGCCGAGCTGGCCCAGGCGCTCGGCCCGAAGGTGCTGGTGCGCGACTGGACGCGCACCAACCGCAACTGGTTCGACGCGGTGCAGATCGAGAAGCGCCTGATGTTCATCATCCTGACGCTGATCGTCGCGGTGGCCGCCTTCAACCTGGTCTCGACGCTGGTGATGACCGTGACCGACAAGCAGGCCGACATCGCGATCCTGCGCACGATCGGCGCCAGCCCGCGCTCGATCATGGGCATCTTCATGGTGCAGGGAGCGACGTCGGGCGTGATCGGGACGCTGGTCGGCGTGCTCCTCGGCCTGCTGATCGCCTTCAACGTCGACGTGATCGTGCCGGCCATCGAGCGCGCGCTGAACGTGAGCTTCCTGCCCGGCAGCATCTACGTGATCAGCCGCATGCCCAGCGAGCCGCAGAGCGGCGACATCGTGCCGATCGCGCTGATCTCGCTGCTGCTCGCGTTCGTCGCGACGCTGTACCCGAGCTGGCGCGCGAGCCGCGTGCAACCGGCGGAGGCGCTGCGCTATGAGTGACGGCGCCGCCGACGCCGGCGTGCCCGGCGAGCCGATCATCCGTGCGCAGAGCCTGCACAAGCGCTTCAACGAGGGCGGGCTGGACGTGACGGTGCTGCAGGGCATCGAGCTGGCGGTATCGCCCGGGCAGACGCTGGCCATCGTCGGCGCGTCGGGCTCCGGCAAGAGCACGCTGCTGCACCTGCTGGGCGGGCTGGACCAGCCCAGCCAGGGACACGTCTTCCTGGCCGGGCGCAATCTCGCGTCGATGGATCCCGCCGCGCAGGGCCTGTGGCGCAACCGGCACCTCGGCTTCGTCTACCAGTTCCACCACCTGCTGCCCGAGTTCACCGCGCTGGACAACGTGGCGATGCCGCTGCGCGTGCGTCGCATGGACCTGCACGAGGCGCGCGAGCAGGCCGCGGCCGTGCTCGGGCAGGTCGGGCTCGGACCGCGTGTGCAGCACCGGCCGGCCGAGCTGTCGGGCGGGGAGCGCCAGCGGGTCGCGATCGCCCGCGCGCTGGCCGGCCAGCCGGCCTGCGTGTTGGCCGACGAGCCGACCGGCAACCTCGACCGCGCGACCGCCGATAGCGTGTTCGAGCTGATGCTCGGCCTGGCTCGCGAGCGCGGCACGGCGTTCGTGCTGGTGACCCACGACGAGCGCCTCGCGGCGCGCTGCGACCGCACGCTGCGGCTGGTGGCCGGCCGGCTGTCGGGCAGCGGCGAGGCGGCCTGAGCCGCGCTACGCGACGCGGCCGAACCAGGCCACCGACAGCGCTGCCGACAGCACGACCAGCAGCGCGCCCAGCGCGGCGATCAGGCCGCTGATCTCGGTCTCCTTCTTCTCGACCACCAGGCGCGTCGAGAGGCCCTGGTAGACCTTCTTCAGGTCCTCGGCGGTGCCGGCGTAGAAGTAGTCGGCACGGGTCAGCTGCGCAACCGCCTTCAGCGCGTCCTCGTCCAGGCGCACGCGCATCGACCAGCCCTCGAAGCCGATGGTCTCGCCATCCTTGGTGCCGATGCCGACGGTGTAGACGCGCACGCCGCGGTCGGCCGCCATCTTGGCCGCCTCCAGCGGGTCCGGCCCGGTGGTGCGCTGGCCGTCGGTGAGCATGATGATCGCGGCGGAACCGTACGAGCCGGGCTCGACCGGCACGAAGTCCGGCTTGGGCTTGTCGTTCGGGCCGGGCGGCATGGCGCGCTGGCCGGTGATCTGCGACAGGTCGATGCCGGCATCGGGGAACAGCGTGGCCAGCGAGAGCACGATGCCGCTGCCGGTGGCGGTGCCACGCTGCAGCTGGAAGCGGTCGATCGCCGCGTAGACGTCCTCGCGGCTGTGCGTCGGCGGCTGCACCACCGCTGCGGTGCCGGCGAACTGCACGACCGCGACGCGCACGCTGCGCGGCAACTCGGCGACGAAGGCCTTGGCCGCCTCCTGCGAGGCGACCAGGCGGTTCGGCTGCACATCGGCGGCGCGCATGCTGCCGGAGACGTCCATCGCCAGCACGATGGTCTCCTGCTGCGAGGGCAGGCTGATCACCGCGGTCGGCCGCGCCGTGGCCAGCAGCAGCGCGGCAATGGCCAGCAGCATCAGCGCCGGCGGCACGTGGCGCCGCCATGCGGCGCTGCGGCCCATCGCCTGCTTGACCAGCGCGAGGTTGGCGTAGCGCAGTGCCACCTTCTTGCGGCGGCGCATCAGCCAGACATAGAGCAGCACGAGCAGCGGCAGTGCGAGCAGCAGCCACAGCATGTCGGGCCAGATGACGTTGAACGGCAGCTGGTTCTTCATCGCGAAGCCGTCTTCAGTTCGGTGAGGTGGGTGGGAGCGCCGCCGCCGCTGGACAGTCGGCTGCGCTGGCGGCGCAGGTCGGCGAAGCGCAGGATGGCGTCGAGCAGGTCATCGTCGGTGGCCAGTTCGAGCGTGTCGACGCCGGCCCGCGCCAGTGCGTCGAGCAGCGCGGTTTCGCGCGCCTGCGCGGCGGCCGCGAAGCGCCGGCGGAAGCCCGGGTCGTGCGTGTCCACGAGCAGCTGCTCGCCGGTCTCGGCGTCGTGCATCGTGACCAGGCCGATGTCCGGCAGGTCCATCTCGAGCGGGTCGTACAGACGCACCGCGGTGACGTCGTGGCGCCGCGCGAGCTGCGCCAGCGCCTCCTCCCAGCCCGGCGGGCTGATGAAGTCGGACACGACGAACACGGTGCTGCGCCGCTTCACGATGCGCTGCCCGGCGAGCAGCAGGTCGCGCAGCTGGGTCGCCCCGGGCGCGGACACGAGCGGCCGACGCGCCATGCGCTGCAGCAGGTCCAGCACGTGGGTGCGCCCGGCTCGTGCCGGGATCACCGTGTCGACCTCGGTGCCGTACAGCAGCGCGCCGACGCGGTTGCCGTGGCGCGTCAACAGACGCGCCAGCACGGCCGTGAACTCGCGCGCCACGCCGCGCTTGGCACGCACGTCCGAGCCGAAATCGACGCTCGCGCTGAGGTCGACCAGGAACCAGGCCGCAACCTCGCGGTCCTCGGTGAACTGCCGCACATGCGGCACCTGCAATCGCGCGGTGACGTTCCAGTCGATGTGGCGCACGTCGTCGCCGTGCTGGTACTCACGCAGATCGGCGAGGTCGAGCCCGGCGCCGCGCCACAGGGTGCGGTAGTCGCCCTGCAGCAGGCCGTCAAGCCGGCGGATCACGGTCCATTCGAGGCGCCGCAGCAGCGCCTCGGCATCGACCCCGGCGGCCTCAGCTCTTGCCGGCACCTTGTCCATGGGGCGCGAGCGGCTTGTCGGGCACGGCGATCTTCTTCATGACCCGGGCGATCACCTGATCGGCGTCCAGGCCGTCGGACAGGGCCTCGTAGCTGAGCACCAGGCGGTGGCGCAGCACGTCGCCGACCAGGCCGGTCATGTCCTCCGGCAGCGCATAGCTGCGGCCGCGCATGAAGGCGAGCGCCCGGGCCCCTTCGATCAGGCCGATGGTCGCGCGCGGGCTGGCGCCGAAGGTCAGGTACTTGGCGATATCGGCCAGGTCGTACTTCTCGGGCCGGCGCGTCGCGCTGACCAGCTTGACGGCGTACTGCACCAGCGAGGGGTCGACGTAGACCTTGCGGCACTCCTGCTGCAGCTCGACCAGCTGCCCCATGCTCGCGACCGCCTGCACCTGCGTGGGCGCGCCGGTGACGCGCTGGGCGATGACGAACTCCTCCTCCTCGCTGGGGTAGTCGACCAGCACCTTCATCATGAAGCGGTCGACCTGCGCCTCCGGCAGCGGGTAGGTGCCCTCGGTCTCGATCGGATTCTGCGTCGCCATCACGAGGAACGGTTCGGGCACCTTGTGCGTGGTGCCGGCGATCGTCACCTGGCGTTCCTGCATGACCTCGAGCAGCGCACTCTGCACCTTGGCCGGGGCGCGGTTGATCTCGTCGGCCAGCAGCAGGTGCGTGAAGACGGGCCCGAGCGAGGTGTCGAACTCGCCGGTCTTGGGGCTGTAGATGCGCGTGCCGACCAGATCCGCCGGCACCAGGTCGGGGGTGAACTGGATGCGCTTGAAGCTGCCGCGCAGCGTCTGCGCGAGCGTCTTGACCGTCAGCGTCTTCGCCAGTCCGGGCACGCCCTCGACCAGCAGGTGCCCGTTGGCGAGCATCGCGACCATCACGCGCTCGAGGAAGTGGTCCTGCCCGACGACGACGCGCTTGACCTCGTAGAGGATGCGCTCCATCAGCGTGGAGGCCTCGGCGCCCTGATTGTTTTCCATGCGGTGGTCCTAGAACGGCGGCATGCCGGCGCCGGCGGCGGCGTTCTCGATCGGCACGGCGAAGCCGATGCCGACGAAGACGCGCTGTTTGGTCGGGTTGAGGATCGCGGTGACGATGCCGACCACCTCGCCTTCCATGGTGACCAGCGGCCCGCCCGAATTGCCCGGGTTGGCCGCCGCGTCGAACTGGATCAGGTTGGTGAGCAGCCGGTCGCCCTCGGGCGAGCGGAACTCGCGCTTCAGGCCCGAAACGACGCCTTCCGACGCCGAGGGTCCGATGCCGAACGGGAAGCCGATCGCGAGCACCCGGTCGCCGGGGTTCAGGTCGCCGGTGCCGCGCATCGTTGCCGCGGCGAGATCGTCCGGGATGCGGCGGGCGCTGAGCACCGCGAGGTCGTGCTCCGGCATCACGCTGACGAGGCGCGCGTCCGATTCCAGGCCGTCGTGGAAGGTCACCTTGACCTTGTCGGCCCCCAGCACGACGTGCAGGTTGGTCAGGATGGTGCCGTTGTCGATGATCACGACGCCGGTGCCGACGCCGCGCTCCTTCATTTCCGGCTCTTTCGCGGCGTCCTTGCCGGAGTCCTTGCCAGCGTCCTTCGGAGCCTTCGCGCCGTCCTTGCCGGTGTCGGCCTTCGGCGCGGGCTCCTTGCGGCCCTTCGCGTTCGGACGCTCGTCATCGTCGTCATCGCGCGCGTAGCCGACGACCCGCACCACCGAGGGAATCACCTTCCCGTAGGCGCGCGCGGCGGCCGAAGTCAGCGGCTTTTCCTCGATCGACTGGCGCACCAGGTGGTCGATCTGCTCGAAGGTCAGCGGGGCGCGCACCGCCGGACCGCTGCGCCAGGCCCAGCCGAGCGCCACGAGCAGCACCAGCGCGACCATCCACAGCCGGCGCTCGTGCCGCCCGGCCGCCTGGCGCAGGCGCGCCCAACGGCCTGGCGTCGCCGCGGCAGGCGGCTCCGGGACCGCCCCGTCGGCCGCGTCGGGCAGGGCCTCCGGCACGCCGGGCCGGCGTGATCGGCTGTAAAGCGGTGCCTTCTTCATACGCGGCTCCGGTAAGCGCCCCGAAGGTAGCACGTCGGGCAAGACCTGTCACAGTCGAGGCATGATCCGTGCCATGTGGATCGACACCCATTGCCACCTCGATGCGCCGGAGTTCACGGACGACCGGGAGGCGGTCGTCGCGCGAGCCCGCTCGGCCGGGGTCGAGCGGATGGTCCTGCCGGCCGTCGAGCCGGCCAACTTCGACGCCGTGCGGCTGCTGGCGCACCGGCACGGCTTCGGCTACGCGCTGGGCATCCACCCGCTGTATGTCGAGCGCGCCGGCGCCGACGCGCTGCAGCGTCTCGAGGCGGCCCTGCAGGCGCACCGCGACGACCCGCGTCTGCTGGCCGTCGGGGAGATCGGGCTGGACCACTTCGTCCCGGATCGGGACCGCGAGCGGCAGGAGCAGTGCTACGTGGAGCAGCTGCGCCTGGCGCGGCGCTTCGACCTGCCGGTGATCCTGCATGTGCGGCGCTCGGCCGACGCACTGCTCAAGCAGTTGCGCCGCCTGCCGGTGCGCGGCGGCATCGCCCATGCCTTCAACGGCAGCCTGCAGCAGGCCCGTGCCTTTGTCGACCTGGGCCTGAAGCTCGGCTTCGGGGGGGCGCTGACCTTCGACCGCGCGCTGCAGATCCGCCAGCTGGCCGCCGAGCTGCCACTCGAGGCGATCGTGCTCGAGACGGACGCGCCGGACATTCCGCCGCACTGGCTGTACCGCACCGCCGCCGAACGGGCGGCCGGCGCCCGTGCGCGCAACGAGCCGGCCGAGCTGCCGCGCATCGCGGCCGAACTGGCGGCGCTGCGCGGACTGAGCGCAACGACGCTGGCCGCGGCGAACGAGGCGAACGCCCGTGCGGCACTGCCCGCGCTCGCGCATGTCTGAGCGGCTGCACGGCCTGCCGCCGGTGCTGGCCCGCCGCACGCGGCTGCTCGTGCTCGGCAGCTTCCCCGGGGTCGCCTCGCTGCAGGCGGGGCAGTACTACGCGCACCCGCGCAACCAGTTCTGGGCCATCCTGTCGGCGCTGTGGGGCGTGGACCTGCCGGCGCTGTCGTACCGCGCGCGGCTGGCCGAGGTGCGCAGGCACGGCCTGGGCATCTGGGACGTGTATGCGAGCTGCCGCCGCGAGGGCAGCCTGGACAGCGCGATCGAGGACGCGGAGCTCAATGACCTCGCCGGGCTGCGCCGGCGTGCGCCGGGTCTGCAGGCGATCGTGCACAACGGCGGCGAATCGGCACGCGTCATGGCGCTCACCCGCACGCTCGGGCTGCCGGTGCTGCGTCTGCCGTCGACCAGCCCGGCCAACGCGAGCTGGAGCTTCGAGCGCAAGCTCGCCGCCTGGCGCGCGGCGTTCGCGGCGCACGGCCTGGCATGAAGAAAGCCCCGGTGCTCGCCCCGGCCACGGTCTCGGAACACGACGGCGTGCGCTACCTGCACCTCGGCACGCCCTGGGTGCAGGGCGCGATGCGGCTGCGCACGCCCGCGCGCATCGAACTCGAGTACGTGCAGCGCATGATGGCCTGGACCCTGCTGCGGCCGGCGGACGCGGTGGCGCGCGGCCACGCGGTGCAGCTCGGCCTCGGGGCCGGCACGATCACGCGCTTCTGCCACGGCGTGATGAAGATGAAGTGCACCGCGGTCGAGATCAATCCGACCGTGATCGGCGTCTGCCGCGCCTATTTCCGGCTGCCCGACGACGGCCCGCGCCTCGCCGTGCGCTGCCAGGATGCGCAGCGCTACCTGGAGGACGCGCCACCGGGTTCGGCGGACGTGCTGTGCGTGGACCTGTACGACCACGAGGCGGCGGCGCCGGTGCTCGACGGCGAGGACTTCTATCGCCTCTGCGCGCGGCTGCTCGCCGACGAGGGCGTGCTGGCGGTGAACCTGTTCGGCCGCGACGCCCGCTTCGAACGCAGCGCGGCGCGCATCGCTGCGGCCTTCGCGGGTGGCAGCGTGGTCTCGCTGCAGCCCACGCGCGAAGGCAACACCGTGGTCGCCGCCGTCAAGCACGGGCGGGTTCCGGACCGTGACGAACTCGTGCTGCGGGCGCAACAGATCGACACCCGCTACGGCCTGCCGGCGCGAAAATGGGTTCGCATGATCCGCGCGCTGCCACTTCCGCCCACCGCATGAAGACCACCGACCTGCCGCTGGAGACGCCGTTCACCGGCACGCTGGACTGGCGCACGCTGCTCAAGTGGGCCCGGCGCGACGGTCTGATCAGCGACGGCGACGCCCGCGACACCGAGAAGCGCTTTCACGGTGCGGACAGCCGGCAGCACCCGCTGGTGCGCCTGGCGAGCCTGGGACTGGCCAAGGCCAGCGAGCCCGGCCGCGGCAAGCCGCTGGACATCGAGGCGCTGACCGAATGGCTGGCCGGTCGCGTGCACCTGCCGTACCTGCGCATCGACCCGCTGAAGGTCGACGTCGGCCGTGTCGCCGAGGTGATGTCGATCAGCTATGCCGAGCGGCGCCGCGCGCTGCCGATCAACGTCGGCCTGCGCGACGTGACGATCGCCACCTGCGAGCCCTGCGACATCGGCTGGGTGCCGGAGATCGAGGCGCACGTCGGCAAGCCGATCAAGCTGGTCGTGGTCAGCCCGCCGGAGCTGCAGAAGTACACGACCGAGTTCTACTCGCTGTCGCGCTCGGTGCGCGCCGCCATCAAGACCGGCGAGACCACCACGCTGGCGAGCTTCGAGCAATTGGTCGAGCTCGGCAAGAGCAACCGCCAGCTGGACGCCAACGACCAGGGCGTCGTGCAGGTGGTCGACTGGCTGTGGCAGTACGCCTTCGACCAGCGCGCCAGCGACATCCACCTCGAGCCGCGCCGCGAACGTTCGGTGATCCGCTTCCGCATCGACGGCGTGATGCACAACGTCTACCAGGTGCCGCTGGGCGTGCTGAACGCGATGATCGCGCGCGTCAAGCTGCTCGGCCGCATGGACGTGGTCGAGAAGCGCCGCCCGCTGGACGGGCGCATCAAGACGCGCAACCCGGCCGGCGAGGAAATCGAGATGCGCCTGTCGACGCTGCCCACGGCGTTCGGCGAGAAGATGGTGATGCGCATCTTCGATCCGGACACCACCGTCAAGCCGCTCGAGGCGCTCGGCTTCGGCGCGCACGACGGCAAGCGCTGGGAGGAGCTGGTCGCCCGCGCGCACGGCATCGTCCTCGTCACCGGCCCGACGGGCTCGGGCAAGACCACCACGCTGTACTCGACGCTGCGGCGGCTGGCCACCGACGAGGTGAACGTCTGCACCATCGAGGACCCGATCGAGATGATCCAGCCCTCGTTCAACCAGACGCAGGTGCAGGCGAACATCGACCTCGGCTTCGCCGAGGGCCTGCGCGCGCTGATGCGCCAGGACCCGGACATCATCATGGTCGGCGAGATCCGTGACCTGGAGACCGCCGAGATGGCGATCCAGGCGGCGCTCACCGGCCACCTGGTGTTCAGCACGCTGCACACCAACGATTCGGCATCGGCCATCACGCGGCTCGAGGACCTGGGCGTGGCGCCCTACCTGATCAGCGCGACGGTGATCGGCGTGCTGGCGCAGCGCCTCGTGCGCACGCTGTGCACCAGCTGCAAGCAGCCGGACGAAGAGCTGTCGCGCGAGGCGCTGCAGGAGTTCGTCAAGCCCTGGCGCCTGTCCGGCGGCGTGCGACCGTACAAGCCGGTCGGCTGCCTCGAGTGCCGCATGACGGGCTTTCGCGGTCGTGCCGGGCTGTACGAGCTGCTGACCGTCGGCGACCCGGCGCGCGACTGCATCTCGCCGTCGACCGACATCGCCAAGCTGCGCCGGCAGGCGCTGCACGACGGCCTGCGCCCGCTGCGCCTGGCTGGCGCGATGAAGGTCGCCGAAGGCCTGACGACGATCGAAGAGGTGCTCGCGGCCACGCCGAAGTGGGAGTGAGCGCGACGAATGCGCTACGTGTAAACCACACGGCCTCTGGGGGGATGGCTGCCTAGAATCGGTCGCCAACAAAGTCACTGCGAGGAGACCCCCGTGAAGATCAAGAGTCAGCGCGACTTCTGGTCGGGCCTGATGTTCGTCGTCGTCGGCCTCGGCTTCGCCTGGGGCGCCACGAACTACAGCTTCGGTCAGTCCGCGCGGCCCGGCCCCGGCTACTTCCCGTTCGGGCTCGGCCTGCTGCTGGCCGTGCTCGGCGCGCTGGTGCTGTTCAAGGCGCTGACCATCGAGACCGCCGACGGCGAGCCGATCGGAAAGGCCGCGTGGCGTCCGCTGCTGATCATCGTCGGCTCGGTGGCGCTGTTCGGCGCCTTGCTGCCCCACCTGGGCATGTTCATCACCTTGCCGGTCCTGGTGGTGACCTCGGCGCTCGCAGGCGACGAGTTCCACTGGGGCGAAGCGCTGGCGAATGCCGCCATCCTGACGGTCGGCAGCTGGGCGGTCTTCATCTACGGGCTGAACCTCACGATTCCGCTCCTGCCCTGGTTCATGGGTTGAGGGGCACACGATGGAACTGCTGCAGAACCTTTCGCTCGGCTTCGGTGTCGCGTTCACCTTCCAGAACCTGCTCTATGCGCTCGGCGGCTGCATTCTCGGCACGCTGATCGGCGTGCTGCCGGGCCTCGGACCGGTGGCGACGATCGCGATGCTGCTGCCCTCGATCTACGCGCTGGATGCCACGCCCGCGCTGATCATGCTGGCCGGCATCTACTACGGCGCGCAGTACGGCGGCTCGACCACGGCCATCCTGATCAACGTGCCGGGCGAGTCGAGCTCGGTGGTGACCGCGATCGACGGCTACCAGATGGCCCGGCAGGGCCGCGCCGGGCCGGCACTCGCCGCGGCGGGTCTGGGCTCGTTCTTCGCCGGCTGTGTCGGCACGATCGTGATCGCCGCGTTCGCGCCGCCGCTGACCGAACTGGCCTTCAAGTTCGGCCCGGCCGAGTACTTCTCGCTGATGGTGCTGGGCCTGATCGGCGCCGTGGTGCTGGCGTCGGGCTCGCTGGTCAAGGCGATCGCGATGATCCTGCTCGGGCTGCTGCTCGGCCAGATCAACACCGACGTGATCTCGGGCACGCCGCGCTACAGCTTCGACATCCCCGAGCTGACCGATGGCATCGGCTTCGTCGCCATCGCGATGGGCGTGTTCGGTTTCGGCGAGATCATCGCGAACCTCGGCATGCCGGCCGAGCACCGCGAGGTCTTCACGAAGGACGTGAAGGGCCTGTGGCCGACCAGGCAGGACTTCAAGGACGCCTGGCCGGCCGTGCTGCGCGGCACGGCGCTCGGCTCGATCCTCGGCGTGCTGCCGGGCGGCGGGGCGCTGCTGTCCTCGTTCGCGTCCTACACCGTCGAGAAGAAGGTGGCCGGGTCCAGCGGCCGCTTCGGCAAGGGCGACATCCGCGGCGTGGCCGGCCCCGAGTCGGCCAACAACGCGGGGGCGCAGACCTCGTTCATCCCGATGCTCACGCTCGGCATCCCGCCCAACGCGGTGATGGCGCTGATGGTCGGCGCGATGACGATCAAGGGCATCCAGCCCGGCCCGCAGGTGATGACCAGCAACCCGCAGCTGTTCTGGGGCCTGATCGCGTCGATGTGGGTCGGCAACGCGATGCTGGTGATCCTGAACCTGCCGCTGATCGGCATCTGGATCAAGCTGCTGACGGTGCCGTACCGCTTCCTGTTCCCGGCCATCATGGTGTTCTGCTGCATCGGCCTGTACACGCTGAACAACAACAACTTCGACGTCTACATGGCGGCCGGCTTCGGCATCGTGGGCTACATCTTCTACAAGCTGCGCTGCGAGCCGGCGCCGCTGCTGCTGGGCTTCATCCTCGGCCCGATGATGGAAGAGAACCTGCGCCGCGCGCTGCTGCTGTCGCGCGGCGACTGGAGCACCTTCCTGACCCGCCCGCTGTCGGCCGGCCTGCTGGTGGCCTCGCTGCTGATGATCGTGGTGGTGATGCTGCCGTCGATCAAGAGCAAGCGCGAGGAGGCCTTCCAGGACGCCGACTGAGCGAAGCGCCGGCCGGCACGCCCCGGCGGCACCGCTCCGAACGCCCCTCCCCGCGGAGGGGCGTTCGCTTTCGCGGCGGGCTCCAGGGTGGCCGCCATCCGGGCCGCCGCCCACCGGGCCTTATGCTCCGCACTCGATGAGCGACGCTGCGCCTCCATCCTCCCTGGCCCCGCTGAAGGGCCCGGTGTTCCGCATGCTCTGGCTGGCCTGGCTGGCCGCCAACGTGACGATGTGGATGAACGACGTCGCGGCGGCCTGGCTGATGACCTCGCTGACCGACAGCGCGGTGATGGTCGCGCTGGTGCAGGCCGCGTCGACGCTGCCGGTGTTCGTGCTCGGACTGCCGAGCGGCGCGCTGGCCGACATCGTCGACCGGCGCAAGTACTTCGCGGTCACGCAGCTGTGGGTGGCCAGCGTCGCGCTGGTGCTGTGCGTGCTGGCGATCGCCGACGGGCTGTCGGCGCCGCTGCTGCTCGCGCTGACCTTCGCCAACGGCATCGGCATGGCGATGCGCTGGCCGGTGTTCGCCGCCATCGTGCCGGAAGTCGTGCCACGGCCCGAGCTGCCGGCCGCGCTGGCGCTGAACGGCGTGGCCATGAACATGTCGCGCGTGATCGGGCCGGTGGTGGCCGGCACGCTGCTGGCCGGCGCGGGCAGCGAGTTCGTGTTCGCGCTGAACGCGGTGCTGTCGGTGGTGGCCTTCGTGCTGATCCTGCGCTGGCAGTCGCAGCGGCGCGCCAGCGCGCTGCCCGGCGAGCGCTTCGTCGGCGCGATGCGCGTCGGCCTGCAGCACGTGATGCAGTCGCCGCGCATGCGGGTCGTGCTGGTGCGCATCTTCCTGTTCTTCCTGCAGTCGACTTCGCTGACCGCGCTGCTGCCGCTGGTGGCGCGCGGGCTCGGTGGCGGCGCCGGCACCTTCACGCTGCTGCTGGCCGCGATGGGCGCGGGCGCGATCGCCACCGCCCTGTACCTTCCGCGGCTGCGTCAGGAGGTCGGGCGCGACGAGTTCGTGCGCTGGGGCACCCTGACGCATGCGGCGGCGTCGATCGCGGCGGCGCTCTCGCCGACGCTGTGGCTCAGCGTGCCGGCGATGATGGTCGCCGGCATGGCCTGGATCGCGACTGCCAATTCGCTGACGCTGGCGGCGCAGATGGCGCTGCCGAACTGGGTGCGTGCGCGCGGCATGTCGGTCTACCAGATGGCGCTGATGGGCGGCAGCGCCGCCGGCGCCGCGCTGTGGGGCCAGGTGGCGGGGCTGACCAGCGTGCCGACCTCGATCGTCTGCGCGGCGGTTGCCGGGCCGGTGGCGCTGTTCGCGACCCGCCGCCTCAGCGTCGGTGGCAGCGAGGACGAGGACTTCAGCCCCGCGCGCCCGTCCGGCCTGGTGCCGGTGCCGGCGGTCGAGCCGAATCCGGACGACGGGCCGGTGATGGTCACGGTCGAGTACCTGATCGACCCGACCCGTTCGGCCGACTTCCATGCGGTGATGCAGGACACGCGCCGTGCACGGCTGCGCCAGGGCGTGCTGTCGTGGGGGCTGTTCCGCGACGCGGCGGTCCCCGGGCGCTACATCGAGTACTTCCTCGACGAGAGCTGGGTCGAGCACCTGCGCCGCCACGAGCGCTTCACGATCGCGGACGCCGGGCTGCGCGAGCGGCGCCTCGAGTTCCACCTCGGCGACGAGCCGCCGCGTGTGCAGCGCTACCTCGGCGAGGTCACGGAATAATCGCCGGCTCCGGAAGGACACGAATGCGCGCCATCCATCCCCAGCGCGACGCGCTGCACCACGAGGTGCATGCGCGCCCCTACGAGCGCATGAACGCGCCGCTGCTGCTGTCGCACGTCGCGCTGGTCGGCAATGCCGGCGCGGACGAGCGCGAGCACCTGGCGGCGCTGCTGCGCGCGCGCCAGCTGCCGGTGCCCGACGCGCACGCCAGCCACCTGAGCACCGACCTCGGCGGCCTGCGCCTGCGCTGGGAGAAACACGGCGAGTTCCACACCTGCACGTTCTGGAAGCAGCTGACGACGGCACCCGACGGCTTCGACCGGCTGCCGCTGCACGAGGTGCCGCAGGAGTGGCTGCAAGGCATCCCCGGGCAATGGCTGGTCGGCCTGCACGTGCTGGTGGAGCCGGCGGAGGCCTCGCGCGAACAGGTGCCGACGCTGGTGCGGCGGCTGCTGAGCGAGGACAGCCTGGTCGGCGCGCGTGCGATGGACGGCGCGGCCGACCTGTACGCGGACTTCCGGCTCGACGGTGACGGCTTCGCGCGCTGGATCGTCGTGACCGGCGACCTCACGCCGCGCCGCCTCGGCCGGCTGGTGCAGCGCCTGCTCGAGATCGAGACCTACCGCATGATGGCGCTGCTCGGCCTGCCGGTCGCGCGCGAGGTCGGCGCGGCGCTGGTTTCGGCCGAGCGCGACCTGGCCGACGTGGCCGAGCGGATCCGCACCGCGCAGCCGCAGGACGAGCCCGAACTGCTGCGCCGCCTCACCAAGCTGGCGGCCGAAGTCGAGGGCCTGTACGCCCGCACGCATGCGCGCTTCTCGGCGAGCAGCGCCTACTTCGAACTGGTGCACCGGCGCATCGACGAGCTGCGCGAGGAGCGCGTGCACAACCTGCAGACGGTGCGCGAGTTCATGGACCGCCGGCTGCTGCCGGCAATGCAGACCTGCGCCTGGGCGGCGCGGCGGCAGCAGGCGCTGTCCGAACGCATCTCGCGGGTCTCGAACCTGCTGCGCACGCGTGTCGAGATCGAGCAGCAGCAGAGCAGCCAGGCGCTGCTGGACGCGATGAACCGGCGCCAGAAGGCGCAGCTGCTGCTGCAGAGCGCGGTCGAGGGCCTGTCGGTCGCGGCCGTCACCTACTACGGCGCCGGGCTGGTCGGCTACCTCGCGAAGGGGGCCAAGTCCGCCGGCCTGGACGTCGCGCCGGATCTCGCCGTCGCGCTCGCCATTCCGTTCATCGCGCTGGGCGTGTGGCTGGGCGTGCGCCGCCTGCACCATGTCGCCCAGCGTGCCGCCTTTCGTGACTCCGGGAGCTTCAAGTGACCTCTGCCTCGTTCGACTGGACCGCCGGGTATGCGAGCCAGCGCCTGCCGGTCTTCGGCCGCAACGTCGTCTCGACCTCGCATCCGCTGGCGGCGCAGGCCGGCCTGCGCATGCTGTGGGCGGGCGGCAATGCCGTCGACGCCGCGATCGCCGCGGCCGCGGTGATGACGATCGTCGAGCCGTGCAGCAACGGCCTCGGTTCGGACGCCTTCGCGATCGTCTGGGACGGCCGGCAACTGCACGGGCTGAACGCCAGCGGCACCGCCCCCGCGGCCTGGACGCCCGAGTACTTCCGCGCCAAGCACGGGGCGGACGCCAAGGCCCCGCCCAAGCGCGGCTGGGACAGCGTGACGGTGCCGGGCGCGGTCTCCGCCTGGGCGGCGCTGTCGGAGAAGTTCGGCAGGCTGCCGTTCGCCGACCTGCTCGCACCGGCCATCGAGGTCGCCGAGCGCGGCTACTCGGTGCCGATCATCGTGCAGCAGAAGTGGACCTGGGCCGCCGAGCTGCCGGAGATCACCACGCAGCCGGGCTTCGCGGACACCTTCCTGCCGCACGGGCGCGCGCCTTATGTCGGCGAGCTGTTCCGCATGGCCGGCGCGGCGCGCACGCTGCGGCTGATCGCGCAGAGCCGGGGCGAGGCCTTCTACCGCGGCGAGGTGGCCGCGGCCGTCGAGGCGCACGCGAAGGCGCACGGCGGGGCGATGACCGCGGCCGACTTCGCGTCCTACCGGCCGAGCTGGGTCGAACCCGTCGCCCAGGACTATGCGGGCCACCGGCTGCACGAGATCCCGCCGAACGGGCAGGGCATCGCGGCGCTGATCGCGCTGGGCATCCTGCGCCACTTCGACATCGACACGCTCGCGCCGGACGGCGTGGCGACGCAGCACCTGCAGATCGAGGCGATGAAGCTGGCCTTCGCGGATGTCTACCGCTACGTCTCGGACCCGGCCTCGATGGCGGTCACGCCGGCGCAGATGCTGGACGCGGGCTACCTCGCCGAGCGGGCCAGACTGATCGATCCGAAGCGCGCGCAGGACTTCGGCGCCGGCAACCCCGTCAAGGGCGGCACGATCTACCTGACCGCGGCCGACGAGCGCGGCATGATGATCAGCTTCATCCAGAGCAACTTCATGGGCTTCGGCTCCGGCGTCGTCGTGCCCGGGTACGGCGTCTCGCTGCAGAACCGCGGGCACGGCTTCACGCTCGACGCGGGCAGCCCGAACGTCGTCGCACCCGGCAAGCGGCCGTTCCACACCATCATCCCGGCCTTCCTGACCAAGGACGGCGCGCCGCAGATGAGCTTCGGCGTGATGGGCGGCAACATGCAGCCGCAGGGCCACCTGCAGACGCTGGTGCGCATGCTGGCCTACCGCCAGCACCCGCAGGCCGCCTGCGACGCGCCGCGCTGGCGCTTCAACCACGGCCGCTCGGTCAACATCGAGCCGGCCATGCCCGAGGCGACGGTCCAGGGCCTGCGCGACCTCGGCCACCAGGTCGAGAACTTCCAGGACAGCTACCAGGACTTCGGCGCGGGCCAGTTCATCTGGCGCCTGGGCGACCCGGCGGTGGAAGGGTATGTCGCCGCCAGCGATCCGCGACGCGACGGGCTGGCGGCGGCGTTCTGAGCGCGGGCGCCTCAGACCGGATCGAGCGCCTGCGCCGGCATCGAGGTGAACTCGCCCGCGTTGCCGGCGGCTTCGTAGCCGTTGCCGACCTGGCCATAGCGGTAGTCTCCCCAGCAGTAGACGTGGTTGTCGGTCCCGATCGCACAGGTGTGCTCGCTCCCCACGGCGATCGCGCGGTAGCTGCGACCGCCATACACCGGCTGCGGGCTCCGGTACACACCGGGCGCGCCGTTGCCGAGCTGGCCGCGGTAGCCGTTGCCCCAGCACCAGGCCCGGCCGCCGGCGTCCAGTGCGCAGGCGTGGCTCGAGCCCACGCTGACGCCGTGCAGCGCCATCGCCACGCCCGCCGTCTGCGGTACGAAGGTGGCGGAGAAGAACTGCCCGCTGCCCAGCTGGCCCCAATCGTTCAGGCCGGTGCATTGCACGACGCCGCTCACCTGGTCGGCACAGGTGAAGTCGGCAGTCGTCTCGAGCCGGCTCACCGAGGTGCCCAGCGAGGACAGGAAGGCGAACGGCACTGAGGGGCCGGCCCAGGCATTCCAATCGACGCCTGCCTGTCCGTACTGATTCTGGCCCCAGCAGTAGGCACCACGATAGTCGCCGACGACATACAGTGCGCAGGCGTGGGCCCGGCCGACGCTGACCGACTGGAAGCTGGCGTTCGTGCTGATCTGCGACGGAACCGCCGAACTACTGGCGATCGAGCCCCAGCAGAACAGTCCTTCGGGTGAAGTGCCGCAAGTCGAGGTCTCGCCGGAGCTCAGGTTGTTGAAGACGTGGTTCCCCGAGACGGGAAAGGGTGCCCGGCGGGTCGAGTACGGATCGGGCGCGTTGCCGAGCTGGCCGTGGCTGTCGCTGCCCCAGCAAAAGGCCCGACCGGTCGAATCGACGGCACAGGTGTGGCGGGCGCCGCTCTCCACCTGCCTGGCGGCCATCACGTAGCGCGGCCGCGAGACGCACGACAATCCGCTGCATGTCGCATAGCCTTCGACGCCGGCTTGGCCGTCGTCGTTGCGGCCCCAGCAGTAGGTGTTGCCGTTGCGTTTGCGCACGCAGGTGTGCTGCATGCCGGCGCTGATATCGATCAGTTCCTCGGGATTGGGGGGGATGAAGAGTGGCGGTTTGACGAACGGCCCGAGAATGATCTGGCCATGGGCGGCGGACGCGACCAGGGCCAGGGTGGCAGCGAGAATCAACGTGAGTCGCATGGTGTACCTCCGAAGGTGGTGTTGCGGGGCCGCCCGGCCGGGTTGCCACGCAGCCAATCTAGGAAGCCCGGCGTTATGACGGCGTTACGCGCGCTACCCCTATGCTGTTGACCCACCCCGCCATCGCCCCCTGGCTCGTCCGCGAGGCCACCGGCTGCCGCGTCGTGCTGCTCACCGATCGTGCCGACCCGGAGGCGGTGTTCCTGCGCACGCTGCCCGACAACGAGGAGGCCCTGCTGCCGATGCGCCCGGCCGGCCGCCATGGCGCACTGCACGCCTGGGAGGCGGCGCTGCCGTGGGACGGCGGCAACCTCGCGACGCGTTATGCGTTCAAGGTGCTGACCCGCGGCACGCAGCACTGGCTGGCTGCGGACGGCGCGCACGCACACTGCCCGCCTGAGTCACTGCACTTCCGCGTGCACCCCGACCTGCCGCCGGCCTGGGTGCGCGAGCAGGTCTTCTACCAGGTGTTTCCGGACCGGTTCGCGCGCGCCGTGGACGGTCACGATGCGCTGCCCTGGAACCAGCCGCTGCCGGTGGAGGCGCTGCAGACGGCCTTCTTCGGCGGCGACCTGGACGGGCTGGTCGCACGGCTGGACCACCTGCAGCTTGCCGTCGGCGCCAGCGCCGTCTACCTGAATCCGGTGTTCAGCGCCGGCAGCAACCACCGCTACGACACCGAGGACTACGACCAGGTGGATCCGCGCCTGGGCGGCAACGAGGCGCTGGTGCGCCTGCGCGAGGCGCTCGACGCGCGCGGCATGCGGCTGGTGCTGGACGCGGTGCTGAACCACACCGGCGCCGGCCACCCCTGGCTGGCCGACGATCGGGCGCGCTGGTACGCGCGCGACGCGCAGGGCCGGCCGCTGGGCTGGAAGGGGCACGCCTCGCTGCCGGTGCTGGACTTCGCCGAGCCGGCGCTGCGCGACGCGGTGTACGAAGGGCGCGATGCGATCGTGCGACGCTGGCTGCGCCCGCCGTACGCGATCGACGGCTGGCGGCTGGACGTCATCCACATGCTCGGCGAGGGCCCGGGCGCGCACCACAACGCCGAGCACGTGCGCGGCATCCGGCGCGCGATCAAGGACGAGAACCCGCAGGCCTACGTGCTGGGCGAGCACTTCTTCGAGGCGACGCGCTGGCTGCAGGGCGACCAGGAAGACGGCGCGATGAACTACTACGGCTTCGCGCAGCCGCTGTGGGCCTGGCTGGCCGGCGTCGACGTCGCGGGCCATCCGATCGTGCTCGACGCTGCCGGCTTCGACGCCTGGATGACGCGTGCCCGCGCGGCGATCCCCTACGAGCACCAGCTGGTGCAGCTCAACCTGGTGGGCAGCCACGACACGCCGCGCCTGCTGACGCGCCTGGGCGGCGACCTGGCGCTGATGCACGTGGCGCTGACGCTGCTCTTCACCGTGCCCGGCGTGCCCTGCCTGTACTACGGTGACGAGGTCGGCATGGAGGGTGGCGCCGACCCGGACTGCCGGCGCTGCATGGACTGGACGCAGGCCTCGTGGCGGCCGGAACTGCTCGCCCACGTGCGCGAACTGGCTTCGCTGCGCCGCGCGCGGCCGGAATGGCGCGACGGCGCGGTGCAGACGCTCGCCGCCGGCAGCGACTGGCTGCTGTTCGCGCGCTACACCGCGCAGGCGGTGACGCTGGTGGGCGTCAACCGCGGCGTGGCGGTCGACGTGGACGTGCCGCTCGACACCTTGCCGATCCGCGTGACGGATGGCGCGCTGCCGCGTCGCCTGCAGCTGCCGGAACGCGGCAGCGTGCTGCGCTTCGCCGCGGCGGTTCAGGCCTGAACGGCCATCGCCTCGCCCATGCGGATCGGCCGGCCGGCGGCCCAGTCGGGCACGAAGCGCAGCGTCGCCTTCGGGAACAGCAGCACCACGGTCGAGCCGAGCAGGAAGCGGCCCATCTCCTCGCCGCGCTGCAGGCGGACGGTGCCCGGGCCGTAGGTCCACTCGCGCAGCGTGCCCGGCCGCGGCGGATTGACCACGCCGTGCCACACGGTGGCCATGCTGCCGACGATGGTGGCGCCGACCAGCGCCAGCACGAACGGGCCGTGCGGCGACTCGAACACGCACACCACGCGCTCGTTGCGCGCGAACAGGCCCGGCACGCCGCGTGCCGTGGTCGGGTTGACCGAGAACAGCGCGCCGGGCACATGGATCATGCGCGTCAGCTCGCCGTCGCACGGCATGTGGATGCGGTGGTAGTCGCGCGGGCTGAGGTACAGCGTGGCGAACGCGCCGTCCTCGAAGCGCGCCGCCAGCGCGACATCGCCGCCGACCAGCGCGGCCGTGGTGTAGTCGTGGCCCTTGGCCTGCAGGATCCGGTCGCGCGCGATCGCGCCGCACTGGCTGATCGCGCCGTCCACCGGGCACAGCCAGGGTGCGTCGGCGAGGGGCCGCGCGCCCGGCTTCAGCGCGCGCGTGAAGAACTCGTTGAAGCTCGCGTAGCGCGCGATGTCGGGCTCCGCGGCCTCGGCCATGTCGACGCCGTAGCGCGCGACGAAGCGGCGGATCGCGCCGGTCGTCCAGCCGCCCGCCTGCGCACGCGCGACCCGCCCGGCCAGCGAGGTCAGGGCCTGCTTGGGCAGCAGGTATTGCGGCAGGACGGCGAGGCGGTCGGACATCGGCGGCGGAAGGCGCGGGGGCGAAGGCCGGGCATTGTAGGAGCCGGCCCCGGGTGGCCCCGCAGCCGGGCGGGAAGGGGCGTGCTCCGTAGAATGCGCCGACCCATGCGCTCATCTGCCCTCGCGGCCGACCCTCGTACCGAATCGCCGCTGCCCGGGCTGCTGCTCGCCTCTCTCGGCGCGATCGCGTTCTCCGGCAAGGCCATCATCGTCAAGCTCGCCTACCGGCACGGCGTCGACGCGGTGACGCTGATCATGCTGCGCATGCTGTTCGCGCTGCCGCTGTTCGTCGCACTCGCCTGGTGGGCCGGGCGCGGCCAGGCGGCGCTGACCTGGCACGACCGCCTGGCGGTGCTGGGCCTCGGCTTCACCGGCTACTACCTGGCCAGCTTCCTCGACTTCGCCGGGCTCGCCTACGTGACGGCGAGCTTCGAGCGCCTCGTGCTGTACCTGAATCCGACGCTGGTGCTGCTGCTCGGCTGGGTGCTGTTCAAGCGCCGGGTCGGCGTGCGGCAGCTGGCCGCGCTGGCGGTGAGCTACGCGGGCGTGCTGCTGGTGTTCGGCCACGAGCTGCGCCTGGAGGGTGCGAACGTCGCGCTCGGCGCCGCGCTCGTGTTCGCCAGCGCGATCAGCTACGCGGTCTACCTGGTCTACAGCGGCGAGGTCGTCAAGCGGCTCGGTTCGCTGCGCCTGACCGGGCTGGCCACCACCGTCGCCTGCGTGCTGTGCATCGGGCAGTTCGTGCTGCTGCGCCCGCTGTCGGCGGCCACCGAGGTGGCGCCGGCGGTGCTCTGGCTGTCGGTGCTGAACGCGACGGCCTGCACCTTCGCGCCGGTGCTGATGGTGATGATGGCGATCGAGCGCATCGGGCCGACGCTGGCGGCGCAGACCGGCATGATCGGCCCGATGTCGACCATCCTGATGGGCGTGCTGATCCTGGGCGAGCCGTTCACCGCCTGGGTCGCCGCCGGGACCCTGCTGGTGCTGGGCGGCATCTGGCTGCTGGCGCGCTGGCGCTGACCACGAGAAGGAGCAAGCGATGGACCTGGGAATCAAGGGGCGCTGGGCGCTGGTGTGCGCGGCCAGCAAGGGGCTGGGCAAGGGCTGCGCCGTGGCGCTGGCCGGCGAGGGCGTGAACCTCGTCATCACCGCGCGCGGTGCCGAGGCGCTGGAGGCGACGGCGGCGGAGATCCGCGCCGCGGCGCCCGGTGTCGAGGTGCGCACGGTGGCGGGCGACATCACCACGCCGGCCGGCCGCGCGGCGGCGCTGGCGGCCTGCCCGCAGGTCGACATCCTGGTCAACAACGCCGGCGGCCCGCCGCCCGGCGATTTCCGTGACTGGGACCGCGACGCCTGGATCAAGGCGGTGGACGCGAACATGCTGACCCCGATCGAGCTGATGAAGGCCACCGTCGACGCGATGGCTTCGCGTGGCTACGGCCGGGTGATCAACATCACCTCGGGCGCGGTGAAGGCGCCGATCGACACGCTGGGCCTCTCGAACGGGGCGCGCAGCGGGCTGACCGGCTTCGTCGCCGGCCTGGCGCGCCAGCGCCGGCTGGCCGGCGCCAACGTGACGGTCAACAACCTGCTGCCCGGCTGGTTCGACACCGACCGGGTGCGCACCACCACCCAGGCCACCGCCGCGAAGACCGGGCAGAGCGTGGAGGAGGTGCTGGACAAGCGCCGCGCCGCCATCCCGGCGAACCGCCTGGGCACACCGGCCGAGTTCGGCGCGTTCTGCGCCTTTCTCTGCAGCGCGCACGCGTCCTACCTGACGGGCCAGAACATCCTGCTGGACGGCGGCGGCTACCCGGGCACGTTCTGACGGCGCGTCCGCGGCGGCGATTCGCGTAACCCCGCTGCCGGCGCCGCCCGGGCGTTCGGGATAATGGCCCGGCCGGCCGCGCTCAGTCCACGCAGCCGAGCGCGACGGGCATGAACATCGAGCCGCAGTTCAGGGGTCTGATGCCGGGAGAGCGCCCGCAGCGGGAGGACCTCTCCCCCGCTGCCGTCCAGGAGATGGCCGAGCTGTTCCTGCAGTTCGCCGGCACCGAACGCCACGTGCTGTGGGTGCTCGATCTGCTGCCGCACGAGCGCGTGCCTTTCGTGAGCCCGGCCTTCGAGTCGGTCTGGGGTCGGCCGGCGCAGGCGCTGTACGACAACGCGCGGCTGTGGACCGAGGCGATCCATCCGGAGGACCGGCCGCAGGTGATCGAATCCTTCGGCCGCTGGCTCGCGGACCCCGACCGGTTCACGTTCGACTGCGAGTACCGCATCGTGCGGCCCGATGGCGGCGTGCGCTGGATCCACGACTGCGGCCATGTGCCGGACGGCATGCGCCCGCCACTGGCGCGTGTCACCGGCATCGCCGAGGACATCACCGAACGCCGGCGGGCGCAGGATGCGCTGCTCGCCGAGCAGCAGCGCATCGCCGCGATGGCCGCGGTGGCGCCGAGCGTGCTGCACACCTTCCGGCGCGGCCCGAACGGCGAGCTGTCGTTTCCCTACGGCGGCCGGCGCATCGAGGCGCTGTACCGCCTGCCGGAAGGCACCGTGATGGCCGACGCGGGGCCCGTGTTCGCGATGGTGCACCCGGAGGACGTCGGCCCGATCGCCGCCTCGATCGATCTGTCGGCACGGGACATGACACCGTGGCGCGCCGAGTTCCGCATGTGCCCGCCGGACGGGCGCGAACTATGGATCGAAGGCCACTCCGTCCCGGTGCGCGAGAGTGACGGCGCGATCGTCTGGCACGGCACCATCGCCGACATCACCGAGCGCAAGCGCATCGAGCGTGCGCTGGTCGAGAGCCGGACCCAGCTCGCGGCAGTGGTGGCGAACATGACCGAGGGGCTGGTGGTCTGTTCCGCCGTCGGGCAGCTGGTCGAGTGGAACGCCGCCGCGCTGGCGATGCACGGGCTGCAGGACGCGGAGGCCCGCGGCCTGACGCTCGAGAAGGCGCTGGCGCTGTTCGAGCTGCGCCGCCTCGACGGCACGCTGCTGGACCCGGCCGACTGGCCGCTGTCCAGCGTGATGCGCGGGCAGGTGCTGCGCCAGGTCGAGCTGCGCGTGCACCAGCGGCGCGACGACTGGCACAAGGTGTTCAGCTACAGCGGCTCGCGGGTCGACGATCCGCAGGGCCAGCCGCTGTTCGGCGTGATCCAGTGCAGCGACGTGACGCAGCGCCGGCGCGACGAGGAGGAACTGGCGCGCCTGAACGACGAGCTCGAGCAGCGCGTCGCCGAACGCACCGCGCAGCTCCAGGAGGCGGTGCGCGAGCTGGAGGCGTTCAGCTACTCGGTCTCGCACGACCTGCGCGCGCCGCTGCGTGCGCTCGACGGCTTCTCGCAGGCGCTCATCGAGGACCATGGTCCGGCCCTGCCCGACGACGCGCGGCGCCATCTGGCGATCATCCGCGAGACGGCGCAGAAGATGGGGCACCTGATCGACGACCTGCTCGACTTCGCGCGCCTGAACCGGGCGTCGATGAACCGGCGCCCGGTCGACTGCGCGGCGCTCGTCCGGCATGCCTTCGACAGCCTGGCGCACCAGTATGCCGGCCGCGAGGTCGAGCTCCAGGTGGGCGAGCTGCCCGGCTGCGACGCGGACCCGGCGCTGCTGCGCCAGGTCTGGGTCAACCTGCTGTCCAACGCGATCAAGTACTCCCGCCAGCGCACGCCGGCGCGCATCGAGGTGGGCTGCGCGCAGGTGGACGGGACGCCCGAGTACTTCGTGCGCGACAACGGCGTCGGCTTCGACATGCGCTACGTGCACAAGCTGTTCGGCGTGTTCGAACGGCTGCACCGCGCCGACGAGTTCGAGGGCACCGGCGTCGGGCTGGCGATCGTGCAGCGCATCGTGCAGCGCCATGGCGGCCGCGTGCGCGCGCAGGGCGAGCCGGGCCGCGGCGCGAGCTTCCATTTCACGCTCCCCGGAGAGCAGGCATGACGATCGCCGGCGCGTTCGAGATCCTGATCGTCGAGGACAACCCGCTCGACCTGGAGATGACGCTGCGCGGACTGCGCAAGGCGAACATCGCCAACCAGGTCCACGTCGCGCGCGACGGCGCCGAGGCGCTCGAATTCCTGTTCTGCGAGGGCGCGTATGCGCACCGGCGCATCGAGGACGCGCCGCGCCTGGTGCTGCTGGACCTGAAGCTGCCCAAGGTCGATGGCCTCGAGGTGCTGGCGCGCCTGAAGGCCGACGAGCGCACCCGCGCCATTCCGATCGTGATGCTGACCTCGTCGAAGGAGCAGCGCGACCTGGTCGAGAGCTACCAGCTCGGCGTGAACAGCTACATCGTCAAGCCGGTGGATTTCGAGAACTTCGTGCAGGCCGCGCGCGACCTGGGCAGCTACTGGCTGCTGCTGAATCAGGTGCCGGGCCGCTGACGCGGCCAGGACGACACCACGATGCCGGCCGCGATCAGCGCGAACGCGCCGGCGTGGTACCAGCGCGGGAGGTCGCCCAGCAGTGCCGCCGAGAGCAGCCCGGCGAACACCGGCGTGAGGTTGGAGAAGAAGGCCGCGACCGCCGGGCCGACCGTCGCGACGCCGAGCCCCCAGCAGCGGTAGGCGATCAGCGACGGGCCGATCGCGACGTACAGCAGCGCCGCGAGCACGCCCGGCGACCACACGATCGGCGCCGGCGCGACCACGGCCTCCGCCCCGGCCGCCAGCGTGGCCCAGGCGCTGCCGAACACCACCTGCACGCACAGGAACTCGGCCCAGTTCCAGTGCGGCCGCTGCTCGCCGCGCATGGACTCCGGCGGCCGCGCCAGCATCCAGCTGTAGACGGACCAGGCGGCGATGGCCACCAGCATGTACAGGTCGCCCGGCACGAAGTGCACGTCGCGCAGCACCTGCCAGCGGCCGCGCGACAGCACCAGCGCCACGCCGGCCAGCGACAGCACCGCGCCGGCCAGCTGGCGGCGCGTCGGCGGCTCGCGGTAGAAGAGGGCGCCGACCAGCAGCATCCACACCGGTGCGCTGGCGGCGATCAGCGTCACGTTCAGCGGCGTGCTGGTCTGCACCGCGAGGTATTGCAGCGCGTTGTAGCTGCCGACGCCGACCAGGCCGAGCAGCGCGAGGTGCGGCCAGCGCTCGCGCAGCGCGCCGCGCGTGTGCCAGGCGCGCCAGCCGAGCGGCAGCAGCAGGGCCAGCGCGAGCAGCCAGCGCAGCGCGTTCAGCGCCAGCGGCGGCACGCTGCCGACCAGCGCGCGGCCGACCACCGCGTTGCCCGCCCACAGCAGCGGCGGCAGCGTCAGCAGCAGGGCGATTGTCGGGGTCAGGCGGGTCGTCATGCGGGGGGCATCGCGGCGCCGCAGTTCCAGCACTGCTCGAACGGCCCGTCGATCGTTTCGGCGCAGCCCGGGCAGCGCCAGTGGCGCCAGGTCGGGCGGCGCAGTTGCGCGAGCAGCACCCGGGCGGATTCGAGCTGCTCGTCGTCGCTGACCCAGACCTCGGGCAGGGCCTGGTCCGGCGGCAGCTCGCCGGCGATGCTGCTGGCGTAGGCGCGCTGCACCGTGGCCTCGATGCCGGCGTGGGTCAGCATGTCGGCCCACAGCGTGGCCAGGGCGAGGTTGGGGGCGGGGACGAGGCGGCGCATGCGGGAGGCGGCAAACACTGGCACGATAGCGGAGAACCGTTTCCTGCCGTCAGAGGACCGTCCCATGCCCCAGAAAGCCCTTGTCGCCCGCGTCGCCGCCTTCGGCGGCCCCGAGAACATCCATCTTGACGAAGTCGAGGTCGGGGATCCCGGGCCGGGCGAGATCCGCATCCGCCACCAGGCCTGCGGCATCAACTTCATCGACGTCTACCACCGCACCGGCACCTACCCGAATCCGCTGCCGCTGGCGCTCGGCGCCGAGGGGGCCGGCATCGTCGAGGCCGTCGGCGAGGGCGTCACGCACCTGAAGGCCGGCGACCGGGCGGCCTACGCCGCCAACGTGCCCGGCTCGTACAGCACGCTGCGCGTGATGTCGGCGCGCACCGTCGTGCGCCTGCCCGACGCGATCGCCTTCGACACCGGCGCGGCGATGATGCTCAAGGGCCTGACCGTGCAGTACCTGCTGCGCAAGACGCTGCCCGCGGGCGGCCTGCAGCCGGGCGACTTCGTGCTGTTCCACGCCGCGGCCGGCGGCGTCGGGCTGATCGCCTGCCAGTGGGCGCGCGCCCTTGGCCTGAAGCTGATCGGCACGGCCGGCAGCGACGCCAAGTGCGCGCTGGCGCTCGAGCACGGCGCGAGCCATGCGATCAACTACCAGAGTGAGGACTTCGTCGCGCGCGTCAAGGAGATCACCGACGGTCGGGGCGTCAAGGTCGTGTACGACTCGGTCGGCAAGGACACCTTCACGCGTTCGCTGGATTGCCTGCGCCCGTTCGGCCTGGCGGCGTGCTTCGGCGCCGCCTCCGGCAAGCCGGCGCCGATCGAGGTCGGCACGCTGGCGGCGAAGGGCTCGCTGTACGTGACGCGGCCGACGCTGTTCAGCCACATCACCTCGCCCGAGACCACGCAGGCGATGGCCGACGAACTGTTCGCGATGGTGGCCAGCGGCGCGGTGAAGATCCCGATCGCGCAGCGCTACCCGCTGGCCGAGGCGGCGCAGGCGCACCGCGACCTGGAGGCGCGCAAGACGACCGGCTGCAGCGTGCTGCTGCCCTGAGGGCCGGGGCGGCCGCGGTGCGTGCCATCCCACGTGACCCGCGGTCGCGACGACACCCCATGCTGAAGAAGGCCGTGGCACGCGGTCCCGGCGGCACCGTGCTGCTCGTGGACTCGATCACCCTCGTCGAAGAGGACGACAGCGGCGCGGTGGTGGTTTCGGGCTCGCATGGCGGCATCAGCTCGGCCGAGTTCGCGCTGGCCGTGCCGCTGCAGCTCGTGGTCTTCAACGATGCCGGGGGCGGCAAGGACGATGCCGGCATCGCGGCGCTGGCCCGGCTGCAGCAGCGCGGCGTGGCGGCGTGTACGGTGTCGCATGCCAGCGCGCGCATCGGCGACGCGTGGGACAGCTGGGATGCGGGCATCGTCTCGCACGTCAATGCGGCGGCGGCTGGGCTGGGCCTGGCTCCCGGTGCGGCGCTGCAGGCCGCGCTGCGGCGTCTCGTCGGGGCGTGCTGAGGCCGCGCCGGCGGGTCCGTCCAGCCCCGCTCAGGACGCCACGTCGTCCGCGGCCGGTGCCGAGTCGAAGCGCCGGCGCGCGGCCTGCAGCTGTGCCGCCGCGGCACTGTCTTCGGGCTCGGCCTCCAGCTGCTGGTCGATGCGCGCCAGGCACTCGCGGTGCACCTTGGCCAGCGCCTCCGGCGGCAGCAGCCGCGCGGCCGCGGCCGTGAAGTCCTCGCGCGGTGTCTGCGCCAGCGACAGCCGCCGCACCAGGTTGGCGGCGTAGGGCGCGCAGACCAGGCATTCGAAGCTCAGCAGCGCAAACGCCCGGCCGCTCAGACCGAAGTGCACGCGCCAGCGCCACGCCAGCGCCAGTGCCACCACGATATGCGCGTACACGAGTCCCACCAGCCAGAGCACGGCCACGACGCCGAAGCGGCCGAGCACCGCCAGCGGTACCGCGACGAACAGCAGCGCCCAGAGGCCCCACACCAGCGGCGCGAGCCGCCACAGCAGCGGCTCGGCCCGCAGTCCGAGCGGGGCCGGCGATGTCGCCGCGACCGACGCGCGCATCGACCAGCGCAGGCGGTAGACCGGCACGTGCGGCAGGAACGGGTTGGCGAGCCAGGGCTCGCGGCCGGCGAGCGTGAAGTCACGCCGTCCGAACGCGGCATGCCAGCGCCGGCCGAGGACGCCGGTGACCATCAGCGCCTCGTCGGAGCGCAGCAGCAGCAGGCAGTCCTTCAGGTACAGCGCGACGACCAGCAGCGCCAGTGCCGCCTCCGTGCTCACCGGGCCCAATGCGCCAACCGTCAGGGCGTGGTCTTCTTGCGTCCGAACAGCTTGCCCAGACCCACCACGGCGGCGGCAGCCGCGCCGGCGATCAGTTTCCAGCCCGCGGCGAGCAGGGCCAGCAGGCTCTTCCACCAGCCGCCCTTGACCGCGGCCGCGGCGGCGCCGCCGAGCACCAGCGCGCCCAGGCCGATCTCGGCCACGTGGTCGCCGGGCTTGAACTCGGCATAGCTCTCGCCCCCGTTGAACTTGAAGCCCTTCAGCACGTCCTTCAGCTCGGCCACGTCACGCTGCAGCGATTCCGGGTCGGACACCAGGACCACGTTCTCGTAGCCCTTGCGGCCCAGCATGCGCACCGTGTAGTTGATGATCGGGTGAGGGTCCCCCTCGGCCTTCAGGCGCAGGCCCCATTCGAGGTGCTTGGTCTGCGGATCGAAGTGCGGCGGCACCGCCCAGCCTTCGGTCGTGAGCTGGGCGATGCCGAGCTTCCTGCGCTCCTCGTTGGCCGGGCCGTCGCCGGACTTGAGCGACTTCAGCAGCTCGTCCGGGTCGAGCTTCTCGTCGTCCTTGACGTAGCCGATGTCGGCGAACGAGAACACCGCGAACCAGTTGCCGCCCACCAGGATCGTGTGGCCCGGCTCGGGCAGGTTGCCGGTCAGCTCGAGGAAGCGCGCCCCATGGGACTCGGGCAGCAGGCGCGACTGCGCCGGCACCTCGAGCGTGGCCTTGCTGCCGACCGTGCCCTGCGCCGGGCCGGCCTGCCACGGCAGCTTGGCGAACTCCTCCTTGCGCTGCTCGGGCGTCATGCCGTCCTGCGCGACGGCGATCAGGCCATGCAGTGCCAGGGCCACCACAGCGATGCCGCGCATGGCGGCCAGTGTCTTGAACATTCCACCCTCCCAGGTCTTGTCTTGTGACCGATCATGTTGCCATAGCGTCGGCCGGCTCGCCCGCGTCGCGCCGCCTGTCCGCTTCCGCCGCGCGCCTGCGTGAAGCAGCTCGAGACCATCGATTCCACCGCTCTCGAGGAGAACCATGCGAACCATCCTGGCCGCCGCCGCCTTCAGCCTGGCCGCGTTTGTCGTCCTGGCCGTCCCGGCCCAGTCCATCCAGCCCGTGGCGCTGAGCGCCGCCCAGCAGGCCAGCTACGTGCAGGCGCTGCAGGCGTTCCGCGAGCGGCGCTACGCCGGCGCGTTCGCGCGCTTTTCCCGCCTGGCCGACGCGGGCCATGCGCCGTCGGCGCAGATCGCGATGCTGATGGTGCAGCAGGGCGAGCCGCTGTTCGGCAGCGACTGGGCCGCCACGCCCGGGCAGCAGCGACGCTGGAACGCGCTGCTCGTCAACGCCGCGCGCGGGCGCAGCGACTTCCTGGACCACGAGCGCGGCGACTGACGAATGCCGCACCGGCCGGCGCGGGACCTCGGTAAACCTGCTTGCGGCGGCGCGCCGCGAGGAGTAAACCCGGGGGCACGGTCGCCCGGGCGGGCGACCGTGTGCGAGGAGGTGTCATGCGCCATTTCCATGCCCTGCCGGTCCGTTCCGTGCTCGAGGCGCCGCTCGGGCTGGTGCATGCCGAGGCCCACGTCGAGTTCGACGATCCCGCCACCGCCGTGCTGACCGACCTGCGCATCGCCTCCAGCGTCGTCGTCCCTTCCGACGAGCCGCTGGAGGACACGCGCCGCCTGATGCAGCACGCCGGCGTGCGCATGGCCTTCGTGCTCGACGCCGCCGGCGGCGTGGTGGGCCTCGTCACCGCGGCCGACCTGCAGGGCGAGCGCGCGCTGCAGGCCGCGACGCAGCGCGGCACCAGCCACGGCGAGCTGTGCGTGGCCGACCTGATGACACCGGTCGTCGACTGGGCCGTCGTCGACGCGGGCGACGTGCCGCGCGCGCGGGTGGGCGACATCGTCGCGACCTTCCGTGCCACCGCGCAGCGCTACCTGATCGTGGTCGAGCGCGACGCTCGGCAGAACCCGGTGGTGCGCGGCGTGTTCTCCGCCAACCGCGTCGAGCGGGCACTCGGCCATGCGATCGAGGAGGAGCTGCGCAGCAACACCTTCTCCGCGCTGGCGGCTGCGCTGGCCTGACCTGGTGTGAACGAACCCGGAGTTGTCCCCGTTTGCGTCGGATGTTTCAGCTTGTTGACAGGCCCGTTGTACGCTTGAGGGCTGCACTGACAAGCTGACTTCCCGCGCATGTTCGGACAATCCAAACCCGTCGTCCTCGAGCGCTACGGCCGCCGGCGCTCGCGCCTGCGCATTCCGCGCTGGCTGGTGCTGCTGCTGCTGGGCATCGCCACCGGTGCCGGCGGCCTGGCCTACCTGCAGGAGAACCACCTGCCGAAGCGGCTGTCGGCGCAGGCGTCGACCGAACTGCGCCAGGCCTTCGAGGAGGCCGATGCCGAGCGCACGACGCTGAAGGCGCAGCTCGCCGACGTCACGAAGCGGCTCGACGCGGCGCTCGCCGAGGCCCGCACCGCGACGGCCGAACTGGCCACCAGCAAGCAGACGGTGGAGCGGCTGCGCGCGGGGCTGGATTTCGTCGCCGCGGCGCTGCCGCCGGACCCGCGCGGCGGCGCCGTCGAGGTGCGCGCCGCGCGCTTCGACGCGCAGGGCGCGAAGCTGCTCTACGACGTGCTGCTGTACCGCGAAGGCGGCGTCGCCCGGCCGCTGAACGGCGTGGTGCAGTTCGTGCTGGCCGGCGAGTCGTCCAGCGGCAGCGCGACCACGGTGACGACCAAGCCGATGTCGGTCTCGGTCGGTCGCCACGAGGCGCTCGGCGGCACGTTGCCGCTGCCGGACGGCTTCCGCCCCAAGCAGGCCACCGTGAACGTGCTGGACCGGGCCGAGGGCAACCTGCTCGGCCGGCGCATCATGTACGTCAAGTAGCCGGCTTCGGCGTTACATGGCCCAGCGCAGCGCGGCGGTGTGCACCGGCGCGTCCCACAGCGCGAGCGAGGCGGAGTCGACCGCGCTGACGGTGATCGAGCAGCCGGCCATCTCCAGCGAGGTGACGTAGGGCCCGGTCAGGTGGCGCGCCACGCGCACGCCGGCACCGTGCAGCACCCGGCGCGCCGCGTGCACCATCAAGTACAGCTCGAGCAGCGGCGTGCCGCCGAAGCCGTTGACCAGCAGGATCACCTCCTGGCCGGACTTCAGCGACAGGTCGCGCAGGATCGCACCGGTCAGCTCGGCGGCGATGTCGTCGGCACTGGTCAGCTTGACGCGCTTGCGGCCCGGCTCGCCGTGGATGCCGACGCCGAGCTCCATCTCGTCGATGCCGATCTGGAAGGTCGGCTTGCCGGCTGCCGGCACCGTGCACGAGGTCAGCGCGACACCCATCGACGCGGTGGACTTGTTGACGGAATCCCCCAGCGCCTTCAGCGCCGCCAGGCCGTCGCCGCGCTCGGCGGCCGCGCCGACGATCTTCTCGACCACCAGCGTGCCGGCCACGCCGCGGCGGCCGGTGGTGTAGGTCGAGTTCTCGACCGCCACGTCGTCGTTGACGATCACGGTGGCGTTCTCGCGGTCCAGCATCTCGGCGGCCATCTGGAAGTTCATCATGTCGCCGGAATAGTTCTTGACGATGAACAGCACGCCGGCGCCACCCTCGACCGACTGCGCCGCGGCCAGCATCTGGTCCGGCGTCGGCGAGGTGAACACCTGGCCAGGGCAGGCGGCATCCAGCATGCCGTGGCCGACGAAGCCGGCGTGCAGCGGCTCGTGGCCCGAGCCGCCGCCGGAGATCAGCGCCACCTTGCCGGGCTTGGTGTTGCGGCGGCGCACGAACTGGCGCTCGGCGCCGAGCAGCACGATGTCCGCGTGCGCCGCGGCAAACCCGTCCAGGCTCTCGGCCAGAACGGTCTCGACGTCGTTGATGAGCTTCTTCATGGCAGTCCAGGCTCGAGGCGGTCAGAGGTTGTCACACAGCGCGGCGATGATCAATGCCATCGATCGCGAACCCGGGTCGACGTGGCCGAGCGCGCGCTCGCCGAGGAAGGACGCGCGGCCCTTGAGCGCGTCCATCTGCGCGGTCGCCGCGGCGCTGTCCAGGGCGCACTGGCGCACGCGCGCCACGAGATCGTCGCCGCCGGCGGCCAGCGTCTTCTGCACCGGGTCGAGCACGTCCAGCAGCGTCTTCTGGCCGACCTCGACCTTGCCGAGCCGGCTCAGCGCCGCGATGCCGGCGGCCAGCGCACGCGCCAGGTCCGCCGCGTTCGGATCGGAGGGCAGTTCCTTGCCGAGCGTGACGAGCAGCGTGCCGAACACCGGGCCGGACGAGCCGCCGACGGTGGACATGCAGGTCATGCCCATGGCCTTGAGCGCGTCCGCCAATGGCTTGGCCTCCAGCTCGGGCAGGCGGCCCTGGATCGCCAGTGCGCCGCGTCTCATGTTCAGGCCGTGATCGCCGTCGCCGATCGCCGCGTCGAGGGCCGTCAGTTCCTCGACGTGCTCGACCAGCGTCTGCGTGCAGGCCTGGATGATCCGGGTCAGTTGCATCGTTCGGGCCTCCTCGCGCGCCGGCCCGGCCGGCCGGCGGCGCGCGCGTGGGGTCTCATCGTGGGTTTCCGGGAATACGCCGGCCGGCCGTGTCGAAGAACAGCGGCGCGCGGAACTCGACCGACACCGCACGGCCCGGCTCCAGGCCGCCGGTGTCCTGGCACAGCGTGACGAGCTCGACGTCCTCCGCCGCGCCACCCAGGGCGACGTAGACGTGCGTCTGGTCGCCCAGGTGCTCGACACGGCGCACCAGCGCCTGCGCGTGGCCGCGGTCGTGCCCGTTGGCGGGCGCGAGCGACGCGCCGTCGGGCCGCACGCCGATGGTCGCTGCCTCCGTCGGTGCGGGCAGCGAGCCCGCGCAGGCGCGTGGCAGCAGATTGATGCGCGGTGAACCGAGCCGCGCGGCGACATAGGCGCTCACCGGATCCTGGTAGATCTCGCGCGGCGTGCCGACCTGCACCAGCACGCCATGGTCGAGCACGCCGATGCGGTCGGCCAGCGTCATCGCCTCGGTCTGGTCGTGCGTGACGTACAGCAGCGTCGCGCCCAGGTCCTGCTGGATGCGCTTGAGCTCCAGGCGCAGGTCGTTGCGCAGCTTCGCGTCGAGCGACGACAGCGGCTCGTCCATCAGCGTGACCGCCGGCTCGCGCACCAGCGCGCGGCCGATCGCGACGCGCTGCATCTGGCCGCCGGACAGCCGCGTGGCCGGGTTGCCGAGCTTGTCGTCGATGCGCAGCAGCGAGGCGACCTCGGTCACCTTGCGGCGGATCTGGTCCTCCGGCGTGCGGCGCATCGGCGAGCGCAGCGGGAAGGCCAGGTTGTCGAACACGGTCAGGTGCGGGTAGAGCGAGTACTGCTGGAACACGAAGGTGACGTCGCGCAGCGCCGGCGCGAGGTCCGTCACGTCGTGGCCGCCGATGTGCACCCGCCCGGTATCCGGGCGCTCCAGCCCGGCGACCAGGCGCAGCGTCGTGGTCTTGCCGGCCCCGCTCGGGCCGAGCAGCACGATGAACTCGCCGCTGGCGACCTGCAGCGACAGCGAACGCACGGCCTCGACCTCGTCGAAGCGCTTGCACAGGTCCTGCAGCAGCAGCTCAGCCATGACCGGCTCCGGCGGCCAGCGGGCCCGGCGCGGCGTGGCGGCCGGCGGGGGACTCGTGCCGCACCGTGCGCAGCGAGCGGCCGCTGGTTGCGTCGAACAGCGACACCTGCGAAGCATCGAACGCGAGCCCGACCGTCTCGCCGCGCCGCACCGCCAGCTCGGCGCCGACCCGGGCGCGCAGCGTCGTGCCACCGGCGCTGCGGCAGGTGACGACCTGGCTGGTGCCCAGGTACTCGGTGCCGAGCACCTCGGCCCGCAGCGACGAGTCGGGCGCGAAGCGCACATGCTCGGGCCGCACGCCGTACAGCAGCGAATCGCCGGGCGCGGCCTCGCGCAGCTCGGGCACCGGCAGCAGCGTCTCGCCGAGCCGCACCTGGCGCGCACCGGCCGCGTAGCCGCCGGGCAGCGGCAGGAAGTTCATCGCCGGCGAGCCGATGAAGTCGGCCACGAACACCGAGGCCGGTCGGTCGTAGACCTCCTGCGGCGCGCCGAGCTGCTCGATCACGCCTTGGTTCATGATCGCGATCGTGTCGGCCATCGCCATCGCCTCGAGCTGGTCGTGCGTGACGTAGACCGTGGTGGCGTGCAGCCGGTCGTGCAGCGCGCGCAGTTCCTGGCACATCAGCTCGCGGAACTCGGAGTCGAGCGCGCCCAGCGGCTCGTCCATCATGAAGGCGAGCGGCTCGCGCACGATCGCCCGGCCCAGCGCGACGCGCTGCCGGTCGCCGCTGGACAGGCCCGAGACAGGCAGATCCAGCAGGTGCTCGATGCGCAGCACGCGCGCTGCCTCGGCCACCTTGGCCGCGATCTCGGCGCGCGGCACCCCCTGCGAGACGAGCGGGAAGGCGATGTTCTTGCGCACGTTCATGTGCGGGTACAACGCGAACAGCTGGAACACGAACGCGATGTCGCGGTGCGAGGCGCGCTTGAACGTGACGTCCTCGTCGCCGAGGAAGATCTGGCCCCTGGTCGGCAGTTCGAGCCCGGCGATCATGCGCAGCGTGGTCGTCTTGCCGCAGCCGGACGGGCCGAGCAGGCAGAAGAACTCGCCGTCGCGTACGGTGAAGGTCGAATCCTTCACCGCGACGAAGTCGGCAAAGGCCTTGTGCAGGTTCTGGACGCGGATCTGGGCCATGGTGTCAGGTCGGCAGGCCAGGCAGCAGGCGAGGTCCTCTTTCGCGCAAGACGGACTTCATGGTCACTTCGGGAACTTGGAAACGATCGTGAACATCACGACGCCCGCCAGCATCGTCACGAACGAGTACGTGTAGAGCACCAGCGCGAACGGCTGCAGCATCATGAAGATGCCCAGGGCGATCACGATGCAGGCCGCCATCTCGAGCGGGCCGCGGCGCAGCCACTTCGGCCAGGCCTTCATTTGCGCACCGCCCCGAAGGTGATGCCGCGCAGCAGGTGCTTGCGCAGCAGCACGGTGAATACGAGGATCGGCACGAGGAACAGCATCGTGCCGGCTGCCACCGCCGGCCAGTCCTGCCCGCCCTCGCCGATGATGATGGGGATGAACGGCGGCGCGGTCTGCGCCTCGCCGCTGGTGAGCAGCACCGCGAAGGCGTATTCGTTCCAGGCGAAGATCAGGCAGAAGATCGCCGTCGCGACGATGCCCGTGGTGGCCTGCGGCAGCACCACCTTGCGGAAGGCCTGCAGCCGCGTGTAGCCGTCGACCATCGCCGCCTCCTCGTACTCGCGCGGGATCTCGTCGATGAAGCCCTTGAGCAGCCAGACCGCGAGCGAGACGTTCACCGCGCTGTACAGCAGGATCATGCCGAGCTTGGTGTCCGACAGGCCGAGCTCGCGGTACATCAGGAAGATCGGGATCGCCACCGCGATGGGCGGCATCATGCGGGTGGACAGGATGAAGAACATCAGGTCGTCCTTGCCCGGCACCGGAAAGCGCGAGAACGCGTAGGCCGCCATCACGCCGAGGCCCACCGACAGCAGCGTCGAGCCGAACGCGATGATCAGCGAGTTGACGAAGCGGGGCAGGTAGTTCGAGCGGCTGACGACCACCATGTTGTTGTCGCGCGCGATGCGTTCGCAGGCCCCGGACGGCGGCGGCAGGCTCTCGAGGTACTCGTCGGTCTGGCGCGAGCGCGTCGTGAACAGGTTGCAGAAGCCCTCGATCGACGGCTCGAAGACCAGCTTGGGCGGGTAGCTGATCGAGTCCGGCGGGCTCTTGATCGCGGTCAGCGCGATCCAGGCGAGCGGGATCAGCGCGACCAGCGCGTACAGCACCACCAGCGTCGCGGCGACGCGCTTGCTCAGGGACGTCGGTTCGACGACCGAGTGCGCAGTGGAGAGGCCCCGGTTCGAGCTCATCGGTTCTTCACCGCGTTCAGTGCCTTGACGTAGATGTTCGCGAGACCGAACACCGCGACGAACAGGATGATCGCGAGCGCCGACGAGTAGCCGGTGCGCCACTTCTCGAAGGCCTCGCGCTTGAGCGTGATCGAGACGACCTCGGTGGTGGACCCCGGCCCGCCGTTGGTCAGCAGGTTGACGAGGTCGAACATCTTGAAGTTCTCGATGCCGCGGAACAGCACCGCCAGCATCACGAAGGGCAGCACCATCGGCAGCGTGATGCTCCAGAACTGGCGCCAGGGCGAGGCGCGGTCGACCTCGGCGGCCTCGTAGATGTAGTCGGGGATGCTGCGCAGGCCGGCCAGGCAGATCAGCATCACGTAGGGCGTCCACATCCAGGTGTCGACGATCACGATCGCCCAGGGTGCGAGCGAGACCGAGCCGAGCATCTCGAAGCTCGACGGCGGGATGCCGGTCAGGAACGAGACCGCGTAGTTGAACAGGCCGATCTGCGGCTGGTACAGGAAGGCCCAGAAGTTCCCGACCACCGCCGGCGACAGCATCATCGGGATCAGGATCACCGTGGTCCAGAATCCGTGGCCGCGGAACTTGCGGTCGATGAGCCAGGCCAGGCCGAAGCCAATCAGCGTCTGCAGCGCGATGGTCCAGAACAGGAAGTGCGCGGTGGCCTGCATCGGCCCCCAGATCTCCGGGTCGGTGAGGATGGCGACGTAGTTGTCGATGCCCACGCCGAGCACCTCGGCGTTCGGCCGGTTGGCACGGAAGTTCGTGAACGACAGCCGCACCGTCCAGATCAGCGGAAAGATGTTGATCGCCAGCAGCAGCACCATCGTCGGCGCGACGAAGAGCCAGGCAACCGCGCGATCCGACAGCCCGCGCATGCGCCGGGCGATCGGCGCGGGCGTGGCCTGGGCGGCACGCTCAGCGATGGAAGTTGAACTCATTCGTCGCAATGCAAAGGCGGTATCAAGCAGTCGCCGCGGATCCGGCTCTGCCGGTCCGCCGGCGGCGCCCCCTCGAGGGGGAGCGCCGCAGGCGCTCCGGGGGTGGGCCTACTTCACTTTCCCGTCTTCCTTGAACACCTTCTTCCAGTCGGCCACCAGGCCGTCCAGTGCCTCCTTGGCCGTGCCCTTGTCGGCGACCACGAAGTCGTGGATGCGCTTCTGCTCCGCGAGCAGCAGCTGCGCATAACTCGGCTCGGCCCAGAAGTCGACCACTTGGTCCATCGCGGTCAGGAACTCCGAGGCGAACGGCGCGCTGGCCTTGAAGCCCGGGTCGTTCAGCACCGCCTTGTGGCAGGAGTAGCCACCGAGTGCCCACCACTTCTTCTGCACGTCCGGCGTCGCGAACCACTTGATGTAGGCCAGCGCCTCGGCACGGTTGGGCGAGTACGCGACCACCGAGATGCCCTGGCCGCCGAGCTGCGAGCCCTTGCCCTTGTCGCTCGGGTTGACGAAGAAGCCGATCTTGTCGCCGCCGACGTTCGGGTCCTTGTACAGGCCCGGGAAGAAGGCGAACCAGTTCATCATCATCGCGACCTGGCCGGACTTGAACGCGTCCAGGCCCTCGCCCATGTACGAGTTCGTCAGCCCCGGCGGGGTGCAGCACTTGTAGAGCGACTTGTAGAACTCCAGGCCCTTCACCGCGTCCGGCCCGTTCACGAAGCCGTCCATTGCGTACGGCTTCTTCGGGTCCTGGTACTTGAAGCCCATCGGGTAGAGCACGTTGCTCACGCCCATCGTGATGCCTTCGGAGCCGCGCTCGGTGAAGAGGTAGGTGCCGTAGACCTTCTTGCCGTCGATCATGCGGCCGGAGAAGAACTCGGCCACCTGCTTGAACTCGGTCCAGGTCTTGGGCGCCTCGAGCTCGCGGTTGTGCTTCTTCTTGAACTCGGCGCGCAGTTCGGGCTTGGCGAACCAGTCCTTGCGGTAGGTCCAGCCCAGCGCGTCGCCCATTGCCGGCAGCGCCCAGTAGTTCGGCGTGCCCTTCGGCCACTCGGCGTAGCCGGTCACGGTGGCCGGCGCGAAGTCGCTGATCTTGATGCCTTCCTTGGCGAAGAAGTCGTTCAGCTTCACGTAGTGGCCGCTCTCGGCCGAGCCGCCGATCCACTGGCTGTCGCCGATGATCAGGTCGCACAGCTTGCCCTTGCTGTTCAGCTCGTTGAGCATGCGGTCGGCGAAGTTCGGCCAGGGCACGAACTCGAACTTCATGTTCACGCCGCTCTTGGCGGTGAAGTCCTTGGACAGCTCGACCAGCGCGTTGGCCGGGTCCCAGGCCGCCCAGCACAGCGTGATGGTCTTGCCCTGCGCCTGGACCTGGCCGGACAGGCCGAGCAGCGCCGCGGCCAGCGTCGACAGGAGCGGCAGTCTCTTCAACAGTGATCTCATGCGGGTCTCCTTACCTTCGTTTTCGACTCACGAGCACACATATCCGGCCGCCGGGCGCTCACAGCAGGTTCTCGGCGGTCAGGATCTCGACGCGCGGCTGCACCACGTTCAGTGCCCCGCGCACGTTCTCGCACAGCGCGCGCAGCACGCGTGCCGCGGTGGAGATGCAGTAGTGGACGTCCTGGTGCAGCACGTACGCCAGGGCGTTGGCCGACAGCAGCGCGCGGTGCTCGTCGGTGAAGTCGTGCGCGACCACCGGCACGCTGCCGGTCAGGCCGAGGCTCTCGAGCGCGCGCGCGACCCCGGCGCTTCCCGAGCCGACGTTGTAGAGCCCGGCCACGCGCGACAGGTCGACCGACTGGCCGCGCAGGAAGCGCAGCAGCGCGCGGCAGGCGCCGGTGTCGCCGGGCGGGAGGTCGGGCGTGCGCAGCACCTTCAGCTTCGGGAAGCGCTCCTCGATCACCTGCGCGAAGCCGATGCGACGCTCGATCTCGCCCGACAGGCGCGTCGCCTGCGAGGCGAGCAGCAGCGTGTCGCGCCCGCCGGCCATGCGGCCGAGCAGCAGCCCGGCGGTGCGGCCGGCGGCGCGGTTGTCGGCGCCGATGCAGGTCTCGCGCATCGAGCCGGCCACGTCGGAGAACAGCGTCACCACATGCACGCCGGTGCGCACCAGCTCGTTGATCGCCAGCTTCACCGGCGGCAGGTCGGGCGCCATCAGCGCGAGCGCATCGCTGCCGGAGAGCTGGGCCAGCGCGGCGGCGAACTGCGCCGGGTCGCTGCTGTCGAGCCGGTGCGTGACCTCGGTGATGTGCTGGTGGCGGAATTCGCCGGCAGCCTGGGCGATCTGCCGGTCGAGCAGCTCGACGAAGGGCGTCGACTCGCTTGGCAGCACGAAGGCGAAACGGAAGTTCTCGCCCTTGCGAGGCCGGCCGCGCGAAGGCGGCGTGCCGAGCCGCGCGACCACCTCCAACACGCGCTGCACGGTCTCGGCATTCACGCCGGGGCGCTTGTTCAGCACCCGGTCGACGGTGGCGGTGCCGACGCCCGCGTGGCGCGCGATGTCGGCGATGGTGGCGGTGGACATCGGATCGATGCAGGAAGGATGCATCGATGGTAGGAGTCGCTGAAAATAAATCAATCAGCGATCCATCAGGAAAACCCGGGGGTCAGGCCGGCAGCTTGACCCAGCGCCCGCCCTTGCGCGACGAGGCGACCACCGCTTCGATGAACTCGACGCCGGCCCGCCCGTCGTCCAGCGTCGGGAAATGGGCGGCCCGGTCCGCCTTCGGTCCGCCGCGGCGCGCCGCCCGGATCGCCTGCGCGATCTCGGCGTACAGCGTCGCGAACGCCTCGAGGTAGCCCTCCGGGTGGCCGGCCGGGATGCGGCTGACGCGGGCGGCTGCCGCGTTCGCGGCCCCGGTGCCGCGCGCGACGATCTGCGTCGGCTCCCCGAACGGCGACCAGTAGAGCTGGTTCGGGTGCTCCTGGCGCCACTCGAGCCCACCCTTGCTGCCGTAGACGCGCAGCTTCAGGTTGTTCTCGTTGCCGGGCGCCACCTGGCTGGCCCACAGCAGGCCGCGCGCGCCGTTGGCGTAGCGCAGCATGACGTTCGCGTTGTCGTCGAGGGCACGGCCCTTGACGAAGCGGCTCAGCTCGGCGCAAAGCTCGGCGAGCTTCAGGCCGGTGACGTAGGCGGCCAGGTTGTGGGCGTGGGTGCCGATGTCGCCGATCGCCCCGCCGGCGCCGCTGCGCTTCGGGTCCGAGCGCCAGGCGGCCTGCTTCTGGCCCGTGTCCTCGAGCTTCTCGGTGAGCCAGTCCTGCGGGTACTCCACCTGCACGACGCGGATCTCGCCCAGGCGTCCCTCCTGGACCAGCTGGCGTGCGTGCCGCACCATCGGGTAGCCCGTGTAGTTGTGCGTGACCGCGAAGATGCGCCTGTGCTTCTTCGCCAGCGCCTGCAGCTTCTTCGCCTCCTTGCTGGTGGTGGTGACCGGCTTGTCGCAGATGACGTGGATGCCGGCCTTCAGGAAGGCCTCGGCCACCGGCGCGTGCATGTGGTTGGGCGTCACGATGGCCACCGCCTCGATGCCGTCCGGGCGCGCTGCCTCCGCCTTCGCCATCGCCCCGAAGTCGTCGTAGATGCGCTCCGGCGCGAGGCCGAGCGCCGCGCCGGAGCGCTGCGCCTTCTCCGGCGTGGCCGAGAGCGCGCCGGCGACGAGCTCGTAGTGGTCGTCCAGGCGCGCGGCGATGCGGTGCACCGCGCCGATGAACGCACCTTCGCCGCCGCCGACCATGCCGAGGCGGATGCGGGCCGGCGCCGCGGCCGGGGTCTGGCTGCCCTTGATCGTCATCGTCGTCGCTTTCTGGCTAGAGGCCCAACATGCGCTTGAGCTGCGCAGGGTCCGTGCCGCCGCCGGCGAAGTCGTCGAACGCCTTCTCGGTGACGCGGATGATGTGGTCGCGGATGAACGTGGCGCCTTCGGCGGCGCCCTGCTCGGGGTGCTTCAGGCAGCATTCCCACTCGAGCACCGCCCAGCCGGCGTAGTCGTACTGCGCCATCTTCGAGAAGATGGCCTTGAAGTCGACCTGCCCGTCGCCCAGCGAGCGGAAGCGCCCGGCGCGGTTCACCCAGGGCTGGTAGCCGGAGTAGACACCCTGCCGGCCGGTGGGGCGGAACTCGGCGTCCTTGATGTGCAGCGAGGTGATGCGCTCGTGGTAGATGTCGATGAACTCGAGGTAGTCGAGCTGCTGCAGCACGAAGTGCGACGGGTCGTAGTTGATGCAGCAGCGCGGGTGGTTGCCGACGCGTTCCAGGAACATCTCGAAGGTCGTGCCGTCGAACAGGTCCTCGCCCGGGTGCAGCTCGAAGGCGACGTGGCAGCCGGCCGCGTCGAAAGCGTCGAAGATCGGGCGCCAGCGCTTGGCCAGCTCGTCGAACGCGGTCTCGATCAGGCCTGGCGGGCGCTGCGGCCAGGGGTACAGGTAGGGCCAGGCGAGCGCGCCGGGGAAGCTGACGTTGGAGGTCAGCCCGAGGTGCCTGGAGGCCTTGGCCGAGAGCAGCATCTGCTGCACCGCCCAGCGCTGACGCTCGGCCGGCTTGCCCTTCACGGCCGCCGGCGCGAACGCGTCGAAGGCTTCGTCGTAGGCCGGGTGCACGGCCACCAGCTGGCCCTGCAGGTGCGTGCCGAGCTCGGTGATCGCGACGCCGTTCTCGCGCGCGATGCCGGCCAGCTCGTCGCAGTAGGTCTTCGATTCGGCGGCGCGCGCCAGGTCGATGAGCCGGCCGTCCCAGCTCGGCAGCTGCACGCCCTTGAAGCCGAGCGAGCCGGCCCATTTCGTGATCGCGTGCCAGGAGTCGAACGGTGCGGCGTCGCCGGCGAACTGCGCGAGGTAGATGCCGGGTCCCTGGAGGTTGGTGGCCATGGTTGCTCCTTCCGGTGGTCAGCGCCCGATCAGCGCGTGGTGAGTGCCAGCGCCTGCGCGCCGATGCAGCGGCCCATCGTCACCCCGTGCTCGACGGCGCTGCGGTAGTGGATGCCTGCATACAGGCGCGAGAAGGCGGCCTGCTCGGCGGCCGCCGCGAAACTGCGAAACCGCTGCGGACCCCAGCCGCGGTCGTTGTGGGTGCGGTCCTCGAACGCGGTGTCCTTGCCGTACAGCGCCTCCAGCACCGCCGTGGCGGCGCCCGACTGCACCGAGTGGCCGGACGGGTACTCGGGGAACGGCGGCGTCTCCATCAGCGGCGGCACCCAGTTCGCGTCCAGCCCCAGCTGCACGTAGGTGACCGGGCGCAGCAGGTTGGTCTCGTACTTGACCTGCCAGGTGGCGATGAAGGCGTCGGACATCGCCATGGTCAGCCGGGCGTACTGTTCGGCCGCCGCGGCCAGCGTGGCCTGGCGGTCGCGCAGCAGATCGGTCAGGATCCAGGCCCAGTGACCGGCCGGCGTCGGCGTCTTGCCCGGGTCGTCGGCCCAGTACAGCGCGACGCGGCGCTGCTCCTCGGTCGGCGCGACGCCGGCCTTGTAGACCTCGACCGCCTCGCGGTGGAACGGCGAACCCGGCGTCTCGTCGTAGCGCGGCGGGCCCGGCGGCCGGCAGGCCGCGAGTGTCTTCATGAACGGCCGGTTCTCGCCCCAGTAGGGCAGCAGCGGACGGGCGAAGCGCGGCGGCGTCGGCACCCACGCGCCCGGGCCGCTGGGCGAGACGTAGCCGGCGTCGAGGCGCAAGCGGCGCGCGCCCAGCACGTCGTGGCCGCCGTCGGTGCGGGCCCAGGTCATCAGGGCCATCGCCAGCAGCTTGCCGTGCGTCTCGGAGCGGATGATGACCTCGGGCGTGCGCTGCGCGGGGTCGAAGTCGGCCGGCTGCGCGACCGGCATGTTGCGCTCCAGCGCCGCGAAGCGCGCCTTCCAGTCCGGCGGCGCGTTCGGCAGCAGCATCTGCGTCAGCGCCGCGAGCGTCGCGTTGGCCACGGTGGGCCAGTGCAGCAGCTCGTCGGGCTGGGCCGGGGGCAGCGAGTCGAGTTCGTTGAGCTGCCCGGCGAAGCTGCGCCGCCCCGGCGTGCCGGCCAGCGTCGCCTCGTACAGGCCGAGGCCCAGGTAGGCCAGCGTGCGGGCCGCCACCGGCGGCGATTGCCCGGGGGTCTGCTGGATCGCCGGCAGCACGACGCGGAACCACTCGGTGGCCACGGCCGCGCTGTAGCGGCCTGCCTCCGGGCTGTGGCCCTGCGCGAGCGCGGCCCGGCCGGGCAGCACCGAGAACAGCCCGGCCAGCAGCACGAGCCCGAGGCCGGCGACAGCGTGGTTCAGGGACCGGGCCATGGCGTCAGGCCGGCGCGCCGGTCGAGCACGTAGAAGCGGTCCGCGGCGGCCTCGAACCAGTCGCTGGTCAGCGCGGCGTCCCCCGGCTTCGCGCCGGGCCACAGCACGCGCACGCGCGCTCGGGTCGCCTCGCCGAGGCCGACGTGCAGGAAGCCCACGGTGCCGCTCGCATGGCCGCCGCCGACCACCTGCTCGCGGCGCTGCACGCGCCCGCCGGATTCGACTTCCAGCCAGGCGCCGATCGCATCGCGGTTGCCGCCGTCCTGCTGCAGCCGCAGCTGCAGCCAGTGGCCCAGCGGGCGGGGCGCCGCCGCGGTGCCCGCGCCGACGTTGCGCCACAGCTTTGCGCGCTCCCAGCGGTTCACGATCACCGCGTCGAGCATTCCGTCGGCGTTCAGGTCCACCAGCAGCCCGCCGCGCCCGCGCTGGTAGTTCAGCAGGCCGGCTTCGCCGGCCGCCTCGACGTAGCGCCCGTCGGGCTGGCCGAGCAGCAGGTTGCTCGGGTCCAGCAGCGCGAAGTCCGGCATGTGGCCGACGTTGCCCTTGACAACGAACAGGTCCAGCCAGCCGTCGTTGTTGGCGTCCGCGAACTGGGCGTGCCAGGCGGTCGACGGGTGAACGTCGCCGCCGGCGAACGGGCGGTGCGCGGTGACGCCCTTGACGAAGGCGACATCGCGGTAGACCGGCCGCGCCGCGCCGTCGGCGAGCACCTGCAGCTTGTTGTCGGCCATGCTGGTCAGGAAGTAGGCCGGGTAGCCGCTGCCGTCCAGGTCGGCGCTGGCGATGCCCATGCCCCAGATCTGCAGCGGCTTCCAGCCCTCGGCGGCGGTGAACAGGCGCGGGGCGGCGCCGGGCTCGACGTGCCAGAGCTGCTCGTGCCCGCCCTTGTAGTACTCGCGGTCGTTCGTGACGCGCAGCGAGGGCGCTCCGCTGCGGTTCCAGTCCGAGAACAGCATGCCGAGCGCGCAGTGGCCCGGGCGCAGCGGCTGCGGCGCCTCGAACGCGAGCGCCTCGCCGGCGGCCGGCCGCAGCAGCACGTTGTCGGTGCAGTTGCCCCAGGGGAAGTCCTGGCGCGAGCGGTCGACGTAGGTGCCGAAGGCGAGCGTGGGGCGCGGCCCCGGCCCGAGCCAGGCCGCCGCGAACGCGGTGGTCCACTGGTTGCCGCCCTCGAAGTGCCAGCGCTCGTTGGCGCGCTCGAAGCGGCAACCGCCGAGCCCGCGCATCAGCAGCGTCTCGCCGACGCGCAGCACGGCCAGGTCGAGCACGCCGTCGCCGTCCAGGTCGACCGGGTAGGCGCCCAGCGTGCTGGTCAGCTCCAGGCCGGCGCGCTCGGCGACGAACTTCAGCGGCCCGCCGCGCGCGCTGCGGTTGCGGTAGAACTTCGAGCGGTTCGCGCCGCCGGCGACGAACAGCGAGGGCAGGCCCGAACCGTCGCAGTCGAGCGCCGCGACGCCGCCGCCCACGGTGAACTCCCAGTCGCCGTCGAAGCGGCTCTGCAGGCCGGCCGCATCGGTCTCGTCGACGAAGCGCGGCACGGCCGGTCCGGGCCCCGCCCAGGCGGGGCCGGCCAGCAGCGCCGCCAGCATCGCCGAGGCGAGCCGTGTCTGGTTCATGCCGCGAGCGCCTGGGGCCGCTTGCCCTGGATGATCATCTGCAGCACGTCGTCGGGCGTCACGTCCTTCATGTGCACCATGCCGACCACGCTGCCGTTCTTCATCACGGTGGCGCGGTCGCAGACCTCGAACACGTCGTGCATCTCGTGGCTGATCAGGAAGATGCCGATGCCCGCGGCCTTCAGGCGCTGGATGGTCTCCAGCACCATTCGCGTCTCCGACGGGCCGAGCGCGGCGCAGGGTTCGTCCATGATCAGGATGCGCGCATTGAAGTACAGCGCGCGGGCGATCGCGACCGACTGGCGCTGCCCGCCGGACATGCGCAGCACCGGATCGAGGATGTTCTTGAAGTTCGGGTTCAGCCGGGCGATCACCTGGCGCGCCTCGTACTCCATGCGCCGGCTGTCCAGTGTGCGCCACGGCGTCAGCAGTTCGCGCCCGAGGAACAGGTTGCCCGGGCCGTCCAGGTTGTCCGCCAGCGCGAGTGTCTGGTGGATGGTCTCGATGCCGGCCGTCCGCGCGTCGTGCGGATTGCGGAAGTGCATCTCCTGCCCGTGCACGTGGATCGAGCCCTCGTCCGGGATGTAGACGCCGGAGAGCACCTTGATCAGCACCGTCTTGCCGGCGCCGTTGTGGCCCAGCACGCCGACACATTCGCCGGCGTACAGGTCGAGGTCCACGTGGTTGACCGCCACCACGCCGCCGAAGCGCTTGACGATCTGGCGCATCTGCACAAACGGCGTGCGGTCGGTGGTGGGCGTCGGGGGCATCGTGGCGTGGTCAGTCTGGCTCATGCGAGGCGCTCCCGTGCGAGCCGGTCGCGGCCCGTTGCTGTCCTTGGTGTGCGGCCGCTTTCTCGGCGAGTGGAGCGAGTCGCGCCAGGCG
>JAHBZL010000020.1 GCA_019635485.1 Piscinibacter sp. | reverse complement strand
TCAGAAGCTGTGAATGAACCCGGCGCGCCCGAGCGGGCCGACAGAACGCGGCCAATCCAGGCGCAAAGCACAGCCATAGCTCGCGCTATGGCGAGCATTTGCAACGACGAGTGGCCGCGTTCTGGCGGGACGAGCGGGCGTGGCGGGTTCGTTCACAGCTTCTCAGCCCAGATCGACGAACGTGGCCGCCGGCAGAGGCACGGTCTCGCGCGCCGCCCGCCCGGCACGCGCGCGCTGCTGCGCGATCTCCGACAGCACCGGCGGCAGCTCCAGCAGCAGCGGCCGGTCCAGCGGCGGGCCGCGGCGCTTGAGCACGTGCAGCGCCAGCACGTCCGCGCCGGCCGGGCGCAGCGCCAGCCGCAGCGGTGCCGCGCTCGGCCGCTGCGCCGCGGCCGTCTCGCGCAGCACGAAGGCGGCGCCGTCGTGCGCCTGGGCCGCCAGCTGCAGCCGGCGCAGCCGCTCGGCGCGCAGCCGCGGCGGCAGCCAGGCGATCAGTGCGCCGACATGGCCGCTGCGCAGCGCCTGCTCGCAGGCCCACAGGGAGTCGCCGCCGCCCTCGCGGGTCTGCACCACCAGCAGCTGGTCGATGTCCAGCCCGAGCTGCAGCAGCGCCCAGGCGGACAGCGCGGCCGGCGGGTCGAACAGCATCACCAGCCGGCCGCGGCGCTGGGCGGCCGCCAGCGCCGGGGCGAGCAGGCGGATCTCGCCGACCCCCGGACGCGCCAGCAGCAGCTCGGTGAGCACGCGGCGCGGCCAGCCGCCGCCGGGCAATTCGGCATCGAGCGCCGGGAAGCCGCTGGGCTGCGCATCGCCGCGCTGGTGCCCCAGCTGGTGGCCGAACCACAGCGCCGGGTGCAGCGCCTCGGGCACGAGCGGCGGCCGCGGGGGCGGCGCCAGGGGAGCAGGAGCAGCGGGCAGAGGGTCCATCTGAATACTGTACTTTCATACAGTATTCGCGGCAAGCCGGCCAGAATCCCCGGGGCGCCACTATGTTGCCAAAGTCAAGTATCTGGTCGAGAATCCGGCCATGCCCGCCTCGCCCGACTCCGCCCGCATCGAGGCGGTCCGGCGCTTCAACCGCTTCTACACGCGCCGCATCGGCGTGCTCGGCGAAGGCCTGCTGGACACCCCGTTCTCGTTGGCCGAGTCGCGCCTGCTCTGGGAGCTGGCCCATGCCGACGGCCGCCTCACCGCCAGTCATCTGGCCCGCGAGCTCGACCTCGACCCCGGCTACCTGAGCCGCTTGCTGCGCGGGCTCAAGGAACGCGGCCTGGTGCGCAGCGCCCGGTCGAAGGACGACGCGCGCGTGCAGCTGCTCAGCCTGAGCGCGGCCGGACAGCGCGCGTTCGCGCCGCTGGACCAGCGCTCGCGCGAACAGGTCGGGGCGCTGCTGACCGCGCTGGACGAACGCCGCCAGCAGTCGCTGCTGGCGGCCATGGACTGCATCGAACACACGCTGACGGACACCCCGCGCGCGGCCGCGCCGGTGCAGCTGCGCCCGCTGCGGCCTGGCGACCTGGGCTGGGTGATCGGCCGCCACGGCGCGCTGTACGCGCAGGAATACGGCTGGAGCGAGGCCTTCGAGGCCCTGGTGGCGCGCATCGCGGCGGACTTCGTCGACCACTTCGAACCCGCCCGCGAAGCCTGCTGGATCGCGGAACGCGACGGTGCCAACCTCGGCTGCGTGTTCCTCGTGCAGGCCCGCGACGAACGTTCGCAGCAGGTGATCGCCGGCGCCGCCCAGCTGCGCATGCTGCTGGTCGAGCCGGCGGCCCGCGGCCAGGGCCTGGGCGTGCGCCTGGTGGCCGAATGCGAGCGCTTCGCCCGCGAGAAGCGCTACAAGCGCATCCTGCTGTGGACCAACCGCAACCTGGACGCCGCCCGCGCGATCTACGCCAAGGCCGGCTACCGGCTGCTCGACAGCGAACCGCACCACAGCTTCGGGCACGACCTGGTCGGCGAGACCTGGGAGCTGCTGCTGGCATGAGACACCCTGTGTCAACCAGTCTGCCGCGGGCCGAGCGCCGGGCCGCTCCCAAGCCGGCCCGCATCCCCCCGGGGGATCGTCGAAGGTACTCCTTCGACGAGGGGTGGTCATGACCGCACCGGAACCGCCCTGCCCCTGCGGGCGCGGCCCCCGCTACGCCGATTGCTGCGGCCGCTGGCACGCCGGCGCGCAGCACCTGCAGGCGCCCGACGCCGAAAGCCTGATGCGCTCGCGCTACTGCGCCTTCGTGCTCGGCCTGCACGGCTACCTGCTCGCGACCTGGCACCCGAGCCGCCGGCCGGCGGCCCTCGACCCGGATCCGCCCGGGCTGAAGTGGCTGGGCCTGGAGGTACGCCGGCACATCGCACAGGACGCGGACCACGCCACGGTCCACTTCGTCGCCCGCACGCGGCTGCACGGGCGCGGCCAGCGGCTCGAGGAAACCAGCCGCTTCGTGCGCGAGGGCGGCCGCTGGTACTACCTGGACGGCGAGGCGGCGTAGCCCCGGCGAGCCGCCGGGGCCCGGATCAGGCGAATTCCTGCCGGATCGGCGTCGACATCAGCCGGCGGATGATCCAGACCAGCATGCCGCAGGCGCCCAGCGTCATCACGACGGCCATCAGGCGCGCCGCGGTGACGAAGCCGCCGAACACGCCCAGCGCCTGCTGCGGCAGCGGGCTGCTGCGCAGCGTCGCGTCGACCACCGACTGCACCACCTCGTGCTGGAACCACAGGCCGAGCAGGTTGGCGACGATCGCCAGCACCAGCAGCCCGATGAAGACGCGCCGGGCCCACTCCAGGCGCAGCAGCAGACCGACCGCCGAAGCCAGCGTGGCCAGCGACAGCACCAGCCCGGCACCGACGAACCACGGCAGGTAGGCGATCAGCAGCCCGGTCAGCAGCGGCAGCGGCTGCTGCACGCCGGAGAGCTGCCAGCCCGGCAGCAGCGACGCGACCATCGCGTTCTGCACCAGCGCCGACGCACTCGCGAAGGCCGCCAGCACGATGAACACCCAGGCCGTCAGCGTGACGAACAGAGAACGGGCTCCGACGTTGAAGGTCTGCGGCATGGCGGCTCTCGTGCGGGGGTGTGCGCGATGGGTGACGAGCCCATTGTGGGAATGCCTGCGTGACAGGACATCCCTTGCCCCGGCACTCCCCCCTCGACTTCGGGATGGCGCTGTGCGATCCGCACCACAGCGCCGCGCTGCCGGTTCAGACCACTTCCGGGTCCATGCGGATCGCACCGCACGGGCATTCGGCGGCGCAGATGCCGCAGCCCTTGCAGTAGTCCAGGTTGAACGCGAAGCGCCGGCCCGGGCCGAGCTTGATCACCGCGTTGTCCGGGCACATGCCGTAGCAGTTGTCGCACTCGAAGCAGTTGCCGCAGGACAGGCAGCGGCGCGCCTCGAACAGCGCGTTGCCCTCGTCCAGGCCGCCCTGCACCTCGTCGAAGCTGGTGGTGCGGCGCGCGAGGTCCAGCACCGGCCGCACCGTCGCCGGCGCATCGCTGTAGTACCAGGGGTTCAGGTTCTCGAAGGCCGCGCCCTCGTGCTTCGGCGGCGCGTCCCAGGTCGTGCCGCGCAGCCAGGCGTCGATGTGGCGGGCGGCCTTCTTGCCGTGGCCGATCGCCACCGTCACGTTGCGCTCGGCCGGCACCATGTCGCCGCCGGCGAAGACTCCCGGATGGCCGGTCATCAGCCGCTCGTCGACCTGCACGACGCCGTCGCGCACCACCAGCCCGGGCAGGTTCTGCAGCAACGACAGGTCCACGTCCTGGCCGAGCGCGAGCACCAGCGAGTCGGCCTCCAGCCGTTCGAACTCGCCAGTCGGCTGCGGCTGGCCCTGCGCGTCCAGCACCATCTTCTCGACCACCAGTTCGCCGGCGTCGGCCTGCCGGATCGTGGTCAGCCACTTGATCAGCACGCCTTCCTGCAGCGCCTCCTCGACCTCGGCCTCGTGCGCCGGCATGCGCTCGCGCGTGCGCCGGTAGACGATCACCGCGTCGGTGGCGCCGAGCCGCTTGGCCGTGCGCGCCACGTCGATCGCCGTGTTGCCGCCGCCGTAGACGACGACCCGCCGCCCGAGCATGGGCCGCTCCTCGCCTTCCATGCTGCGCAGCACCGCGACCGCATCGAGCACGCGCGCCGAGTCGCCGGCCGGGATGAAGGCCCGCTTGGCGATGTGCGCGCCGACAGCGAGGAAGGCCGCATCGGCCCGCTCTGCCGCCATCGCCTCGGCCAGGTCGGCGACCTTGGTGCCATAGCGGATCGTCACGCCCAGCGCGACGATGCGCGCCACCTCGGCGTCGAGCACGTCGCGCGGCAGCCGGTAGCGCGGGATGCCGAAGCGCATCATGCCGCCCGGCAACGGCCCGGCCTCCAGCACCGTGACCCGGTGGCCGAGGCGGCGCAGGTGATACGCCGCCGACAGCCCGGACGGCCCGGCGCCGACCACGAGCACGTGCCGGCCGCTCTCCGCCGCGGGCGGATCGAAGGCCCAGCGCTGCTTCAGCGCCTCGTCGCCGAGGAAGCGCTCGACCGCGTTGATGCCGACGGGCGCGTCGAGCCGGCCGCGGTTGCAGACACTCTGGCAGGTGTGATAGCAGACGCGGCCCATGATGGCCGGGAACGGGTTGTCGCGCACCAGGTGGCGCCAGGCGCGCTCGTAGTCGCCGCTCTCGGCATGGAACAGCCAGCCCTGGATGTCCTCGCCGGCCGGGCATTGCGCATTGCACGGCGGCAGGCGGTCGACGTAGACCGGGCGCTGCGAACGCCAGGAGCCCGTGTGGTTGGCCAGCGAGGAGCCGACGTCCAGCGTGATCGCGAACGGCTTGCGCATGCTCATGCCGGCTCTCCCTGGGCGCTCAGCAGGCCGTAGCGCCGGATGTTGGCGTCCGCCCGGGCCTGCAGGCGGTCCAGCACGTCGTCGCGCCGCTGCGGCGCGAACAGGTGCGCGAAGCGTTTCTGCGGCTTCAGGTACTCCTCCACCGGCACGCGGCGGCGGATCGGCGCGACCGCGGTGACCTCGCCGTCGACGGCCTCGAACACCGGGAACAGGCCCGACTCCTGCGCCAGCCGCGCGAGCCGGATGGTGTCGTGCGACGCCGCGCCCCAGCCGAGCGGGCACGGCACCAGCACGTGCAGGTAGCGCGCGCCGTGCAGCGCCATCGCGCGTTCGACCTTGGCCTCCAGGTCGCGCAGGTCGGCCACCGTTGCCGTGGCCACGTACGGGATGCCGTGCGCCATCGCGATGCGCGGCAGGTCCTTGCCCTGACCGAACACGTTGCCCGGCGCCGCGCCGACGGCCGGCGTCGTCGCCGTGCGTGCCGCAGCCGGCGTGGCCGACGAGCGCTGCACGCCGGTGTTCATGTAGGCCTCGTTGTCGTAGCAGACGTACAGCACGTCGTCGTTGCGCTCGAACATGCCGGACAGGCAGCCGAAGCCGATGTCGGTGGTGCCGCCGTCCCCGCCCTGCGCGAGCACGCGCACGTCGTGCCGGCCCTTGACCTTCAGCGCCGCGGCGATGCCGGTCGCGACCGCGGCGGTGTTGCCGAACAGCGAGTGGATCCACGGCAGCTGCCACGAGGTCTCGGGGTATGGCGTGGAGAACACCTCCAGGCAGCCGGTGGCGTTGGCGGCGACCAGGCGGCCCTGCGTGGCGCGCAGCGCGGCGTCGACCGCGAAGCGCGCGCCGAGCGCCTCGCCGCAGCCCTGGCAGGCGCGGTGGCCGGAATTGATCGCGTTGCTGCGCTCGGCGCTGGCCTGCACGCTGCGCTGCCCGGGCGCGAGCAGCCGGTTGCCGACCGTGAAGGTGCCGGTCTGGTAGAAGCGGATGTGTTCCATCGTGTCGGCCTCCGGTCAGCGCACGCGCGACGCGACCGTGCCGACGTCGCGCAGCATCGCCTCGGCAGCCGGGCCGCTGCGCTGGCCGCTGCGCTCGCGGTCCAGCTGGCGCGCCACGACGGCCCAGTCCATGTCGAGGAAGGTCAGCGGTTCCAGCCGATCGGCGGCCGCCTCCAGGAACAGCCGGTGCAGCGAGGCCTGCGTGATGGCCCGGCCGCCCAGCCCGGCGATCACGGTGTAGCCATGCAGCCGGATGCCGGACAGCGCGCTGCGCACGTCGTTGGCCAGGATGCCGCCGAGACCGACCGAGAAGCTCTTCTCCAGCACCACGACCCGCTGCGCGTGCTGCAGGGCCTCGCGAACCGCAGACAGCGGGAACGGCCGGAACGAGGTGATGCCGAGCACGCCGATCGGCACGCCGTCGTCGCGCAGCGCGTCGACCGTGTCCTTGATCGTGCCGAGCACCGAGCCCAGCGCGACGACGATGGTCTGCGCGTCCTCGCAGCGGTAGGCGCGCAGCAGCCCGCCGCTGGTGCGCCCGAACACGCGCTCGAACTCGGTCGCGATCTGCGGAATGCGCTCGAGTGCGCGCATCTGGCGCGCGTGCGCGAGGTAGCGCACCTCGGCGAAGGCTTCCGGGCCGACCATCGCGCCGATCGTCACCGGCTCGGCCGGGTCCAGCACCTGGCGCGGCTCGTAGGGCGGCAGGAAGGCATCGACCTGCGCCTGGGTCGGCAGGTCGACCCGTTCGTAGGCGTGCGTCAGGATGAAGCCGTCCATGCACACCATCACCGGCAGGCTCATCTCCTCGGCCAGCCGGAAGGCCTGGACGTGCAGGTCGGCGGCCTCCTGGTTGTTCTCGGCGAACAGCTGGATCCAGCCGCAGTCGCGCTGACTCATCGCGTCGCTGTGGTCGTTCCAGATGTTGATCGGCGCGCCGATCGCGCGGTTGGCCACCGTCATCACGATCGGCAGGCCCAGGCCGGCGGCGTTGTAGACCGCCTCGGCCATGAACAGCAGGCCCTGGCTGGCCGTGGCGGTGTAGGCGCGCGCGCCGGCCGCCGACGCGCCGATCGCCACGCTCATCGCCGCGAACTCGCTCTCGACGTTGATGAACTCGCAGGGGCTCAGCCGGCCGGCCTTCACCAACTCGCCGAGCGCCTCGACGATGTGCGTCTGCGGCGAGATCGGGTAGGCGCAGATCACCTCCGGCCGGGCCAGCGCCACCGCCTCCGCGACAGCCCGCGAGCCTTCAATCTGCTGCAGCATCGGACAGTTCCTCCATCTCGCGGCGCACGTACTCGAAGGCTTCGGTGGCCGCTGCCACATTGCCTTCCGCCACCTTGCCGGCGAACTTGTCGCGGATCGCGTGCGCCACCGCGTCGAGCGTGATCAGGCCGCTGATCGCCGCGAAGCCGCCCAGCAGCGCCGCGTTCGGCAGCGGCCGGCCCAGATGGCGTTGCGCGATCTCGCTGGCCGGCACGTTGCACAGCCGTGCGCGGCGGAAGCGCCGCACGAACTCCCCGACACCCAGCGCATCGAAGCTGCGCGTCGAGTTGATCAGCACGTAGCCGTCCGGCCGCAGGCCCTGGAACACGTCGACCTGGTGCAAGAGCGTCGGGTCCTGGATGATCAGCGCGTCCGGCGCCATGATCGGCTCGCGCAGGCGGATCTCCCGGTCGTCGATGCGGCAGAACGCCACCACCGGCGCGCCGGTGCGCTCCGACCCGAAGCTGGGAAAGGCCTGCGCATGGCGGCCCTGCTCGAACGCGGCGATCGAGAGCATCTCGGCGCCGGTCACGACGCCCTGGCCGCCGCGGCCATGGATGCGGATCTGGAACATGGGCCCCTCGCGCGATTCCGACCTGCGCATTGTTCGACCGGGGAGCGCCCGAGGCATTGGCGTACGTCAATTCCGGAGGCGCCACAATGCGGCCGGATGCACCCCGGAATCGCCTACGCCGCCCTCGCCTACACGCTCTGGGGGCTGTTCCCCCTGTACTTCTCGCACCTCGCCGCGGTGGCCGCCACCGAGGTGCTGGTGCACCGCGTCGTCTGGTCGCTCGCGTTCGTGCTGCTGCTGCTGGCCTGGCAGCGGCGCTGGGCCTGGCTGGGCGCGGTGCTGCGCCAGCCCAAGGTGCTGGCCGCCTTCGCCGCCAGCGCGCTGCTGCTCTCGACCAACTGGCTGACCTACATCTGGGCCGTCAACCACGGCCACGTGATCGATTCGAGCCTGGGTTACTTCATCACGCCGCTGGTCAACGTCGCGCTCGGCTACACCGTGCTGCACGAGCGGCCGCGCCGGGCGCAGTGGCTGGCGCTCAGCCTGGCGACGCTGGGCGTGCTGTGGCTCACCGTGCAGACCGGGCAGCTGCCGTGGATCGCGCTGGTGCTCGCGTGCAGCTTCGGTGCCTACGGGCTGCTGCGCAAGATCGCCGTGCTGGGCGCGCTCGAGGGCCTGGCGCTGGAGACGCTGCTGCTGGCCGGCCCGGCACTGGTCGCATTGGCGCTGTGGTGGGGACGCGGCCCGACGAGCTTCCCGGCCGCCGACCTCGCGACCAACCTGTGGCTGATCGGCGTCGGCCCGCTGACCGCGGTGCCGCTGCTGCTGTTCGCCGCCGGCGCGCGGCGCATCTCGCTGACGACACTCGGCCTGCTGCAGTACATCGGCCCGTCGATCCAGTTCGTGCTCGGGGTCTGGCTGTTCGCCGAACCCTTCGGCGCCGGCCGGCTGGCCGGCTTCGCGCTGATCTGGGCCGCGCTGCTGATCTACAGCCTGGACGGCTGGCGCGTCGCGCGGCGGGCGCTGGCCGCAGCCTGAGCATGACTGGAACGAACTGATCCGATGCATCGAACCTTCGCCCTCCTGCTGCTGAATGCCGCCGTCGCCGGCCCCTGCCTCGCGCAGGCCGATACCCCCGGCGACGCCCCGCTGCGCGCCGAACTGCTGCCCACCTCCGGCATGCTGGGCGTCGAGAACGTGCGCCTGCCGGGAGGAGAGCGGATGGGCCTGGTCGGCGGGTCGCTGTTGTTCGACATCGGCGCCGACTGGGGCCTCGGCCCGGCGGTCTACGGTGCCGCCTCGGGTCGGCGCGGCGGCCTGTTCGTCGGCGGCGTCGAGTTGCAGCGGCGCTGGGCGATCAGCCGCGGCTGGTCGCTGGCCGCCGGCCTGTTCGCCGGCGGCGGCGGCGGCGCCGGGGCGCCGGTGGGGAACGGACTGATGCTGCGCCCGGCGCTCACGCTGCTCACCGACCTGGGACCGTCCCTGCAGGCGGGGCTGAGCTGGTCCCACGTGCGCTTCCCGAGCGGGGACATCGGCAGCAGCCAGCTCGGCCTGACGCTGGCCTGGCGGCAGGAGTTCCGGCACTACGTCGGCGGCGCCCCGGGGGCGCCGGTGCAGTCCAGCCAGTCCAGCGGCCTCGGTTTCGACCGCATCTCGGCCACCGCCACGCGCTACCGGTTCAGCGACGGCAGCGACCGTCGCATCGGCCTGGCCGGTGCGCGACTGGAGCGCCGCTCGGGACTGGATGGCCTCGTCTGGGGCCTCGAAGCGGCCGGCGCCGCTGCCGGGGACGCGGCGGGCTACATGGAGATCCTCGGCACGGCCGGCGCCAGCGTGGCACTGCTGCCGGATCCCAGCTGGCGCGTGGGCCTGCGCGTCGCTGCGGGTCTGGGCGGCGGCGGGGCCGTACCCACCGAGGGCGGCCTGCTCGGCAAGGCCGCGCTGGGCACCGAGTTCAGCCCTTGGCCCGGCTGGTCCCTCGGCGGCGAGATCGGTGTCGTGCGCGGCGCCAACAGCCCGCTGCGCGCCCGCACGGCGCAGGTCTGGCTCGGCGTCGAACTGGAACCCGGACTGGACGGTCGCCCCAACGCCACCGGCCGGGTCGTGCGCAGCGAGTGGACGGCCGCGCTGCAGCACCACACGCGCGTACCTCGCCGGGATAGAACAACCGGCTCGCTGGACACGATCGGCCTCAAGCTGACGCGCGCCCTGGGCGAGCACCTCTACGTCACCGGCCAGGCCCACAGCGCGTTCGGGGGCGGGGCCGGCGCCTACTCGGTCGGACTGGTCGGCGTCGGCCTGGCGACGACGCCGGGCCGGCCCCGCCGGTTCGGCGTCGAACTTCTGGCCGGGGCCGCGGGCGGGGGCGGCGTGCAGACCGGGGGCGGCGCCCTCTACCAGGGTGTCGCCTGGGCCAAGCTCGCCGGCGGCCCGGACAGCGAGTGGCGTGTCGGCCTCGGGGCGGCACGCGCGCGGCGCGACGGGACCACCTCCCCGGTGGTCGAACTGTCGTGGACCCGCGCCTTCGGCCTCGCCGGCCGCTGAGGCCCTAGCGCAGGTCCCCCGCCAGGCTGGCCAGCGTCTCGGCGGCGATCGTCACGTGCGCCGGGTAGTTGGTGTGGTCGCAGCCGAGCTTCACCGCCGCGCCGGCGCGGATGGCCTCGCGGGCCGCGGGCGGGAACTCGAAGCGCAGGAAATGCACCGACGAGGTCTTCTCGGCGTTCTCGCGGTCCAGGTCCTCGTCGGCGATCGCGTAGAGGCGGGCCTGGCCCTCGACCTCGACGAACATGCGGTCCTCGACGCCGATCAGCCGCGCCAGTTCGCGCCGGCGCTCGTGCACGTCGGGGTACTCGAGCAGCATGGTCGCCTTCCAGTTGCTGCCGTCCGGCACCAGCGGTGCGTAGGCATCGATCTCGCCCTGGATGCCCGCCTCGTCGAAGATCTTCTCGATGTGCAGCATCTCCTGGATCTGCCGGCGCATCGTCCGCTCGTCCTCGAACTGGACCGTGATGTGCTCGCCGATCGCGACCGTGCGAAGCCGGCGGTGCGCGATGGCCTCCGGCTTGCTGCTCTGGCGGATCCTGGCATAGGCCTCGAGCGTCAGCAGGCTGTCGCGGGTGATGGTCATGTGCTTCTCCCGATGGGGCCCGTTCAGACTCCGTAGGCCCGGCGCAGCAGGCTCAGCGGATGCGCGAGCGCGGCGGCCGGCAGCCCGTTGTTGCCCATGCCCTGCGCGATGTGGTGGCCGGCCAGCGCACAGTCGGAGCTGATCCAGTCCGGCTCGTCCTTGGCCATCGCCTTGAAGACCGGCTTGCCGATCTTCATCGCCGTCTCGTGATAGGGCTTCTTGACGCCGTAGGTCCCGGCGTGGCCGGAACAGCGTTCGACGGTGTTCAGCTGCACCGTCACCGTCTGGCCGATCAGCTTCAGCAGTTCCTCGGTCTTGCGGCCGATCTTCTGCACCCGGCCGTGGCAGGGCACGTGGTAGCTGACCTTGCCGAGCGGGTTCTTGAAATCGGTCTTCAGCAGCCCGTCCTTGTGGCGCGCCATGAAGTACTCGAACGGATCGAACATCGCCTGCTGCACCTGCTTCACGTCGGCATCGTCCGGGAACAGCAGCGGCAGTTCCTGCTTGAACATCAGCGTGCACGAGGGGATCGCGCTGACGATCGCGTAGCCCTCCTTCGCATAACGCGCCAGCACCGGGATGTTCTTCTCCTTGTGCTTCTGCACGCCTTCGAGGTCACCCAGCTCGAGCTTGGGCATGCCACAGCAGGCCTCCTTCTCGACGATCACGTACGGGATCTCGTTGTGCTCCAGCGAGGCGATCAGGTCGTGCCCGATGCCCGGCTCGTTGTAGTTGACGTAGCAGGTCGAGAAGATCGCCACCTTGCCGGGGCTGCGCGTGCCGTCCCTGACGGCCTGGGCCTGGCCCTGCTTGGCCGCGCTCCAGCGAAAGCGGCTCGTGGCCAGCTCGGGCATCCAGGCCTGCGGGTGCACGTCGAGCGCGCTTTCCATGACACGCCGCGCCGTGCGGGTGCGGTTGACCGCATTGACGGCCTGCACCACCACCGGGATGCCGGCGAACGACCCGTGCACGTCGGTCGACGCGAGGAACTTCTCGCTGCCCTTGACGCCGCCGCGCCGGAACTTGATCGCCTTGGCGCGCAGCATCGTGTGCGGGAAGTCCAGGTTCCACGGGTGCGGCGGCACGTAGGGGCACTTGGTCATGTAGCACAGGTCGCAGAGGTAACACTGGTCGACGACCTTCCAGTAGTCCTCCTTCCCGACCCCGTGCACCTCGCCGTCCTCGGTCGCATCGACGAGGTCGAACAGGTTCGGGAACGACTGGCACAGGCTGACGCAGCGCCGGCAGCCATGGCAGATGTCGAAGATGCGCTCCAGTTCGGCGAACGCCTTGCCCTCGTCGTAGAAGTCCGGGTTCTTCCAGTCGACGGGGTGCCGGGTCGGCGCCTCCAGATTGCCTTCGCGGATCGTCATGTGCTCGTTCTCCTCGGTCCGGCAACGAACAAGGGGCACGAAGCCCCTTGTGCGGCGAAGGTCGACGCCGGTTCAGTCCACCAGCGCGTCCAGCGCCTTCTGGTAGCGGTTCGCGTGCGAGCGCTCGGCCTTGGCCAGCGTCTCGAACCAGTCGGCGATCTCGTCGAAGCCCTCGTCGCGCGCCGTCTTGGCCATGCCCGGGTACATGTCGGTGTACTCGTGCGTCTCGCCGGCCACGGCGGCCGCCAGGTTCTGGCGGCTCGAGCCGATCGGCAGCCCGGTGGCCGGGTCGCCCACCGCCTCGAGGAACTCCAGGTGGCCGTGCGCGTGGCCGGTTTCGCCTTCGGCGGTCGAGCGGAACAGCGCAGCGACGTCGTTCTGGCCTTCCACGTCGGCCTTGTTCGCGAAATACAGGTACCGGCGGTTCGCCTGGGACTCGCCCGCGAAGGCGTCCTTCAGGTTCTGCTCGGTCTTCGATCCTTTCAAGCCCATCTCGCTCTCCTGTGGTTAGGGTGCTCGGGAAGCGGCCGCCCGCGCACTGGCGCGTCAACAAGCGCGGCACCCGGGTACGCTACCCCGGCCCCTCCGCGGGTGCAAATACAAATGGTCAATGCGGGGAATTGAGTATCGCTATCGGAGCGATTAGAACAATAGATGAGAATCGTTCTCATCACAGCCGAACTCAGCGCATCTCGCCGCCGGGCAGTCCGAGCAGCCCGAGGGCGAGTCGATGCAGCCGCCTGTCCGCATCCGCCACATCGTGCACGACATTCAGGTGGTGCCGGTCCGCGACCGATTCGCACACCGGCACGACGGCCTCGCCCCAGGCCGATCGGATGAGAGTGTTCTGGCGCAGGAACTCCTCGCTCTCGTCGCCGCCGACCACGGCGAACAGCGGGCGGCGCGGCGCGGGCATCAGCGCCGGGCTCAGGCGGCGCGCCGATTCGGCCGTCAGTCGCAGGTCCGGCGCAAGGAAGGGCGCGTGGCGCAGCGGCTCGAGTTCGAACAGGCCGGAGATGGACAGCGCCGACGCCACCAGATCCGCCGGCAGGTCGGCGGCGACACTCGGCCAGTCGCATTCCAGCAGCATCGCGGCGAGGTGGCCGCCCGCGGAATGGCCGGCGACCACGATGCGCCGGGGGTCGCCGCCGTGCTCGGCTGCGTGCCGCCATGTCCAGGCCAGCGCCTGCACCATCTGCAGCGTGATCTGCTCGATCGTGACGGCCGGGCACAGCGCGTAGTTGGGCAGCACCACCATCGCACCGGCCTGCACGAAGGCGGGCGCGACGAAGGCGTGGTCGCGCTTGTCCAGCGAACGCCAGTAGCCGCCGTGGATGAAGACGAACACCGGCGAGCCGTTGCGCTCGGCGGGGAACACGTCGAGCGTCTCGCTCGGGCCGTGGCCATACGGCAGGTCCAGCAGGCACAGGCTCTTCTCGCGCGCCAGCGCCGACGCGCGGCTCCAGCCTTCGAAGATCTGCGCGTGATCGGGGATGCGGGCGCGGTTGTTGTACTGCGCATCGAACCAGGCGGAATCGGGGCGGCTCATCGGGGCGGTCTCCGGCGCGTCGAGGCCGCGTTTTTAACCCGGCCGGAGGGCGCGCGGAATTTGCTAAACTTCCAAGTCTTCGTGGGGGGGTAGCTCAGCTGGGAGAGCGTCGCGTTCGCAATGCGAAGGTCGGGAGTTCGATCCTCCTCCTCTCCACCACGAGAATTCGAGCGGGAACGAGGGCTTGGCTGAACGCCAAGCCCTTTTTCTTTGCCCGCGGTCGGGGGCGATCCGCGACTCGAGCACGTCCGGCTCCGTGGCCCGACTCCCGGAGTGACGCCGCGCGGCTGGCGTTCAGCAAAGCATCGGGGTGCGTCGTCTTTCACACGCCGGCTCTCACGCGCCTGGCTTCTCCGCGGGACGTCACGGCCCGATCGTCGCCGCCCGTTCCTTCACGGCGGCCTGCTGGCCGATGCGTGCGGCCGCACGCTCGGCCAGCGCCTGGCCGTCGGGACCGACCAGGCGCTGCTGGTCGGCGCGCAACTGCGCGGCACGCGCAGGATCGTTCGACGAACCCGCAGCCCCGGGCAGCAGCCAGCGCGCGCCAACGGCACCGGCAAGCTGCGACCACGCCGACCAGTGGTCGACCAGGTGGCGGTACGCCAGATCGCCCAGCGGCGACAGTTCGGCCACCCGCGCCGGCATCGACATCGCGATGTTGGCCGGCAGGTCACCCTTGAGCATGCGGTCGAGCAGCTCGGTCGCGCGTGCGGGATCGTTGCTGCTGGCCAGCGCCTTGGCCACCGTGTGGCGTTCCTGCTCGCCTTCCGCCTTCTCCAGGCGCGCCAGCATGCGATCGAACCGGGCGCGACCGGCCACCGCGCCGGCAACGATCTGCGCGGCTTCGACCATGGACGGATGCAGTCGCTGCGTGCCGGCGTCATGGCGCTCGACGCGCCGCAGCGCCTCGCCCCGCGTATCGGGATCTTCGAGCCTGCCCAGCGCGCGCACGAGCCGTGCACGCATGGCCAGCGTCTCCGCATCGTCGGCCGGTGACGGATCCCAGCCGAGCCGTGCCAGCTCGGGCTTGAGCAAGGCGTAGGCAGACTCGCGCAGCGGCGCCTGCTGCGGCGTGCCGCGCAGTGCGGTGTCGAGCCACTCGTAAGCCTCGACGGACTGCTTGAACAGTGGCACCCGCCCGGCGTCACGGACAGTGCCCGCGTCGCCGAGCCAGCGCAGCGCCTCGGCCAGCGGCAACTCGCCGGCCTGCGCGAGTGCCAGCGTGTCCGAGAGCAGCACGACGCGATCCGCGGCCGGCAAGGTCGCCAAGCGCGCCCGCAACGCCGAGCGCACGTCCGGCGCATAGGCGACGCGGTAGTAGCCCCTGCCACCGGCGTTCGCGAGCACCGGCACGTCGCTGCAACCCGGCAACGTCGAGGAGGTCTCGGCGCCGGTGAGCAGCACCGTCTTCGAATCTTCACCGCGCGCCAGCCGCACCGGGATCTGCCACGGGCCGCCCGTCACGGCGGGCATTGCCGCGGCACGGAAGCGCTGCTGCGTCAGCGTCACCCGCGTGACGTCGCCGTCGCAGCGCGAACGCACCGCGACGATCGGAAAGCCCGGCTGATCGGTCCAGCTCGCAGCCATGGACGCCACGTCGCGGCCGGCTGCGCGGCCGATGTGAAACCACAGATCGCCCGCCGTCGCGTTGGACAGGCGGCGCTCGTGCATGTAGGCCGCGAGCCCCTGGCGAAAGCGCTCCTCGCCCAGCCACTGCTCGATCATGCCGAGCACAGCGCCACCCTTGACATAGGTGATGTCGTCGAAGACGTCGGACACCGCCGTCTCGCGCACCGGACCGGAGCGGATCGCACGCGTGGCATCGGTGGCGTCGGTGGCCATCGTCTCGTCGACGTACTCGTGCAGGTTCAGCCTGACCTGCCATGCCGGGTTGAAACGGTCCATCGCCTTGTTGGCCATCCAGGTCGCGAACGCCTCGTTCAGCCAGATCTCGTTCCACGATGCCGCGGTGACGAGGTTGCCGAACCACTGGTGGGACACCTCGTGGGCGATCACCCAGTACACGCTGCGCTGCTGGGTCGGGTTGGTGTGCGCCGGGTCGATCAGCAGGGTGTCTTCCGCGTAGGAGATCAGGCCCCAGTCTTCCATCGCCCCCCAACGCGTCGACGGCACCGCGAGCTGGTCCAGCCGCGGCAGCGCATAGGGCGTGCCGAAGTAGTCACGATAGAACGGCAGCAGCTGCCGGGTCACGTCCAGCGCGTAACGCCCCTGCTCGCGCTTGCCCGGTGCGGTGACGATGCGCAGCGGCACCCCGGCGGCGCGGCCGTCGAGCGTGTCGAAGTGCCCGACAGCCAGTGCCAGCAGATAGCTCGGCATCGGCGGCGTCGACGCGAAGGCATGCTCGGTGATGGCATCGCGCGTCTGGTGGCGCATGCGCGGCATGTTGGCCAGCACGGCGTACCGGGCCGGCGCGCGCACCGTGACATCGAAGCGCGCGCGGAACGCCGGTTCGTCGAAGGCGGGAAACAGCCGACGCGCGTGGATCGGCTCGAGCTGGGTCGCCAGGCTCGCCTGCTGCTGGCCGTCGATCGTGGCGACGGCGCGGTACAGCCCTTCGCCCTGCCGCTGGACCTTGCCCGCGTAGTCGATCGCGACGCGATGTGTGCCGGCCGCGATCGGCGCGCCGTCGTTCGGCGTCAGGCGCCAGGTCTGCGCATCGGCATCCGGTGTGACCGTCAGCTCGCGCCGGCGCGGGCCGCTCATCAGGCGCGCGGAGGCTGCCTGCAGCTCGTGCGCATGCAGCTCGATCGCATCGGCGGGTCGGCGCACGCGCAGCTCGATCTCGGCATGGCCGTCGAAGGTGTCGCGTTCGGGATCGACCTCGAACGCGAGCCGATAGCGCACCGGCATGACGTCCTTGCTGAGGCGTCCGGGCGTGGCATCGAAGCGAAAGCGCTCCTGCGCCACGGCCGTTTGCGCGAGGCCGGCCATGAACGGCGCGACCAGCGTGGCGCAAAGCGCCATTCTCCAAGCCACAGGAGACCATTGCTGGCACGACCTAGACATCGCGGTTCCTCCCGTCGGCCTGAATTCAACACCGGTGCCGCATGGCCCGTCAATTCATGCGGAAGCCTCCCGCTCGCTGCCGATCCGGAATGGTGATGAGAACGAGCCTCCGCCGCTCCAACGCGCCGCGCCGCTAACGCTTCGCTAACGGGTCGCCCCCTACAAACCGGTCGCGGCCCACGATCCGGGCCGGGGAGCGGAGCATGAAGAGGGTCTGGCGTGGGCTCGGGGCCGTGGTCCTGGCGATGGTGTTGGCGGCCTGCGGCGGCGGCAGCGATCCGGCACCGACGCCCAGCGGCGCGGCCACGATCGGTACGGAGGGCGGGCAGCTCGTCACGGGCTCGGCCGAGGTGCTGGTGCCCGCTGGCGCCATGACCACGCCCGCCACGATCCGCATCGCCGCGGACGCGACCGGCGCGCCGGCGCTGCCGGCCTGGGCCAGCGGCGCGGGCGACATGCTGCAGATCACGCCGCACGGCAGCACCTTCAACGAACCGGTCACCGTCAGCCTGCGGGCTCCCAACGTCACGCTGGCCGCCGACGAGCGCCTCGTGATCGCCAAGGCCCAGCCCGGCGGTGACTGGGAGATCCTGATGGAGACCACGCAGCAGGGCGACATGCTCGAGGTGCAGGTCACCTCCTTCTCGTACTTCGTGCCGGTGATCGTGCGCTTCCCGGCGCCGACCCTCGAGCAGATCGTGCCGCCGCTGGCGATGAGTCCGCTGGCGTTCGACTGCAATGGCACACCCTGCCGCTACCCGCTGCTGATCGGCAGCGACGTGGTGGTCACGGCCTCGAGCACGGGCAACGGCGGCGCCTTCCCGGACGGTTGCCGCGATCCGCAGATGCTGCTGACCCGCAACAGCGACCGCTACGTCGATCTGGCAACGCAGCCCGCCACGCCGGCCATGACGTTGACAGGCCCCGTGCAAATCGCCCAGGAGCAGCTCCTCTTCGCCCTGGGTCGCATCCGGCTGGAGGTCCGGCTGCGCTGCACCGACGCGAACGATCGCCACAGCACTCTGGTCTTGCGGCGGGACGCGCTGAATGTGGACGAGTTCGGCCGTGCCAAGGGCGCACCCGCTGTGCGCCAGTTCCCGGCGCGGTTCATCAAGGCACCGGGCGAGTCGCTGGCGTTTCGCGCCATCCTGACCGGGGGGAGTTCGTACCTGGTCGCGACCGATCGATTCGAGCCTCCGTCGGCCCTCGACTGGGTCCCCGTCTACCTGGAGGTGCTGGCCCCCGGCGAGACCGCGTGGCGCGTGCTCGACGAGCGGCAGCAGCTGGCCGCGCTGCCCCATCCGACCGGCGCGCTCGACTGGGCCTACTGGGCCTTCGACTACGACCTCGGTGCGGTGACCGAGTCCGCCAACGGCACGCGCTACCGGCTGCGGGCCTGTCTGAGCGAGAACAACAGCTACGCCAACAGCAAGGCCGCCGTGTGCGCCACCGGCCCCGAGGCGACGCTGACCGTGGTGCAGCAGGCCGGCGCGCCTGCGTTCGGCAGCCAGCCGGCCTCCCTGCTCGTGCAGACCGGCCAGACGGCCAGCTTCGACGTGTTCGCCACCGGCGCGCCGCCGCCCGCGCTGCAGTGGCAGACGCGCGCGCCTGGCGCCTCCGCCTGGACCGACGTCGCCGGCGCCACGTCGTCCACGCTGACCACCGCCGCAGCCACCCTGGCCGACAACGGCCGCCAGTACCGCGCCGTCGCCAGCAATGCGGCGGGCTCGGTGACCAGCGCCGCGGCCATGCTGTCCGTGAACGACGCCGTGGTGGCGCCGAGCATCGTCACCCAACCGACTTCGCTCACCGTGGTGCTGGGCAGCGAAGCGCTGTTTGCCGTCACCGCGCAGGGGACCGCGGCCCTGTCCTACCAGTGGCTGCGCAACGGCGTGGCGATCGCGGGCGCCAATGCGCCGCAGCTGAAGTTGCCCACGGTCGGCGTCGGCGATGCGGCGACCTATGCGGTGCGCGTCAGCAACGCGGCCGGCAGCGCGCTCAGCGCCGCCGCACCGTTGACGTTGAGCACCGTGCCGGTCGACGCCGCCCCGAGCATCGTCACCCAGCCGGCGGCGGTGGCGGTGAACGAGGGCCACACAGCCACCTTCGCCGTGGGCGTGACCGGCAGCGGCCCGTTGAGCTTCCAATGGCTTCGCAACGGCACGACGATCGCCGGAGCGAACACCGCGGTCTACACGATCGCCGCCGTCGCGTCGGCCGATGCCGCCAGCTACAGCGTGGTGGTCGACAATGCCGCCGGCAGCGCGACCAGCGCGGCAGCCGCCCTGTCCGTCACGCCGGCGAGCGGCGGCACCGTCGCGCCGACGATCACCGCACAACCCGCCTCGGTGGTGGCGCTGCCGCTGTCGACGACGACGCTGGCCGTGGCCGCCAGCGGCTCTGCGCCGCTGAGCTACCAGTGGTTCCGGGATGGCGCGCCGGTGGCCGGCGCGACCGGCCCGACGCTCACCTTCGGCTCGCTCGACCCGGCAACCAGCGGCCTGTACACCGTCACGGTCGGCAACACCGCGGGCAGCGTCACCTCGGCGCCGGCGCAACTGCTCGTCGTCGGCGCGCCGCAGATCACTGCGCAGCCGCAGGCGGCCAGCGCGGTCGAAGGAGCGAGCGCGACGTTCGTCGTGCAGGCCAGCGGCGAGCAATTGCGCTACCAGTGGACGCGCAACGGCGTCGCGATCGACGGCGCCACCGCGTCGAGCCTCACGACGCCTTCCCTGGCGCTCGCGGACAACGGTGCGGTCTACACGGTGATCGTCTACAACGGCGCCGGCCTGGTCACCAGCGGCGGTGCCGTGCTCACCGTGACGGCAGCACCGCCGCCCGTGTCGATCAGTGCCGCCGGCACGCTGGCCGCCGGCAACAACCACAGCTGCGCGCTGCGCGCCGACGGCCGCGTGGCCTGCTGGGGCAGCAACGTCAACGGGCAGCTCGGCAACGGCAGCTTCGGGGCCACGCCGGTCGCTACGCCGGTCGTGTGGAACCTGGCGGAGCCGGTGAAGCAGGTGGCCGCCGGCGCCACCGGCAGCTGCGCGCTGACCGCCACCAGCGGTCGCGTCTTCTGCAGCGGCTTCGTCGCCAATGCCTACGCACCGACCGAGCTGGCCGGCTTCAGCGGCGTGAAGGGCGTCGCGATGGGGGCCCAGCACGCCTGCCTGATCGCCAGCGACGACGCGGTGTGGTGCTGGGGTAGCAACGGCCAGTACGAACTCGGCACCGCCACCACCACCGGCAGCTTCACACCGGTGCGCGTGCTTGCCGACGTGGGCGTGTCGCTGACCGGCGCACTGGCGATCGACTCGACCAACCGCCACAGCTGTGCGCTGATGGCCGGCGGCACCGTGCGCTGCTGGGGGCAGAACAGCGCGCACCAGCTCGGCTACAACCCCTTCGGTGGCGGCGATCCGGGCTACGCCCGCGAGGTGCCCGGGCTGAGCGGCGCGACGCAGGTGAGCGCCGGCGCGGCACACAGCTGCGCGCTGATCGTCGGCGGCTCGGTGCAGTGCTGGGGCGACAACAACCTCGGGCAGATCGGCCAGGGAATCGTCAGCTCCGCCGCGCAGCCGATCACCGCGCCGACGGCCGTGCAGAACCTGGGCAGCGTGGCGCAGATCGCTGCCGGCATCCGGCACACCTGCGCGCGACTGGCGGATGACTCCCTGCGCTGCTGGGGCACCGGCTACATGGGCAACGCCAGCGGCAGCGAGACGGCCACGCTGCCGGTGGCGGTGAGCGGTCTCGGCGACGTGCTCACCGTCGACGCCGGCGACGTGCACACCTGCGTGCTGCGACCGGGCGGCAACCTGTCCTGCTGGGGCGGCAACGGCTCGGCCCAGCTCGGCACCGGCGACACCGACGAGCGCCTCGTGCCCACCGCGCACGCCGCCGGCGCCCTGTTCTGGGCGCCCTGAGGGCGGCGCCCGCTACCATCACGCGCCGCTCGCCTCGATCGCCGTGCAACTCCAACTGGCCCGACAACCCGGCGTGCTCGCAGGGCCGGGCGCGCGGCTCGCGCTCGCCCCGCTGGACGCCGCGCTGCTGGCCTGGCTGGCACTCGAAGGGCCGACGCCGCGCAATCGACTGGCCGAGCTGCTGTGGCCCGAGAAGGCGAACGAGGCGGCGCGCAATTCGCTGCGCCAGCGCCTGTTCCAGCTGCGCCGCCAGGTCGGTGCCGAGCTGGTCGCAGGCGGCGCGGTGATCGCGCTGGCGGCGGGCATCGGCCACGATCTGCACGAGGCCGACTCGCTGCTGGACGGCGTCGCGCTCGAGATCGGCGGCGAGTTCGGCCAGTGGCTCGCGCTGCAGCGCAGCCGCCGCCGCGCGCGGGTCCGCGATGCGCTCGCCGACCTGGCCGGCATGGCCGAGGCGGCCGGCGACTGGGCCGACGCGCTCGCGCACGCAGGCGAGTTGCTGGCGCTCGAGCCGCTGTCGGAGGAGGCGCACCGCCGTCTCATCCGGCTGCACTACCTGGCCGGCGACCGTGCGGCGGCGATGCTGGCCTTCGACCGCTGCGCACAGCTGCTGAAGGACGAGGTCGGCACGGTGCCGTCGGAGGAGACCCTGGCCCTCCTGCGCACCGTCTCGTCCGCGCAGCCGGAGCCCCCTCTGCCGGCGCGCACGGCGGTGCCGGCAAGCGTGCTGCGGCCGCCCCGGCTGGTCGGCCGCACCCGCGAGCTGAACTCCCTCGGCGCGGCCTGGCAGGCCGGCCAGGTGGCGGCCCTGGTCGGCGAAGCCGGCCTCGGCAAGTCGCGCCTGCTGCAGGAGTTCGCCGCGTCGCGCACGCAGGTGCTGCTCGTGGCCGGCCGCCCCGGCGACAGCGGCGTGCCGCTGGCCACGCTGGCGCGCTTGCTGCGCGGCGTGCTCGGCGAGTCGGACCGGACGGCGGTGGCGGCTGTCCTGCCCGGGCCGCTGCGTGGCGAAGTCGCACGCGTGCTGCCGGAGCTCGCATCGGATGCCGCGGTCCGCACCGGCGACGGCCAGCGTGTGCAGCTGCTGCGTGCGGTGCATGCGCTGATCACCGGGTGCGCGCCGCACGCGACCCTGGTCGTCGACGACCTGCACTTCGCCGACGCAGCCAGCCTGGAACTGCTCGCCGGTCTGATCGACGGTACCGATGCCGCGCCCGGGCCGTCGACGCTGCGCTGGCTGCTGGCCTGGCGACCGGCCGAGGCCGGCTCGCCGCTGCAGGCCCTGCACGACCAGCTGGTGGAGCAGGTGCGGCTGGTGGTGCTGCCGCTGGAACCCCTGGACGAGCCGGCACTGGCGGAGCTGGTGGACTCGCTCGGCCTGCCCGGTGTGCGGGGCCCGGCACTGGCGCCCGTGCTGCGCCAGCGCACCGGCGGCAACCCGCTGTTCGCACTCGAGACGCTCAAGCAGGCCTGGATCGAAGGCGGGCCTGGTGCACTGGCGGGTGAACCGCAACTGCCGCGGCCGCTGTCGGTCGGGCGGCTCATCGAGCGGCGCATCGCGCAGCTTTCACCGGGTGCACTCGCGCTGGCCCGAGTCGCCAGCATCGCCGGCGTCGACTTCTCGATCGAGCTGGCCGAGAGCGTGCTGCAGGCGGGGGCGTTGCAGTTCGCCGATGCGCTGAACGAACTCTCGGCCGCGCAGGTGCTGCGCGACACCGCGTTCGCGCACGACCTGGTGCACGACGCGGTGCGCGGCAGCGTGCCCCGTGCGATCGCGCAGCTCCTGCACACGCGGGTGGCCGCCTGGCTCGAGCCACGCGGCGGCGAGCCGGCCCGCATCGCGCAGCACTGGCGCGAGGCGGGCCGCGACGTGCAGGCGCTGCCCTGGCTCGCCAAGGCGGCGGAGGCGGCCACGCGCGCGCTGCGGCCGCTCGAGGCGGTGGCCTTCCGCGAGGCGATCAGCTGCATCGAGGAGGCGCGGGGCGACCGCGCGGCGGCCTTCGTCGCGCAGCTCGACGCCGTGCACAGCCTCGTGCAGAGCGACAACGAGGCCGGGGCGGTTTCGGCGCGGCTCGATCGCCTCGACCGCCTCGCCGACGGCGACACGGCGCGCGCCGAAGCGCTGCTGGCACGCGCCACCGCGCTGCAGATGCGTGGCGAGGTCGCGCAGGCGGTGGCGCCGGCGGAAGCGGCCCTGGCCATCGCCACCGCGGCGGCCGACGCGGCGCTGCTCGCACGCGTGCGGCGGCTGCTCGGGGGCTGCCTGGGACTGGTGGACCGCCCGGCCGACGCCGCGCGCCACCTCGAAGCCGCGCTGGTATGGATCGACGAGCACGCCGGCGACGGCGAGCGCGGCGAGGCCCATGGCGACCTGGCGGTGATCCACGACAACCTCGGCCGGCTCGAGGAGGGCCTGGTGCAGCACCGGCTGGCGCAGCAGCTGTGCCTGCGCGCCGGGCGCACCGCCGATGCGTCGGTGGCCTGCGGCAACCTGGCCTGCAACCGCATCGACGCCGGCGACCTGGCAGCGGCCGACGAGGCACTGCAGCGCGGCCAGCAGCTCGCGGCGGCGCTCGACGGGGCGGTGTCCCACCATGCGCACCTGCAGATCCTGCGCGCCCTGGTCCTGGCCCACCTCGGGCGCTACGGCGATGCGCTCGCGCAGTCCGAGCTGGCGGTGGCCCACACGGAGCGGCAGCAGCCCGGCTTCGTCTGGCGCGCACGCATGCGGCAGGCGCAGCTGTGGCGGCACCTGGGGCAATGGGCGCGGCTCGGACGCCTGCTGGAGGGCATGCCGCCCGACGAGGAACTGGCCCTGGCGCTGCGCGTGCAACGCACCCAGCTGCGCTGGCACGCCACCGCGGCGGTGGGTTCCGCGGCCTCGCGCGAGGCGGCGGAACGGCGGCTCCTCGCGGCACGGGACGAGCTCGAGGGCGCCGGCCGGCCCGACCTGGCGCTGCCCCTGCGCCTCGAGGCGGCGGGGCTGCTGCCGCCGAACGAAGCCTGGCGCGAACTGCGCGCAGTCCGTGCCGAGGCGCAACGCCTCGGCCACCGCGGCACGGTGCTGGCCGCGCACCTGAGCGCCGCCAGACTGCTGCGGGAGACGGACCCCGCGGCGGCCGCCGACGAGGCGCGCGCGGCGCTCAACCTCGCCGCCGGCGGCGTGGCGAGCACCGCGCTGCTGCCCGCTGAACGCTGGCTGCACGCCGGCCTGGCGCTGCGCGCCGCGGGCGATGCCCAGGGGGATGCGGTGCTGCGCGAAGGCGCCGCCTGGTTGCAGGCCACGGCCTCCACCGAGGTGCCGGAGGCGTTCCGCGACAGCTTCCTGCATCGCCAGCCCGTGCATGCCGCGCTGCGCGACGCGGGCCGTTGACGCCCTGGACGAGAATCGACGCACTGCCATGAACACGCCCCCCACGATCCCCGGAACGGATGGCCGGCCGCGTTGCCGCTGGTGCGGCGCGGCGCCGGAGTTCGAGGCCTATCACGACCGCGAGTGGGGGTTCCCGGTCGCCGACGACATCCGGCTGTTCGAGAAGATCTGCCTAGAGGGCTTCCAGTCCGGACTGAGCTGGCGGACCATCCTGGCCAAGCGCGAGGCCTTCCGGCGCGGCTTCGACGGCTTCGACTTCCACCGGGTCGCGCGCTACGGCGAGAAGCAGGTCGCCCGCCTGCTGCAGGACGCCGGCATCGTGCGCCACCGCGGCAAGATCGAGGCCGTCATCAACAACGCCCGCTGCGCCGTTCAGCTGCAGACGGAACGCGGATCGCTGGCGGCCTATTTCTGGCAGTTCGAGGCCGATCCCGCCACGGCGGCCCAACCGCGGACCGTCTCCGTCTCGCCCGAATCGAATGCGTTGTCCCGGGACCTGAAGAAGCGCGGCTGGAAGTTCGTCGGACCGACCACCGTCTATGCCTTCATGCAGGCCATGGGGCTGGTGAACGACCATGTCCCGGACTGTGTCGTCGCGGCGGAGGTGGCCCGCGCCCGGAAGGCGTTCCGGGTCCCCGGCTGAACGCGGGCGCTACAAACGAAACACGGTGCCCGGCCCGCGCGACATGCGCGTGCAACCGCCGGCGCGGACGATGCGTAGGTAGACCCAACGCCACCGCCGGGAGCCCGCCATGTCCGCCAGCCTGCTCGTCAACTTCCCCGCCGATCAGTTCCAGGTGCTGGCCGATGCCGCACCGGTGCCGTCGGGCGGCGGCCAGGCCCTCGAACGCGACCTGGCCCTGGCCGTCGCGCTGGTGGCCGCGGCGGCGGCCCTGGTGCTCGCCTGCTTCGGCGGCTGAAGTGATCCGCCGGGCCTGAGCCCCGGTTGCGTCAGGCCGGCCGCAGCGCGAGCGCCGGCAGCGCCGCGCCCGCCGCCGCCGGCGACGGCACCTGACGCCAGACCTCTTCACCCTCGGCGAACACGCGCAGTTCGCCCGGCGCAAAGAACTGCCAGGCCTCGTTGCGCGTCAGTGGCTCGGTGGCCACGAGCACCATGCAGTCGTCCGGCCCGTTGGCCGTCGCGAGGTCGAGCTCCAGGTCGTGGTCGACCAGGTGCGCGGTGCCGAACGGCGGCCGGCGCTGCAGCCAGCACAGCCGCGTGTGGCCATGGGCGTACAGCGCGTGCCCGTCGGAGAGCAGGAAGTTGAACTTGCCGTGCGCGCCGATGCGTTCGGCCAGCTCGGCGATCGCCGGTGCCAGCTGAGGCCAGTCCGGCAGGCCGCGGCGGAACTGGCGCCGCAGCCGCTGCAGCATCCAGCAGAACGCCCGCTCGCTGTCGGTCTGACCGACCGGCAGGTGGCTGCCGTCCAGGCGCGGGTGGAAGTCCTTCAGGTCGCCGTTGTGGCAGAACGACCATTCGCGTCCCTGCCACTCGCGCACGAACGGGTGGCAGTTGGCCGGGTTGACGGCCCCCTGCGTGGCCTTGCGGATGTGCGCGACGGCCGTGCGGGCCCGGATCGGGTGCGTGCGCAGGAACTCGGCCAACACCGAATCGCTGGCCCGGCCATGGTCGACGAAGCGGCGGCAGGCATTGCCTTCGTGGAAGGCGAGGCCGAATCCGTCCGAATGGGCATCGGTCGCCCCGCCGCGGGCGGAGAAACCGGTGAAGGCGAACGTGACCGCCGCGGGCTCGCGGCTGTTCAGCGCAAACAGCTGGCACATGGACGCTGCAACGGACGGGTGACGCTTTTGGTTGTCGTCACCCGCCGAAGCAGGCTTCGTGCCGTGATCAGGACGGCAGGAAATCGACCGGCCAGGTCACCACCATCTGGTCGACGTCCTTGGCGCCGAAGTCGAAGCTGCGGATGCGCGCGAGCAGCTTCTGCTCGAGCTCGCTGGCGTGCAGTTCGCTGGACTCGACCCGCACGTCCACCACATGGCCGGCCGGGGCGATGGTCAGCTTGACCACCACCTTGCCCTGCAGCGAGGGATCCTCGCGCAGCGCCCGGTTGTAGATCGCGTAGATCGCGCCCTTGTTGCGCTCGAAGACCAGCTTGATGTCCTCCAGCGAGCGCGAGGCCTTGCCGCTGCCGCCCTTGGTGAGCGTGCCGCCCTTGCCGCCTCCGGTGCCGTTGCCGGCCCCGTCGCCGCGCCCGCCGACACCCAGGCCGCCACCCGGCCCGCCGCCGCCACCGCCGCCGATCGTGCCCTCGACGAGCGTCGTGCCGCGGCCGGCCAGGCCGCCGCCGCCGGTGTTGCGGCTGTAGCCGGCCGTGTTGATGCCGCCGCTGCCGTTGGTCGCGTTGGAGGTGATCAGCGCGCGCGTCGGAATGCCCGGGTCGGTGCCGGCGCCGACGCCGACCCCCACCCCGGCGCCGATGCCCGGCCCCGGCTTGATGTTCTGGTTCAGCTGCACCGCGGTGGGCGCCAGCGCGAGCTGCGCCAGTTCCTGCTTCATCGCCATCAGGCCGACACCCGCGGCCTTGCGCTTGGCGGCCTCGAGCGCCTCGCCCGGCTTCTTGCCCGGCACCGGATTGCGTGCCTCGGGCACTGCGGAAGCCTTCGGGGGCTCGGGCTTCTTGGCCTCGGGCCGGGCGGGCTGCGGCTTGCTCGGCACCGGCTCGGCCTTGGCCAGCGTCTCGGCCTTCACGGCCGGCGGCTTGGGCGTCGGCGTCGGCTGGCGCTCGAGCACCAGCTTGGCCAGACGCGGCGGCAGCTCGGCCGGCGCGGCGCGGTTCTCCACCGGCCGGGGCAGCAGCAGCAGTACCAGGCAGATCAGCGCCGAGACGATCAGCACCGCGCGCAGGATGCGCCTGAAACGCGCCTCGTCCTCCAGCACGAGCGCCCACGGCAGCACCACCGGGCGGAAGGTGACGGCCGTGGCGCTCATGTGTTGGCCTTCTTGGTCACCGCGAACGCCACGTCGCTGTAGTTGGCGCGCGCGGCGGTGTACATGACCTTGCGCAGCAACGTGTACGGGATGCCCTTGTCACCCATGATGGTGACCTGCTTGGCCTGCGCCTCGTTCTCCTTGCGGATCGTCTGGCGGTTGGACAGCACGTCCAGCTCGGCCTTCAGCGGCGCGATCAGGTCCTCGGTGCTGGCCATCGCGTCGGCCACGTTCGCGACCTTGCGGCCGTCGACGACGATCTCCGTCGCGCTGACGGTGATCACGATCGTCTCCTTCGGGTCCTTCAGCGCGGTCGATTCGGGCAGCTTGACGGCCCGGGCGGTCGACAGCACCTCGATGCCGGTCGAGGACATCAGGAAGAAGATCAGGATCGTGAAGATGTCGATCAGCGCCACCAGGTTCATGTCCAGCCCGTGCTGGTTGCGCGCCTTGCGCTCGGCGCGCTTCTGGATCGGGGTCAGCTTCATCGCGGGCCCCTCACTTCCTGGCCACGCTCACCGGCGCGTCGCCGATCGAGATGTCGGGGAACAGCACGGTGCGCGGCACGTCCGGCACATGCTGACCCTTCACGCGCGGCGGCGGCAGCGTCTCGCGCACCGCGTCCATCACCTGCACGAGCATCTCGTAGGGCGTGTCCGGCTGCGCCAGCACCGTCGCGGTGGTGGTGTCCGGGAACTTGCCCTTGATCATCTGCATCAGCGTCGACAGCGCCGCGAGGTCGTGCTCGGTCGGGCTCGTCGCGGGAATGCGCTGGATCAGGCCGCCGATGCGGTCGCCGACTTCCAGCGCGTCGGGGCGGATCACGATTTCGAGCTTCAGGTCGTCGACCTTCAGCTGCTCGACCGCGGAGGACTGCGCCGGCAGCGACAGTTCCAGCACCGACAGCCGCGTGAACACGGCCGTCGAAAGCAGGAACGGCACCAGCACGACGATCACGTTGATGAACGCCGTGACCTCCAGCTCCGCCGTGCGTTTACGGAGGCGTCGCACGGGCATGTTCTTACCTCGTCGCGGCCGTCTCGGCCTTGATGCGCTGCACCAGGTTCAGGAAGCTGATCTTGGCGGCTTCCAGCCCGTCGACGATCTCGCTGGTGCGCGCCTGCAGGAAGGCGTGGATCAGCAGGAACGGGATCGCGACCGACAGCGCGAACGCCGTGTTGTTCATCGCGATCGAGATCGAGGCGGAGAGCAGCTCGGCCTTCTCCGCCGGATTGACCGCCGCCACCGCCGTGAAGCCCTTGATCAGGCCGATGATGGTGCCCAGCAGGCCGACCAGCGTGATGACGTTGGCGAAGGTCGCGATGTAGTGCGTGCGCTTCTCCAGGCGCGGCACGATCTCCATCATGCCCTCCTCCATCGCCGCGTCGATGTCCTCGCGGCGGCCCGGGCTCTGCATGCGCTCCAGGCCGTGCGTGACGATCTTGCCGATCGCGGCGTCGGACTTCTGCGCCAGGCCCAGCACCTCCTTGAAGCGCCCGCCCTGCAGCATCGGCAGCACCTGCGCCCACAGCTGGCGGTTCTGCGCCCGCGCCCGGTTCAGGAAGATGAAGCGCTCGATCGCGATCGACAGGCCCACGGCCATGATCGCGATGGAGAAGTAGATGGCAACGCCGCTGTCCTGGAAGAACTTGACGGCGAAATCGATGAGGGACATGGCTGGCTCCTGGAAAGGCGAGGCGATGAGTTTTGCGGGCGGCGCTGGAAGACTGGCTTCCTAACGTGCCGGGGCGGCCGGCGCGGCGCTCTTGGATTGGGCTTGGGTCTTGGCGTCGTACTGCACCTGGCGCCGGAAGACGTCGCGATCGACCGGCGCGAGCGCCTCGTCGAGCACGCTGGCCACCGGGCGGCCGGCGAGGTCGCCGGGCAGCGGCTTCTTCCACGGCACGATGTACAGCACCTTGGGCAGTTCGCGGTTGCCGATGATCTGCGTGCGGTCGATGTCCGCGCGGTCCTGCGCGAAGGCCGAACCGGCCACCAGGATCAGCGCGCCGGGCAGGCAGGCGAAAAGGCGTCGCGTCATGGCTGCTCCTTCTTCGTCAGCAGTTTCTCGGGCTTGCGGTTCTTCAGTTCGGTCGCCCACTTGGCGACCGTCGCGTCCTTGCCGCCTGACAGTGCGATATAGCGGACGTACAGCTCGAGCGCCCGCGCGTTGTCACCGAGGTAGAGATCGTTCAGGATGCCCAGGTTGAGCACCGGCGAGGCATAGGTCGGGTCGAGCTCGATCGCGCGTTCGTAGGCCGCGCGCGCCTTCGCGAACTGGCCCGCCAGCCGGTAGCTGATGCCGAGCTGGTTCTGGAACACCGGCTGGTCCGGGCTCGCCGCCACGGCCTTCTCGAGCGCGGCGACCGACTGGTCCAGCTTGCCCGCCTGCCGGTACAGCACGCCGAGGTTGGCATGCGGGCCGCCGAGGTCGGGATGCGATTGCGTCAGCGCGCGGAACCCCCGTTCCGCGTCGTCGGTGCGGCCGGCGCGCAGCGCGCGCAAGGCGTTGTCGAAGGCGCGCTGCGCAGCCGGGTCGACCGGCGGACGGACCGGTTCCGGCTTCTTCGCCGCGACGTCCGCCGGTGCAGCCGCCACCGTCTTGGCGGGTGCCGAGGCCGGCGCGGCCGGCGCGATCGCGTTGGCCACCGGCGTGACGACGCTGTCCTTGACCGCCTGCACCGTGCTGCTCAGGGTCGAGCAGCCGGCGAGCGCGGCGCTCGCGAGCAGGGCGGCGAGCAGCCGTTCAGCGGATCGCATCGACGACCCCCTCGCTGCGCTCGGCCTTGCCGTAACGCACCGGACGCAGCTTGGCCAGCGCGGCGAAGCTGCTCTTGACCCACTCGTCGTAGATGCCGACGCTGGTGCGGCGCGCGTTCGTCTCGTGCAGCTCGATCGCCTTCTCCTCGAACGGGAAGGCCTGCTCCTCGAGCAGCACGTTGTACTGTTCCAGCTCGGCCTTGGAGAGCTTGCGCGGGCGCTGCGAGTTCAGCAGCGCCTGGCCGAAGTCCTGGTACAGGTTGGCCGTGCGGTAGGTGGCGGCGGTGGTGACCTCGGCCACGCCGTAGTCGGTCGCGGCCCCGTAGGCCTTCAGCACCTCTTCCATCTTGGCCTTCTTGAGCTTCAGCTGCCGGGCCAGCGGCTCGACCAGCGGCACCTTGCGGTAGGCCTCGTAGGCCGGCTCGGTCAGCGCCAGCGCGGCAAGCCCGCCGAGCGTGCGCGTGCGCGGCGTGCGCGCCGCGCCGCCGCTGCGGTCGGCCTCGTAGATCTCCTTCGTCAGCGCCAGCTCGCGGGCCTTGTTGCCGTCCGCCTTCGCGATCGTCAGCAGGCGCGACCGGGCCTCCATCGCCGGCTCGAGCGGCTGCGGGTACTGCTTCACGTAGCGCTCGTAGCTCTTCGCCGCCAGCGGCTTCGCGTTGCCCTTCTCGTACAGCTCGGCGGACTGCCAGAGCGCGTCGCGCGCGACCTTCGGGTCCTTGCTCGACGCCGACAGCCGGTCGAACTCGCCGGCGGCCTGGGCCCACTGCTCGCGTTCGAGGTAGGCCACCGCCAGCTTGCCACCCACCTCGCCCTGCAGCGGATGGTTCGGGTAGCGCTGGCGGAAGTCTTCCAGCGTGCGGGCGGCGCCGTCCCAGTCCTTCAGCGCGATCTGCGCCGCGGCGGCGTCGAACTGCGCGTTGGCGCGCACGCTCGACCCCGGCGCGACGGCCGCGACGCGCGAGAAGTGCTCGACGGCCGCCTTGCTGTCGCCGGCCGCACGCGCCTGCTCGCCCTGCTTGTAGACGGAGGCCGCGAGCCGTTCGACCAGGTCGCCGCGGGCCGGATCCTTCTCCGGCGTCAGCGCGATCACCTCGCCGTAGGCCTGCTCGGCCTTCAGGTAGTCGTTCGTTTCGAACGCGGTGTGCGCGATCACCGTCCAGGCGACCCGCCGCTGCTCCGGCTTGGCCGGCGGCTGCAGCGCGAGCACCTTCTGCGCCACCTCGCTGGCGCGCGCGCCGTCGCGCAGCGCGAACAGCTTCTCGGCCGCGTTGGTCAGCACGGAGCCGGCGCGCGGGTCGGACGGAAACGCCTGCGCGAAACGCAGCGAACTCTCGACCCCGGCCTTCTGCAGCGCAGGCGCCTCGGCGGGCGGGCTGCGCTTCTCCTGCGCCGCGTAGGCGAGCAGCGCGGCATAGCCGGCATCGGCCGCCTTGGCGTGGTTCGGGTACTGGTAGGCGACCTTCTCGTACTCGACCGCCGCCTCGGGATAGCGGCTGTCCTCGTACAGCAGTTCGGCGAGCAGGAAGTTGTTCTGCGCCGTCTCCGGATCGTCCGGGAACGAGGCGATGTAGGCGCGGTACCAGCGCACCGCCTCCTGGTAGTCGCTGCTCGCCTTGCTCTTCTGCGCGCTCGCGTGGTAGTGGCGCGCCAGCTCGGTCAGGTGCGTCTTGACCAGCGGCTGCGCCTTCTCCCAGCCGGCCGGGTTGGCGCGGCGGAACTCCGAGTCCGCGCCGTAGCGGGAGACGTAGTCCTTCTTCGCGTCCAGCGCGAGGCTCGCGAAGCCGTTGCGCTGGTAGATGTCGATCACGCGTGCCTGCAGCTGCGGCGCCTGCGCATGCAGCGGCTGGCGGCGTGCGAAGGCGCTCCAGGTGTCGGCCGCGTCCTTGACCCGCTCCTGCTTCAGGTACAGGTCGCCGAGCTGCTCGTAGACCAGGTATTCGTAGGAGCGCCGCTTGTCGTCCGTGATGTAGGGCGGGATGCTCTCCGCGCCCTGCAGGCTGTTCAGCGCCAGGCTGGTGACACGGAAGGTGTCCTCGACCAGCTCCCGATCGGCGCGGCTCAGGCCTTCCAGCGAGTCCAGCCCGCCGTCGCCGGCACGGCCGGCCACCTTGGCGTCGAGCACGCCGAAGAAGGAGTGCAGCGCCTCCTCGAGCCGGGCCTGCTTGAACTGCGCCCAGCCCTGCATGTACAGCGCCCGCTCGCGGAACGGCGTGTCGGTGCCGCCGGCGAGCACGGTGCCGTAGGCCGCCTCGGCCTTGGCGTACTCGCGCGTGCTGAACAGCAGCTCTCCGCGGCGGAACTGCGCCTCGTCGCGATAGGCTGTCTTCGGGTAGTTCGCGGTCAGCCGGTCGAGCGTCTTCAGCGACACCTCGAGCTCGCCGTTCTGCTCCTGCGCGCGGGCCAGCTGGTACAGCACGCGGTCGTTGTTCGGGTCGTTCGGGTAGGCCTTCAGGTATTCCTGGTAGCGCTCGATCGCCGCGCGGTAGTCGGCCGCGCCGTTCGGCCCGGCCTGGCCCGCGGCCAGCTTGTCGTCGGCGATGTCCATCTCGAGGTCGCCGATGCGGCGCATCGCCTCCGAGCGCTGCTTCGCCTGCGGCGCCACCTCGAGGAACTTGCGGTAGGCCGCGATCGACTTCTCGGGCGTGACCTCGATGCCGCTGTCGGCCGCCACCTCGACCTCGCGGCCGGCCAGCGTCTTCAGCGTCGGCTCGTCGTCCGGCACCGCCAGCTTCTTGCTGCCGCAGGCGGACAGCAGCCCGAGCGACAGCAGCGCCAGCGCGAGCGGCCGCAGCGCGAGGTCACTGGGCCGGCGCACGGTCGTCCTTCCTGGCCGCGGTGGCGCGGTCGTAGAGCTGCGCCACGGCGAAGCGGGCCTGCGTGGCGTAGACCGCGAGGCGTTCCTTCTGGCGCGTGAGTTCGGCGACGGCGAGTTCCTGCACCTGCCCCTGCTGTTCGTTGGAGAGGGCCGCAACCCGCGGCACCAGGGCCTGGATGCGCCCCCCCAGATCCTTGATGCGGGCGGCAAACCGGTCGAAGCGGACCGGCTCGTCACGCTCCGCCTGACTGATCGCCGCGTCGAGCCGCTGCGCGTCTGCGAGGCCCGCGTCGATCGCCTGCAGCCCCTTCTTCGCTTCCCAGAGCCGCGCCGGGTATTCCTGCGCCAGCTGCCAGGTCAGCGCGCCGGCGGCCAGGCGCGCCCGCTCGCGCGCCGCCGGCTCGGCGGCATCGCCGAGGGCCTGCAGGTTGGCCTGGACCTCCTTCAGTCGCGCCATCAGCGCCTGCTCGCGCTCGTCGGCGAAGGCCACGCCGTCGGCCTCGGTCTCCGCGCGCTGCGTCTCGGCGGTCACCGCGTCGCGGCGCTGGGCGAGCGCGGCGATGTCCTTCGCGCTGGAACGTTCGCGCACCTTGGGCAGCCGTTCCGTGTAGGCCTGACGGCGGTTCGCCAGCATGTCGTCGAAGGCGCCCAGGTTGTCCTGCCAGTCCTTCAGGTTGTTGGCGAGGAAACGCAAGTCGCGGAAGTTCTTGAACGCCTCCTGGAACTCGTGCTGGGCCAGCACCTGCGTCAGGTGGTTCGCGTGCGGCATCTCGGGCAGTTCGCGGATGTTCCAGAACCAGCCCATCTCGTCGCCGGGGTTGCGCTCGATCAGGCCGTCGAGCAGCTTGCCGGCGCGGATCGCGGCGATCGATTCGTCGAGGTGGCGGCCCTCCTCGTCGAAGGCGGCGATCGCCTCCTCGTAGCGGGCCAGCGACTGGCCGAAGGCACCCAGCTCGGCGTACGCATACGGGACCGCGATGCGGGCCTCGAGCACGGCGGCGTCGCTGAAGTCACGCTGCGCGAGTTCGGTCCAGGGCACCAGCGCCTTGCGCGGTTCCTTCATCTCGGCGGCCGCCCAGCCGAAGCCGAGCAGCGCCTTGTTCGAGTGCAGGCTCGTCAGGCGCACGCGTTCGAGCGCAACCCGCGCGGCCTCGGGCTTCTTGTCCTGCAGCGCGCTGTAGCCTAGCGCGACGTTGGCCTTGTCGCGCAGGCTGCGCAGTTCCTCGGTCGGCAGCTCCGGCGTGCGGCCGACCTCGTCGAGCAGCCTGGCGCCCTGCTCCGCGTCGCCGCTGCGCACCAGCGCCACACCGAGGTTGAAGCGTGCGTACAGGCTGGCGCTGCTGGCGCCGGCCAGCGCACCCAGCACGCCCGCCGCCCCGGCATAGTCGCCGCGCGCCATCATCAGGTTGGCCTGCAGCAGCACGCGCTCTTCCTCGAGCGCCGGCGGCAGGTTCTTGCCGATGCGGCCGATGGCAGCCTCGGCCTCGTCGATCAGGCCGCGCTGGTAGCGGATCTTGGCGAGGAAGAACCAGGCCCGATCCTGCACCGCCGGCGAGGCGCCGCGCTCGATCAGCTGGGCGAAGATCTCGCCGGCCTCGCGGTGCAGCCCGTAGGACAGCAGCATGCCGCCGCGCAGGATCTCCGCCTCGTCGTCGTGCGGCGCGATGCGGCCGATCTGCTGCGAGGCCATCAGCGTGGTGATGGCGGTGAAGTAGCGGTCCTGGAAGAAGTGGAACAGCGTGTCGCCGTAATGCGGCGCCAGCACCGGGCCGGGCTTCTTGACCGGCTCGGCCGCGCCGCCGGACGCGCAGGCGCAGGCCAGCGCGGCCGCGGCGGCCGCGCGGCACCAGAGGGTCGACGGACGGGAACGTTGCGGCACTACCAGACCTTGACGTCGAACTCGGGCTGCAGCTTGCCGGTGGAATCCTTGATGCGCAGCTCGATGTACTTGGGCTCGGTGCCCTTGTCGAACTTGATCGTCGCGCCGCGCTTGTAGTCGCGCACGTGCGGGCCCTGGCCAGTGAAGAAGGCCACGATCTCGTGCGTGCCGGTGCGCAGGTTGCCCACGTGCACCCGCTGCACGCCGCCGCGGTGCAGCGCGGCCACCTCGGCCGGCGTGTAGAGGTAGTTGCTGATCAGCTTGTCGTCCAGCTTGATCTGCACCGACTCGAGCGAGAAGAGCTTGCCCACGTCCATCGACACGAACAGCGCCACCTGCGTGTTGGCCGGGAACAGCAGTTCCTCCTCCAGCACGAGCAGGTCGCGGTTCAGGCGGATCACGTCACCCTTCACGTCCTGGATGCGGCCGTCCAGGGTCACCGCCGCCACGGCGGTCGCCGGTGCAGCGCTGGCCGCCTCGGCCGGGGCAGCGGCTGCCGCCGGTGCGGCCGCGGGAGCCGCGGTCTGCGCCGCGACCGGCGCGATCAGCAGGGCCAGGACGACGGCGGCCGGCCATCGTTGAAGCAGGTTGCGGAGCATGAGGGGCCTCAGTAGGTTGCCGTCACGTACACCTGGAAGACGGTGCCGATGAACGAGTACAGGCTGCCGTCGCGCAGGTCGGTGAAGTCCTTGTAGCGGAACTGGTACGCCTCCAGCGTGCCGTTCAGCTTGATGTCGTACTTGCCCTGGTAGCGACCCGCTGAATAGGTCAGTTTCGCGCCCAGGCCGATGCTGTTGAACGTGCCCAGCTGGCGGTTGCGCGAGACGTACAGGGTTTCCGTCTGGGCATTGTCGCTGTAGAAGTTGGCCTTGCTTTGCGAGTAGTAACGCAGGAAACCGTCTGCAAGCCAGGCGTCGCCGAAGTAGCGGCTGTAGCCGCCTTCGACGGTGTGGGCACGGATGTCCCAGTTGTCCCAGAAGTAGCGGTACTCGACGCGCACCGACTGGCGGCCGCCGATCTCCTTCAGCGAACGCAGCTTGACCGCCCGGCTGGAGCGCGTGCGCGGGTGCCGCTCCGGCACGGTGGCGCCGAACACGCGTGCCGCGCGGTACGGGGAGCCCAGGTAGCCGTCGTCGGACACCGCTTCCAGGTTCACGCTGGCCAGCCAGGTCGGGCTCAGGATCTGCGTGACCCCCAGCCGGTACTGCCAGTGGCGCGCCGTGTCGAAGAAGCCGATGCCCTTCTGCCCGACGTCGTCGCTGGCGCGGGTGTAGCCGAGCGCGACCGTGGTCATGTTGCCGAACACCTCTTGCGACACATCCAGGCTGACCGCGTTGGCCTTGTAGTCGGGCTCGTCGCTCTGGTAGGTCGACAGCGAGATGGTCGAGTCGCGCACCACGTAGTCGACGCCCAGGTCCCAGGCGTGGCGCGTCTCCTTGAACTTGCTCGCCGTGGTGACGACGTCGATCGACGCGTTGGACACCGCGTCGACGTAGTAGGAGGCCGACAGCGACACCCGGTCGGCGATGCTCTTGCGCACCAGCAGCGCCGGGCCCTGCGCCGTGACGCCGCCGCCCGTGTAGAGGTGGTACATCGCCTCGCCGCGGTCCTCCGGCAGGTCGACGGCCTTGGCCCCGCCGGTGGCCAGCAGGCTGCCGAGCAGGCCGGCCAGGCGCCTCAGGACGGAGGACCAGCGCCCGACCGCGATCGGCGTCGCGCGTTCAGTTGCAGCCACAGCCGCCTCCCTGCGTGCCGGTGGCGCCGCGCGAACCCTCGCGCACGACGAACACGTGCTCGCGGTGCTTGTCGGGCAGCGCGCTGCGCGAGAACTTCATGATCGGGTCGGCCAGGCGCTCGCGCTCGTAGGGCTTGACCCACGGCTGTGGCGCAGCGCAGCCGCCCAGCACGGCGCAGGCGGCCAGCAGCCCGGTGACGGCGGGGCGTGCCACGCTCACTCCTTCAGCAGGTCGCGGACCTGCTGGTCGTAGGTCACTTCGTAGCCGTCCCGGTAGCCGCGGTGCACGTAGCGCACCTTGCCGTCGCGATCGATCAGCACGGTGGAAGGCATGGTGCTGAGATCGTAGGAACGGCTGACCTTCTTCTCGGCATCGAGCAGCACCGGGAAGTGCAGGCCCATGCGCGTGGCCAGGCCGATCGCCGCGCGCGGATCCTCGTCGACGTTGACTCCCAGCAGCACGAAGCCGGAGGACTTGTACTTCTCGTACAGCTTGTTCAGGTGCGGCATCTCGACCTTGCACGGGCCGCACCAGGTGGCCCAGAAGTTGACCATCACGACCTGGCCGCGCTGCTCCTGCAGGCGCAGGTTGCGCCCGTCGGAGGTGCGCAGCGTGAAGTCCGGCGCGGTGCCGGAAGGCACGGCGGCCGGTGCGGTCAGGCACGCGCCGAAGGCCAGCGCGATGAAACCGAGGAGGCGGCGAATCCGGTTCAGGCTCGTCGTCATGGAGATCCCGTGGTGGTCAGAAGAAGTAGGAGAAGCCGGTGGTCAGCTCGAGGTTCTGCGTGCTGGTGCGCTTGCCCAGCAGGTCGAGCGAGTAGACGTGGTCGCGCAGGTCGACCTGCCAGGCGAAACGGTCGTGGAACAGCACCCGCAGGCCGAAGCCGAGGTTGAAGGTCTGCTTCTTCTGCTCCAGGAACTTGGTGCTGCCGACGCCGCCGATCACGTAGACCTGCGACGCGAACGCGCGGTTGCGGCCCAGGAAGACCTCGCCGGGCAGCACGTTGTAGCCGGCCGACAGGTTGTAGTAGGTGAGCTTCTCCTTCTCCTGCGGGAACACGCCCCCGCCGGGGAAGATCTGCCGGAACGCCTCGTCGCTGACCTTGGTGGCCGCGAACACGCCCTGCACGAAGAAGTCCTCGGTGATGTGGTAGCCCAGGCGCAGGCCCGCGACACCACTGGCGCCGAAGTTCTCGGTTCCGTAGGTGCCGGCATACAGGCCGACCTCGAAGTCCTTGGACGGGAACTTCGGCAGGCGCAGTTCGCGGCGCTCGACCTCCGGCTGGATCACCTGCTCGTTGCCCGGCTGCTGCGGTTGCCCCTGGGCCCAGGCGGTGCCGGCCAGCAGGGTGGCGGCGGCGGCGAACAAGGCGGCGAGATGTTGTTGTTGTCGCATGGTCGCGGGTCTAGAAGAAGAAGGACAGTCCGGCCGTGATCGCGCGGTACTCGATCGAACGCGTGTCGGCGACGAACGCGGTGTAGATCGAATAGTCTGCACGCAGCATGAAGCGTTCGGTGAGGTAATAGCGCACACCGAGGGACGCATTGGCGAGCTTCGCGTCGGTCGGTGTCGCGTCGACGAGGCTCGAGTTCGGAATGTTCTTGAAGTTGCCGAAGCCCACCGCGAAGAACGGCGAGATGCGCTGGTCGGACCAGGGCTCGGACTGCAGGTTGACGTGCCAGAAGTCGGTGCCCGAGAAGAGGCCCTGCACCTGGCCCACCGTGAGCTCGGCGCCGAGCGTGTCCGACAGTCGGTAGCCGAGCCAGAACTTCAGCATCGGCTCGGACTTGAAGCGGCCCCAGCCGGCGCCGAGTTCGACCTTGCGCTGGAGGTAGTCGTCCAGCAGCACGTCGCGGAAGGCCTTCTTGCCGCCGGCCTCGGTCAGCGTGGTCTCGAGCTGGCGGCGCTGCACCCAGCCCTCCTTGCCGTTCTCGGTGCGCACCTTGTACCAGTCGGTGAAGCGCAGTTCGATGACGATCCACTCCTCGCGGGCCGCGACGTGGTGGATCGGGTAGCCGCGCCCCGGCCCGGTGCGCATCTCGATGTACGGGTCGGTGATCTGGACACGTTCGGTGCGCGCGGCCTCGTCGGCCGCGAGCGCGGGCCAGGCCGCGCACAGGCCGAGGGCCAGCGCGCCGGTCGCGAGCAGCCCACGAACCACACGGGTCGGGTGGTGGTTCATTGGGTCTTGCATGCGCCGGTCTGGACGTCCGCGGGTTCGAACAGGTTGGACGCCGAGGCCCCGAACTCGTCCTGGCCGGCGGGCATCGGATGGGTGATCCAGTACTCCAGCAGCTTCGCGTTCGGGTCGTCGGGGCTCTCGAAGATCAGGCCGCCGCCGTGCAGCGTGCCGCGCACCAGCGGCTTGTTCAGCAGCCGGCTCGAGTCAGGCGAGCCGATCACGGTCGAGCCCTGCGACGAGTAGAAGCTGACGTAGATCGGCTCCGCACGGATCTCGTCGGCGCGGCTCGTCAGGTCGCCGCTCAGGTCCACGTCGGGTGCGCCGCCGATCACGCGCAGCGCCCCGCCGGTGCCGCTGCTGTTGTCGTGGCAGCCGGCGCTGGCGCAGGTGTTGACCGAGGTCTGGCCGTTCTGGTGGATCGTCAGCTGGGCCAGCAGGATCGGGTTGATGCAGCGCTGGAAGTACGCGAACGAGAGCTTCTGGCCGGTGGTGCCGGTCGGGTTCTCGATCGTCGGCGGGTTCCCGAGCGGGCTGCCGCCACCGCAGCCGACGAGCAAAACCGCGGCGGCCGAAGCCGCCGCGGTTTGCCGCGCGCGAAGAAGACGCGAGGACAGGGTCATGGGCAGCCGCTGGCGATCCAGCTCTGGATGGTGTTGTAGTTCGCGCTGCCGGCCGGCAGCGGCGGGGTCGTCTGACCCGTGGCGCCGGCCGGGTGCGGCGCCGTCGACGGCCGCATCAGCAGCGCGTTCGACGGGGCGTTGCACGTGTCGGAGATCATCGACAGCGTGACGTTGAAGTCACCCTTCTCGCTGCCGGTCAGCACGAAGCGGTTGCGCTGGAACGAACTGGCCGTCTGCGCCGCACCCGAGCTGCCGACCGGCTGGTGGCAACCCGCGCAATCCGCCTGCAGGATCGGGTAGACGTTGGTCAGGAAGGCCTGTTCGCTCAGCGTGTTGAGCTGCACGCCGCTGCCGCCGGCAGTGAGGTCGTTGTAGTACTGGCCACCCAGGTCCACCCACTCCGTGACGAGGCGCTTCTCGGCCTTGTTCAGCAGCGTCGAGTGGTCCAGCGTGGTCGGCGTCGGGTGCGTCTCGCGCGCCTCGGCACCTGACTTCAGCGTCTGGCCGAACAGGATCTCGATCAGCCGGCTGGCGCGGGCCAGGCCCTGCGCGTTGCCGGCATCGGTCTCGACCAGCGCGGCGCCGCGCACGATCATCGGGACGCCCTCCTCCAGGCGCGTCACCGGCAGGCCGGTGGCGTCGTCGATCAGCGGGTCGCCCAGCACGAGTTCCTCGTACGACACGATGCGCCCGGTGCCCGAAGTGGTGCCGAGCAGGCTCAGTGCGGCCGTGTCGGTGTGGCAGTTCGTGCAGGTCTGGCTGCCGCCCGTACCGCGGGCACGCGACCAGATCGGCTGGATGTGCATCGGATAGTTGATCAGGCCGTTGGTCGGCACCAGCGTCTGCAGGTCGTCCGCCGGATTCGTATTGCCGGTGTACTTCAGCTCGATCGACGCGCGAGCCGTCACGCCGGCCATGGCCGTGTTGGCCCAGACGTCGCTGAAGACCATGTCCGGCTTCAGGTTCATCAGGGTCTGGTCCTGGTTCGTGCGCAGGTTCGCCATGGTCTGGCCGGACTGGTGCAGGCTGGCCAGGGCCGGGTTGAGCGCCGCCGGCAGGGCATTCACCGTCGCGCCGGAGTTCAGCGACGCGCCACGGCGCGGGCTGTGGCAGCCGTCGCAGGTGCGACGCTCGCCCGGGCGGACCTGGATCCAGTTCAGGTGGGTCTGCAGGCCGCGGCCCTGGTCGTCGGTGATGACGAGCGCGAGCGGCGTGTCGGCCGGCACCTTCAGGCGGAACGAACCGTCCGGCTCGATCGGCGCGTAGCCGAGGATCTGCTGCGGCTCGAAGTCGGTCTCGCCGATCGCCTCGCGCATGCCGCTCATGCCGGCCTGCGGCGCGACGGCACGGATCGCCCGGACGAAGCGCGCCGGCGAGCAGTGGTAGGCCGCGTCGGCCGGGTCCTTCATGCGCACCAGGTCCGCGACGGAGGTGCGCGTGTCGGCCGCCTCGGTCGGCGAACGCTGCGCGATCGCGGTCGTGCAGCCGGCCGGCAGGTCGGCGGCGGCGATGACCGGCTCGCCCATGCGCTGCAGGCCGTCGGTGTCGTAGATGCTGCGCACCTCGAGCAGGCCGAGGTTCTGCGCGGCCAGCATGCTGTCGACGCTGGTCGGCTCGGTCGCGTTCGGCTCGTCACGCGCCTGCAGCGCGATCGGGTCGGTGAACATGAAGCCCGGGGGCGGCGCGGCCACGTTCAGCCAGGTCTGGTTGACCGGGTTGTACATGTAGATGCCGTAGGCGGCCGGTGCGTTGTCCTGCACGGTGTCGGCGGCGACCTCCGCGCGAGTGCGGGTGCCGTCAGCCAGGCGCGCACGCTCCTCGTCGGTCAGGTTCGCGCAGGGGATCACGACGCCGTCGCGCGTCACCTGGCAGGGCCGGTAGGCGACCAGCACGCGGTCGGTGCCGTCCCACAGCGGATACGGCGTGGTCACGCGGCCGAAGGTCGACAGGCCGCGGTTCTGGTTCAGCGGCTCGGGCGTGACCTCGGTCTGCCCGCCGACGGCGGCCACCGACTTGTTGGCCGGGGTGTTCTGCTCGGAGTAGTTCTCCGCGTCGATGAACATCAGCGAGCCGCCTTCCTGCGTGCGCGACAGCGCCATCAGGTCGGAGGCCACGAAGCCGGCGTACTTGCCCTTCGGGTCCATGTCGCGCGGGTGCAGGAAGCTGTTGCCCGGGCTGTGCGCGCCGTACAGCACGAACATGTCGGTGCCGTCGGGCTTGACGCGGAAGATCGCGAAGCGGTTGCGCATGCCGACGTGTTCCCAGCGCGAGAACATGATGTCGCCGTTCGGCCGCACCACCGGATTGCGGTCATGGCTCTGGTTGGCGGAGATCTGCGTGATCGCGCCGCCGTCCTTGTCCATCGTGTGCAGGTTCAGCACCTGCTCGCGCTCGTATTCGTCGAGCGCGAGGATCGTGCGGCCGCCCTGCACCGTGCGGGTGGTGGTCTGGCGGTTGGACGCGAACACGAAGCCGCGGCCGGACGGCATGTAGGCCGGGTCGACGTCGTCGAACTGCGTGGAGGACGTGATGCGCCGCAGCGTGCCGCCGGCGAAACCGCCGGTCGTCATGTCGTATTCCCAGACGTTCCAGCGCCCGGTGCAGGCCGGCGCCCCCTCGATCGTCGAGGTGTTGCTGGTCGGGCAGCGCAGCGCGAAGACGATCTTCTTGCCGTCGTACGAGACCTCGGGGTCGGACGCGTCACCGGTGCCCTGCGTGATCGCCGAGGTGATGTTGTGCTCGGGCGCGCTGGGCGAGGACTTCTCGCGGATCATCAGGTCGCCGCCCGGCGCGCTGGGCGTGCCGTCGGTCGGGTTGATGCTCATCGCGGTCGAGCGCTTGACGTAGGCGATCGGGACATCGCCGTTGACCGTCACGGTCGTCTCGCCGCTGCCGCTGCCCGAGCAGCCGGCGATGATCGCGGCGAGCGCGATCAAAGCCAGTGCCGGGGTCCGTTGTCGCCACGTTGACTGGTTCTTCATGTGAGCCTCCTCTGATTCCGTACCGTTCACTGCCGGGCATCCGCGCTGGGGCGCGCGTGCGCCCCCAGCAGGCCGGACGAGTAGTGCAGGGTGCCGGCCGCGTCGATCACGACCGCGTCGACGCCGGGCTGCGACTCGACCAGTCGCAGTCCGTCCTCGACACCCAGCACGAAAACGCTCTTGGACAGACCCTCGCTGGTCAGGCCGTCGGCCGCCAGGATGGTCACGCTGCGCACGCGGTCGGGACTGCGGCCGCTGCGCGGATCGATGAGGTGGTGATGGCGCACGCCATCACGCTCGAAGTAGCGCTCGTAGTCGCCGGAGGTGGAGATCGCGACGTCCTCCAGCGGCAGCACGGCGACGATGCCGTTGGCGTCGCGCGGGTCGCGGATCGCCACCGTCCAGGGCCGGCCTCGGCGGTCGCCCAGCACATGGCTGTCGCCGCCGGCGCTGACCATCGCGTGGCGGATGCCGTGCCGGCGCAGGATCGCGACGCCGTTGTCCACCGCATGGCCCTTCGCGAAGCCGCCCAGGTCGATGCGCATGCCGGGGCGCCCGAAGCGCAGGCTGCGCGTGCGCGGGTCCAGTTGCAGGTGCTGCCACCCGATCAGCGCCCGACCCTGCTCGCGCTGCCGATCGTCCGGGCCGACACCGGCCCGGTAGTCGTAGTACTGGCCGACACTCGCGTAGCTGATGTCGAACGCACCGTCGGACAGGCGCGAGAAGGCGATCGCCTGCTGCAGCAGGCCGAACATTTCTTCGCTCAGCCGCACCGGCGCGCTGCCCGCCTCGCGGTTGATGCGCGACAGTTCGGACTGCGGCTTGTGCGGGCTCATCGCCCAGTCGATGCGGTGCATCTCCTGCATCACCGCCTCGATCGCGGCTTCGCCGGCCTCGCGGTCGTCGCACCACAATTCGACCCGGATCGCCGTGCCCATGATGGCTTCGTCGCGCGCCATCCAGCCGCCCGCCTCGCGGACGGGCTCGATCACCACCGCCGGGCGGTGGACGCTGCGCTTGAGCGCGCTGGACAGACCGAAGAACATGGACCCTCGCTCCCTCTTGACGGGAAATTCGGACGGCTCGGAACTCTCGGGGCTTCGGACCGGTCGGACTCGCGTCGCGACAGGTTCCAAGCTCACTGGCGGCGCATCTTCAAGCCTTGATGTCCTGAAAATGCGTCAAAAGTTGGCGGGCGAAGAACTACTTACACCCCGTCGCAGAAGAAACCGTGTCGAGTCGCGGCAGGCGCGCCGCAACTGCTTCAGATGTGTTCAAACGCTACAGACGTGGCGTCTTGACAACGCGCAAGCGGCGCGCGGCAGGTCCGGGCGAGCATTGCCGTTGCCCTGCCGAACTCCCCTCTCATGCCCGAACCCACACTGCCCGCTGCCGCGACCCCGCAACCGCTGGACCTCCCGCTCAAGGCCGCAGTCGGGCGCCTGACCCACGGGATCTCGCCGATTGCGGTCGGCAGTGCGCTGTTCGACTGGTGGTCGCACCTCGCCGTCTCGCCGGGCAAGCAGCTCGAACTGGGCGAGAGCGCGTTGCGCAAGACGATGCGCTGGTGGCTCTGGCTGAACAGCGCGGCGCTCGGCGAGGACGACCCCTGCATCGAGCCGGCGCCGCAGGACCACCGCTTCACGCGGCCGGCCTGGCGGCACGCGCCGCATCAGGCGATGGCGCAGGGCTTTCTGCTCTGGGAGCAGTGGTGGCAGGAGGCCACGCGCGGCGTGCGCGGCGTCTCGGCCCACCACGAGGAGGTGGCGGCCTTCGTCGCACGCCAGGTGCTGGACACGCTGTCGCCGTCCAACTCGGTCGCGCTCAACCCCGAGGTGCTCGAGGAGACGCTGCGCCGCGGCGGCGCCAACCTCGTCGAAGGCGCGGCCAACTGGTGGCGCGACGCGATGGCGGTGCTGTCCGACGGCAAGCCGAAGGACGCCGAGAAGTTCGTGCCCGGTCGCACGGTCGCGCTGACCCCGGGCAAGGTGGTGTTCCGCAACCGGCTGATCGAGCTGATCCAGTACGCGCCGGCCACGCCGAAGGTTCATCCCGAGCCGGTGCTGATCGTGCCGTCGTGGATCATGAAGTACTACATCCTCGACCTCTCGCCGCACAACTCGATGGTGCGCCACCTCGTCGAGCAGGGTCACACCGTGTTCATGATCTCGTGGCGCAATCCGGGCCCGGAGGAGCGCGAGCTGGCGATGGAGGACTACGTGGAACTGGGCGTGCTGGCCGCGCTCGACGCCGTGCAGCGTGCCCTGCCCCGGCGCGGCATCCACGCGGTCGGCTACTGCCTCGGCGGCACGTTGCTGGCCATCGCGGCGGCGGCCCTGGCCCGTGACGACGGCAGCGCGCTGAAGTCGCTCTCGCTGCTGGCCGCGCAGATCGACTTCCAGGAGCCGGGCGAACTGGGCCTGTTCATCGACGAGAGCCAGATCGCCTTCCTGGAGGACATCATGGCCGAGCGTGGTTGCCTCGACGGGCGCCAGATGGCCGGCGCCTTCGCGCTGATCAACTCGAAGGACCTGGTCTGGTCCAAGCTCGTGCACGAGTACCTGATGGGCGCGCAGACGCCACTGACCGACCTGCGCGCCTGGAACGCCGATGCGACGCGCATGCCGGCGCGCATGCACGGCGAATACCTGCGCGGCCTGTACCTGCACAACGACCTCGCCGAGGGCCGCTACCGCGTGCGCGGCCGGCCGGTCGCCGTGCAGGACATCCGCCTGCCGGTGTTCTGCGTCGCCACCGAGCGCGACCACGTGTCGCCCTGGCGCTCGGTCTACAAGATCCACCTGCTCACCGACACCGACATGGACTTCGTGCTCACCGGGGGTGGCCACAACGTCGGGATCGTGAACCCGCCCACCGGCCCCGGCGCATTCGCTGGCGCGCACTACCGGCATGCGCACCGCGCGGCGGATGCGCCGTACGTGGATCCGCAGCAATGGTTCGACGCCGCCGCGGTGCACCCGGGCTCCTGGTGGGTGCCCTGGCAGCGCTGGCTCGCGCAGCGCTCCGGCCGGCCGGTGACCCCGCCGGCGCTGGGCGGCGGGGTGCTGACGCCGCTGGACGACGCGCCGGGACGCTACGTGCTGCAGTCATGACGCCACCTGAATTCACCCGTCTTCGGCGGGCCGAGCGCCGGGCCGCTCCCAAGCCGGCCCGCATCCCCCTGGGGGATCGTCGAACGTACCCGTTCGACGAGGGGCAGTCATGAGCGTCCGCAACCTCGAGCGGCTGTTCCGGCCGCGCTCCGTCGCCGTGGTCGGCGCCTCCGACCGCCCGCACAGCCTCGGCGCGCTGGTGATGCACAACCTGCGCGACGCCGGGTTCGCGGGTCCGGTCTGGCCGGTCAACCTGCGGCACGATCGGGTCGGCGGCGAGCCGGCCTGGCGCGACGTCGACGCCCTGCCCGAGGCGCCGGACCTCGCCGTGCTGTGCACGCCGGCGTCGACCATCCCGGGCCTGATCGAGCAGCTCGGACGCAAGGGCTGCCGCGCCGCGATCGTGCTCGGCGCCGGGTTGAAGGCGCCGGCCGGCGACGGGCGCAGCCTGGAACAGGCGATGCTCGATGCGGCGCGGCCCTGGCTGCTGCGCGTGCTCGGGCCGAACTGCCTTGGCGAACTGGTGCCGGGCGCGCGCCTGAACGCCAGCTTCGCGCACACCTCGGCCACGCCGGGGCGGCTCGCCTTCGTCTCGCAGTCCGGCGCACTGGCCACCGCGCTGCTGGACTGGGCCAACTCGAACGCGATCGGCTTCTCGCACTTCGTCTCGCTGGGCGACAGCGCCGACGTCGACGTCGGCGACCTGCTCGACTACCTCGCCTCGGACGGCGGCACGAGCGCGGTGCTGCTCTATCTCGAGTCCGTCAAGGCGGCGCGCAAGTTCATGTCGGCGGCACGGGCGGCCGCGCGCAACAAGCCGGTCATCGTCGTGAAGTCCGGCCGGGCACCGGAAGGCGCCAGGGCCGCGGCCTCCCACACCGGCGCGCTGGCCGGCTCCGACGCGGTGTTCGATGCCGCGATCCGACGCGCCGGCATGCTGCGCGTCGAGACGCTGGACCACCTGTTCGACGCCGCGGAGACGCTGGCGCGCGCCCGGCCGCTGTACGGCGACCGGCTGGCGATCGTCACCAACGGCGGCGGCGCCGGCGTGCTGGCGGCCGATGCGCTGGCGCTGTCCGGCGGGCGGCTGGCGGCGCTGGAACCGGCCACGCTCGCCGCGCTGGACGCGGTGCTGCCGGCCACGTGGTCGCACGGCAACCCGGTCGACCTGATCGGCGATGCGCCCACCGAGCGCTACACCGCCGCGCTGCAGGTGCTGCTGGCCGCGCGGGAGGTGGACGCGGTGCTGTTCATGCACGCGCCCACCGCCGTCGTGCCGAGCCAGGACATCGCCCGCGCCGTGGTGCCGCTGCTGGCCGCACCCGGCAAGCCGGTGCTGGCCTGCTGGATGGGTGCCGACGTGGTGCGCGCCGCGGCCGATGCCTGCGCGCGCGCCGGCGTGCCGACCTACGCGACGCCGGAGCGCGCCGTCGCGGCCTTCACGCACATGGTGCAGTACCGGCGCAACCGCGAGGCATTGCTGCAGACGCCGCGCGCGGCTCCGGACTTCGCGCACGACCCGGAAGCCGCCCGCGCGGTGGTGCGCCGCGCGCTCGACGACGGCCGCGAGATGCTCGACGAGTTCGAGGCCAAGGCGCTGCTCGCGGCCTACGGCATCCCGGTGGTCGAGACACGCCGCGTGGCGGACGGGGAAGCGGCCGCGCAGGCCGCGGCGGACATCGGCTTCCCGGTCGCGCTGAAGGTCGTGTCACCGCAGATCTCGCACAAGTCCGACGTCGGCGGCGTCGCGCTCGACCTGCCCGATGCCGACGCCGTGCGCGTCGCGGCTGCGGCGATGGCCGCCCGCGTGCAGTCGCTGCGGCCGGACGCCCGGCTCACCGGCTTCACGGTGCAGGCGATGGTGCGGCGTCCGCACGCGCACGAGCTGATCGTCGGCGTCGCAAGCGATCCGGTGTTCGGCCCGGTGATCCTGTTCGGCCAGGGCGGCACTGCGGTCGAGGTGCTGAAGGACCGCGCGATGGCGCTGCCGCCGCTGAACAGCGTGCTCGCCAACGACCTGATCGGCCGCACGCGCGTCGCCGCGCTGCTGGCCGGCTACCGCGACCGCGCCGCGGTCGACCGCGAGGCGCTGGCCGGCAGCCTGCTGAAGGTCTCGCAGCTGGTGTGCGAGCTGCCCGAACTGGTCGAACTCGACATAAACCCGCTGCTGGCCGACGAGCGCGGTGTGGTCGCGCTGGACGCGCGTGTGCGTGTGCGCGCGACGATCGCGCAGCCCGGCGAACGGCTCGCGATCCTGCCGTACCCGGGGCAGCACGAGGAGTCGATCGAGGTCGACGGGCACGCGGTGCTGCTGCGCCCGATCCGGCCGGACGACGAGGCGCGCCTGCAGTCCTTCTACGCCCATGCGACGCCGAGCGACATGCGGCTGCGCTTCTTCTTCGCGCGCCGCGAGGTGCCGCACTCCGAGCTCGCGCGCTACAGCCAGATCGACTACGACCGCGAGATGACCTTCGTCGCCGTGCTGCCGGACGCCGGCGACGACGGCCTGCTCGGCGAGGCGCGGGCCGTCTGCGACCCGGACAACCGGCGTGCCGAGTTCGCGGTCCAGGTGCGCACCGGGTGGCAGCGGCGCGGACTCGGCCGCACGCTGATGGACAAGCTGATGCGCTACCTCCGCGAGCGCGGCGTGCAGGAGGTGCACGGCGAATGCCTGCCCGAGAACCCGGGCATGGCCGCGCTCGCGCGCCGCGCCGGCTTCACCTTCGAGCCGGCACGCGGCGGCCTGATCGGCCTGCACCGCGAGCTGCCATGAGCGCGGGGAGGCGTTTGCGCGCGCTCATTGTCCCGCCGCCACCCCCCGCCTAAAGTGTCCTGCATGAGCGACGCGGCACCGGACCGGACCCTGCTGGACGGGCTGCGCCGTCACCTCGCGGCCCGTGGCGGGCCGATCGAGCTGATCGAGACGCACATCTCGTGGGTGCTGCTGGCCGGCGACGACGCCTACAAGCTGAAGAAGCCCGTGCGCATGGGTTTTCTCGACTTCACCGGCGCCGCGGCGCGCCAGCGCTTCTGCGAGGAGGAACTGCGCCTGAACCGCCGGCTGGCGCCGGCGCTGTACCTCGACGTCCTGCCGGTGCGCGGCACGCCGGGCGCGCCGCAGATCGGCGGCCGTGGCCCGGTGCTGGATCACGTGCTGCACATGCGCCGCTTCCCGCCCGGCTCGCTGCTGTCCGAACGCCTGGCGGCGGGGACGCTGCAGGACGTCGAGATCGACCGGCTCGCCGACCGCATCGCGGCCTTCCACGACGCCGCCCCGGTGGCTGCGCCGGAAGGCCCCTGGGGCACGCCGGAGGCGGTGCTGGCCGCGACCCGCGGCGTGCTCGGGCGGCTCGCCGACGAAGAGCCGGTGCCCGCCGCGCTGGCCGAATGGTTCGACACCGAGCGTTTCCGCCTCGCCCCGCAATGGCGCCAGCGCCTGCGCTCCGGCCGCATCCGCGAAGGCCATGGCGACCTGCACCTGGCCAACGCCTTGTGCCTGCCGGACGGCGAGGTCACCGCCTTCGACTGCCTCGAGTTCGACCCCGCCCTGCGCTGGATCGACGTGATCGACGATGCCGCCTTCATGATGATGGACCTGCTCGCGCACGGCCGGCAGGACCTGGCCTGGCGCTTCATGAACGGCTGGCTGGACGCGACCGGCGACCACGCCGGCCTGGGCGTGCTGCGCGGCTACCTCGTGCACCGCGCCCTCGTGCGCGCGCTGGTGGCCCGGCTGCGCCATGCCCCGGCCGCCCCCGGCGCGGACGACTACCTGGCGCTGGCGCAGCGCCTGACACGGCCGGACACCCCACGCCTGCTGCTGACGCACGGCCTGTCCGGCAGCGGCAAGAGCCATGCCGCGGCCCGGCTGGCCGGCACGGTCGGCGCGGTGCGGCTGCGCTCGGACGTCGAACGCAAGCGCCTGTTCGGTCTGGCCGCGCGGGAACGTTCGGAGGACCGGGTGCCCGGTGGCGTCTACGGCCCCTGCGCGACCGCGCGCACCTACGACCAGCTGCTGCAGGCCGCACGTACGGCGCTGCAGGCAGGCTGGAACGTGATCGTCGACGCCGCCTTCCTGCGCCGCTGCGAGCGTGACCGCTTCCACGCGCTGGCGCTCGACCTGCGCGTGCCGTTCGCGCTGCTCGACTGCCAGGCGCCGCTGCCAGTGCTGCGCGAGCGCGTGGCGGCCCGGCTGCGCCGCGGCGACGACGCCTCGGAGGCGGACCTCGCGGTGCTCGAGGCCCAGCGCGACTTCGACGAGCCGCTCGCCGAGGACGAACTGCGCGTGGCCCTGACGCTGCGGACCGACCGTCCCTGGGACCCGGAGTCACTGGCCCGCCGCTGGCCGGCGCGCTGACACGTTGAACCGAGGCGCGCGGCGCGCGCGCCCTGCTGCCTCAGCCCGCGTCCTCGTCCGCGCCGATCAGCAACCCGGTCGCTCCGACGAAATGGTGCGGCGGCACTTCGAGGTTGGTCGGCGCGGGTTTGTTGCGGTACACGCGGCCGGCACCGTCGAAGGTGGAACCGTGGCAGGGGCAGAAGAAGCCGCCGGGCCAGTCCGGACCGACGCTCGGGTTCGACGTGCCGGCGGGTACCCGGGTCGGCGAGCAGCCCAGGTGCGTGCAGATGCCGACCGCGACGAAGAGCTCCGGCACGCGCGAGCGGGTCGCGTTGCGCGCGTAGTCGGGCTGCTGGTTCCGCTCGGAGGCCGGATCCGCCAGCGCGTCGTCGTGGCCCTGCAGCGCCGCGATCATCGCCGGCGTGCGCCGCACGATCCAGACCGGCTTGCCGCGCCACTCGACCGTCTTCATCGCGCCGGGCGCGATGTCGCCGAGGTCGACCTCGACCGGCGCGCCGAGCGCACGCGCGCGTTCGCTCGGCGCGAGGCTCGCGACGAACGGCACGGCAGTACCGACCGTCGCGACGGTCCCGGCCACGCCGGTCGCCAGCAGCCAGAGCCGGCGTTCGTCATCGACGATGCCGGGGCCGGGCGGGGGAAGAATGGAATCGCTCATCGGCAGCCTTTCGTCACTTATATACCTGTACGTGTACAGGTATCGTAGCGACCCGGCGCCGGCGCGGACTAGACCTCGCGCAATCGGAAGCTGAAGCAGCTGCCGCTGTGCCCGTCGCTGTCGGCCCGGATCGAACTCCCGTGCAACTCGAGGATACGCCGCGTGATCGCCAGGCCCAGCCCGGCGCCGTCGCCGCGCCGGCCGCCGCCTCCGCGCCAGAAGCGGTCGAAGATGAACGGCAGCTCGCTCGCATCGATGCCGCGGCCGGTGTCGGCGACCTCGACCATCAGGCCCTGCGCGTCCTGCACGATGCGCAGCTCGATGCGGCCGCCGGCCGGCGTATGGCGCAGCGCGTTGCCGACCAGGTTCTCGAACACGCGCTCCATCAGCCCCACGTCCGCCTCGACGAACGCCAGCCGCGTGCCCGCGCAGACGCGCAGTTCGACCTCGCGTGTCTGCGCTTCGAGCTGGAACTTCTGCGCCACGTCCGCCGCCAGTTCGGCCAGCGCGAAGCGCTCGCGCTGCAGCGCCATGCCCTTGAAATCGAGCTTGGCCAGCTCGAACAGCTCGTCGATCAGCGTGCCCAGCCGCTCGCTCTGGCGCACGGCGATGCCCAGGTACTGGGCGCGCTGGTCGTCCGGCAGCGTGCCCTCCTTCGCGGACAGCAGTTCCAGGTAGCCGCGCAGCGACACCAGCGGCGTGCGCAGGTCGTGCGACACGTTGGCGATCAGGTCGCGCCGCAGCGCGGAGTTCTCGGCCTCGATGCGCGCCAGCAGGCGCGCGTTCTCCAGCGCGATCGCCGCCTGCGCCGCCAGCACGCCGACGGTGCGCACGCGCGCCGGGCTGAAGGCTCCGGCGACCAGCCGGTTCTCCAGCACCAGCACACCGAGCAGGCGGCCCTGCTGCTGCAGGGGCAGCGCCAGCAGGGAGCGCGGCCGGTGCGCGCGCACGTACGGGTCGGTGCCGTGCAGTTCGTCGCCGGCCGCGTCGGCCAGCACGACGGCCTCGCGCGTGCGCCGCACGAAGTGCACCAGTGCCGCCGGCACGTCCTCGCAGGCCTGCAGCGGCCGCCCGCCCGGGCCCGCGGCCACCGACAGGCCGGCCACGTGGGCCTGCGGACCGGCCTCGCTTTCCAGCACGAGCACGCCGCGGTCGGCCCCGGCGTTCTCGAGGGCGATCTCCATCAGCCGGCCGAGCAGCGCATCGACCTCGGTCTGCGCCGCGATCGCCTGCGCCGCCTTCAGCACGCTGACGAAATCGAGCTCGTCGCCGGTCCCGGCCGGCGCGTGCGCCGGGTCGGCCGGGCGCGATGCAGCCGGCGGTGCCAGCTCCGCGAGCACCGGGAACTGCCGCTCGAGCGCCTGGACCTTCGAGGCCGCCCCCCAGCGGCCGTAGGCCTCGCGCGCCGCCTCAAGGTGCAGCCGCGCCGTGCGCGGCCGATCGCGCCCGCCCTGCAGCAAGGCAAGGCGTTCGTGCGCAAGCGCCTCGAAAGCCACCAGCGGGTGCGCCGCAGCGAACTCCAGCGCCTGCTCTCCCAGTTCGGCCGCCTCGGCGCCGTGGCCGTCCAGCCGAGCCACCTCGGCAGCCAGCAGCAGCGCCTGGGCGCGGAAGTTCTCCGCGCAGTGCAGCGAGCGCTGTGCGAAGGTCCGTTGCGCCTGCTGCACTTCGCCGAGCCACATCCCACGCTCGGTCAGCGTGGCCTCGTCGCAGGCCCGCACGAGTGCCATGGCATGCCAGAACTCGTGCGCGATCGGCCAGACCGTGCCAGGCAGGTGGCCGATCAGCCGCGCCGACTGCTGTGCCGCCTGCAGGGCCTGCGCGGGCGTGCCCAGCAGCACGCCGAGCTGCAGTCGTCCCACCGCGTGGATCGCGGTGAAGAACCCCACCCCGCCGTAGCGCTCGAGCCAGGCGGCCTCGTCGAAGCCGGCGTCGGTCATCGACAGCGGCGCCTCGGTGCGGCCCTGCAGGGCCCGCGCCCAGGCCAGCAGCACCCGCACGCCGTCGGCGAAGGCGTGGTTCTTCAGCCGCTCGATCAGCGCCACGGCCGGCTCGGTCTCGCGCACGAACTGCGCGAGGTCCTGCGCCGCGAACACCCCGGACCAGGCCTCGGTGCCCGCCGCATAGGCGGCGTAGATGAAGTCGCCGCCATCCAGGCCGGCACGGCAGGCCTCGCGCGCATACGCCATGCAGCTGCGCAGCGGCTCGCACCAGAAGTTCACGTGCGCGTGGAACTGCTGGTAGATCTTGGCCCGGCGGCGGCGGTCGTCGAAGCGGGCGTTGACGGCCAGCGCGAGGCGCCCGAACTCGTGCGCCTCGCGGTACTGCCCGCGCAGCGCCCCGACGGTGATCGCATGCGTCACGTAGCCGTAGGCCGACTCCTCCGCATTGCCGTGCTGCAGCGACAGGCGCACCAGCGTCGCCGAGATCAGCCGGGCGAGCGTCGCCTCGCCGACGATGTAGGCGGCCGACCAGACGTCGGTCAGCATCGCCATCACCACGCGTACCGCGGGATCCTGCGTCGCCGGCAGGTCGACCAGGGTGGCGATCGGGCGGCCGGCCCGCAGCGTCTCGATCGCGGTGGTCTCCTGCCCCAGCGCGCTCTCCTGCGCGGCCACAGCCTCGGGCAGGTCGACGCCCAGCGGGCGCAGGCCCTCGCGCGCGCTGGCCAGCGCGTCGGCGTAGTGCTCCGCGGCCTCGTGCGCGAGGCTGCGCAGGCGCACGACCTGCGCGCGGTCGACCGCGTCGCGTGCGTGCGGCAGCAGCTCGGCCAGCGCGGCCTGCGCCGCATCGAGGCGGCCGCAGACCATCAGGCTGTCGGCCGCCTCCAGGTGCAGCGCGAACGCCAGCGGGTAGTCGTCCGACCAGGCGCTGCCGTCCAGCAGGTCCAGGCCGCAGCGGAACAGCTCCAGGGCCGATTCGTGCGCGGCGGAGGACTTGGCGCGCCGGCCACCGGCCAGGTTCAGCGCCGCCACCGCATGCCGCTCGGCCGGTGCCTCGATGCGCGCGCGGCCGAGGTTCAGGTGGTGCAGGATGTCGAACAGGCCCGCGGCGTCCGCCACGTCCGCGCCGCGCGCGCGCAGCAGCCGGCCGACGCTCAGGTGCACGGTCTCGCGGCGCTCCTCCGGGATCAGCGCATACGCGGCCTGCTGCACGCGGTCGTGCAGGAAGGCATAGACCGGATCGCCGGTGGCGCCGCGCGAGGCGACGATCAGCCCCTCGGCGGCGGCTTCGTGCAGCGCCTCCTCGATCTCCGCGCGCGGCTGCTCGCTGACCAGCGCCAGCGTCGGCACGTCGAAGCGGTTGCCGATGCAGGCCGCGAGCGTCAGCGCGCCCTGGCCGCGCGGGCCGAGCCGGCCGATGCTGCGCGCCATCAGCTCGACGACGTTCTCGGCCAGCGGCGCCGCGGCGATGGCGTCGAGCTGCCAGCGCCAGGCGCCGGCGTCCTCGTCGAAGCGCAGCAGCCCGTCGCGCACCAGCATGTGCAGGAAGCGCCCGGCGAAGAACGGGTTGCCGCCGGTCTTCTGGTGCACGAGCTGCGCGAGCGGGGCGGCCGCTGCGGCGTCCAGGTACAGCGTGTCGGCCACCAGGCCGACCAGATCCTCCGGCGTGAGCGGGCCCAGTGCGAGGCGCTGCATCGGCACGCTGGCGGCCGCCAGCGCGGCCAGCGTGTGCGCCAGCCGCGGCGAGGCGTCGAGCTCGTTGTCGCGGTAGGCGCCCAGCAGCATCAGGCTGCCGACCGCGTCGTCGGCCAGCAGCGGCTCCAGCAGCGACAGGGTCGCCGCATCGGCCCACTGCAGGTCGTCCAGGAACAGCACCAGCGGGTGGGCTGGCTGGGCGAGCGCCGCGACGAAGTTCTGCAGCACGCGCTGGAAGCGGTTCTGCGCCTCGATGCCCGCCAGCGCCACCGGCGCCGGCTGGGCACCGACGATGAACTCGATCTCGGGAATCACCTCGGCGAGCACGCCGCCGTTCTCGCCCAGCGCGCGCGCCAGCGCCTCGCGCCACGCCGCCAGCTGCGCTTCGCTGTGGCCGAGCAGCTGGCGCACCAGTGCGCGGAAGGCCTGGATCAGCCCGCCGAACGGCACGCCGCGCACGACCTGGTCGAACTTGCCGGCGATGAAGTGGCCCTGGTGCCGCGCGATCGGCCCGGCCAGCTGGCGGATCAGTGCCGTCTTGCCGATGCCCGACCAGCCTTCCACCAGCACCAGCGTGCGCTGCCCGGCGCAGGCACGCCCGAAGCTCTGCAGCAGGCAGTGCAGTTCACGCTCGCGACCGACCAGCCGCGCCGGCGCCACCAGCATGGCCCCCTGCCCGCGCTGGCCGAGCACGAAGGGCTCGATGCGCCCGCTCGCCGCCCAGGCCCGCGCGCAAGCCTCGAGGTCATGGCGCAGCGACGACGCGCTCGGGTAGCGCTCCTCCGGCGACTTGGCCAGCAGCTTGAGCACCAGGTCGGACAGGGTCGGCGGCACGTCGCGCCGTCGCTGCAGCGGGGGTTCGGCGACGCCGGCCAGGTGCCAGTGGATCTGCGCCAGCGGATCGTCGGACTGGAACGGCGGCGCGCCGGTGAGCAGCTCGTACAGCAGCACGCCCAGCGCGTACAGGTCGCTGCGCGCATCGGGCTGCTGCTCGATGCGGCCGCTCTGCTCGGGCGCCATGTAGGCGAGCGCCGGCGCGGCGTCGGCCAGCGCCGGGCCGGCCAGCGTGGCCTGCCGGGTCGCCGGCTCCCAGCCGGCCGTCTGCGGGCTCAGCCGCAGGTGCAGCAGGCCCCGGCCATGCCGATCGGCGAGCGCGGCCGCGAGCTGCGTGCCGATCGACAGGACATCGGCGATCGACAGGGGTCCGGCGGCGAGACGATTCGAGAGCGGTTCGCGTCGGTTCGGCTTCATGCCCCCTCCCGGAAGCGAACTCTAGCCCCTGTGACCGATGCCACGCGATTCGTGATCAACACGTGACTTCTGCCGGACGCCCGCGTGAAGCCGTCTGCCGAAAGTCCCTACCGGCGCGGCGCATTCGTCGCCCCTCTCGGATCCACCCACTCTCATCAGGAGCAGACCCGCATGAACACCATCATCCCCCTGTACCGCCCCCCCGTATGGCCGCGCGTCGCCGTCGGCATCGCCGCGTTCGCCGCGATGGCCTTCGCCGCCAGCGTCGCCTTCGCCGGCGAGTGCCCGGCCGACAAGCGTGTCGCCGACGGCCAGGGCCAGAAGCCCGGCCCGACGGCGCCCGTCGGCGTGACCGACAAGGTGCGCGCCAGCACCGACCTGGCCAAGGAACCGGCCAACATCAAGGGCCGCCAGTTCCGCCTGCGCCAGCTCGACATGCAGCCCGGCGCCATCGTGCCCTGGCACAGCCACAACGAGCGCCCGGCGATGATCTACATCGTCTCCGGCGAGGTCGTCGAGTACGCCAGCAGCTGCGCGGTGCCGATCGTGCACCGGGCCGGCGACGTCGCGCCGGAGAAGAACGGCACCTCGCACTGGTGGAAGAACACCGGCAGCACGCCGGCCGTGCTGATCTCCGTGGACCTGTTCCCCGGGGAAGCGAAGGCCGACGAGCACATGATGTAAACGGGAGCGGCACGATGAACCGACTGTTCCGCCGCCTGCTGGCGAGCTTCGGCGTCGTGCTCGCGCTCTTCACGAGCGCGGGCGCCCAGGCGCAGACTCCGCCGGCCGGCGATGGCCTCATCAAGGTGCGCAGCGCCTATCCCGTGGACGAGACGATCCGGCGCATCCGTGCCGACATCGCCGCCAAGGGCATCATGTTCTTCTCGGCCGTCGACCAGCAGCAGCTCGCCGCGCAGGCGGGTGTCACGCTGCGTCCCTCGACGCTGCTGACCTTCGGCAACCCGCCGCTGGGCGCGCAGTTCCTGACCTCCAACCCCTACTCGGGGCTGGACTGGCCGGTGCGGCTGCTCGTCTCGCAGGACGAGGCCGGCAACGTGTGGGCCAGCTACACCGACTTCGCCTGGATCGCGCAGCGGCACGGCATCACCGACCGCGTCCCGCAGTTCGCCATGGCATCGAAGGTGGTCGAGTCCATCACGTCGACAGTCCGCGCTCAGTAGGCGCAGGATCGGGCAGGTCCACAACCACAACCAGGAGACAACATGCCCACCAACTGCGACGCGATCGTCATCGGCAGCGGCCAGGCCGGCCCGTTCCTCGCGGCGAAGCTCGCCGCGGCGGGCCGGCACACGGTGCTGATCGAACGCGAGCATCTCGGCGGCACCTGCGTCAACGACGGCTGCATCCCGACCAAGACGATGGTCGCCAGCGCGCGCGCGGCGCACATCGCACGGCGTGCAGCCGACTTCGGCGTCGTGCTGGACGGACCCGTGAGGGTCGACATGCGGGCCGTGAAAGCACGCAAGGACCGCGTCGTCGCGCAGTCCGTCGACAGCCTGACCCAGTGGCTCGGCAACCTGCCGAACCTGCGGCTGATCCGCGGCCACGCCCGCTTCACCAGCGCGCACGAGGTCAAGGTCGGCGGCGAGACGCTGCGCGCGCCGCAGATCTTCGTCAACACCGGTGGCCGCGCGGTGCATCCCGACTGGCCCGGCATCGACCAGGTGCCGGTGCTCGACAACACCTCGATGATGGCGCTGGACGAGCTGCCGGAGCACCTCGTCGTGGTCGGCGCCAGCTACATCGGGCTCGAGTTCGCGCAGATGATGCGCCGCTTCGGCGCGCAGGTGACGGTGCTGGAACAGGCCGAGCGTGCGATCGCCCGCGAGGACGCGGAGGTCTCGCGCGAGGTGCAGGCGATCCTCGAACGCGAAGGCGTGACGTTCCACTTCGGCGTGCGCGGCGCCAAGGTCGCGCCGGCCGGCGGCGGCCGCATCCACGTCGCGCTGAATTCGGGCGGCGTGGCGCGCGAGATCGAAGGCAGCCATCTGCTGGCCGCGATCGGCCGGCGCCCGAACACCGACGACCTCGGCCTGGCCGCCGCCGGCATCGCCACCGACGCGCGCGGCTTCATCACGGTCGACGACCAGCTGCGCACCAACGTCGAGGGCGTCTGGGCGCTGGGCGACTGCAACGGCCGCGGCGCCTTCACGCACACCTCGTACAACGACCACGAGATCGTCGCGGCGAACCTGCTCGAAGGCGGCCAGCGCCGCGTCAGCGACCGGCTGAGCGCCTACGCGCTGTTCACCGACCCGCCGCTCGCGCGCATCGGCATGAGCGAAGCCGAAGTGCGCGCGTCGCGCCGCCCGGCGCTGGTCGGCGTGCTGCCGATGACGCGCGTGGGCCGCGCCCGCGAGCGCGGCGAGACGCAGGGATTCATGAAGGTGCTGGTCGATGCCCGCACCGACCGCCTGCTCGGCGCCGCGCTGCTGTGCATCGAGGGCGACGAGATCGTCCACTCGCTGCTGGACGCGATGTACGGCAACGTGCCGGTCGCGACCCTGCGCCACGCGGTCCACATCCATCCGACGGTCAGCGAGCTGATCCCGACGCTGCTGGCCCAGCTCAAACCCCTGGAGGAGAACAAGCCATGAGTGCCATCCTGGAGCGCGCCACGCGCGCGCCCGCCCTCGCCCCGGTTCAGAGCGTCGACCCGGCGTTCGCGCGCGACGTGCTCGCGGGCCTGTCGATGCAGCACAAGAGCATCCCGTCCACCTGGCTGTACGACCACCGCGGCTCGCAGCTCTTCGAGCAGATCACCGAGCTGCCCGAGTACTACCCGACCCGCACCGAGACCTGGATCCTCGAGCGCTGCGCGGCCCAGATCGCCGCCGAAGCCGGGCCGGAGGCCGTGGTCGTCGAACTCGGCAGCGGCTCGAGCCGCAAGACGCCACTGCTGCTGGCGGCGCTGGAGCGGCCGTCGGCCTACGTGCCGATCGACATCTCGGCGCAGTTCCTGGACGAGTCGGTGCAGGCGCTCGGCCGGCGCTTCCCGACGCTACCGATGGCCCCGCTGGTGGCCGACTTCACGCGCCTGCAGACGCTGCCGGAGCTGGCTTTCGGGGCCGCCGGCGGGCGCCGGCTGGTGTTCTTCCCCGGCTCGACGATCGGCAACTTCGTGCCCGAGGCCGCGGTCGGTTTGCTGGAGCGCATCGGCGGCGCCGTCGGCCGCGGCGCGCTGCTGGTGGTCGGTGCCGACGCCACGCAGGACCCCGGGGTGCTGGTGCCGGCCTACGACGACGCGCAGGGCGTGACGGCGGCGTTCAACAAGAACCTTCTCACCCGCATCAACCGCGAGCTCGACGCCGACTTCAGTGCCACGGCGTTCCGCCACGAGGCCCGCTGGGATCCGCACCACCAGCGCGTCGAGATGCACCTGGTCAGCGAATACACCCAGCGCGTGACGGTGCTCGGCCACGCGTTCCGCTTCGCCGCCGGCGAGTCGATCCACACCGAGAACTCGTACAAGTACGGCATCGTCAAGTTCCAGGCACTGGCGCGGCGCGCGGGATGGACGCAGCGCCAGCTGTGGATGGATGCGAAGGCGCGCTTCGCGCTGCACGTGCTCGAGCGGGTGCGCTGAAAGGGGCGCGGAACCCGGCATGTCGGTCTCGTCCTACGGCGCCGGGCTGCCGGCTCCGACATCGCGCCGAAGGGCCGCGGGCTAAGGTTTCCCCATCGTCAACCCGATGAAGGAGACCCCATGAAGACGCTTGCTGCCCTTCTGCTGTCGCTGTCCAGTGCCGCCGTGCTCGCCGAGGTCCAGGACCCGATGATGCCCAGTGCCGCGATGCTCCCGACCGATCCACCGGCCGTGCAGCACCAGGGCGCGGTGAGCGTGCTGAACGGCGGCGTCGGCGAGGAAGAGGTGCGCTGGTTCAGGGCCCAGGCGCCGAACTACCCGCTGCAGCTCGTCATCAGCGGCCGCGGCGGGGAATACGGCGTGGCCGACAGCCTGACGCTGCGGCGGGGCCCGGACGAACTCGTCACCGTGGCGGACGCCGGCCCGTGGGTCATGATGGACCTGCCGCCGGGTCGCTACACGCTCGAGGCCAGCTTCGACGGTCGCACCGAGCGCCGCGTGGTGCAGGTGCCCACCCAGGGCGTCGAGCGCATCCACTGGAACACGCTGAAGGCGTCGGACTGACGCCGCAGGGGCGCCCAGGCGCGCGCATCTGGAGGCGCGGCCCGGAGTCGAACCGGGCTGAACGGATTTGCAATCCGGTGCATAACCGCTTTGCTACCGCGCCGTGGGCTGAGAAAAAAGGGAAGCCTGAGCTTCCCTTTCTTCACGATTTGGAGCGGGAAACGAGTCTCGAACTCGCGACCTCAACCTTGGCAAGGTTGCGCTCTACCAACTGAGCTATTCCCGCATTGAGCCTTGCATTATAGCCACAAAAAACGAGGCCTCCTCGCGGCGGCCCCGAATTCTGGCGGGCGAATGCCTCAGTGCTTGGTCGCGTCGGCCGTCGCCGCGGCGGCTCCTTCGCCGGTGGCCGCCTTCACCGCCGGCTCGGCCTTGGGGGCCTCCTCGTCCGGCAAGGCCTGGGGCGCGGACTGCAGCGCCACCTCGAGCACCCGATCGATCCACTTGACCGGCACGATCTCCAGGTGGTTCTTGACGTTCTCCGGAATGTCCTGCAGGTCCTTGACGTTCTCTTCCGGGATCATCACGGTCTTGATGCCGCCGCGGTGCGCCGCGAGCAGCTTCTCCTTCAGGCCGCCGATGGCCGTGACCTCGCCGCGCAGCGTGATCTCGCCGGTCATCGCCACGTCCGCCCGCACCGGGATGCCGGTCAGCGCCGAGACGAAGGCCGTCGTCATCGCGATGCCCGCGCTCGGGCCGTCCTTCGGCGTTGCGCCATCGGGCACGTGGATGTGCACGTCGCGCTTCTCGAACATCTCGTCCTTGATGCCCAGCCGCCGAGCGCGGCTGCGCACCACCGAGCGGGCCGCCTCGACCGACTCCTTCATCACGTCGCCGAGCTGGCCGGTGCGGATGATGTTGCCCTTGCCGGGCATCACCGCCGCCTCGATCGTCAGCAGATCGCCGCCCACCTCGGTCCACGCCAGGCCGACGACCTGGCCGACCTGGTTCTGCTTCTCGGCCTGGCCGTAGGTGTACTTGCGCACGCCGAGGTAGTGGTTGAGGTTCTCCTCGTCGACCACGACCTTGTCGGACACCTGCTTGAGCTGGATCGCCTTGACCACCTTGCGGCAGATCTTGCTGATCTCGCGCTCGAGCGAGCGCACGCCGGCCTCGCGGGTGTAGTAGCGGATCACGCCGCGCACCGCCGACTCGGAAACCTCCATCTCCGAGTCCTTGACGCCGTTGTTCTTGCGCTGCTTGGGCAGCAGGTAGCGCTGCGCGATGTTGACCTTCTCGTCCTCGGTGTAGCCCGACAGCCGGATCACTTCCATCCGGTCGAGCAGCGCCGGCGGGATGTTCATCGAGTTCGAGGTCGCGATGAACATCGTGTCCGACAGGTCGAAGTCGACCTCGACGTAGTGGTCGCTGAAGGTGTGGTTCTGCTCAGGGTCGAGCACCTCCAGCAGCGCCGAACTCGGATCGCCGCGGAAGTCCATGCCCAGCTTGTCGATCTCGTCGAGCAGGAACAGCGGGTTGCGCGTGCCCACCTTGGTCAGGCTCTGCAGCACCTTGCCCGGCATCGAGCCGATGTAGGTGCGGCGGTGGCCGCGGATCTCCGCCTCGTCGCGCACGCCGCCCAGCGCCATGCGGACGAACTTGCGCCCGGTCGCGCGGGCGACCGACTGGCCGAGCGAGGTCTTGCCGACGCCCGGGGGCCCGACCAGGCACAGGATCGGCGCCTTGACCTTGTCGACGCGCTGCTGCACCGCGAGGTACTCGAGGATGCGGTCCTTGACCTTCTCGAGGCCGTAGTGGTCCTCGTTGAGCACCTGCTCGGCGAACGCGAGGTCGTGCTTGATCTTGGTCTTCTTGGCCCAGGGCAGGTTGACCAGCGTGTCGATGTAGTTGCGCACGACGGTCGCCTCGGCGCTCATCGGCGACATCAGCTTGAGCTTCTTCAGCTCCGCGTCGGCCTTCTTGCGCGCCTCCTTGGGCATCTTGGCGGCGAGGATCTTCTTCTCGAGCTCCTCCATGTCGGCGCCTTCTTCGCCGTCGCCGAGTTCCTTCTGGATCGCCTTGACCTGCTCGTTCAGGTAGTACTCGCGCTGGCTCTTCTCCATCTGGCGCTTGACGCGCCCGCGGATGCGCTTCTCGACCTGCAGGATGTCGACCTCGTGCTCGAGCTGCTCGAGCAGCTTCTCCAGGCGCTTGTCGACCGCGAACAGGTCGAGCACGGCCTGCTTGTTCTCGAGCTTGAGCGGGAGGTGCGCGGCGATCGTGTCGGCCAGCCGGCCGGCATCGTCGATGCCGGCGATGGAGGTCAGGATCTCCGGCGGAATCTTCTTGTTCAGCTTGACGTACTGGTCGAACTGCTGCGTGACCGCGCGGCGCAGCGCCTCGACCTCGGGCTTGGTGTCCGCCTCCGGCGGCACCGGCGTGACCTCGGCAACGAAGTACTCGCCGTTGTCGCTGATCGTGTGGGTGTTGGCGCGCTGGATGCCTTCCACCAGCACCTTCACGGTGCCGTCCGGCAGCTTGAGCATTTGCAGGATGCTGGAGACGCAGCCGACCTCGAACATGTCGTCGGGCTTGGGCTCGTCCTTGCCGGCCGCCTTCTGCGCCACCAGCATGATCTGGCGGCCCGCTTCCATCGCGACCTCGAGCGCCTTGATCGACTTCGGGCGCCCCACGAACAGCGGGATCACCATGTGCGGGAAGACCACCACGTCGCGCAACGGCAGCAACGGCAGGGTGATCTGCTCGGCAGGAAGTACGGGATGTCCGGACATTGAGAAACCTCTCTTTCTCAGGCCGATCTGAGGCCCGAGCTCGCGATTGCAAGGAGCTGCACCCTCCTCCAGGTGCGCCGAACCGGACTCAGGCGCTGGCCTTGGCCTGCTCGCGATAGACGAGCAGCGGCTTCGCTTCTTCTTCGATCGTGTGCTCGTCCAGCACGACCTTGGCGACGCCGTCCAGCGTCGGCAGGTCGAACATGGTGTCGATCAGCGCGTGTTCCATGATCGAGCGCAGTCCGCGGGCGCCGGTCTTGCGTGCCAGCGCCTTGCGCGCGATCGCCAGCAGGGCGGACGGCCGGATCTCGAGCTCGACGCCGTCCATGCCGAACAGCTTCTGGTACTGCTTGACCAGCGCGTTCTTCGGCTCGGTCAGGATCTGCACCAGCGCGTCTTCGGTCAGTTCGCCGAGCGTCGCGACCACGGGCAGGCGGCCGACCAGTTCCGGGATCAGGCCGAACTTGATCAGGTCTTCCGGCTCCACGTGGCGGAAGACTTCCGAGACACGCCGCTCGGTCTTGGCATGCACCGTCGCGCCGAAGCCGATGCCCGACTTCTCGGTGCGGTTCTGGATCACCTTCTCGAGCCCGTCGAACGCGCCGCCGCAGATGAACAGGATGTTGGTCGTGTCGATCTGCAGGAAGTCCTGGTTCGGGTGTTTGCGCCCGCCCTGCGGCGGCACGCTGGCCATCGTGCCCTCGACCAGCTTGAGCAGCGCCTGCTGCACGCCCTCGCCCGACACGTCGCGGGTGATGCTGGGGTTGTCGGCCTTGCGCGAGATCTTGTCGATCTCGTCGATGTAGACGATGCCGCGCTGCGCCTTCTCGACGTCGTAGCCGCAGTTCTGCAGCAGCTTCTGGATGATGTTCTCGACGTCCTCGCCGACGTAGCCGGCTTCCGTCAAGGTGGTCGCATCGGCGATCACGAACGGGACGTTCAGCAGGCGGGCCAGCGTCTGTGCCAGCAGCGTCTTGCCGGATCCGGTCGGGCCGATCAGCAGGATGTTGCTCTTGTTGAGCTCGACCTCGTCCTTGGTGCGGCTCATGTGCTTGAGCCGCTTGTAATGGTTGTACACCGCCACCGACAAGGTGCGCTTGGCGATGTCCTGGCCGATCACGTACTGGTCCAGGATCGCCTTGATCTCGCTCGGGATCGGCAGGTCCGACTTGGCGGCCTTCGCGTCGGCGCCGTCGGCCGGCACCTCGTCGCGGATGATGTCGTTGCAGAGCTCGATGCACTCGTCGCAGATGAACACCGACGGCCCGGCGATCAGCTTCTTGACCTCGTGCTGGCTCTTGCCGCAAAAGGAGCAGTACAGAACCTTCTCGCTGGGGGAGCCCTTCTTGTCGGCCATGGGGCCAATGATAGTGGAAAAGGCGACCCGGCCATCCCCGCGGGTTTGGCCGGGAAACGCCCCCAGTTCGGTCCTTTTTCCGGTCCCGGCCGTCAGGCGGGCCGCTTGTCGAGCACCTGGTCGATCAGGCCGTAGGCCTTGGCCTCTTCCGGATCGAGGAAGAAGTCACGCTCCATGTCGGCCTGGATCTTGGCCAGCGGCTGGCCGGTGCGCTCGGCGTAGATCCTGTTGAGCTGCTCGCGGGTCTTCAGGATCTCGCGTGCGTGGATCTCGATGTCGGTCGCCTGGCCCTGCGCGCCGCCGGAGGGCTGGTGGATCATCACGCGCGAATTCGGCAGCGCGATGCGCTTGCCCTTGGCGCCGGCCATCAGCAGGAACGAGCCCATGCTGGCGGCCAGGCCGAGGCACATCGTCGAGACGTCCGGCTTGATGAAGTTCATCGTGTCGTAGATCGACATGCCGGCGCTGACCGAGCCGCCGGGCGAGTTGATGTACAGGTAGATGTCCTTGTCCGGGTTCTCGCTCTCCAGGAACAGCATCTGCGCCACCACCAGGTTGGCCGACTGGTCCGTCACCGGGCCGACCAGGAAGATGATGCGCTCGCGCAGCAGCCGGCTGTAGATGTCGTAGGCGCGTTCGCCGCGCCCCGAGGTCTCGATGACGATGGGGACCATGCCCAGGTTGGTGGTGTCCAGCGCGCTCATGAAAGCTTCCGACGAAGATGGGATGGCGACGATTATGTCGCTCAGCCGACCATCAGTTCGTCGAAGGGAACGACCTTGTCGGACACCTTGGCGCGGCCGAACACGAAGTCGGCCACGTTGTTCTCGACGACCACGGCTTCCACCTCGGCCATGCGCTGGCGGTCGCCCAGGTACCAGCGCACCACCTCGGCCGGCTTCTCGTAGCTCTGCGCCATCTCCTCGAGGTGCTTCTGCAGCTGCTCGGGCTTGGCCTGCAGGCCGTTGGTGCGCACGAGTTCGCCGACCACCAGGCCCAGCCGCACGCGGCGCTCCGCCTGCGCCGAGAACACTTCGGCCGGGATCGGCGCCTTGTCGGCATCCTTGACGCCGCGCTTCTTCAGGTCCTCGCGGGCGTCGGCGATCATGCGTTCGGTCTCGCCCTCGACCAGCGCCTTCGGCACGTCGAGCTCCGCCACCTTGACCAGGGCGTCCATCACCGCAGCCTTGTTGCGGGCCAGCACACGGAACTTCACCTCGCGCTCGAGGTTGCGCTTGATGTCGGCGCGCAGGCCGTCGAGCGTGCCGTCCTTGATGCCCAGCGCCTTGGCGAACGCCTCGTTGACCTCCGGCAGGTGCTGCGCCTCGATCTTCTTCAGCGTGACGAGGAAGTCGGCCTCCTTGCCCGCCACGTCCTTGCCGTGGTAGTCGGCCGGGAACTGCAGCGGAAAGGTCTTGCTCTCGCCGGACTTCATGCCGCGCACGGCGGCGTCGAACTGCTCGAGCATCTGGCCTTCGCCGATGATGAACTGGAACGCCTCGGCCTTGCCGCCGTCGAACGGCACACCGTCGATCTTGCCCTCGAAGTCGATCGTCACGCGGTCGCCTTCCGCGGCACCCTCGGCCTGCGGACGCAACTGGAAGCTGCGGCGCTGCTTGCGCAGGATGTCCAGCGTCTTGTCGATCGCCGCATCCGTGACCTCGGTGGACACGCGCTCGACCTCGGCCGCCGACAGGTCGCCCAGCTTCACCTCGGGGTAGACCTCGAAGGTCGCATCGAAGGCCACCTGCCCTTCGGGCGCACCTTCCTTCTCGGTGATGCGCGGCGCGCCGGCCACGCGCAGCTTGGCCTCGTTGACCGCGTCGTTGAACACCTGGCCGACCTTGTCGTTCATCACCTCGTAGTGCACCGAGTAGCCGTAGCGCTGGGCGACCACGCTCATCGGCACCTTGCCGGGGCGGAAGCCGTCGGCCTTGACGGTGCGCGAGAGCTTGCGCAGGCGCGACTCCACCTCGGACTTGATCGCCTCGGCGGGCAGCGTCAGGGTGATGCGGCGCTCGAGCTTCTCGAGGGTTTCGACTTGGACGGACATGATCTTCGAGCTCACTGGTTGAATGCTGGTGCGCGGGAGGGGACTCGAACCCCTACACCATCGCTGGCGTCAGGACCTAAACCTGGTGCGTCTACCAATTTCGCCACCCGCGCAGGGTATGTCGGAAACGAAGCGGGGTCGCTTCCGCGACCCCTTCTCGGATGAGGCGACCGGCAAACCGGTGATTTTAGCGGGTCAGCGCGGCCCGCTCCTCGCCCGGCGGGCGCACCCGGAACCAGGCCGCGTACATCGCCGGCAGCGCCAGCAGCGTCAGCGCCGTCGCGACGATCAGCCCGCCCATGATCGCCACCGCCATCGGCCCCCAGAACACGCTGCGCGACAAGGGGATCATCGCCAGCACCGCCGCCGCGGCGGTCAGCAGGATCGGCCGGAAGCGCCGTACCGCGGCCTCGACCACGGCATCCCAGGTCGCCACCCCGCGCTCGCGGTCGTGCTCGATCTGGTCGATCAGGATCACCGAGTTGCGGATGATCATGCCGAACAGTGCGATGACGCCCAGCAGCGCCACGAAACCGAACGGCCGGTTCAGCAGCAGCAGCGCACCGGAGACGCCGGCGATGCCCATGAAGCCGGTGAGGAAGGCCAGCACCGAGCGGCTGAAGCTGTGCAGCTGCAGCATCAGCAGCGTGAACATGATGAACAGCGCCACCGGCAGACCGACCGCGATCGAGCTCTGGCCCTTGCTGCTCTCCTCCACCGCACCGGCGATCTCGATCCGGTAGCCCGGCCGCATCTTGGCGCGGATCGGCTCGAACAGCGGGTTCAGCTGCGCAGTCACGGTCGCGCCCTGCAGGCCCTCGACGATGTCGCCCTGCACGGTCGCGGCGTAGTCGCGGCCCTCGCGCCACAGCACGCCGGGCTCCCAGACGAATTCCGCCTTGACTACCTGGGACAGCGGCACGCTGCGCCCGGTGCTGGTCGGCACGTAGCCGCTGGCCAGGTCGGTCAGCGTGTCGCGTTCCTCGAGCGGCTGGCGCAGCACGATGTCGATCAGCTTGTCGCCGTCACGGTACTGCCCGATGGTCGATCCGCTGTTGATGGTGCGCGCCGACTGCGCGATCGCCTGGCTGGACACGCCGAGCGTGCGCGCCTTGTCCTGGTCGACCTCCAGGCGCAGCACCTTGACCGACTCGTTCCAGTTGTCGTTCACGCCGCGCATGTTCGGGTTGGTGCGCATGATCGCCTTGACCTCGTCGGCGTAGGCGCGCACCTGCGCCGGCTCCGGCCCGACCACCCGGAACTGCACCGGGTACGGCACCGGCGGCCCGTTGGGCAGCAGCTTGGCGCGCGCGCGCGCCTCCGGGAACTCGGTCGCCAGCAGTTCCGGCAGCGCCCGGCGCAGCCGCTCGCGCGCCGCCAGGTCGCGCGGCATCAGGATCAGCTGGCTGACGTTGCTCTGCGGGAAGATCTGGTCGAGCACCAGCGCGAAGCGCTCGGCCCCGCTGCCGACCCAGGCCGTGACGTGGTCGACGCCCTCGAGGTCCTTCAGGCGCTTCTCGACGCGCCGGGTGACCGCCTCGTTGGCCGCGAACGAGGTGCCCTCCGGGTACCACAGGTCGACCAGGACCTCGAGCCGGCTCGAGTCCGGGAAGAACTGGTTCTGCACCTTGCCCATGCCGACGACGCCGAGCACCAGCGTGCCGACCGTCAGCGCGATCGTGATCCAGCGGTGCTTGACGCACCAGTTCACGAGCGCGCGGAAGCGCGAATAGAACGCCGTGTCGAACAGTTCGTGCGGCTCGCCGTCACCGTTCGTGTGCGCCTTGGTCGCGAGCAGCCGGGTGCCCAGGTACGGCACGAAGTACACCGAGACCAGCCAGGAGATCACCAGCGCCGCCGCGGTCACCGCGAAGATCGCGAAGGTGTACTCGCCGACGGTCGACTTGGCCATGCCGATCGGCAGAAAGCCCACCGCGGTGATGAGCGTGCCGGTCAGCATCGGCATTGCGGTCGCCTCGTAGGCGAAGGTGGCGGCGCGCAGCTTGTCGTAGCCCTCCTCGAGCTTGCGCACCATCATCTCGACCGCGATGATCGCGTCGTCGACGAGCAGGCCGAGCGCGATGATCAGCGAGCCCAGCGAGATCTTGTGCAGGCCGACGCCCCAGTAGTACATCGTCACGAACGTGATCGCGAGCACCAGCGGGATCGTGACGGCCACCACCGCGCCGGGCCGCCAGTCGAGCCGGAAGCGCGGCTTGAAGTGCAGCCCCAGGCTCACGAAGCTGACCGCCAGCACGATCACCACCGCTTCGATCAGCACGCGCACGAACTCGTTGACCGAGCGCGAGACGACACTCGACTGGTCCTGGAACTGGTGCAGCTCGATGCCCACCGGCAGCTCCGAGCGGATCTGCGCCGTGGTCGCCTTCAGGGCCTGGCCGAGTTCGATGATGTCGCCGCCCTTGGCCATCGAGATGCCCAGGGCGATCACCTCCTGGCCCTGGTGGTGCACCTTCACCTGCGGCGGATCGACGTAGCCGCGACGGATCTCCGCGATGTCGCCGAGCTTGAAGCTCGCCCCGTTGGCGCGGATCGAGAAGCGCCGCAGTTCGTCGACGGAGTTGAACTGGCCGCCGACGCGCACCTGCAGGAAGTCCGTCGGCGAATTGATCGTGCCGGCCGATTCGACCGCGTTCTGCTGGCCGATCTGCGCCAGCACCTGGCTGAAGTCCAGCCCGAGCTGGGCCAGGCGCTTCTGCGAGATCTCGACGAAGACCTTCTCGTCCTGCGCGCCGAAGATCGCGACCTTGTTGACGTCCTTGACCTTCAGCAGGCGCTGGCGCACCCGGTCGGCCTGGTCCTTCAGCTCCTCGTAGCTGAAGCCGTCGGCCGACAGCGCGTAGATCGAGCCATAGACGTCGCCGAACTCGTCGTTGAAGAACGGGCCGACGACGCCGCCCGGCAGCGTGCCGCGCATGTCGCCGATCTTCTTGCGCACCGTGTACCAGATCTGCGGCATCTCGCGCGGCGGCGAGTTGTCGCGCACCTGGAAGATGATCAGCGCCTCGCCGGGCTTGCTGTAGCTGCGGATCTTGTCGGCGTACGGCACCTCCTGCAGCGTCTTCTCGAGCTTGTCGGTCACCTGCTCGGCCACCTGCTGCGCCGTGGCGCCGGGCCAGAACACGCGCATCGCCATCGCTCGGAAGGTGAACGGCGGGTCCTCGTCCTGGCCGAGCTGGAAGTAGGCCGCGAAGCCCAGCAGCAGCAGCACGACCAGCAGGTAGCGCGTCAGCGCCGGGTGCGCCAGCGCCCAGCGCGAGACGTTGAAGTGCCCGCCCGCGCCGGCGCCGCCCGGCGGCGTGTCCAGGGTCGCGCTCACTTGACGCTCACCGATGCGTTGGCCGGAGCGGAAACGCCGGCCGCCGCCACCGGCGGCGCGCCGGGGTCGACGTAGAACTTGACCTTCTGCCCCGGCGTCAGCACGTGCACGCCGGCGGTCACGACCACCTGGCCCGGCGCGAGCCCGCCGCTGACCACGGCCTCGTTGCCGTCCGCACCGGCCAGCGTGATCGCCTGCTGCTGCACGGTCATCGAGCCGCGGTCGACCACCCAGACCACGGTCCGGCCGCCCTCCTCCTTCAATGCAGAGAGCGGGAGCTTGGCCACGCCGGTGGCCGGCGGCAGATCGACCAGCACGGTCGCGGTCTGACCGAGGCGCACGGCGGCCTTGCCGACATCGGCCTTGACCAGGAAGGTCCGCGTCACCGGATCGGCGGAGCCGGCGATCTCGCGCACGCTGGCCGGCAGCGCCGCGGTGTCGTCGCCCCACAGCTTCACCTTGAAGCGGCCGGGCAGCGCGGCCAGGCGGCGGACCGTCTCGACCTTGTCTTCCGGCACCGCGAAGACGACGTCACGCGGCCCGTCGTGGGCCAGCCGCACCACCGAGGCACCGGCGGACACCACCATGCCCGGCTCGGCATCGACGCCCGTGATCACGCCGCTCGCGTCGGCCACCAGCGCGGCGTAGGCCGCCTGGTTGCCCTGCACGCTGCTCTGCGCCAGCGCCTGCTCGAGCTGCGCCTTGGCGGCCTTCAGCGTGGTCTCGCGCCGCTCCAGTTCCGCCGAGCTGATGAAGCCCTGGTCGCGCAGCTCGCGGAACCGGCGGTAGTCGGCTTGCGCCTGCTCGTAGTTGACCTGCGCCGCCGCCGTGGCGGCCCGGGCCGCATCCTGTCCGAGCTTCAGGTCCTGGGCATCCAACTGGGCGAGCACCTGCCCGGCCTTCACGGCGTCGCCCAGATCGGCGCGCCGGTTGACGATCTTGCCTCCGACCCGGAAGCCCAGGCGCGACTCGGTCCGGGCGCGGATCTCCCCGGCATATTCCCAGGTCGCGCTGGCGCTCGCCGGCTCGACGGTGAGCGTGCGCACCGCGCGGATCGGGTCCGGCGCGGGCTCGTGCCGGGAGCAGGCCGACAGCACGACGGCGGCGACCAGGGTAAGGGCGAGCGAAGGCTTCATGGGGGTCTCGCGGAGGGTGGCGGGGCCGGGCAGATCAGCCGATACTGACTGACTGGTCAGTAATGTATTTCGCGCTTGATGCCCTGTCAAACGCAATTTGGCGCTGCCTCCGGCGCCGGCGCCACCACCCGGCCCGCCGAGGGACAATCGCCCCCCGTGAGCGTCGACCACTACGAGAACTTCCCTGTCGCTTCCTGGCTCTGCCCGCCGACGTTGCGGCCGGCCGTGGCCGCGATCTACTGGTTCGCCCGCACCGCCGACGACCTGGCCGACGAAGGCGACGCGGCCCCGGCGCAGCGGTTGATGGACCTGGCGGCGTACCGCGCGGATCTGCAGGCCACGGTCCGCGGCGAGGCCCCGTCCGCGCGCTGGCGCGGTGTCTTCGAGCCGCTGCGGGCAGCGCTGCAACGGCACCGGCTCGACCCGGCGTTGCTGGGCGATCTGCTGTCTGCGTTCGAGCAGGACGTCGTCAAGCCCACCTACGCCGACCGCAACGAGTTGCTCGACTACTGCCGGCGCTCCGCCAATCCGGTCGGGCGCCTGCTGCTGCAACTCTACGAGGTGGCAGACGCCGACTCGCTGCGCCGATCGGACGCCATCTGCACCGCTCTGCAGCTCGCCAACTTCTGGCAGGACCTCGGCGTCGACACCGCACGCGGCCGCCTCTATCTGCCCGCCGCCGACTGCGCCCGCCTGGGCGTCGATCCGGCCGCCGTGCTGGCCCGCCAGGACTCGCCGGCCGTGCACGCGCTGGTCTGCCACGCAGTGGCCTGGGCCCGCGAGCTGATGCTGGAAGGCGCCCCGCTGGCAACGACCCTGCCCGGACGCGCCGGCTGGGAGCTGCGGCTCGTCGTGCAGGGCGGGCTGCGCATCCTCGAGAAGATCGACCGGCTCGGCGGCGCGACGCTGCGCCAGCGCCCGACGCTGCGCCGACGCGATGCACCGCTGCTGCTGTGGCGCGCCTGGCGCATGCCGCCTCCGGCCGCTGCCTGGATTCGGGGCGCCGCATGACGCCGCAGCAGTACGTGCAGGAGAAGACGGCCCAGAGCGGCTCGAGCTTCTACTACGCCTTCCTCTTCCTGCCGCCCCCGCGCCGGGCGGCGATCACCGCCTTCTACGCGTTCTGCCGCGAGGTGGACGACATCGTCGACGAGGTGCACGACCCGGGCGTGGCCGCCGCCAAGCTGGCCTGGTGGCGCACGGAAGTGGCGCAGGCCTTCGCCGGACAGCCGAGCCACCCGGTGATGCAGGCGCTGCAGCCGATCGCGGCCGAGTACGGCATCCGTGCCGAGCACCTGGCCGCCGTCATCGACGGCTGCCAGATGGACCTGGACCAGGCCCGCTACCTGGACTACGCCGGGCTCGCGCGCTACTGCCATCTGGTCGCCGGCGTGGTCGGCGAGGTGGCGGCCAACATCTTCGGCCGCACCCAGGAGGCGACCATCGCCTATGCCCACCGGCTCGGGCTGGCGATGCAGCTCACCAACATCATCCGCGACGTCGGCGACGACGCCCGGCGCGGGCGCATCTACCTGCCGATGTCGGAGCTGAAGCAGTTCGACGTCAAGGCGCAGGAGGTGCTCAACAGGGGCTACAGCGAACGCTTCACGGCGCTGATGCGATTCCAGGCCGAGCGGGCGCATCGCAGCTACGACGAAGCGCTGGCCCTGCTGCCGGACGTCGACCGCGAGGCGCAGAAGCCGGGCCTGATGATGGCCAACATCTACCGCACGCTGCTGCGCGAGATCGAGGCAGACGACTTCCAGGTGCTGCACCAACGCATCGCGCTGACGCCGCTGCGCAAGCTCTGGATCGCGATGAAGACCCACTGGCAGGGCCGCTAGTGGCGCTGCGCGTGGCGGTGATCGGCGCCGGCTGGGCGGGCCTGGCGGCCGCGGTGGAGGCCCGTACCGCCGGACACGCGGTGACGGTGTTCGAGATGGCGCCGCAGCCGGGCGGCCGCGCGCGCGACGTGCCCGTCCGCGATCTTCAGCTCGACAACGGCCAGCACATCCTGATCGGCGCCTACGTGCAGACGCTGCGCCTGATGCGCCAGGTCGGGGTCGACCCGGAGCAGGTGCTGCTGCGCATGCCGCTGCGGCTGGCCGAACCGGACGGCCGCGGCCTGTTCCTGCCTGCCGGCGCTCCGGCGCTGGCCTTCGCCCGCGGGGTGCTGGGCCGCGCCGGCTGGCCGCTGCCCGCGCGCCTGGGTCTGCTGGCCTGGGCAGGGGGCTGGGCCGCACGAGGCTTCCGCTGCGCGCCCGGGCTGTCGGTCGCGCAGCTCGCGGCCGGGCTCGACGAGTCCGTCCGGCGCGACCTGATCGAGCCGCTGTGCGTCGCAGCGCTGAACACGCCCGCCGACCAGGCCAGCGCGACCGTCTTCCTGCGCGTGCTGAAGGACGCCCTCTTCGCCGGCCCCGGTTCGTCGGACCTGCTGTTGCCCCGCGCCGGGCTGGGCACGCTCTTCCCGCAGCCGGCCTGGATCTGGCTGCAGCAGGCCGGCGCCGCTTTGCACGCAGCGCACCGCGTGCGCGTGCTGCGGCGCGAGGGCCGCGGGTGGTCTGTCGACGGCGCCGCCTACGACGACGTGCTGCTCGCCGTGCGACCGGGCGAAGCGGCGCGCCTGACCGCGGACGCCGTGCCCGCTTGGTCGGCCGCGGCCGCGGCGCTGCACTACGAGCCCATCGTCACCGTCTACCTGCGCAGCCCCGGCACGCGGCTGCCCGAGCCGATGCTGGCGCTGCCCGCCGACGCCGAAGCCCCGGCGCAGTTCGTGTTCGACCGTGGGCAGCTCGGCGGCCCCGACGGCCTGCTGGCCTTCGTCATCAGCGGGGCCCAGCCGTGGGTCGAGCGGGGGCGCGAAGCGACGCTGCAGGCCACGCTGCAGCAGGCGCGTCGGAATCTGCGGAGCCACCTGCGCGGCGCGCCGGAGCCGGTGCAATCCATCACCGAACGACGCGCGACCTTCCGCTGCACGCCCGGCCTCGTCCGGCCACCCTCTCGGATCGCCCCCGGACTCCAGGCCGTCGGCGACTACGTCGACGGCCCGTACCCCGCCACGCTGGAAGGCGCTGTCCTGAGCGCGGTGCAGGCCGCCGATCGGCTGGGTTGATCAGCCTCAGGAGGAGGCGCCGGTCGAAAGCGTTTCGGATCGGCGCTTCGACTTTCGCCATACAGAATGCCGGAGGGATGCGTCAGAATCCCCGCATGGCCAAATCCGACGACAAGACACCGACGATCCAGGTGCTCGAGCGCGCCTTCCATCTGCTGGACGTGCTGGCGTCCTATCCGGATCCGGTGCCGCTGAAGCTGATCGCCGAGCAGGCCGGGCTGCATCCGTCCACCGCGCACCGGATCCTGAACGACCTCACGATCGGACGCTTCGTCGACCGTCCGGAGGCGGGCAGCTACCGGCTCGGCATGCGGCTGCTCGAACTCGGCAACCTCGTGAAGGCGCGCCTGGACGTGCGGGACGCGGCGCTCGGGCCGATGCGCGAACTGCATAAGCTGACGCATCAGCCGGTCAACCTGTCGATGCGCCAGGGCGACGAGATCGTCTACATCGAACGCGCCTACAGCGAGCGCTCCGGCATGCAGGTCGTGCGCGCGATCGGCGGCCGGGCGCCGCTGCACCTCACGTCGGTCGGCAAGCTGTTCCTGGCCGCCGACGATCCGCAGCGGGTGCGTGCCTACGCCGCGCGGACCGGGCTGGCCGGCCACACGCGCAACAGCATCACCGACCTGCCCGCGCTGGAGCGCGAACTCGCGCGCGTCAACCAGCAGGGCACCGCGCGCGACGACGAGGAGCTCGAACTCGGCGTGCGCTGCATGGCGGCCGGCATCCGGGACGATCAGGGCAACCTGATCGCCGGCCTGTCGATCTCGGCGCCGGCGGACCGGCTCGAGGAGGGCTGGATGGATCGGCTCAAGTCGACCGCGGCGCAGATCTCCGCCTCGCTCGGGCACCACGCCTGAGCTGCGCCGACCGCCCGGCCATCGGGCGACGGCGGCAAATCGAAGTCAGGAGGCCGGATCGGCCTCGAGCACCTCGGTCGCTGCGGGCAGCGGCGACTGCAGCGTGCTCGTCGCGGCCGCAGCCGCCGGGGCGAACTCGTTGACCCAACGCCGCACGCGCTCGGCATCGCCCAGCCGCGAGTACTTGCCGGCCGAATCCAGGAACACCATGATCAGCTGGCGCCCGGCGAGCTTGGCCTGCATCACGAGGCAACGCCCGGCCTCGGCGATGTAGCCGGTCTTCTGCAGGCCGATCTCCCAGGTCGGGTTGTTGACCAGCCGGTTGGTGTTGTGGAACTGGACCTGGCGCCGCCCCACCACCACCTGGTATTCCGGCGAGGTCGACAGCTCACGGATCAGTTCGTGGCCATAGGCCGCCTTGACGAGCGTCGCCAGGTCCTTGGCGCTCGACTGGTTCTTGCTCGACAGGCCGGTCGGCTCGACGTAGTGCGTGTCGTGCATGCCGAGTTCCTCGGCCTTGCGGTTCATCGCCGCGACAAAGGCCGACAGGCCGCCCGGGTAGTGGCGCCCAAGGGCATTCGCCGCGCGGTTCTCGGAGGCCATCAGGGCCAGGTGCAGCATCTCCTCGCGCGACAGCTCGGTGCCGACACGCAGGCGCGAGCGGCTGCCCTTCTCGGTGTCGATGTCGTCCTGGGTAATCGTCAGCGTCTCGCCGAGCGGCAGGGCCGCCTCGGTGACGACCAGTGCAGTCATCAGCTTGGTGATCGAGGCGATCGGCAACACCGCATCCGGGTTCTTGCTCAGCAGAACCTCGTTGCTGTCCTGGTCGACCACCAGCGCGACGCTGGAGGCCAGCTTCAGATCGTCTTCGGTGGTGCGCAGCCCCGCCAGCTGGCCGTACGAGGGCTTCTCGGGAACGACGCGCTTGCTGGTGCGGGAGGCGACGCGGCGCGCGGCCGACTTGCCCTTGACCTGCTTGGCCGCCGTAGCCCGCTTCTTGACCGTCTTCTGGGCGGCGTCGGCTTCGATAGGCAGCGAAAACGCAAGCGCGGCGACCAAGGTCAAGAGACCCACCGTCACCATTTGCTTGATTCTTCCCACGACAGCCCTTTCGACGCCCGTTGGGGCCAGTGTAAGCGACAAGAAAAAAGCGCGCAAGATCAAAACGTTACGCGCTATTCCTCAAGTCACTCCTTGGACTGTCAGAAATGTGACTTTGTGCCCGGAGGCGGCTCACCCCTGGGCCGCCACGCGCTCGGTCTTGCTGTGCAGCTTGTTCAACGCCGACAGATAGGCCTTGGCAGACGCCACGACGATGTCCGGATCGGCACCGACACCGTTGACGACCCGCCCGCCGTGCTGCAGCCGGACCGTCACCTCTCCCTGCGATTCTGTGCTGCCCGAGGTGATCGCATTGACCGAATAGAGCAGCAGTTCGGCCCCAGTCTTCAGCTGGGACTCGATCGCCTTCAGGCTGGCGTCGACCGGTCCGTTGCCATCGCTCTCGGCGTGCAGTTCGGCCTCGCCGGCGGCGAAGGCCACCTTGGCGTGCGGGCGCTCGCCGGTCTCCGAATGCTGCGACAGCGCGAGCAGCCGGTAGTGCTCGTGCTCGGCGGTCACCGCCTCGTCCATCACGAGGGCGAGGATGTCCTCGTCGAAGATGTCGCTCTTGCGATCGGCCAGTTCCTTGAACTTGGCGAACGCGGCATTGATCTCGGCCTCGGACTGCATCTCGATGCCGAGTTCCTGCAGGCGCTGCTTGAACGCATTGCGGCCCGACAGCTTGCCGAGCACGATCTTGTTGGCGGCCCAGCCCACGTCCTCGGCCCGCATGATCTCGTAGGTGTCGCGCGCCTTCAGCACGCCGTCCTGGTGGATGCCCGAGGCGTGCGCGAACGCGTTCGCGCCGACCACCGCCTTGTTCGGCTGCACCACGAAGCCCGTGGTCTGCGCGACGAGGCGCGAGGCCGGCACGATCTGGGTGGCGTCGACGCCGACCTCGAGGCCGAAGTAGTCGCGGCGCGTCTTCACCGCCATCACGATCTCTTCCAGCGAGCAGTTGCCGGCGCGCTCGCCGAGCCCGTTGATCGTGCACTCGACTTGGCGCGCGCCGCCCAGCTTGACGCCGGCCAGCGAATTGGCGACGGCCATGCCGAGGTCGTTGTGGCAGTGCACCGACCAGACCGCCTTGTCGGAGTTCGGCACCCGCTCGCGCAACTGGCGGATGAAGCTGCCGTACAGCTCCGGCACCGCATAGCCGACCGTGTCGGGGATGTTGATCGTCGTGGCGCCTTCGGCGATCACCGCCTCCAGCACGCGGCACAGGAATGCCGGGTCGGAGCGATAGCCGTCTTCCGGCGAGAACTCGACGTCCGCGCACAGGTTGCGCGCGAAGCGCACGGCCAGCTTCGCCTGCTCGAACACCTGGTCCGGCGTCATGCGCAGCTTCTTCTCCATGTGCAGCGCACTGGTCGCGATGAAGGTGTGGATGCGTGCCCGCGCAGCGCCCTTAAGCGCCTCGGCGGCACGCGAGATGTCGCGGTCGTTGGCCCGCGCGAGCGAGCACACCGTCGACTCGCGGACATGGTCGGCGATGGTCTTGACCGCCTCGAAATCGCCGTTCGACGACGCCGCGAACCCGGCCTCGATGACGTCGACCCGCAGCCGCTCGAGCTGGCGCGCGATGCGCAGCTTCTCGTCGCGGGTCATCGAGGCGCCGGGGGACTGTTCGCCATCGCGCAGCGTGGTGTCGAAGATGATCAGCTTGTCGGCCATGGAAGTCTCCTGTGCGTGGGCGCGATCTTAGGCGGTGGCGCAGGCGTCCGAGCGGGCCTCGCTGCGCGCAGCCCGGCGCAGACCGGAAACAACGGCCTGCAAGGACGCGGTGACGATGTTGCGGTCGATGCCGACGCCGAACAGCGTCTGCTCGCCGACACGCAGTTCGAGATAGGCGACCGCGCGGGCATCGGCACCCGCGCCGACCGCATGCTCGTGGTAGTCGAGCACGCGGATGGGCCGGGCCAGACGCATCGACAGCCCGGCCACGAACGCGTCGATCGGACCGGTGCCCTGCCCCGTGACCGCCTGCTCGACACCATCGATCCGTGCACGCGCCTCGACGGTCACGGTGCCGGGGCCGGCCTCGCTCACCGCCACATGCGCGACGCCGGTGTCGTCCAGGCCGTATTCGCGGTCGAAGATCGCGCGGATCTGCGCGGCATCGACCTCCTTGCCGGTGTCGTCGGTCACGGCCTGCACGACCTGGCTGAACTCGATCTGCAGGCGGCGCGGCAGTTCGAGACCGTACTCGGCCTCCAGCAGGTAGGCGATGCCGCCCTTGCCGGACTGGCTGTTGACGCGGATCACCGCGTCGTAGCTGCGCCCGAGGTCCTTGGGGTCGATCGGCAGATAGGGCATGTCCCAGACATCGCCGTCACGGCGCGCCGCGAACGCCTTCCGGATCGCGTCCTGGTGCGAGCCGGAGAAGGAGGTGTAGACCAGGTCGCCGACGTACGGGTGGCGCGGGTGCACCGGCAGCTGGTTGCAGTGCTCGACGCAGCGGCGCACTTCGTCGATGTCGGAGAAATCCAGCCCCGGCGCGACCCCCTGCGTGTACAGGTTCAGCGCGATGTTGACGAGGTCGACGTTGCCGGTGCGTTCGCCGTTGCCGAACAGGCAGCCCTCGATCCGGTCCGCCCCCGCCATCAGCGCGAACTCCCCGGCCGCGATGCCCGTGCCGCGGTCGTTGTGCGGGTGCACGGAAAGCACGACCCCGTCACGCCGCGCGATGTGCCGGTGCATCCACTCGATCATGTCGGCGAAGATGTTGGGCGTGCTGTGCTCGACGGTCGACGGCAGGTTGACGATCACCTTGCGCTCGGGCGAGGCCTGCCACACCTCGGTGACGGCATCGACCACGCGCCTGGCGAACGGCAGCTCGGTGCCGGAGAACATCTCCGGCGAGTACTCGAACGTCCAGGCCGTCTCCGGCTGATCGCGTGCCAGGTCGCGGATCAGGCGGGCGTGCGCGGTCGCCAGCTCGACGATTTGGTCCTCGTCGAGCCCCAGCACGACGCGGCGCATCACCGGTGCGGTGGCGTTGTACAGGTGCACGATGGCGCGCTTCGCGCCGCGCAGCGCTTCGAAGGTGCGCACGATCAGCGGCTCGCGGGCCTGGGTCAGCACCTGGATCGTGACGTCGTCGGGCACGAGGTCGCGCTCGATCAGCTGGCGCACGAAGTCGAAGTCGGTCTGCGACGCGGACGGGAAGCCGACCTCGATCTCCTTGAAGCCGATCTTCACGAGCATCTCGAACATGCGCAGCTTGCGCGCGCTGTCCATCGGTTCGATCAGCGCCTGGTTGCCGTCGCGCAGGTCGACGCTGCACCACAGCGGCGCACGCTCCAGCACGGCATCGGGCCAGCGGCGGTCGGTCAGTCGGACGGGCGCGAAGGCCCGGTACTTCTGCTGCGGTTGCGTCAACATCATGGCTGCCTCTTGAGTGACTGTGGGGCAACCCGCGCTTCGATCAGAAAGTCAAACGGCCCGCTGCGGGTTGCATACGGGCCGTCGGATCGGAAACGGATGGACGTGGACGATCAGCGAGCCCGTGGAACTCCTAGGAGTAGCGCTAGCGCGATCGCGGGGCGGAACGTCATGGCGGCAATGTAGCACAGGTCCTTCACTGGTGCAGGCCCTGCTCGTCGGGTTCGTCGGTCGAGGTCGCGATCACGCTGACCGGCCGGCCCTTCATCTTGCGGTAGCCGTAGACCGCGTAGCCGGACAGCCCGTAGACCACGAACAGCCCGAACAGCACGGTCGGCGGGTGGTAGGCGATCAGGCCGAACACCAGCACGATCACGACGGTCACGATGAACGGCACCGAGCGCTTGAAGTGCACGTCCTTGAAGCTGTAGAAGGGCACGTTGGTGACCATCGTGAGCCCCGCGTAGAGCGTGAAGCCGAGCGCCACCCATCCCAGCCAAGGGCCTTCGCGGAAGCCGCGGTAGCCGCTGTCGTCCATCAGCCAGATGAACCCCATCACCAGCGCTGCCGCCGCCGGGCTGGGCAGGCCCTGGAAGTAGCGCTTGTCGACCACGCCCACGTTGACGTTGAAGCGCGCCAGCCGAAGTGCGGCCGCTGCACAGTAGACGAACGCGGCGATCCAGCCGAGCTTGCCCATGCCCTTGAGCGCCCACTCGTAGACCACCAGCGCCGGCGCGGCGCCGAACGACACCATGTCGGACAGGCTGTCCATCTGCTCGCCGAACGAACTCTGCGTGTTCGTCATGCGCGCGACGCGGCCGTCCAGACTGTCCAGCACCATCGCGCAGAACACGCCGATCGCCGCCTGCTCGAAACGCTGGTTCATGGCCATCACGATGGCGTAGAAGCCGCCGAACAGCGCCGCCAGCGTGAACAGGTTGGGCAGGATGTAGATGCCCTTGCGCCGCGGGCGCTGTGCGGGCTCCGCATCGTCGTGCACCAGATCCGGGGCGTCACTCATGGCCGGGAGGATAGCGCAGGCGCCCGCCATGGGGCAGCGCCGAAACGAAAAGGGGCCGCACGGTGCCCGCGCGGCCCCACCCTGCCTTCGGCTCAGTTGCGCGACTGGTCGACCAGGCGGTTCTTCTTGATCCAGGGCATCATCGCGCGCAGCTGCTCGCCGACCGTCTCGATCGAATGCTCGGCCATCAGGCGGCGCCGCGACTGCAGCGTCGGCGCGCCGGCGCGGTTCTCGAGGATGAAGCTCTTCGCGTACTCGCCGGTCTGGATGTCCTTCAGCGCCTGGCGCATCGCGTCCTTGGTCTGCTCGGTGACGATCTTCGGCCCGGTCACGTACTCGCCGTACTCGGCGTTGTTCGAGATCGAGTAGTTCATGTTCGCGATGCCGCCCTCGTAGATCAGGTCCACGATCAGCTTCAGCTCGTGCAGGCACTCGAAGTAGGCCATCTCCGGCGCGTAGCCCGCCTCGACCAGCGTCTCGTAGCCGGCCTTGATCAGCTCGACGGCGCCACCGCACAGCACGGTCTGCTCGCCGAACAGGTCGGTCTCGGTCTCCTCGCGGAAGTTGGTCTCGATGATGCCGGCCTTGCCGCCGCCGTTGGCCACCGCGTAGGACAGCGCCAGGTCGCGCGCCTTGCCGCTCTTGTCGGCATAGACGGCCACCAGGTGCGGCACGCCGCCGCCCTGGGTGTAGGTGGACCGCACCGTGTGGCCCGGTGCCTTGGGCGCGACCATCCAGACATCCAGGTCGGCGCGCGGCACGACCTGGCCATAGTGCACGTTGAAGCCGTGCGCGAAGGCGAGCGACGCGCCCTGCTTGATGTTCGGCTCGACCTCGCTCTTGTAGACCGCCGCGATCTGCTCGTCGGGCAGCAGAATCATCACCACATCGGCGCTCTTGACCGCCTCGGCGACCTCGGCGACCTTCAGACCCGCCTTCTCCGCCTTCGACCAGCTGGCCCCGCCGCGGCGCAGTCCGACCGTGACCTTCACGCCACTGTCGTTCAGGTTCTGCGCGTGCGCGTGGCCCTGCGAACCGTAGCCGATGATCGTGACGTTCTTGCCCTTGATGAGGCTGAGGTCGGCGTCCTTGTCGTAGTAAACCTTCATGCTGTTCTCCTAGCTCTCGCTTGCTCTTCGGTGGTAGACGGAGAGCGCAACCGGAGCCGGGCCGCCCCAAGCCGGTTGCGCACCCCCTCGGGGGGTGGCCCGGCACATCTGGCCGGGCCGGGGGTTGACATTCCTAGATGCGGAGGATCCGCTCGCCGCGACCGATCCCGCTGGTGCCGGTGCGCACGGTTTCGAGGATGGCGGCGCGGTCGATGGCCTCGATGAAGGCATCGAGCTTGCCCGCGTCGCCCGTGAGTTCGATGGTGTAGCTCTTCTCGGTGACGTCGATGATGCGGCCGCGGAAGATGTCAGCCATCCGCTTCATCTCCTCGCGTTCCTTGCCGACGGCGCGCACCTTGATCAGCATGAGTTCGCGTTCGGTGTAGGCACCCTCGGTGAGGTCGACGACCTTGACGACCTCGATCAGGCGGTTGAGGTGCTTGGTGATCTGCTCGATGACCTCGTCGGACCCGGTGGTCACGATGGTCATGCGCGACAGCGACGGGTCTTCCGTCGGCGCGACGGTCAGGCTCTCGATGTTGTAGCCGCGCGCGGAAAACAGCGCGACGACGCGCGACAGCGCACCCGGCTCATTCTCGAGCAGCAAGGCGATGATGTGTTTCATGGTGGTGGGGCGCGCTCTTCAGGCCGACGGCGGTAACCGGCGACCCTTGGCCACGCTGCAGTGAAGGAAAGGGAAGATCGGTCCGGGCGTTCCCCGCGTGCCGCCGGCTCCTGGGCTGCGCCCGGTCAGGCGCAGCCCCTCGCCGGCGTGGCGCGGGTCACAGGTCCTCGGACCCCAGCAGCATCTCCGTGATGCCCTTGCCCGCCTGGACCATCGGCCAGACGTTCTCGGTCGGATCGGTGCGCACGTCGAGGAACACCGTGCGGTCCTTCAGCTTGATGGCCTCGCGCAGCGCCGGCTCGACGTCGCCCGGCTTCTCGATCAGCAGGCCGACGTGGCCATAGGCTTCGGCCAGCTTGACGAAGTCGGGCAGCGCGTCCATGTAGCTGTGCGAGTAGCGGCCGCCGTAGTCCAGCTCCTGCCACTGGCGCACCATGCCCAGGTAGCGGTTGTTCAGCGAGACGATCTTGACCGGCGTCTTGTACTGCGAGCAGGTCGACAGCTCCTGGATGCACATCTGGATCGAGCCTTCGCCGGTGATGCAGAACACGTCCGCATTCGGCTTGGCGAGCTTGATGCCCATCGCGTACGGCAGCCCGACGCCCATCGTGCCCAGGCCGCCGGAGTTGATCCAGCGGCGCGGCTCGTCGAAACGGTAGTACTGCGCGGCCCACATCTGGTGCTGGCCCACGTCGGAAGTGATGTAGGTGTCGCGGTCCTTGGTCAGCTCCCAGAGCTTGTCGACCACGTACTGCGGCTTGATCACCTCGGTGCTGTTCTTGTAGCGCAGGCACTCGCGCTTGCGCCACTCGTTGATCTGGCCCCACCATGCGGACAGCGAGGTCACGTCCGGCTTGGCCTGCGCGTCCTTCAGCTGCGCGATCAGTTCCTGCAACACGTCCTTCACGTCGCCGACGATCGGGATGTCGACCTTGACGCGCTTGGAGATCGACGACGGATCGATGTCGATGTGCACGATCTTGCGCTGCACCGACGCGAAGTGCGCCGGGTTGCCGATCACGCGGTCGTCGAAGCGGGCACCTACGGCGAGCAGGACGTCGCAGTTCTGCATCGTCATGTTCGCTTCGTAGGTGCCGTGCATGCCGAGCATGCCGAGGAACTTCGGGTCGCTGGACGGGAAGGCGCCCAGCCCCATCAGCGTGTTCGTGCAGGGGTAGCCGAGCAGGTTCACCAGCTCGCGCAGTTCGGCCGAGGCATTGCCCAGGATGACGCCGCCGCCGGTGTAGATGTACGGCCGCTTCGCCGCCAGCAGCAGCTGCACCGCCTTGCGGATCTGCCCGCCGTGGCCCTTGCGCACCGGGTTGTACGAGCGCATCTCGACGGTG
>JAHBZL010000002.1 GCA_019635485.1 Piscinibacter sp. | reverse complement strand
CTGCGACCTCATCGCGCACAAGCTCAATTCCCGGCCGAGGAAACGCTATGGCTACAAGACGCCCATCGAACGAATCGAAGAGCTACGCGCTGCGTTGCACTTCGAGTGTTAATTCACCCCGCTGACCGGAACCGATCAAGGGCCCTTCTTGCAGCATCACGTACTGTGAGCCATCCAGGATCTTGGCGCCAACTGCGCTGTTCGCTGAGGCTGTCCACGCACTTGTCAAAGATGCAATGGAATTCCGCAAGTGCCGTCAGCTCCTGCGCTGTAAAACACTCCCGCCACTCGCGTTGCCCGCGTTCCCATGTTTCTTGCGGATAGTCTTTGGGGCAGGTCTCTTGTGCGGGAAAATACAAGTCGTCGAACCAACCACAGATGAGTTCATCTGGGCCGACCGCTTCGTCGAGCTCCGCGAGCGAGAGAAGGTGCTGTTGAATTGCAGGATGGTAGAAAAATTCTGTCACAGCGGCCTAACTACAAATATCCCGCAAAAGTGCGGATATGCACCGGATGATCGACTTCGCCGGTGGCGTCGTCAAGCAGGATTTCCCGGTGGATCATGGACTTGCGGCGGCTGGGCTGCGTGCGGTCTCGTGCATGGAGCCGTGCATGGCGGGTGCGCGAGCGGTGATATGCGGATATCACCGCGGTTGTGCGGTGATTGCGTGCGTGGACGGCCGCGATCGTGGAACGTCCGGTTGGTCGACGTTGGCGACTGTTCGCAGTCCTCGATGGCTGTTCGCCATGCGGCGCGTTGCCATGCACCGGATTCGTTCGCCGCGGCTTGTTCACGTGGCGAACCGTCGATGGGCGTGCCGGCTGCGCTGTGCGATCAGTCAGAACTGCGTCAGGCAATCACCCCAAGCCGCCCCAGGATCGCCTTGGCTGCCTCGCGGCCGTCGAGGACGGCGCGCACGACGAGGTCGGCGCCGCGGACGGTGTCGCCGCCGGCGAAGACTTTCGGGTTGGCGGTCTGGTAGGGCAGGCGCGTGTTGCCGCCGACTTCGACGCGACCGCTGGCGTCGGTGCCGATGCCGCTGGTTTCGAACCAGTCGTCGGGGCTGGGCAGGAAGCCGAACGAGAGGATCACGATGTCGGCGGGGATGACTTGGGCGCTGCCCTCGACGATTTCGGCGCGGGCGCGGCCGTTGTTGTCGGCGACGAGTCTTGTTTCGGCGATTTCGACGCCGTCGACGGTGCCGTTGCCGGTGATCGACAGCGGTTGTGCCTGGAAGCGGAAGATCACACCTTCGTCCTTCGCGTTCTTCACTTCCTTGCGCGAGCCCGGCATGTTCGCCTCGTCGCGGCGGTAGGCGCAGGTGACGCGCGCGGCCCCGAGGCGCACCGCGGTGCGCACGCAGTCCATCGCGGTGTCGCCGCCGCCGAGCACGACGACGCGCTTGCCGGCGAGGTCGGGCAGCACATCGCCTGCAGCGGCGGTGCCGAGCAGGTGGCGCGCGTTGGCGATCAGGAAGGGCAGTGCGGCGTGTACGCCGGCAAGGTCCTGGCCGGGCAGGCGCGCGTCGACGAAGCGGTAGGCGCCGGTGGCGACGAACACGGCGTCGTAGTCGGCGACGATCGCGTCGAAGGCGAGGTCGCGGCCGATGTCGACGCCGAGGCGGAAGCGCACGCCGAGTTCCTCGAGCACGGCGCGGCGCGTGCGCACGACGGATTTTTCGAGCTTGAACGGGGGGATGCCGAAGGTGAGCAGGCCGCCGATCTCCTCGTAACGGTCGAACACGTCGACGGCGACGCCGGCGCGCACGAGGCGGTCGGCCGCGGCGAGGCCGGCCGGGCCGGCGCCGACGATGGCGACGCGCTTGTCGGTGGTCGAGGGCGCGGGCGACGGACGCCAGCCGCGGCGCAGGGCTTCGTCGGTGATCGAGCGTTCGATCGCGCCGATGGTCACCGCGCCGAAGCCTTCCTCGAGCGTGCAGTCGCCTTCGCAGAGGCGGTCCTGCGGGCATACGCGCCCGCAGATCTCGGGCAGCGGGTTGGTCTCGTGCATCAGCGTGGCGGCGTCGTCGATGCGGCCGTCGCGCACGAGCTTCAGCCATTGCGGGATGCGGTTGCCGAGCGGGCAGGCCCACGAGCAGTACGGGTTGCCGCAGTCGATGCAGCGCGAGGCCTGGTCGCCGGCGTCGCCGTCGGCGAAGTCGGCGTGGATTTCGCCGAAGCCGACCACGCGGATCGGGATCGCGATCTCGCGCGGCAGCGCGCGCGGGAACTTGAGGAACGGGAAGGGCTTCTCGCTCATGCCGCCTCCACGAAACGCACAGGGATTCGTCGTCCCGGCGCAGGCCGGGACCCAGTGCCTTTTGCTTCCAACGCGTTGAAGTCGAGATGTTCCTTCCCCCGTTTACGGGGGAAGGTGCCGAAGGCGGAAGGGGGGAGCGCGGCGAAGCCGCGTGCCGTTGGCTTCACTGTAGGGCGAGGAGCGCCCCCTTCCGCCCTCCGGGCACCTTCCCCCGCTTCGCAGGGGAAGGGATGGAGCGAATCTTCACCAACTTCGGAGCATTGGAGCTGGACCCCGGCCTGCGCCGGGGTGACGGCAAAACCGGAGGCCACTCGCGAATTCCTCATGCCGCGGCCTTCAGTTCGTCGGCGAGGGCGGCGAGGCTGGCGGCCTTGGGCTTGACCAGCCAGATCTTGTGCAGCACGTCGCGGAAGTCGTCGAGCAGGCGCTGCGCCCACGCGCTGCCGGTCAGTTCGATGTGCTGGCGGATCAGTGCGCGCAGGTGCTGGGCGTGGTTCTCCATGCCTTCGAGCGAGATGCGGTTGATGTCGACGAGTTCGTGGTTGTAGCGGTCGACGAAGTCGCGTTCGAGGTCGAGCACGTAGGCGAAGCCGCCGGTCATGCCGGCGCCGAAGTTGACGCCGCTGCGGCCGAGCACGGCGACGCTGCCGCCGGTCATGTATTCGCAGCCGTGGTCGCCGACGCCTTCGACGACGGCGAGCGCGCCCGAGTTGCGCACGGCGAAGCGCTCGCCGGCACGGCCCGCGGCGAACAGTTCGCCGCCGGTGGCGCCGTACAGGCAGGTGTTGCCGATGATGCTGGCTTCGTGGGTGGCGAAGCCCACGCCGTCGGCCGGGCGCACGACGATGCGGCCGCCGGCCATGCCCTTGCCGACGCCGTCGTTGGCTTCGCCGCGCAGCACGAGTTCGACGCCGCCGGCATTCCACGCGCCGAAGCTCTGTCCGGCGGCGCCTTCGAATTCGAGCGTGACCGGGTTGTCGCGCATGCCGGCATCGCCCCAGTGGCGTGCGACTTCGCCCGACAGGCGCGCGCCGATCGCGCGGTCGACGTTGCGGATCGCGTAGCGGAAGCGCCCGCCGCTGCGCGCGGCGATCGCGGGCGCGGTGTCGCGGGCGATGTCCAGCGCGAGCGGGCTCGCGCCCGGGGCGAGCGGACCCGGCACGCACGCGCCGCGCACGGCATCGGCCAGCGCGGCGCGGGCGAGCAGCGGCGAAAGATCGAGCCTGGCCTGCTTGGCAGTGATGCCGGGCAGCACGCGCAGCAGGTCGGTGCGGCCGACGATCTCACCGAGCGAGCGCGCGCCGATCGAGGCGAGCAGGCCGCGCACGTCGTCGGCGATGAAGCGGAAGAAGTGCTGCACCATCTCGGGCGCGCCGAGGAAGTGCTTCTGGCGCAGGATCTCGTTCTGCGTGGCGATGCCGGTCGCACAGGAATTGAGGTGGCAGATGCGCAGGTACTTGCAGCCGAGCGCGACCATCGGCCCGGTGCCGAAGCCGAACGAGTCGGCGCCGAGGATGGCCGCCTTGATGACGTCGAGTCCGGTCTTGAGGCCGCCGTCGGTCTGCACGATCACGCGCTCGCGCAGGCCGTTCATGACCAGGGTCTGGTGGGTTTCGGCGAGGCCGAGTTCCCACGGCGTACCGGCGTAGCGGATCGAGGTGAGCGGGCTCGCGCCGGTGCCGCCGTCGTGGCCGGAGATCGTCACGAGGTCGGCGCCGGCCTTGACCACGCCGGCGGCGATCGTGCCGACGCCGGCATGCGAGACGAGCTTGACCGAGACCAGCGCGGACGGATTGACCTCGCGCAGGTCGTGGATCAGTTCGGTCAGGTCCTCGATCGAGTAGATGTCGTGGTGCGGCGGCGGCGAGATCAGGCCGATGCCGGGCTTGGCGTAGCGCAGGCGCGCGATCAGGCCGTTGACCTTGTCGCCGGGCAACTGGCCGCCTTCGCCGGGCTTGGCGCCCTGCGCGATCTTGATCTGCAGCACTTCGGCGTTGACCAGATAGGCCGGGGTCACGCCGAAGCGGCCCGAGGCGACCTGCTTGATCTTCGACATGCGCTCGGTGCCGTAGCGCGCCGGGTCTTCGCCGCCTTCGCCGGAGTTCGAGCGCGCGCCGAGGCGGTTCATCGCCGTGGCCAGCGCCTCGTGCGCTTCCGGCGAGAGCGCGCCGAGCGACATGCCGGCGGAGTCGAAACGCTTGAGGATGCGTTCGCTGGCTTCGACTTCATCGAGCGGCACGGCGTCGATGTCGTCGCGCAGCGTCAGCAGATCGCGCAGCGTCGAGGGCGGGCGCGAGTTCACCGCGTCGGCGTACTGGCGATAGCGCGCGACGTCGCCGCTGCGCACGGCGGCCTGCAGATGACCGACCACCGGCGGGTTGTACATGTGGTACTCGCCATCCGGCACGGCCTTGAGCAGACCGCCGGCCGGCAGCGTGTAGTTCGGATTGCGCGCGGCGGCGAGCTGGGCGCGGTATTCGTTTTCGATGTCGACGAAGCCCGCGCCGCCGATGCGCGAGGGCGTGCCGGGGAAGCACAGGTCGACGACTTCGCGGTCGAGGCCGACGATCTCGAACAGCTGCGCGCCGCGGTAGCCGGCGATGGTCGAGATGCCCATCTTCGACAGGATCTTGAGCAGGCCCTTGCGGATGCCGTGGCGGTAGCTGCGGCCGATCTCGTGGATGGCCTCGTCGGCGCGTCCGCGCAGTTCGCCGCGGCGGTTCATGTCGAACAGGGTCTGGTACGACAGGAACGGATACACCGCGGTCGCGCCGAAACCGATCAGGCAGGCGAAATGGTGCGGATCGCGCGCGGTGCCGGTTTCGACCAGCAGGTTGCAGGCGCAGCGTAGTTGCAGGCGCGTAAGGTGCGCGTGCACCGCGCCGGTGGCGAGCAACGCGTGGATCTGGGTGAGGCCCGGCACCGGGTAGCGATCCGACAGCAGGATCAGCACGGCGCCGCCGCGCACGGCCTGTTCGGCCTGGCGGCAGACTTCTTCGAGCGCGGCCTTCAGGCCGATCGCCTCGTCGTAGTAGAGGTCGATCTTGACGTGGTTGTCGACGATGTGCGGCAGGGCGAGGATCTGGCGCAGCTTGCGCTGCGAGAGGATCGGCGAACTGAGCAGCACCTGCCGCGCGTTCTCGGGCGTGAGGTCGAACAGGTTGCGCTCGAGGCCGATCTGCGTGACCAGCGACATCACGAGGCGTTCGCGCAGCGGGTCGATCGGCGGATTGGTGACCTGGGCGAAGGCCTGGCGGAAGTAGTCGTAGAGCGGGCGCGACTGCTGCGAGAGCACGGCCATCGGCGTGTCGTCGCCCATCGAGCCGGTCGCTTCGGCGCCGGTCTCGGCCAGGGTCTTCAGCACGATGTCGCGTTCCTCGCGGGTCAGCGCGAACTGCTTCTGGAAGCGCGCGAGCACGTCGGGCGGGAACGGTTCGGCGGCGAGCGCCGGATCGATCAGGTGCGATTCGAGATGGATGACGCCCTCGCGCAGCCATTGCCGGTACGGCGCGCGCGCGGCGTTGATGCGGTCGATCGCGGCGGCGTCGAGCAGGCGGTTGCCGACCAGGTCGACGGCGATCATCTCGCCGGGGCCGAGGCGGCCCTTGGCGACGATGCGCGATTCGGGCACGTCCCACAGCCCCGCTTCGGAGGCGACGATCAGATGCCCGTCGTCGCTGCGCGCCCAGCGCGCCGGGCGCAGGCCATTGCGGTCGAGCGCGCAGGCGGCGTAGCGGCCGTCGCACATGACCAGGCCGGCCGGGCCGTCCCAGGGTTCGGTCAGCAGGGCGTAGTACTGGTAGAAGGCCTCGAGGTCGGGATCGAGGTTCTCGTCGGCGCTCCACGCCGGCGGCACCAGGATGCGCATCGCCGCGATCAGCTCGATGCCGCCGCTGACGAGCAGTTCGAGCATGTTGTCGAGGCTCTGCGAATCCGAGCCGTGGGTGGTCACCGGATCGCCGAGGTCGGCGAGGTCGAGCAGCGGCGAACGCAGCGTGTCGCGCCGCGCCAGCGCCCAGTTGCGGTTGGCCTTGATCGTGTTGATCTCGCCGTTGTGGGCGAGCAGGCGGAACGGCTGCGCGAGCCGCCAGTTCGGCAGCGTGTTGGTCGAGAAGCGCTGATGGAAGGTCGCCGCGCGGCAGGCGAGGTCGGCGCGTTGCAGATCGGGAAACACGTCGCGCAGGCGACCCGGCGCGGCCATCGCCTTGTAGCCGATCGTCGCCGCGGCGAGGCTGACCACGTAGAACGCGGCGGCGTCGGCCAGCGCGATTTCGGCGCGGCGGCGCGCGCGGAACAGGGCGCGGTCGAACGCGGCTTCGTCGAGTGCGGCCGGCGCGTCGACGAAGACCTGCTCGATGCGCGGCCGGCTGGCGACGCCGAGCGGCCCGCAGGGTTCATCGACGACAGGCACCGCGCGCCAGCCGGCGCAGGCCAGGCCTTCGGCGCGCAGGAAGTCTTCGAGGGTTTTGCGTTCGTGCGCGGCGCGCGTGTCGTCGTGATCGAGAAACACGAGGCCGGCAGTGAAGCGCGGCGCGGTGGCGATGCCGGCCTCCCGCGCGAGCGCGCGCAGCCAGTCGTGGGCGCGATGGAACAGGATGCCGCAACCGTCACCGGTCACGCCGTCGCCGTTGACGCCGCCGCGGTGCGACATGCGCGCGAGCGCGTTGAAGGCCTGGTCGACCAGCCAGTTGCTGGCGCGGCCGTCGATGCTGGCAATGACGCCGAAGCCGCAACTGTCGTGCTCGAAGGCGGGGTCGTACAGGCTTGGCTTATGGCTCGGCGTCATGTTCTGGTCCCGCACAAAGGTTGCGAGCGCAACGATTCGCCCCGGACTTGTCCGGCTGGATGGAAGGTTTCCAGGGGAACCATCGCGCGCACCGGGCAATGCCGGCGATGCCTCGCCAATCAATCACAAATGCTGCGAAGCGTCAAACCGTTTGGACGTCTGAACGTCCACAAGTGCACGCCGTCGGCACGGGCGAAAAGCGCCCCTCATCCGCCGCTGCCGCGGCACCTTCTCCCCGCTGCGCGGGGCGAAGGACAGCAGGGGGCGATTCGGCATGCGAGGTTCAGCTCGGGGGGTGCGCTCGCTGTTCCTTCACTCCGCTGCATGGGACGAAGGGACAGCAGGGGGCGATTCGGCATGCGAGGTTCAGTTCGAGGTGCGCGCTCGCTGTTCCTTCACTCCGCTGCATGGGACGAAGGGACAGCAGGGGGCGATTCGGCATGCGAGGTTCAGCTCGGGATGCGCGCTCGCTGTTCCTTCACTCCGCTGCATGGGACGAAGGGACAGCAGCGGTTGACCAGGAACGAGGTGGTCACTCCCCGATGGCGCTTGCTGTCTCTTCGCCCCGCGCAGCGGGGAGAAGGTGCCGCGGCAGCGGCGGATGAGGGGCGCTCCTGCGGCCGTCGGCGACGGCCGCGCATCAATCAAGCTGGTCGAGCGCCTGCCGCAGCGCGCGTTCGAGGCGCGCATCGAAATCGGTGGAGTCCGCCGGAAAAGCGCCGGTCTCCGTCCAGCGCACGAGCAGCGCTTCGAGCTGTTCGGCCGGGGCCTGGGCGCGCTCTCCGCGCAGGCGCGCGGAGAGCTGGCTGACCTGGAGGTCCAAGCGCCGCTGGCGGTCCTCGGCCGGCGAGTCGACGCCGGCGAAGCGTTCGAGTTCGATGACGGCATCGCGGTGCGTGGCGGTGTCGTCCACGGGGCCTGCGCCGGCAAGCGAATCGATCCGCTGCCGCATCGCTTCGATGGCGATGTCGAGCGTCGGCAGGGCGGCGAGCGCGGCACGCGTCGACTCGACGTCGCGTTCGCCGCGTTCGCCCGCGCGCAGCACTTCGTAATGCGCGAGCCAGGTGTCGAAGCGCGCGCGGCGCTGGCCGCGGCGTCTGCGTTCGGCGGCATCGCGCAGCGCGGCATGGGCGGCTTCGTGGCGACGGCGCAAGACGGGATCGCCGATGCCGAGGGCCTGCCACGCGGCGTCGATGCGCGCGACCTCGCCGCGCGGCGGCGGGTCTTGCGCCGCGGCCAGTGTCTCGAGTTCGGCGCACAGGTTCGCCGCGGCCTCACGCGTGGCCTTGTCCTCGGCCTGACGCTGCGCGCGCTCGCCGTCGGCACGCGCGAACACGCGGTCGATGGCGCCGCGGAAGGCCTTCCACTGCGCCTCGTCGCGCGAGCGGCGACCGTTGCCGGCGGCCTGCCAGTGCTTCTGCAGATCGCGCGCGGTGTTCATCGCGGCGCGCACGTCGTCGAGCGTGGCCAGGGCTTCGGCGCGTTCGATCAGGGCGGATTTGGCGGCCTGCACGCTCGCGTTGATGGCATCGACACGCGCATCGATGCGCGTGAGCGCGTCCTTGAGTTTCTGCGCGAGCGCCTTGCGCGTGCGCGGATCGACGCGGTCAAGGTTGCGCAGCGCTTCGCCGGCTTCGCGGCGAAGCGGCAGCAGGGTGTTGACCGGTGTGTCGTCGCCATCGGCGGCGGTCACGCGGGCGAGCAGTTCATCGATCTTCGCCGCCTGCGACTTGCGCAGTTCGTCGCGCTTGTCGAAGTAGGGACGCACCGGCTCGATGGCGGCGCGGCAGAGTGTACGGAAGCGGCGCGAGAGGCCGTCGCCGGCCTGCACCGGGCGCGCCTCGAGCGCGTCGAGCTTCGCCCATTCGGCCTGCGCCTCTTTCACGCGCGTGGCGATCGCATCGGGATGCAGGCCGCTGGCCGGCAGCGCGGCGATCTCGTCGCAGAGCTGCTGGCGGCGCTGGTTGTCGCCCCAGCGCTGCCACTGCGCGAGCTTGGCGTGCGCGGCTTCGGCATCGAGGTAGCGCGATTGCAGGGTGGTCGGGAGGGCGCCTTCGAGCGCGCGCCGTTGCTCGGCAACCTGCGTCCACGCGCGATGCGCGTCGGCGCTGTGGCCGGCGGCGAGTGCAGCTTCGACCGCGGCGAGTTGTGTTTCGAGTTTGGCGAGGCCGGCTTCGCGGCGCTCGCGCTGGCGGCGCTCCGCCTCGGCCTTGTCGCGGCGCTGGCGCTCGGCGGCTTCGGTGTCGATGCGCGGTGTCGCAGCCGGCGCGGCCACTTCGGCCTGGGTGGCGAGCTGGTGCAAGCGCGTCGCGATCGCGTGCACGCGGCGCGCGTCGACGATCTGCGGGCCGTCGGCATCCTGTGCCGCGCCTTCGGCGAAGCGCGTCGCCAGCGCATTGAAGCGGTCCTCGAGCGCGCCGAGTTCGGCACGTGCCTGCGGACGCGCGAGTTCGTGTTCGAGTGCGGCGACCTCGTGGGCGATGCGTTCGCGTTCGCGCGCGCGTTCGCGCAGTTCGGCGACGCGTGCCGGGTCGCTGCTCAGGGCATGCAGCTCGCGCGCGGCATCGAAGCGCGTGCGCAGGGCGGCGTCGACGCGGGCTTCGATCGCCTGCCAGGCCGCCGTGACCGGTGCCGCCGCGGCCGTGTCGCCGGCGCGCAGCGCGGCCTCCAGGCGCTCGCACAGCCGTTGCGCGTGTTCGCGGATCGTCGCCGCGTCGCCGCGGGCGAGGCGCAGGCGTTCGAGGCGCTCGCCGGCTTCGCGGCTGATGCGCTTGTCGGTCTTGCGAGCACGTTCGGCGATGCGCACGAGCTGGGCTTCATCGTCGATGCGTTCGAGTGCGGCGGCGCGCACCTCGGCATCGGCATCGGCGGTCGCGCGCTCGGCGAGCAGGGCCGACCGGTTGACGCGGGCGAGCGCGGCGAGGCGCAACTCGGCCTCCGGCGCGCGCACGGCGACGTATTCGATGAACTTCGCATCATCCTGGCCGCGCAGCAGGCGCAGGCGTTCGGCAAGTGTCGGCGCCTGCGCGTGGATGCCGGCGAGGAGATCGGTCCACAACGCGAGCGCGGCCTTGCGCACGCCCTCGTCGCGATCGTCGCTGGCCAGCGCCTGGGCGAGGGCGGGATCGGCAAGGCGTTTCAGCGCGGCCAGGCGCACGCCGGCATCCGGGTCCTCCTTCGCCAGTTGCGGCAGGACGGCGCGCAGCCCGGCATCGTCGTCGCCGGCGACCGCATCGCGGCGCACGTCCGCATCGTTCGATTGCCAGCGGGGTTTGGAAAAGAATCGCGCGAGGTTCATGCGGGGCCGTTGCAAGTGGGGTTCAGAGGACGCGACGCAGGATGCTGAGGCCGGCGATCCACAGGCCGACGCCCATGCCGATGTTGGTCAGCAGGAACACCAGCAGGGTGCGCGAGATGCGGTTGCGCCACCAGCCGCGCCATTCGGTGACGTCGTCGCGCAGGCTGTCGAAGTCGGCCACGCGCGGGCGGTGCAGCCAGGCCTCGGTCGCGGCGCTGGCCGCGCCGGCCGGCACGCCCGGACGGAACGGCTTCAATGGCGCGACGATGAAGGCGACCACGGCGCTCAGGGGGTGGCCACCGCCGACGAGTGCGCCGAGCGCGGCGCCGAGGCCCGTGCACAGGATCCACAGCCACAGCGCGTCGGCGCCGATCGCCACGCCGCGGCTGAACAGCACGGCGATGCCGGCGGCGATCAGGGCGAAGATGGCGAAGCCGATGATGCGGCCCCAGGGCTTGCGCGGCGGCAGTTCGGCGAGTTTCTGCTGCAGGGGAACCGGATCGTCCTGCTGCGCGGCGAGCGCGCGCTCGATGCCGGCGAGATGGCCGGCACCGATGACGACCAGCACCTTCTTCACCGTGGCGGGAGCCTTGCCGGCCTCCTCGCGCAGGCGCGCGACCATGTAGCGGTCGCGCTCGGCGATCATCGCCTCGTACAGCGGCGGCGATTCCTTGGCGAACTCGTTGAACATGCTGCCCAGCACGTCGCCCTGCTTGAGCTTCTCGATCTCGCTTTCCTCGACTTCCTCGCGCGAGAGCAGGTTGCCGGCGAGGCCGGCGACGACGGTCATGCGCTCGAAGAAGCCGACGCTGCGGATCGCGCGGCGCAGGGTCACGCTGACTTCGCGGTCGACCAGCCACACCGGCAGGTCGCGCGTCTCCGCGCCGTCGATCGCCGCCTTCATCTCGGCGCCCGGTTCGATGCCGAACTGCTCGGCGAGGCGGCGCTGGAAAGCCGACAGGGCGAGGCTGGTGGCGACCAGGCCGACCTTGCGCTGGCGGATCACCTGGAACAGGTCGAGGTTGCGGAAGGCCTCGGGGTCGCGCATGGTCTTGTAGCGCGGCTCGCAGAGTTCGATCGCGACCGCGTCGAAGGGCTCGCGCGCGAGCATCTCGTGCACGGCTTCGGCGCTCGCGCGCGAGACATGCGCGGTGCCGAGCAGCACGTAGTCGATGCCGTCGCGGGCCACGCGCGCGATCGGCTGTTCGGCGAGCAGGTCGCCGCCGGTGGCGGTTTCGGTGTCCTGCATTTCCGGGCTCAATCGCGGAACCGCCGGACGAGGTCGCCGTAGGCGTCGATGCGGCGGTCGCGCAGGAACGGCCAGATGCGCCGCACCGATTCGCTGCGCGCGAGGTCGACGTCGACGACGAGCAGTTCGCGGCTCTCGGTCGAGGCCTGGGCGAGGAACTCGCCCTGCGGGCCAGCGACGAAGCTCGAGCCCCAGAACGTGATGCCGCGGCCACCGTCGGGTGCACTCTCGAAGCCGATGCGGTTGCAGGCGAGCACGGGCAGGCCGTTGGCGACCGCGTGGCCCCGCTGCACGGTGATCCAGGCTTCGCGCTGGCGATTCTTTTCGGCCTGTTCGTCCTGCGGATCCCAGCCGATCGCGGTCGGGTAGAGCAGCAGGTCGGCGCCGGCCAGCGCCATCAGGCGCGCGCCCTCGGGATACCACTGGTCCCAGCACACCAGCAGGCCGAGCCTGCCGACCGAGGTCTGGATCGGTTCGAAACCGAGGTCGCCCGGCGTGAAATAGAACTTCTCGTAGAACGCCGGATCGTCCGGGATGTGCATCTTGCGGTACTTGCCGGCGAGCGCGCGCGAACGATCGAAGACGACCGCGGTGTTGTGGTACAGGCCGGCCGCGCGACGCTCGAACAGCGAGGCGACGACGACCAGCTTCAGTTCCTCGGCAAGCGCGCCGAGGCGCTCGGTCGACGGGCCGGGAATCGCTTCGGCGCGGTCGAACTCGTCCACGCTCTCGTGCTGGCAGAAATACGGCCCGTTGTGCAGTTCCTGCAGCAGCACGAGCCCGGCGCCGGCCGCGGCGGCTTCGCGCAGGCCGGCCTCGATCGCATCGAGATTGGCCTCGCGGCTGCCGCGGTCGGATTCCTGCAGCAGGGCGACTCGGAGGGTGCGTTGGGTCATGGGCGTGCCCGACGGAAAACGCGATGGTAGCGTGCCACCTCAGCTGGCGGCGAGCACGCCCGCGGGCAACTGCATGGTCACGCAGTGCAGGCTGCCGTTCTGCCAGATCAGCGGGCGGCACGGAATCGGTTCGACGACGCGGCCGGGGTGGGCGAGGCCGATCAGGCGCGCGGCTTCGGCGTCGGCCACGTCGCCGTAGGCCGGCACGAGCACGGCGCGACCGGTGATCAGGTAGTTCGCGTACGAGGCGGCGAGGCGGCGGCCGTCGTCGAGGATCGGCTGTGCCCAGGGCAGGGCGACCGTGCGATACGCACGGCCGTCGGTGGTGCGCAGCGCGGCGATCTCGTCGGCCATGCGCGCGAGTTCGGCGTGGTGGCTGTCGGCCGGGTCGGTGCAGGACTGATAGACGATCGTGTCGTCCGGCGCGAGGCGCGCCAGTGTGTCGATGTGCGCGTCGGTGTCGTCGCCTTCGAGGTAGCCGCTGTCGAGCCAGAGCACACGCGAAGCGCCGAGGGTGTCGGCGAACACCGCGTCGATCTCGGCGCGGGTCTTGTCGGGATGGCGCAGGTGCAGGCACTTCCACGTGCTCAGGATCGTGCCGGCGCCGTCGGATTCGATCGCGCCGCCCTCGAGGGCGAAGTCGATCGGACGGTGGCGCGCGCCTGCGACGAACAAGCCGCGCTCGACCAGGCCTTCGACCAGGGCATCGTCCTGCGTGGCCTCGAACTTGCCGCCCCAGCCGGTGAAGCGGAAGTCGTTCAGCACGTAGCCGCCGGCGCCGACCAGGGTGATCGGTCCGGTGTCGCGCAGCCAGGTGTCGTCGTAGGCAATGCCGATGAAGCGCACGCGGGCGAGGTCGGCGCCGGCCGCGGCGAGTCTCGCGCGGGCGTGTTCGCGCAGGGCGTCATCGGCGACGCAGACCAGGGTTTCGCCGTGGCGGGCGAGCGCGCCGACGAGGGCGACATAGGTCGATTCGACTGCGGCGAGGCGTTCGGCCCAATCGGTGCCGGCGTGCGGCCAGGCGACCAGCACGGCCGATTGCGGCTCCCATTCGGCCGGCAGGCGGGAGGAGGAGGTGTTCATGGCGTGGAGGCGGGAGTGGGTCGGGTTGAGCGCAAGGATGTCGCAGAAGCCTTGTCAGGGAACCTCCCAAAACCCATCAATCTCCGTCGCTCCGGCGGTTTTCAACAGCCGAATGGCTGGTCAGGCCGGAGTCCAGTAGCCTTTGCCTGAAGGCACTGGATCCCGGCCTTCACCGGGATGACAGGAAAACGAGAGGTTTTTCGAGGCTCCCTTCGGGGGCGATGCTGTTCGGTACGATGACCCGAAAAGCTTCGCCCCGGAAGGGGTTGCTGCGGACGAGCCGACCGGATGTTCCGGTGACGCGCGGGTCGCTCAACCGCCGTCGCGCACGCTGTGGATCACGCGGTCGCGCTCGAAGTACACGGTGAAGCCGTTGTAGCGCCAGCGGTTGATCGGCGGCTGGCGCGGCGCGCCGCCGCCGACGGTCGGCAGCTTGTCGAGCGGGACGCCGAAACGGCCCTCGACCTGGCCCATGCTGAGGCCACGCTCCGGCACGTGGGTGGCGCGCACCACGGTCTTGCCGAGCGTCAGCTCATCCGCGCGTGCTTCGCCCGCCATCGTGAAGGCCGCGGCAGCGAGGGCCGCACCGACAAGAATGGACTTCAAATTCATCGCCGAACCTCCTGATCTGGATGGAAACCTGAGCGAACCCGCGCGTTGTAGCAGATGCCGGGACGCAGTTCCATGACGCGGGGTTCTTTCCGGCCCGGAAACGAGAAAGGCCGCACAGGCGGCCTTTCAACGTGTCCTGCGGAAGCGGTCCGCGATCAGCGCTGGCGCGCCTTGAAACGCGGGTTGCTCTTGCAGATCACGAAAACCTTGCCGCGGCGGCGCACGATCTTGCAATCGCGGTGACGGCTCTTGGCGGACTTGAGCGAGGAAAGCACTTTCATGGGAGGCCTCGGGGCAATGCGGAGCGGCAAAGCGCGGCAGTATATCGGAAGCGATTTCCTTTGCAAAGCAGTGACTTCTTCGGCCGCGGCCGGGACCGCGCGGGCAGCCGGCCGCGGCTTGCGCGGCGCCTGCCGGCCCGTCCACGGAGCGGACCGCGGGCGAGCGTCGATCCGGGTCCGGTGGGGCACGCCCGTGATCGCGGCCCGGGCGAAGCCGCGTGTTCGCGTGGACCTATTCGGCGGCCGCATGCATGAGATCGATGCCGACGCTGATCAGCCGGGCCAGCGCGAGCGCACCATCGGGGCCGAGCGCCAGATTCGGACCGTTGGCGTCGGGCGGCTCGACGCCGGCCATTTCGCGCGCCGCACCGTCGGGCAGGTGCAGGCTCCACAGGCGCCCGCCATCGACCCAGGCAAGCCGGTCGCCCGCCAGCGCGAAGCTTTCGGGCGCAGCGTTGCCGGCCAGGGCGATGTCGCGCACGGCGTCCGGAGCATCCCAGCGCGCGGCGCGCAGCCGTGCCGGCGCGTGCGTGCGCCACACCAGCCAGTCGCGGTTCGCGCGATAGGCGAGGACGTCGCCGAGAGCAAGGGTCTCCGGCGTCTTCTGGCCGTGGCGCAGTTGCAGGAGCGTTCCGTGTTCGCCGCCGTGGCCACCGAGCCAGACCAGGCGATCGTCGAGTTCGTGGCCGTGGAAGGCGTTGTCGCCGGCGACGGCGACCGGTTCCGGCGTGGCGGCGTCGGCGCGCAGGCGGTACAGGCGCGTGTGCCGGTCTTCGTAGGCGGTCAGGATCAGCGCATCGTCGCGGGTCGACCAGGTCGGACGCACCCAGCGCCGGCGTGGGTCGAGCGGCAACGCACGTGCGCTGCCGTCGCGCAGGTCGGCGACGAGCACGCGCTCGCTGCCGTCGCGGTTGCTGACGAGGGCGAGGCGCGTGCCGTCGGGCGAGAAGGCCGGTTGCGTCTCGTAGCGGTTGGAACGCGCGATCGTCCGCCATTCCGCGCCGGCGGACGGGCGCACGAGGATGTCGGCGTCGTGGCGCGCTTCCGCCCAGACGGCGCGGCCGCCCACGCCGAGATCGATCGACATCGCGCCGCGTCCGCCGAGCAGTTGCGGCGGCGTGCCGGCGACGAAGCGGTGCAGGGCGCGTTGCGTGGTGAGGTCGCCGGCGATCCACAGGGCGCGGCCATCGGCTTCGAAGGCATGGCCGAACACGGGCTCGTGCCGGCCGAGCAGGGCACGTCGCTCGCCGAGGCCGGGCCAGTCGGTTTCCAGCAACTGCGTTTCACCGTTGCGGCGGTTCGCATGAACCAGGCGCGTGCGGTCGGGTGACAGGCGTGCAAGCCCGTGCGCGCCTTCGCCGGCCGTGGGCGCGGTCAGCACCCGCTGCGTGCCGCTGCGCAGGTCGTGCAGGACCAGGCCCGGCGCATGGGCGTCGTCGGCGGCCTCACCGGTGCTGATGAGGTGGTCGTCGTCGACCCATTCGATGCCGCCGATGCCCGCGCGCGCGCAGTCGGCGAGGCGCTGCCGGGCGAGATCGACGAGGCTCACGCGCCACAGTTCACAGGAATCGTCGGCGCGGCGCATCACCGCGACCGAGCGGCCATCGGGGGCGGGTGCCGGATGGCGCAGCGAGGCGTCGTCCCGCCAGAGCATCCGCTCGGCGCGCGACACCGGGTCGATCATCAGCAGCGCACTGCCGCGATCGGGCATTTCGCCGCGGATGAAGACGACGTTGCCGGTGGCATCGAAGCGCGCGTCGTATTCGGGTCGCGGATCGGAGGTCAGCGGCGTCGCCGCGAGCAGGCGCGCACTGGCGGCGGTCGTTTCGCCGCGGTCGCGCGGGTCGCGCGGGAGGACGGCGACGACCAGCGCAGCGAGCACGCCGAGAACCAGCAGCGGCGTCACCCACCGCCGGCCGCGCGCGTTGATCGGTGGAGCGTTCCCGCCGGGATCGGTCGGGTCGGCGCCGAGCCGCCTGACCGGGGCGATCCAGCGGTAGCCGCCTTTCGACAGCGTTTCGATGCAGCGCGGATCGCGCGCATCGTCGCCGAGCAGGCCGCGCAGTTCGGCGACCGCGCGCGAGAGCACTTCGTCGTTGACCTCTCGGCGCGTCCACACGCTGTCGATGAGCGCCTCGCGGGCCAGCACCTGGCCCGGTGCATCGAGGAAGCGGCGCAGCAGGCGATCGAGCAGGGGTTTGAGGCGGCGCTCGCCCGCCGCGCCGGCCAGACATCGTGTGTCGGGTTGGTAGCGCCAGTCGAGGAAGGCGTAGGCGGATGCCGCCGGTACGGAGTCGTCCATGCGCGGATGCTACCGGCGCAGGCGCCCGTGGCGGGCGAAAGGAGGAAAAAAGGAGATCCCGCGAAGCGGGAGCGAAGGACCTTCGGGCCGCGCCGGCCGATCGTCGGCACTCCTTCCCGCGGAGATGCGACCATGCGCTGTCCAAGCCTCCTTGCCACCCTGCTGCTGCTCGCCGCGGCCTCGTCCGCATGCGCGCAGACCTGCGGCCACCGCCTGTTCGTCAGCGGCTACTTCTCGAACAACGTGGCCGTCTACGACGCCTGCAGCGGGCAGTTCCTGCGCCAGCTCGAAACGGCCGGGCGCATCCAGGGCGCCCAGACCGTGCGCCTGAACCCGGCCGACGGCCTCATCTACGTCGTCAGCGAAGGCAACGACCAGATCCAGCGCTACCGCAACAATGCAACCCTCGACTTCGTCGACGTGTTCGCCCAGCTGGCCGCGAACATCGACCCGACCGGCATCGACTTCGGGGTCGACGGCCGCGTCTACGTGGCGAGCTACGGCACCAGCCGGGTGATCGAGCTCGATCGGACCAGCGGCCAGTTGATCGGCGAAGTGCTGCCGGCCGGCAGCGGCCTGCTCGGCGCCGACAACGGCATGATCGTCAGTGCCGCCGGCCTGCTCTACGTGCCGGGCTACGATTCGCACAACATCGCCCGTGTGAACCCGGCGACCGGCGTGGTGCAGGGCAGCTTCGTCCCGACCGGCAGCGGCGGCCTCCTCAACGCGCGCGGCATCCTCGACGAAGGCGCGACCATTCTCGTCACCGGCGAGGGCAGTGGCGCGGTCTACCGCTACAGCGCCGCGAACGGCACCTACGTGACGCGGCTCGTCAGCGGCCTCACCCGGCCCACCGGCATGGCGATCGGCACCGACGGCAGCCTGCTCGTGCTGTGGGGCAACCAGGTGCGCCGCTACGACCGCAACAACGGCAACGCGCTCGGCACCCTTGCCAGTGGTGCCGCGGGCGGCATTTCCGGCGGCACCTTCCTGGCCGTGCTGCCGGTCACGGCCAACGACATCGTGTTCCGCAACGGCTTTGATCCGGGTGGCTGAATGCAGCGGCGCCGCGCGCGTGCCGCCGCGGTGCCGGTGCGCACGCCGGGCGGCGAGGTGGTCGCGCTGAACTGCGGCGGCCCGGCCTTCCTGATGCCGCCGGACCAGCTGCTGCGCCGTGTCGTGCCGCGCCTGCTGCGCGCGGCCGAGGCGCTGGCCCGGGAGATCGGCGGCACGAGCGGCGCCGCCCTGGACGCGACCGCGCGCCGTGCGGCGCCGCGGCGACGAAAACAAGCCGCGCCGGAGACAAACCCATGAGGATTCACCCGACCCGCCGCGCCGCGCTGCTCGCGGCCGTCGCCTTTGGCAGCCGCCCCGGGTTGCTGCGGGCTCAGACGGCGGCGGAGGCCGGCTGGCCGGGCAAGCCGGTCAAGCTGATCGTGCCGTTCGCGCCCGGCGGCCCGACCGACACCGTGGCCCGCCTGCTGGCCGAGCGGCTGCAGGCGCAGTGGAAGCAGACGGTCGTGATCGACTACAAGCCCGGCGCCGGCACCATGGTCGGCACGCAGTTCGTCGCCACCTCGCCGCCGGACGGCTACACGCTCGGCATGGCGATCAGCGCGCACATGATCAACCCGAGCCTGCAGCCGAAGATCCCCTACGACACCCAGCGCGACCTGGCCGGCGTGTCGCAGATCGCGCTGGCGCACTTCGGCCTGTTCGCGCACCCGTCCCTGCCGGTGAGCAGCGTCACCGAGCTGGTCGCCTACGCGAAGAGCCATCCGCGCACGCTGAACTACGCGACGCCGGGCGTCGGCACCGGCACGCACCTGGCCGGCGAGATGCTGAACCACATGGCCGGCCTGGACCTGCAGCACGTGGCCTACAAGGGCAGCGCGCCGGCGCAGCAGGACGTGCTGGCCGGACGCGTGCCGCTGCTGTTCGACGTGCTGTACTCGTCGATGCCGCTGGTGAAGGACGGGCGCCTGAAGGTGCTCGGCCTGGCCAGCCCGCACCGGTCCGCGGCCAACCCCGAGGTGCCGCTGATCAACGACGCCGTGCCCGGCTTCAGCGCGATGAGCATCATCGGCGTCATCGCGCCCGCCGGCGTGCCGCGCGAACTGCGCCGGCGCATCGGTGCGGACATCGCTGCGGCGGTCAGGTCGCCCGAGCTCGGCGAGCGCCTGACCTCGCTCGGCATGGAGGCCGTCGGCAGCTCGGCCGACGACTACGACGCGCTGATCAAGGTCGAGATCGACAAATGGGCCGGCGTGATCAAGCGCGCCGGCATCAAGCTGGAATGACGCCCATGCAGGACGCGGACGTGCTGGTGGTCGGCGGCGGGCTCGCCGGCCTGACCGCGGCGGCGGAGCTGGCGCTGCAGGGGCTGCGCTGCACCGCGTTCACCGGTCCGGCGCCGGGTGGGCTGCTGCTGTCGATCGAATCGGTGCAGGGGCTGCCGGAGCATCCCGAGGGCTTCCCCGGCTACGACCTGTGCCCGATGGCGCAGGAGGCCGGCATGGACGCCGGCGCGGTGTTCGTCGCGGACGAAGCCGGCACGCTGCGCCGCGAGGGCGAGGCCTGGGCGGTCGCCTCGCCTTCCGGCGAGTGGCGTGCACCGGCCGTGGTGCTGGCGTCGGGCAGCCGGCTGCGCGCGCTGGACGTGCCGGGCGAGGCGCGCTTCGAGGGCAAGGGCGTGAGCCATTGCGCCAGCTGCGACGGCCCGCTGCTGCGCGGCCGGCCGGTGGCGGTGGTCGGCGGCGGCGACGCCGCCTGCCAGGAGGCGCTCGCGCTGGCCGCGCATGCCGGCGTCGTGCACCTGCTGGTGCGCGGCACCGCGCTGCGGGCGACCGAGGCGTGGCAGCAGCGGGTGCGCGCCGAGCCGAAGATCGAGGTGCATGCGGGCAGTGCCGTGGCCGCGATCGACGGCGAGCAGGCCGTGCAGGCGGTGCGCCTGGTCGACGGCCGCACGCTCGCGGTGGACGCCGTGTTCGTCTATGCCGGCCTGCTGCCGAACACCGAATGGCTGCGCGGCCTCGTCGCGCTGGACGCCGCCGGACGCATCGATACGGACGCCCAGCTGCGCTGCAGCGCGCCCGGGCTGTTCGCGGCCGGCAGCGTGCGCGCCGGCCACAGCGGCCAGGCCGCCGACGCGCTGGCCGACGGGCGCGCAGTGGCGCGGGCCGTCCGACGTTTTCTTCGAGAGGAGTGATCGATGTCCCGACTGATCGCCGTGCACGACCCGCGCGGCTATGCACCGAAGGTGTCGGCCAAGCGGCTCGCGCCGCGCCTGCCGACGCTGGAGGGCAAGCTGCTGCACCTCGTCGACTGCCTGTTCGACAACTCCGAGGTCTTCATGCAGCAGCTGCAGGCCTGGTTCGCTGAACACATGCCGGGCGTGCGCACCGAGATCGTCAAGCCGCGCGAGAGCTGGGTCGACGATCCGGCGATGCGCGCCAAGGTCGTCCGCGAGGCGGACGCGGCGGTCTTCGCCGTCGGTCTCTGAAGCACTTGCTGCCCGACGGTCGCCGGGCTCGCAATGGCTGTGGAGGCCGACGGTGTGCCCACCGTCGCCGTGCACACGCAACCGTTCGCCCGCCTGGCCCGCCAGGCGGCGCGGGCCAATGGCACGCCCACGCTGCGCCAGGCCTTCGTGCCGCAGCCGGTGGTCGGCCTGTCGCCGGCGCAGCTGCGCGCGTATGTCGACGGCATCGACCCGGTCAGCAAGCGCCCGTTCATGCAGGAGCTGCTGCAGGGCCTGACCGGCGAACTGACCGCGGAGGACATGGCGGGCGTGGGCTTCGAGCGCGACACGCCGCGCCTGCTCGAGCCCGATACGGAGGAGGCGCTGCACGAGCGCTTCGAGCGCGAACGCTGGACCGACTACCTGCCGATCGTGCTGCCCACCGAGGAGCGCGTCGAGGCGATGCTGCGCGGCACGCGCCGCCGGCCCGACGAGGTGGTGGGCCAGCTGCGCCCGGCCAACTTCCGCGAATACTGGCAGTTCACCGTCGAGAAGGTGGCGGTCAACGCGGTGATGGCCGGCGCGCGGCCGGCCTACTTCCCGCTGATCCTCGCGATGGCGGCCAGCGGCATGACGGCGCGTTCCTCCAGCACCACCAGCTGGGCCGCGCCGGCGATCGTCAACGGCCCGATCCGGCACGAGATCGGCATGAACTGCGGCATCGGCGCGATGGGGCCGTACAGCCATGCCAACGTCGCGGTCGGGCGCGCGCACGCGCTGCTGAGCCAGAACCTGCAGGGCGGCTCGGTGATCGGCGAGACCTACATGGGCTCGGTCGGCAACGCGTACAACATCGCCTGCACCTGGGCCGAGAACGAGGAGCGCAGTCCGTGGGAACCGCTGCACGTGCAGCACGGCTACCGGCCGGAGGACAGCACGGTCACCGTGTTCCTCGGCGGCTGGTACACGATGAGCGGCTTCGGCCCGCGCGAGACCTGGGAGGAGCGCTTCCGCCACTGCCTGGCGGCCTGCGAGCCCTACAGCCCGCCGATCGTGCTGCTGGACCCGATCGCGGCGCGCGGCTTCGTCGAGCGCGGGTTCGTGCGCAAGCAGCAGCTGCTCGACTGGCTGGGCGAGAACTGCCGCGTGCCGGCGCGCGAGTTCTGGGACGACCAGTGGGTGCAGACGCTGATCAAGCCGCATGCCGTCGCCGGCGTCGAACCCTGGGCCGGCATGCTGAAGGCGGCGCCGGACGAGCTGGTGCGCAAGTACCGTCCGCAGGACCTCAGCGTGGTGGTGCTCGGCGGTGAGACCCAGGGCGCGTGGAAGATGGTGGGCGGCAATTTCGCGCGCGCCAAGACCGTCAAGGTGGACGACTGGCGTTGAACCCCGGCCGGCGAGGGCGGCGCCGTGATCGTCGCCACCGCCGGCCATGTGGACCACGGCAAGACGACGCTGGTGCGGGCGCTGACCGGTGTCGACACCGACCGGCTGCCCGAGGAGAAACGGCGCGGCATGACGATCGAGCCGGGCTACGCGCACGCCGACCTGGGCGGCGCGCAGCCGGTCGCCTTCGTCGACGTGCCGGGCCATGGCGACTTCCTGCGCCAGGCGATCGTCGGGCTGGCCGCCGCGGACGCCGCGCTGCTGGTGGTGGCCTGCGACGACGGCCCGATGCCGCAGACGCGGGAGCACCTGGCGCTGCTGCAGCTGCTGGGCCTGCGGCGCGGCGCGATCGTGCTGACGAAGACCGACCGCGTGGCACCGGCGCGCGTCGACGAGGTCGCGGCCGCCATGCGGGCCTGCCTGCAGGGCACGGCGCTGACCGGCGCGCCGACGCTGCGCGTCGATGCGACCCGCGGCAGCGGGCTGGCGGCCCTGCGCGAGCTGTTGCGGCAGTGGCAGCGCGACATGCAGGCGCCGGCGGCGAACGGCGGCTTCCGCCTCGCGGTCGACCGTGTCTTCACGCGCGCCGGCATCGGCACCGTCGCCACCGGCACGGTCCTGTCCGGCCGCGTGCAGACCGACGCTGCGCTGACGATCTCGCCCTCGGGCCAGCCGGTGCGCGTGCGTGGCATCCAGGTGCACGGCCGCGAGGCCGCGGCGGCGCAGGCCGGGCAGCGCTGTGCGCTCGCGCTGGCCGGCCTCGAGCGCGCGGCGCTGGCGCGCGGCGACTGGCTGCTCGACCCGGCGCTGCATGCGCCCACGCAGCGGCTGGACGTGCAACTGCACTGGCTGCCCGGCGCGCAGCGGGCGCTCGACGGGCATGCCGATCTGCAACTGCATCTCGGCGCGGCGGCCGTTCCGGCGCGGGCCGTGCCGCTCGCACCGCGCCGGCTGGCGCCGGGCGAGACCGGCCTCGTGCAACTGGTCCTGGCCGCGCCGGTGTCGGCGCTGCACGGTGACCGCTGCGTGCTGCGCGACCCTTCCGCGCAGGCCCTGGTCGGCGGCGCGCGCGTGCTCGACGCGGCCGCGCCGTCACGCGGCCGGGGCACGGCGGCGCGGCTGGCCGAACTGCAGGTGCTCATCGCCGCCGGCGACGACGCGCAGGCGGCGCTGGCCGGCCTGGCCGACCTGCGCCCGGACGGCCTGGCCGCGGCCGACTTCGCGCGCCAGTGGAATCTCGAGGCCGACACCCTGCGCGGCCTGATCGACGCCGCGGATGCGGTGCGGGTGGCGACGGTCACCGGCGAGCGGCTGCTGGCCCGACGCCACTGGCAGGCACTGCGGAGCGGCCTGGTCGACACGCTGGCCGCATGGCACGCCGAGCAGCCGGACAGCCCGGGCCTGACCGAGCCCACGCTGCTCGCGGCCCCGGCCGCCGCGCGCGACCGGGCGCTGCGCCGCGCGGCGCTGGCGGCCGCGCTGCAGCAGGGCAGCATCGAGCGTGCCGGCTACCTGCTGCGGCGGCCCGGCCACCAGGCTCGACTCGCCGAGCCTGATGCCGTGCTGCTGCAGCGACTGCAGGCGGTGATGACGCCCTTCGGCCTGCGCCCGCCGCCGCTCGGCGAGCTGGCACCGCTGCTGGACCTGCCCTTGCGCGAGGCGGCCGATACGTTTCAGCGCCTGGCCAGGCTGGGCTACCTGGTTCAGGTCGCGCGTAACCGCTTCTTCCTGCCGGAGACGGTGCAGGCGCTGATGCAGGTCGCGCGCGACACCGCGGCGGCAGCGCCGGAGGGTGGGTTCGACGCCGCGAGCTTTCGCGACCGGTCCGGCGTCGGGCGCAATTTGTCGATCCAGCTGCTCGAGTTCTTCGACCGCATCGGCCTCACGCGCTACCGCGCGGAACGGCGCTGCATCGTCGACAACGGCGAGGCCGCGGCGGCGGGGGCGGCCGGGGGGTGATCCGTCCGCCGCGGAGCTCGCGATTGACGGTGAGGTCGCCGAACGACCCAGAGAAGCCATCCATGCCACGGACCTGGCAAAGCTCGGAGCGGACGGTAGTTCCCTACGACGTGCGCGACAACTGCATCCCCTGCAGGTCGTAGTCGGTTGCGACGGCTTGTGGCGAAATTGCCCGGAGCGCAGCGTGCCGGACGCCTGGTCGCTGCGCCAACGTCGCCTACCCGGAACCTTGTGAGTCTGCCGCCACCGAAAGAGACGACCGACGCGACCCTGCTGGACCACTGGGGCCGTGAGTGGAACATGCATCCTTGGCGAAGACTGACCCTGGACACTGAGTTCCGCTAGAGTGAGCCACGAGCGCCACCTTACGAGGAAGGCGTACCAAGGGGGCACGATGAAAGGTGTTGCAAGTGGGCCGGTTCGACGTCGCCTAGATCTAAAGGCAATTCGGCCCGCAGGCGGTGACACCGAGTTCCTCACTGTGACGCTGGTTGACGAAGACGACGCGGACCGGCATGACGCCAACGAAGCGTGTGAACTGCCCGCTCCTAATCTCCCTCTTGGCGACACCGGTCTCACCGTAGAAGACTTTCTGGCGCGCTGGCGCGATGGCTCGCCGGGGCTCGATTCTGCTGCGCGACTCTACGGGCGGCTGCTGTACCGGAAGCTGCTGCAGGAACCAAGCGATCTGGCCATGGCCTGGCAACAGGCCATGCAGGCCGCCCGCGCGCGCGCCACCGGCGTGCGACTGGAGATCCGGTGCCCGCTGGACCAAGCTTCCCGTTGGCGCGATCTGGCCTTGCCGGCGTTGCCCTTCGAGCTGATGTGCGACGAGCAGGGCTACCTCTTCCGCAGGCCAGGCTGGAGCACGGTCCGAAGGTCGCGCGGCATGCGCTCACGGCAGCTTCGCTGGCAAACGGATCCGAGCGCACGCGCGCGCGTCCAGGTCGCCTGGGCCAACGTCCAGCGGCCGGCCCAGCCGCCATTGGACGAGGCGCTCTTCCTGGCCCACGACCGGGCCGTCGAGATGCTGGCCGGGTCCGGGCGTGCCGAGCGGCTGACGCCTCTGCCGGCGGCCACCCGCCAAGCACTGGCCGATGCACTGCAGCAGGGCAAGCCACATGTGCTGGTCTGGATCGGGCACGGCCTGGACAGCGGCAGCGGCCTGCTGCTTCATGACGATGGTCTACCAGGATACCCGGGTGACCCCGGCTGCGTGGTTGCGGCCGGAGACTTCGCCGCCGCCGTGCGCGAGGGCGCGGTGGATTTGGCGCTGCTCTGGAGCTGCCATGGTGCCGGCACCTTCCGCGCGTTGGACGCCGGCGTGGCCGAGGCGCTGCTCGACCCGGACCGTGGCGACGTGGCCGCCGTGCTGGCCTCCTTTTCGGCGCTGGACGCCGCGGCCGTGGCGCGGTTGTCGAAGGACTTGATCGAGGCCTGGGCCCACGGCGACGGCGACCTTGAAGCCGCGCTGGCGCGCGCCAGGGCACGTCTTGATGAACTCAGCCTCACTTGGGCACGGCCCGTGCTCTTTCTGCGCACGCCACCCGCGGACCCGAGCCCCCGGCTGCCCGCCAAGCTGGCCGAGGTGCCAGCCCTGCAGCCGGACTTGGCTGGCAGGCTGCGCTGGCTGCCGGCGTTGCCGGCACACACGGCACGCTACGTGGACCATCTGCATCGTCTCGCGCAGTTGTGCGAGGATTTGGCCCACCACCCGGTTGTCGTGCTGGAGGGCCTGCCTGGCGCCGGCAAGACCGAGCTGGCGCTGGCGCTGGCGCACGAATTGCGCGCGTCGAATCACGATGTCGCCTTCGTCGACCTGAGCGGCCAACCCAGCCTAGGCCCGCTGCGACAGACGCTGGGGCTGCTGGTCAGTGCCGCGCCTTTCGACGACGACGGCGCATTGCTGGCCGCGCTCGCGGGCAGGCGCTGGACGCTGGTGCTGGACAACGCGGAAGATCTGCTGGGCGACGAAACCCTGCGCCGCGACCTGCTGCGGCTCCTGGCGGCCCTGCGCGCAAGCAGCGATGGCTTTCTTGCCGTAGTGACAAGCCGGCATGCTCTAGCGCGCGCTGGCACGGCAGAGGCGCAGGCGCTCTTCAGCCGCGAGCACAGGCTGCTCGAGCCGGCTGAGTCGCTCGAGCTGTTCATCGCCGCCGCGGGGCCCCGGTTGGCGCCCGCACAGGCCACCTCGTCGGTCCTGACCCCGCTGCTACGGGAGCTTGGGGGCATCCCGCGCGCGATCGTGCTCATGGCCGGTCAGCTCGGCGCCGAGGTCGACGTGCCGGAGCTGTGCCGTCGCCTGGCGGCGCTGGGCACCGAGGCCATTGTCGAAGACGACTTGTTTGGCGAGGCCCTGCCGGCGTCGCTGGACCGCCGGCTGCACAAGTCGCGTCTGGCCAGCGCGTTGCGCCTGTCGCTCGCATCGGCCGCACGGCATGCCGACGCGGCGTACACGCTGTTTGACGTGCTCGGCACCTTTCCGGCGGGCCTGCTGCAAGCGCTGCTGCCGCGTGCCGAGGAGAACCGGTTGGGCGACGCCCTGACGGCGCTGCTGGACCATCACCTGGTGCAACTCGTGGGCGACGAACGCCGCATCCTGATGGCCGCACCGGTGCGGGCGTGGGCCGTGCGGCGCTGGGAAGAGCAAGCGGCCGCAGAGGACGCGCGGGCATTGCTTGATCATGTTTTCCAGCGCCTGGGGGCGTACGTGAGTGCGCTGGATGACGACCTGGGTACTTCGCGCGCCCAGGCCGCGCGCCTGCGCTTCCTGGCCGAGGCCGCCAATGTCGTGCAGGCGATTCAGTGGCGGGCTCGCAGCCCGTCAGCAGAGGGCGGTGACGACCTTGCCGCATCGCTGTTCCGCAGCGCCGCGCTGTTCGCGGTTCATGGTGGAACTGCGCGCTCATCCTTGCTAGAGCTCGGCAAACTGGCCGACCAGCTTGCAGGCGGCAAGACCTTCAACTCCGCCGCCACGGTCGCGTTCTACCTCGGCCAGTTGAAGATGCGCACCGACGATCTGGCCGGCGCGCGGCAGGCGTATGAACAGGCGCTGCCGATCTACCGGCAGATCGAGGATCGGCTGGGCGAGGCCAATGCCTTGCAGTCCGTCGGGCGACTGAGCCTGGCCGACGGCGACGCGCCGACCGCGTTCTCATGGATGGTGCAGGCGCTTGGTTTGCAGCGGCAGACTGACGATCGGCTGGGGATGGCCGGCACCCACGGCTACCTGGCGCGCATTGCGGCGCAGGCCGGCGCAGTCGATCTTGCGATCGTTCACGGCACACGGGCCTGGAGGACCTTGGTCGAGGTCGGCGATCGCTTCGGGCAGATGCTGGCCTTGACCGATCTGGGGCAGGTGGTTTTGCAACGCGACGTGCAGCAGGGACTGGCATTGCTGCTGCTGGCCCGGGCCGCGGCCTTGGCCATCGACGACCCGCGAGCGGAGTGGCTGGCCGGGCTTGTCGCGCAGTTTCGAGCCGATGGCGCCAGCGAGGAGGGATTTGCAGCTGCACTGGCAGCGCTCCAGGCGCAGGCGGTGCAGATTGCCCAGGACCTCTGCACCGCGGCCGACGCCGCCGTGGAACGGGGCGAGCTGGATCCGTGGACTTTGCCGGTGCCACGCGCGGGAGGGGACGATGCCGCCTGAACTTGCCGCGGGCCGCCTGGTGGTGCTAAGCGACCTGCACCTGGCGCCACCGGGTGAACAGTGTGTGTTCGCCGCACACGAGCCGCTGGTGGCGTTGATCCGGCACCTGACGGAGGTGCAAGCCAACATCGTGCCGCAATGGCTGGTGCTCAACGGCGACGTGTTCGACTTCTTGCAGATGCCGGGCTATGACAGCTTGTCGCTGCCCCTGGCGCCGCAGCGCATGGCGGGCCTGCTGGACGCACTGGATACAGAGCCACCCCAGCGCAACGTGGTGCAGGCACTGGCGGGCTTCACGGCGGCAGGCCACAGGCTGAGTTGCCTGCCCGGAAACCACGACGCGGAACTGAACCTGGCGAGCGTGCAGGATGTTCTGACTCGGCGATTGGGCAGTTGCACGGCGCTGCCGCCTTCTGCCGGGTGCTGGCGCTTGAACGTGGCAGGCCGGGCGGTCTTTGGGCTACACGGCCACCATGAGGATGCATTCAACGCGATCAGCGGCGCTCGCATGCAAGCCGCGCAGGCCGACGGCGACGCGACGGTTCCGATGCCACCGGGCTCACGTCTGGTCTGCGAGGTGATCAATCCGTTCCGCCGCGCGAAGACGCCTGACGGCCGCCGGCGCTTTCCCTTCATCGACCGGCTGCCCTCCGATCAGGCCGTGGTACTGGCCATCATGTTGCTGGACCCGCGTCTGGCGGCAAAGCGCCTGAAGGTCGCGCTGGGCATCGGCGCTGCGGCACTGGTGCGCAAGGCGCTGATGACGAGCGGCGTTTCGCCGGTCAAGCTGGGAATGGGCCCGGCATCGGTAGGCGCCGATGCAGGCCAGACGACATGGATTGACGAACTGGCCCAGCACCTGGCCAATGCCTCGCAGGGCAGGCCATGGGGGACGACGGATAGCGCCACCGCTTTGGAACATGAACTGGATGCCTACTTCGCCGGCCAAGGGCTTGGCGGCGCGCAGGGTTCCGGTGCCCTGGCCGCAGGCGTGGGCGGTGTGCGTGGCCTGTTGTGGGCCGCGCTGGCCCGCGCGCTGGAGTCCACGCACGACAACTTCCGATCGGCAAGGCCAGACCGACTGTCCCAGCGCATGACCGCAACCGCCCGCGCGGAGGCGGTGACCATCACCGGGCACAGCCATGCAGCGAAGGCACTGACAGCCGCCAACGGCACGGTCTACCTGAACACCGGAACCTGGCTCGACCAGGTCTTGCCGCCGCCCGAACCCGATGCGGCAAGCCTGCCCGAGTGGTTGGCGCGTCTGCAGCGCGACGAACTGCCCACCTGGAATGGCCACCCGGCGGCTTGGGTGGATGGCGAGGGTGCACGTCTGGTGCGGTGGAATGGCAGCTCAGTGGTTGACTGGAGCGATGCCGGGCCTTGAGCAGAGATCGATCACCCTCGAGATGCTGGTGACAGACACTCGTCTGGTCGCCGATGGGCGAGTCGCTGGCCAGGACGAGCGGCGACCGCGAAAAAGCCGTTCGCCAGTGGCTGCTTGTGGCCCGGAAGCGGCCCTTTCAGCCGCGCCCGGCAATCTCCGCGCGTAGCCGCTCTTCCTGATCACGCAGCTCCGGCGTGAACTCGGCGCCGAAGTCCTCGGCCTCGAACACCGGGCGGATCTCGATCTCGGAATCGCCGGGCATCGGGTTCGGGCAGCGCTTCACCCACTCGACCGCCTCGTCCATCGACGCGACCTGCCAGATCCAGAAGCCGGCCACCAGCTCCTTGGTCTCGGAGAACGGCCCGTCGATCACGTGCCGCTTGGGGCCCGAGAAGCGCACGCGCTTGCCGCGCGAGCTCGGGTGCAGGCCTTCGCCGGCCTGCATCACGCCCGCCTTGACCAGCTCCTCGTTGAAGCGGCCCATGGCCGCCAGCAGTTCCGTGTCCGGCATCACGCCGGCTTCCGAATCTTGCGTCGCCTTCACGAAAACAATCACTCGCATCACCATCTCCTTGTTCGGGGCCGGACAGAACGGGCCGGCTCTCCCACCACGACGAACCGGCCGGACCGGATTCGACATCCCCGCCGGTTCAGCCCGGCAGCCCGTCCGGCAGGCCGAACAGCTGACCGTAGCGGAAGCCGACCCAGGCGTGCTCGCGCATCAGCATCTCGACCCGGGCCGACTCGCGGCGTTCCAGCGCATCGAACACCAGCTGGTGCTGCAGCTGCGCGATGCGCAGCTTCTGGTACTCCGCCGGCAGCGCGCTGCGGTCCAGCGCCAGCGAATCGGCCGAGGCGAAGGGCAGGTGGTTGTTGCGCGCGATCGCGTCGGCGATCACGCGGCTCTCGTGCGCGTTCACCAGCGTGTCGTGGAAGCGCTGGTTGAGCCGACCCCAGCGGCCGATGTCCTCGTCGACCAGGTGACCCTTGGCGAGCACCGCCGCGCCTTCGGCGAGGCACTCGGCCAGCGCCTGGCGCACGGCCGGCGGCATGCCGCGCTCGGCGAGGTGGCGCGCGGCGAGGCCTTCCAGCGTGCCACGCACCTCGACCGCGGCACGCACGTCCGCCTCCGAAAAGCTGCGCACCTCGTAGCCGCGCTTGCCCGCCTTGGACAGCAGGCCCTCCTGCTCGAGCGCGCGGAAGGCCAGCCGCACCGGGGTGCGTGACACGCCGAGCTTCAGGGCCACCGGAATCTCGGCGAGCCGCTCGCCGGCCGGCAGCCGGCCGTTGACGATCAGCTGGCGCAAGGTGGCGACCACGCTGCCGGAATCGGAGCCGGAGGGTTTAATTGGATCCATTGGTGGCTTTACTATTGCCTTCGAGGCCTTGTTTGTCGCACAATTGGATCCAATCGACAACCGACCATCCCCCTGGAGGCAGCGATGTATCCGAAGAACGCATGGTATGTGGCCTGTACGCCGGGCGAGATCGACGAACGGCCGCTGGGCCGCCAGGTGTGCAGCGAGCGCATCGTGTTCTTCCGCGGCCCGGAGGGCCAGGCGGTCGGGCTGGAGGACTGGTGCCCGCACCGCGGCGCGCCGCTGTCGCTGGGCAAGGTGGTCGAGGGCAAGCTCGTGTGCGGCTACCACGGCCTGGAAATGGGCTGCGAGGGCAGGACGGTCGCGATGCCGGGCCAGCGCGTGCGCGGCTTCCCGCCGGTGCGCACCTACCCGGTCGTCGAACGCTACGGCTACGTGTGGGTCTGGCCGGGCGATGCCGCCCAGGCCGACCCGGCGAAGCTGCCGCACCTGGCCTGGGCCGAGGACCCGGCCTGGACCTTCGGCGGCGGCATGTTCCACGTGCGCTGCGACTACCGGCTGATGATCGACAACCTGATGGACCTGACGCACGAGAAGTACGTGCACGCGACCAGCATCGGCCAGCAGGAACTCGACGAGGTGGCCGCCGTCACCACCAGCGAAGGCGACGTGGTGATCACGCGGCGCGAGATGCCCGGCGTGAAGGCGCCGCCGTTCTGGCAGGCCGCGATGCGCGGCAACGGGCTGGACGCCGAGGCCACCGTCGACCGCTGGCAGCGCTGCCGCTTCGTGCCGCCGTCCAGCGTGCTGATCGACGTCGGCGTCGCGCTGGCCGGGCAGGGCGGCTTCGACGCACCGGCGGAGGTCAAGACCTCGGGCATCGTGGTCGACCTGATCACACCGGAGACCGAGACCTCGATCTGGTACTTCTGGGGCCTCGCGCGCAACTTCCGCCCCGAGGACAAGGCGCTCACCGCGTCCATCCGCGAAGCGCAGGGCAAGGTGTTCCAGGAAGACCTGGAGATGCTCGAATCGCAGCAGCGCAACCTGTCGTCCCAGCCCGAGCGCAAGCTGCTCTCGCTGAACACCGACCTGGGCGGCGTGCAGGCGCGCCGCATCGTCGAGCGCCTGGTCGCCCAGGAACAGCCGGCCAGTGCGGTGGCCGGATGAGCGCGGCCACCCTCAGCGTGCGCGTCGCGCGCCGCCGCGTCGAGGCCGAAGGGATCTGCAGCTTCGAACTGGTCGCCGCGGACGGCGCGCCGCTGCCGGCATTCGCGGCCGGCTCGCATGTCGACGTCCAGGTGCCGGGCGGACCGACGCGCCAGTACTCGCTGTGCAACGACCCGACCGAGACGCACCGCTACCTGATCGCGGTGCTGCGCGACGCCGCCTCGCGCGGCGGCTCGGCCGCGATGCACGACGTGGTGCGCGAGGGTGACCTGCTGACGATCAGCGCGCCGCGCAACCATTTCGCGCTGGCGCATGAGGCGGCCAGCCACCTGCTGCTGGCCGGCGGCATCGGCATCACGCCGCTGTTGTGCATGGCCGAGCGGCTGGCCAATGTCGGCGCCGCGTTCGAGATGCACTACTGCACGCGTTCGCGCGAGCGCACCGCGTTCGTCGAGCGCATCGCGGGCGCGAGCTTCGCGCCGCGCGTGCAGCATCACTACGACGACGGCCCCGCCGCGCAGAAGCTCGACATTCCCGCGCTGCTGGCCGCGCCGCAGCCCGGGCGGCATCTCTACGTCTGCGGGCCGAAGGGTTTCATGGATGCCGTGCTCGGCAGCGCACGCGCCGCCGGCTGGCCGGAGGCGCAGCTGCACTACGAGTTCTTCTCCGCCGAGGTCGCGCCGCAGGCCGGCGACGGCAGCTTCGAGGTGCAGCTGGCGAGTTCCGGGCGCATCGTCGTCGTGCCCGCCGACCGCAGCGTCGTGCAGGCGCTGGCCGAATCCGGGGTCACGGTGGCCACCTCGTGCGAGCAGGGCGTGTGCGGCACCTGCCTGACGCGGGTCATCGACGGCGTGCCGGAGCACCGCGACCTCTACCTCACGCCCGAGGAACAGGCCGCCGGCGACCAGTTCCTGCCGTGCTGCTCGCGCGCGAAGTCGGCACGCCTGGTGCTGGACCTGTAGCGGGGCTCCCCCGATAGGCGCCGGCGGCGCCGCGCGCTAGGCTGCCGCGCACCTCCACCCCGCAGCACCAGCGCCATGCACCTCGACGCCTCGCACCGTGGCGGCGCACACGCGCGCCGCGACAAGATCGTGAGCGCCGCCGAGGCCGTGCGCCTGATCCACGACGGCGACACCGTCGCCACCGGCGGCTTCGTCGGCATCGGCTTTGCGGAGGGCATCGCGCTGGCGCTCGAGGAACGATTCCTGGCCGCCGAAGCGGAGACCGGGCGCGGCGCGCCGCGCGACCTGACGCTGGTCTACGCCGCGGGGCAGGGCGACGGCCGCGAGCGCGGGCTGAACCACTTCGGCCACGACGGGCTGGTGCGGCGGGTCGTCGGTGGCCACTGGGGCCTGGTGCCGCGCCTGCAGACGCTCGCGGTGGCCGGGCGCATCGAGGCCTACAACCTGCCGCAGGGTGTCATCACGCACCTGTTCCGCGACATCGCGGCCGGCAAGCCCGGCACGCTCACACGTGTCGGCCTCGGCACCTTCGTCGACCCGCGCCTGGGCGGCGGCCGCATCAACGCCGCCACCACCGAGGAGCTGGTTCGACTGATCGAGATCGATGGCGAGGAGCTGCTGTTCTACAAGGCGTTCCCGATCCAGGTCGGCATCATTCGCGCGACCACGGCCGATCCGGACGGCAACCTGACGATGGAGCGCGAGGCGCTGACGCTGGAGGCGCTGGCGATCGCGATGGCGGCGCACAACAGCGGCGGCATCGTGATGGCGCAGGTCGAGCGCATCGCCGAGCGCGGCTCGCTGAACCCGCGCCAGGTCAAGGTGCCGGGCGTGCTGGTGGACTGCGTGGTGGTCGCCGAGAAGCCCGAGCACCACCTGCAGACCTTCGCGACGCCGTACAGTCCCGCCTTCGCCGGCGAGATCCGCGTGCCGCTGTCCACGCTGCCGCCGCTGCCGCTGACCGAGCGCAAGCTGATCGCGCGCCGAGCCGCGCTCGAGCTGCAGCGCAACGCCGTGGTCAACCTCGGCATCGGCATGCCCGAGGGCGTGGCCGACGTCGCGGCCGAGGAGAAGATCTTCGACCTGCTGACGCTGACCGCGGAGCCCGGCGTGATCGGCGGGATCCCGGCCTCGGGGCTGAATTTCGGCGCGGCGGTCAACACGCAGGCCATCATCGACCAGCCGAGCCAGTTCGACTTCTACGACGGTGGCGGGCTCGACCTCGCGGTGCTCGGCCTCGCGCAGGCGGACCGCGAAGGCAACCTGAACGTCAGCAAGTTCGGCACGCGCCTGGCCGGCGCCGGCGGCTTCATCAACATCAGCCAGGCGGCGCGCGAGGTGGTGTTCGTCGGCACCTTCACGGCCGGCGACCTGCAGGTCGCGGTGCGCGGCGGCCGGCTGCACATCGAGCGCGAGGGGACGCAGCGCAAGTTCGTGCACGAGGTGGAGCACCGCACCTTCAGCGGTGCGCAGGCCCGCAAGCGCGGCCAGCGCGTGCTGTACGTGACCGAACGCTGCGTGTTCCGGCTCGCCGACGCGGGGCTCGAGCTGGTCGAGATCGCGCCCGGCGTCTCGCTCGAACGCGACGTGCTGGGCCAGATGGCGTTCACGCCCTCGATCAGCCCGCAGCTGCGCACGATGGACACGCGGCTGTTCGAGGAAGCGGCGCTGGACCTGCGCGAGCGCATGCTGGCCGTGCCGCTCGAGGAGCGGCTCGAGCTCGACGCGGCGCGGCGGCTGCTGTTCATCGACTTCGAGGGGCTCGCCGTCACGGGGGCCGGCGACATCGAGGCGATCGAGCGCGCGGTCGACGAGCTGCTGCGGCCGCTCGGCGAACGCGTCGACGTGGTCGTCAACTACGACCACTTCAGCATTCCCGCCGAACTGATGGACGCCTATTCGGAGATGGTGCAGCGCCTGGCCGCGCGCCACTACGGGCGCGTCACGCGCTATGCGGCGAGCGGCTTCGTGAAGGCGCGGCTGGAGCGCGACAATCCGCGCCGATGAGACGCGAGGTCGCCCTGCCCCATGCCAGCCGCCTGATCAACCACGGCCCGACCGTGCTGGTCAGCAGCGCTGCCGGCGACGCGCGCAACCTGATGGCCGCCGCCTGGTCGATGCCGGTCGAGTTCACGCCGCCGCGCGTCGCGGTGGTGATCGACAAGAGCACCTACACGCGCGAACTGGTGCTGGCCAGTGGCGCGTTCGCGCTGAACCTGCCGGGGCGCGCGCTCGCCGACCTGACCTACACGGTGGGCAGCGAGTCCGGGCGCGACAGCGGCGACAAGTTCGCGCGCTACGGCATTCCGAGCTTCGCCGGGCCGGCGCTGGGGTTGCCGCTGATCGAAGGCTGCGTCGGCTGGCTCGAGTGCCGCCTGCTGCCGGAGCCGCATGCGCAGGACGTCTACGACACCTTCTTCGGCGAGGTGGTCGCGGCATGGGCCGACGAGCGGGTGTTCGCGAACGGCCGCTGGTCGTTCCGGGACGACAACACCGAACTGCACACGCTGCACCACCTCGGTGCCGGCGCGTTCGCGTGGCCGGGCCAAGCGGTGCAGGCGCGGCGGCTCGACCCCGTCTGACGGCTCTTCCCCCGGTTCGCAGGGTCGGACCGCGTGCGAAAAGTCGCGTCGGTCACTTCCTGCAAACACTGAAACCAGGGACAGGGCCACGCGGTCGGCGGCAACGCCGACACTGCATCCATGTCGCTGTCATCCACGCCTCGTCTGTGCGCCGCGCTGCTGCTCCTGGCCAGCGCCGGCGCATGGGCCGAGCCCTGGTTCGAGCGCGACGACCTGCAGCGCAACGGCCATGTGTCGCGCCACCTCTGGCAGCCCGAGGGCGCGACGGCGGAGATCGCCGGCCTGCGCGTCTCCGCCGGGCTGGCGATCGGGCTGCGCGGTGCCGTGCATTCGAACCTCGGCCGCCGCTACACGCCGGCGCTGATGGTCGACCTCGGGCAGCGCTCCTCGCTGTCGCTGCTGCCCGGCAACGACGGCGCGATGCTGGTCTGGCAGACCGCCCCCTGACCCGTTCCCGTCGTCCCAGATCGTGGGAGTGATCGGCCGTCCCGGCGGATCGCCCTGATTGCCGGCCCGCGCCCGGCTGTCGACCATCGCGCTGCATCGCCCTCGGACCACCGGCATCTGACCGGCGGCACCGGTTCACCCACGAGAAGGAGACAGACCATGGCCCCACGCCGCACCCTGCTGACCGCCGCCGCCTCCGCGCTGCTGCTCCTGCTCGGCGCCGCGCCGGCGCGCGCCCAGGAGGACTGGCCGAACAAGCCGGTGAAGATCATCAGCCCGTTCCCGGCCGGCGGCACCAGCGACGTGATGGCGCGCATGGTGGCCGAGGCGCTCGGCAGGGAGCTCGGCCAGCAGTTCCTGGTCGAGAACATCGGCGGCGCCGGCGGCACGATCGGCACGCTGCGCGCCACCAAGATGGCCGCCGACGGCTACACGATCGTGCAGACCGGCGTCGGCCAGAACGCGGTGGCGCACGGGCTGGACCCGAAGCTGCAGTACGACTCGATGAAGGACTTCGTGCACATCACCCAGGTGCATTCGGGGCCGAACGTGCTGGTCGTGCACCCGGACCAGCCGTTCAAGACCTTCCAGGAGCTGATCGCCTACATCCGGAAGAACCCGGGCAAGCTGAACTACGGCTACACGCACGCGGCCTCCGGCCACATGGCGATGGAACTGCTCAAGCAGGTCGGCGGCGAGAACGGCCAGCCGCTGTTCATCGTCGGCATCCCTTACCGCGGCGGCGGGCCGATGATGCAGGACCTGCTGGGCGGCCAGATCCCGATGATGTTCATCAACCAGGACACGGCGCTGCCGCACATCCGGGCCGGCAAGCTGCGTGCGCTGGCGGTCACCAGCAAGGAGCGCAACCCGCTGTACCCCGACACGCCGACGATCGCCGAGACCGGCGTGAAGGGCTACGAAGCGCTGTCGTGGTCCGGCATCTCGGTGCTCAAGGGCACGCCCAAGCCGATCGCCGACAAGCTCGAGGCGACGATGAAGAAGATCATGGCCTCGCCCGAGATCCGGCAGCGCATGGAGTCGGTCGGCTTCGTCATCCCCGAGCAGGGCTCGGCGCACTACACCGCGTTCGTGCAGAGCGAGATCGACCTGTGGACCCGCGTGATCAAGACCGCCGGGATCAAGCCGCAGTGAACACCGCCGGCGGCCGGGATCAGGCGCGGCAGCTCTGCCACTGGCGGCTGTAGGCGGCCGCCGGGCGCACCAGCGCCGTCGCGGCGCTCGGGTCGCGGGCGCGCCGGCCGAGTTCCATCTCGAGCCGGAACGCGTACTTCTCGAAGAAGGCCTGGAACATCTCGCCGCCGTGCAGGCCGACGGCGTGCAGGCGGTCGGCCTTCGCATCCCAGTCGAGCAGCACCGCGGCCAGCGGCTGCGGCGCCGGCCCGGCCAGCACGCGGCCGCCCTGCGCGGGGTCGTAGCGGGAGTCGTCGCCGCAGCAATGGATCACCTGCGCGGGTTCGCTGCCGACGCCCTTGCGCAGGCCGATGAAGCTCAGCGCGGGGGTCGGGTACATCAGCTTGTGCGAGCAGATCGCCGAGAAGGCGACCACCGCGCGGCGCGGGCCGACGCCGGCCGGCGCGGCGTAGCGCAGTCCGTCCCGCGTCGCCAGCTCGGCGCCGCGCACCTCGCCGGGGAGCGCCAGCAGGAACACCGGCGCGGCGACGAAGGGGTAGTTGAAGAGCCAGGGCTCGCCGGGCACCAGCCGGCGCAGCGAGAACGGCGCACCGTCCTCGCCGACCAGCAGCGAGCGCGGGTGATGCTGCGCTTCGCCGGCGGCCACCAGCGGCAGCAGCCCGGAGGCGGCCCAGGCGCCCGCGACGCAGGCGGCCTGCTGCATCAGGCCGCGGCGCTGGTCGTCGGTGTCGCCGGGCATGCCGCCACGGTACACCAGCCGGCACCAGGTAGGAAGGCCCGGCCGCGCGTTCAGGCCAGGCCGGCCGCCGCCTGCACGGCGCGCGGGTCGACGCCCAGCGTCTCGGCCGCGGCCAGGATCTCGCGCCAGGTGGTCGCATCGACCGGCACGCCCTGCGCCTCGCGCTGCAGGCGCGCCGCACGCTCCGCGTCGCCGGCCACCTGCACCGGGCCGAAGCCCTCGCGCGGCGGCGAGGCCTGCACCCAGTCGAGGAAGGCGTGGGCCTGCTGCTCGAAGGCGGCACGGCCGCCGAGTGCGTCCGGGTCGATCAGCACGCTCAGCATGCCGTTGAGCACGCGCTTCTTCGTGTCGTCGGCGTTGTGCTGCGTCATGCCGGCGGCCAGCGCGCCGCCGAGCAGTTCGCACAGCAGCGCGAGGCCGTAGCCCTTGTGCCCGCCGAACGCGAGCAGCGCGCCCCAGGGCGGGATCACCGTGTAGCGCGGATCGACGGTCGGGCGGCCCTGGTCGTCGATCACGCAGCCGGGCGCGAGCGACTCGCCCTTGTTGTGGGCGACGCGTGTCTTGCCCTGCGCGATCACGCTGGTCGCGAAATCGAGGATCACCGGCGGGCGGCCGGGCAGCGGCACGCCGGCGCAGAACGGGTTGGTGCCGAAGCGCGCATCGCTGCCGCCGTGCGGCGCGACCACCACGTGCGAGATCACGTTGACGAAGTGCATCGACACGAGCCCGGCCGCCGCGCACTGTTCCGCCCAGGCGCCGATGCGCCCCAGGTGGTGCGCGTTGCCGAGCGCGACGATGCAGCTGCCGCCGCGCCGCGCGCGCTCGATGCCGAGCGCCATCGCCTCGCGGCCGATCACCTGGCCGAAGCCGGCCTGGCCGTCCAGGCGCAGCAGCGTGCCGCCGTCGCCCACCACCTGCACGTGCGTGTTGGGGCGCAGCCCGCCCTCGCGCCAGGAGGCCGTGTAGCGCGGCAGCATGCCGATGCCGTGCGAATCGTGTCCGGTGAGGTTGGCCTCGACCAGGTTGCCGACCACGGCGTCGACTTCATCGTCCGTGCTGCCGAAGCCGCGCACGACCAGGCGCATCGCCTGCGTCAGCCGGTCGACCGGGATCAGGTGCTGCTCGCTCATGCGGTGATTCTGCCCGCCGCCGCGCTCAGCGCCCGTGCCGCCGCCGCCAGGCGGCGAACTCGGTGCGGCTGGCCTCGTCCGTCGGCGGGTAGAGGCCGAGGATCGAGCGGCCCTCGTTCACCTTCTCGGACACGAAGTCCTCGAAGGCGGTCATCTCCACCGCTTCGGCCGCGATCTCGCCGGCGAGCGCGGCCGGGATCACGACCACGCCTTCCGCATCGCCGACCACCACGTCTCCGGGCCAGACGGCCACGTCGGCGCAGCCGATCGGCACATTGATGTCGAGCGCCTGGTGCAGCGTCAGGTTGGTCGGCGCGCTCGGGCGCTGGTGGTAGGCGGGGAAGGGCAGCGCCGCGATCTCCGGCGAATCGCGGAAGCCGCCGTCGGTGACGATGCCGGCGACGCCGCGCTTCATCAGCCGCGTGACGAGGATCGAACCGGCCGATGCGGCACGCGCGTCCTGCCGGCTGTCGATCACCAGCACCGCGCCGGGCGGGCATTCCTCCACCGCCTTGCGCTGCGGATGGCTGCGGTCGTTGAAGACGGTGATCGGGTTCAGGTCCTCGCGCGCCGGGATATAGCGGAGCGTGTAGGCCTCGCCCACCATGTTCGGCAGGCCGGGATGCAGCGGGTGCACGTTCTGCAGGAACTGGCGCCGCAGGCCGCGCTTGAAGAGCGCGGTGCACAGCGTCGCGCAGCTCACGCCCATCAGCTGCTGGCGGGTGGTGGCGTCCATGGTCAGAAGATGTCGGGCTCGGGCACGGGGGCGCCGAACGAGGTCTCGAGGAAGTCGAAGTCGCAGCCCTGGTCGGCCTGCAGGATGTGGCGGCTGAACATCCAGCCGTAGCCGCGCTGGTAGCGCGGCGGCGGCGGTGTCCAGGCCGCGCGGCGCTGCGCGAGTTCGGCGTCGCTCACCTCGAGGTGGATGCGCCGGGCCGGCACGTCGACCGCGATGAGGTCGCCCGTGCGCACCAGCGCCAGCGGGCCGCCGACGTAGGCCTCGGGCGAACAGTGCAGCAGGCAGCCGCCGTAGCTGGTGCCGCTCATGCGTGCGTCGGACAGGCGCAGCATGTCCTTCACGCCGGCCTTCACGAGCCTGGTCGGGATCGGCAGCATGCCCCATTCGGGCATGCCGGGGCCGCCCTGCGGCCCGGCGTTGCGCAGCACCAGCACGTGGTCCGCCGTCACGTCCAGGTGCGGGTCGTCGACGGCCCGCTTCAGCGCCGGGTAGTCGTCGAACACCAGCGCCGGGCCGCGGTGCTGCAGCAGGTGCGGCGCGCAGGCGCTGGGCTTGATCACCACGCCGTCCGGCGCGAGGTTGCCGCGCAGCACCGCGAGCGCGCCTTCGGCATAGATCGGATTCGCGAGCGGGCGGATCACGTCGTCGTCGTGGACCTCCGCACCGGCGATGTTCTCGCCCAGCGTGCGGCCGTTCACCGTGCGCGCGTCCAGCTGCAGGTGCGGCGCGATGCGCTGCAGCAGCGCCGGCAGGCCGCCCGCGTAGTAGAAGTCCTCCATCAGGTAGCGCTCGCCGCTGGGCCGGATGTTCGCGATCACGGGCACGCGCCGGCTCGCGGCGTCGAAGTCGTCCAGGTTCACCGGGCAGCCGGCGCGGCGCGACAGCGCGACGAGGTGGATGATCGCGTTGGTCGAGCAGCCCATCGCCATCGCGGCGGCGATGCCGTTCTCGAAGTGCGCGCGGGTCAGCAGCCGGGCCGGCGTCAGGTCCTCCCAGGCCAGCGCGACGGCGCGCCGGCCGCACTCGGCGCTCATGCGCGGGTGGTTGGCGTCCGGTGCGGGGATCGACGAGGCGCCCGGCAGCGTCAGGCCGATGGCCTCGGCGATGCCCATCATCGTCGCCGCCGTGCCCATCGTCATGCAGGTGCCGTGGCTGCGCGCGATGCCGGCCTCCATTTCCTGCCAGGCCTCTTCCGAGAGGCGCCCGGCGCGGCGCTCGTCCCAGTACTTGAAGCTGTCCGACCCTGACCCGAGCACACGGCCCTTCCAGTTGCCGCGCAGCATCGGCCCGGCGGGCAGGAACACGCAGGGCAGGCCGGCGCTGAACGCGCCCATCAGCAGCCCCGGGGTGGTCTTGTCGCAGCCGCCCATCAGCACCGCCGCATCGACCGGGTGGCTGCGCAGCAGCTCCTCGGTCTCCATCGCGAGGAAGTTGCGGTACAGCATCGTGGTCGGCTTGACGATCGGCTCGGACAGGCTGATCGCCGGCAGCTCGAGCGGAAAGCCGCCCGCCTGCAGCACGCCGCGCTTGACGTCGTCGACACGCTGGCGGAAGTGCGCATGGCACTGGTTGACGTCGCTCCAGGTGTTGACGATCGCGATCACCGGCTTGCCGCGCCAGTCCGCCGGGCCGTAGCCCATCTGCATGAAGCGCGAGCGGTGGCCGAAGGAGCGGAAGTCGTCGGGCGCGAACCAGCGCGCGCTGCGCAGCTGGTCGGGGGTCTTGCGGGTCATGACCACCCCTCGTCGAACGAGTACGTTCGACGATCTCCCGGGGGGATGCGGGCCGGCAAGGCCCACCAAATGGGCCTCTTCGTGGCCCTGGGAGCGGCCCGGCGCTCGGCCCGCGGCAGACTGGTTGACACAGGGGGTCTCATGGGCAGGCGAGGTGGTAACCCCGCCCCTTGTAGTCGAAATCGACCAGCTCGCCGATCGGGATGTCCTTGACGGCCGGCGCCGCGTAGTAGGCGCGGATCTCCCTGATCAGCCCGCTGGCGGGGTCGAACACGTACCACTCGTCGCCGCGCTGCGCGGTGCCGGCGTGGCGCTTCCAGTGTGTCCACTCGATCACCGCCTCGTGCGAGTCGGCGCCGACCAGCACGCGCTCGATCGTCCACTGCGAGCCGAGCTGCTCGACGCACCAGCACCACTGGCGCGCGATCGTCTCGGCGCCGCGCCATGGAATCCCGGGCAGCCCGGGCGGGAAGTAGTGCACCGCATCGGGCGTGAAGCAGCGCACCAGCGCCGCGAGGTCGGCGGCGTTGCAGGCATCGAAGTAGCGGCGGATCAGGGCTTCGTGGGGGTGCATGTCGGGTTCGTTCACACCTTGTCAGTCCAGGGCGGGGCGGCCGTCGGCGACCCAGCGGCGGTGCTGCTCGCGCGTCTCCGGGCTCGGCGGGTACAGGCCCCAGAGCGCCTCGCCGCGCTGCACGCGCAGCGCGAGGTAGGCCTCCAGGTCGTCCTGCGCCTCGCACAGCTGCGCCAGCTCGGCGGCCAGGTGCGCCGGCACCACGGTGATGTTGTCGGCGTCGCCGTGGATCACGTCGCCGGGGTAGACCGCCACGCCGGCGCAGGCGATCGGCACCTGCAGGTCGGCGACATGGTGGAACGAGAGCCGCGTCGTCGCGGTGACGCCGGCGCTCCAGGTCGGGAAGGTCATGCGGGCGAGTTCGAGCCCGTCGCGGAACGCGCCGTCGGTGACCACGCCGCGCACACCGCGCTTCATCATGCGTGTGACGAGCATGTGGCCCATCGACGCGGCGCTCGCGTCGCGCCGGCTGTCGATCACCATCACGTCGCCGGGCTGCGTCTGCTCGACGCCGACCCACTGCAGGTTGTCGGCGTTCGGCGCGGTGGTCAGCGTGGCGTAGGTGTCGATGTCCTCGCGCGCCGGGATCATGCGCAGCGTGAACGCGCGGCCGGCGAAGCGCGGCACCTGCAGGCCCTGCAGCGGGCGCAGGCCGACCAGCACCGGCTGCCGGAAACCCTTCTTGTACAGCTGCGTCGTCAGCGAGCCGCTGCTGATGCGCGCCAGGCGGTCGAGCACGGTGTCGTCGACCCGCACGGGCGCGCGCGTCGGCGCGGGCGTCGGGGTGAGGGGGGCGGCAGGCATGGATCGTCCTCGGGCTGCGGCCATTCTCGGCAGCGCGCGCACGCACACCAAGCGGCCGTACAGTTCGGGCCTCGTTGCGTGTTCCATCCCTTGGGAACGAGCCATGCCGGACAAACCCGCAGACGGCACCGCCGCACTGGACAAGGCCCTCGACGTGCTCGACGCGATCGGGCGCTCCGGCGCGGGCCTGAGCCAGGCCGAACTGGGCGCGCAGCTGGCGTTGCCGCGCACCACGCTGTACCGCCTGCTGGGCACGCTGACCGCACGCGGGCTGCTGCGGCGTGACCCGCAGCGGCGGGTCTACTGCCTCGGCCTGCGCTGCTTCGAGTACGCGCGCGCGGCCTACGCGATGCCGGACCTGGTGGCCGCTGCGGGCGCCGAACTGCGCGGCCTGCGCGACATGACCGGCGAAACCACCTACCTGGCCGCGCTCGACGGACTGGAGGTGGTCGCACTGGACCGCTGCGACAGCGCGCACGGCCGGCGCTCGAACACCGCGCTCGGGCAGCGCAAGCCGCTGCACTGCACCAGCCAGGGCAAGGCGATCCTCGCCGCGCTGCCGGCCGAGCAGCGCGAGGCCATCGTGCGCGAACTGCCGCTGGCCGCGGTCACGCCGCGCAGCATTACCGAGCGGCGTCGGCTGCAGGCCGAGCTGCGCCTGACGGCCACGCGCGGCTGGTCGATCGACGACGAGGAGATCGTGCCCGGCGTGCGCTGCTGCGGCGCTGCGATCGTCGATGCGCAGGGCGCGGTGCGCGGCGCGATCAGCGTCGCGGGCCCGGCCTTCCGGCTGACGATGGAGCGCCTGGGGCTGATCGGCCCGGAGGTCGCCGAGGCGGCGCGGCGCATCGGCGCGCAGCTGGCCGCCGCGCAGGGCGGGCCGCACGCAGCCGGCGAGGCACGTGCGGTGCCCGGCGGCTGGGCCTTCGACGGCGCCTGGCCCGCCTGGTCGGACACGGCCGGTGCGCTGTTCTGGGCCGACACGCTGGCGCCGGCGGTGCACCTCGCGACGCCGGCCGGGGATCGTGTGCTGGCGCCGTTCGACGCGCCGATCCAGGCCCTGCTGCCGCACGCGGACGGTGCCGCGGTGCTGGCCGGCGAGCAGTGGACCCACCTCGACGCGGAGGGCACCCGCTGCGCGCTGCCGGACCTGCCGCGCCGGCGCGCCAGCGCGGTCTGTGCCGGGCCCGACGGACGCTTCTGGGCCTGTGTCGCCGACGGCGAGCGCTGGCGCGTCGCCGAGCTTTCCGGCGAGGCCGGCAGTGCCGGCGGCTGGCGGCTCGCCGAGCCGGCCACCGCGCTGGCCTGGGATCCGCAGGGCCAGTGCCTGTTCATCGCCGCGGCCGACAGCGGCACGCTGCACGTGGCGCTGCCCGGCAGCACCGCGTTGCGCCGCCTGGCCACCGTGCCGAAGGGTTCGGGCCGGCTGGCCGGCCTGGCGGCGGACGGCGCGGGCGGCGTCTGGAGCGCGCTGCGCGGCGGCTGGAGCGTGGTGCGCTTCGATGCCGACGGCGCGATGGACCGCGTGATCACGCTGCCCGTGCCCTGCCCGACGGCGCTCGGCTTCGATGCCGCGCGCCGCCTGTACATCACCAGCGCCCGCGACGCGGTCGACCGCGAGGCGCTCGAGGCTGCGCCGCTGTCGGGGCGGCTGTTCGTGGTCGACGACGCGGCGCCGGCCGCGCCATGACCGGCGCGCCGGCGTTCCTGCGCGCCAACGCCCGCTGGATCGGCGGGGCGTTCCTGCTGTTCCTGCTGTCCTCGTTCGGGCAGACCTTCTTCATCGCGCTGTCGGCCGGCGCGATCCGCACCGAGCACGGCCTGACGCACGGCGGCTTCGCCACGCTCTACATGGCGGCCACGCTGGTCAGTGCGCTGAGCCTGCCGCTGCTCGGGGGCGTCGTCGACCGGCACACGCCGCAACGGGTGGCGCTCGTCGTCGTGCCGCTGCTGGCGCTGGCCGCGGCCGCGATGGCGCTGACCACGCACGTGGCGGCGCTGTTCGCCGTGCTGGTCGCGCTGCGCCTGCTCGGCCAGGGCATGTGCACGCACCTCGCGTTCACGGCCCTCGGGCGCTGGTTCGTGGCGCGGCGCGGGCAGGCGCTGTCGCTCGCCACGTTGGGCATGAACGTGGGCGAGGCGCTGCTGCCGCTGGCCTTCGTCGCCGCGGGCGCGGCGCTCGGCTGGCGCGGCGCCTGGGGTGTGGCCGCGGCGCTGGTGCTGCTGGCGGCGATGCCCGTGGTGGTCGCGCTGTTCGCGAGGGAACGCCACGAGCCGCCGGCGGCCGCAGGCGCCGGGACGCCAGCGACGCGTTCGTGGACCCGCGCGCAGGTGCTGCGCGATCCGCTCTTCTACGTCGTGATGCTGGCGATGGTGCCGCCCGCGCTGATCGGCAACACGGTGTTCTTCCACCAGGTGCACCTGGCGGAGCTGCGCGGCTGGCCGGCGACGCTGTTCCCCGCGGCGTTTCCGTTGCTGGCCGGCTTCACGGTGCTGTGCTCGCTGCTGGCCGGCGCCTTCGTCGACCGCCGTTCGGCGCGGGCGCTGCTGCCCTGGTACCTGCTGCCGATGGGCCTGGCGCTGCTGCTGCTCGCGCACATGTCCGCGCCTTGGAGCGTGTTCGTGTTCATGGCGCTGTACGGCATCGCCAACGGCTGCTCGCTGACCTTGTTCGGCACCTTGTGGCCGGAGCTGTACGGTGTGGCGCACCTCGGCGCGATCCGCTCGGTGATCGTCGCGACGCTGGTGCTGATGTCGGCCGTCGGCCCCGGCGCGGCGGGCCTGCTGATCGACCGCGGCGTGGCCTTCACGTCGATGCTGTCCGCGCTCGGCCTGTACTGCGTGGCGGCTGCGCTGCTGATGCACGCGATCGCGCGGCGCCTGCGTGCCCGGGACTGACCGAGCGACCCTGCATCGCACCGGCCCGCCGCGGCTGTGCGAGCATCGCGCCATGAGCTCCCCTGTCGCCCTGATCGTCGGTGCCGGCCCCGGCATCGGCGGTGCCTTCGCCGCCGCGCTCGTCGGGCGCGGCTACGACGTCGTCGTCGCGGCGCGCGACCGCGCCCGCCTGCAGCCGCTCGCCGACCGGCTGGGGGCACGTGCCGGCACGGCGGACGCCGCCGATCCGGCCAGCCTGCGCGCCCTGTTCGCGCAGCTCGACGCCGAGGGCGTGGTGCCGGACGTCGTGCTCTACAACCCGGGCGCGCGTGTGCGCGGGCCGATCACCGAGCTGGACGACCGCGCCGTCGCGCAGGCGCTGCAGCTGACCGCGATGGGCGGCTTCGTGACGGCGCAGGAGGCGGCGCGCCGCATGCTGCCGCGCGGGCGCGGCACGATCCTGTTCACCGGCGCGACGGCCAGCGTGAAGGGCTTCGCGCAGTCGGCCCCGTTCGCGATGGCCAAGTTCGCGGTGCGGGGCCTCGCCCAGAGCCTGGCGCGCGAGCTGTCGCCGCAAGGCATCCACGTCGCGCACCTGGTGGTGGATGGCGCGGTCGAGGCGGCCGGCGAGCCCGGTGCCGGGGCCGCACGCCGCTTCACGCCGGAGGCGGTGGCGGCGGGCCTGCTGGCGCTGCTCGATCAGCCGCCGGGCGCCTGGTCCTGGGAACTCGAGTTGCGCCGCTTCGACGAGCGCTTCTGAACGGCGGCTGAACCGCCGCATCAGCCGGCGCGCGCCGCCGCGAACAGCACCACCACCGAGCGCGGTTCGACCCGGTGCGTCGTGCCGCCGACCCGCGTGGCGGTGCCGAACTCGACCAGGTCCTCGGGCGCTGCGCGCGCCGTGTCGATGATGCGGCGCCAGCCGGTGCCGTCCGCGCCGGCCCAGGCCGGCAGCGGCGGCAGCTCGAAGTCCAGCGGCTCCCACCAGGCGTTCAGTGCGAAGTGCATCAGCAGGTCGCCCGACAGGCTGCTCGCGGTCACCGCCAGGCTGCGCGATTCGTGTCCCTCGTCGGGATGATTCAGCTGCACCCCGTGCAGCTGCACGTGGGCCCGCTGCACCAGCTCGGACAGCGTCAGGCGCCGGTCCTCGCGCACCGACTCGCGCCGGAAGCGCAGCCGGATCAGGCCACGCACGAAGCGGTGCAGGTCGGCGTGCCGCTGCAGCAGCGTCCAGTCGAACCAGCTCAACGGGTTGTCCTGGCAGTAGGCGTTGTTGTTGCCGCGCTGGCTGCGCCGCACCTCGTCGCCCATCAGCAGCATCGGCGTGCCCAGCGAGAGCACGGTGATGGCCAGCAGGTTGCGCACCTGCCGGGCACGCAGCGCCTCCACCTGCGGATCGTCGGTGGGCCCTTCGACGCCGCAGTTCCAGCTCAGGTTGTGGTCCGTGCCGTCGCGGTTGCCTTCGAGGTTGGCCTCGTTGTGCTTGCGGTCGTAGGAGACCAGGTCGTTGAGCGTGAAGCCGTCGTGGCAGGTCACGAAGTTGATGCTCTGCGCCGGCTCGCGCGGCCGCGCGCCGTACAGGTCCGGGCTGCCGAACAGCCGGTCGGCGACGCGTGCGACCTGCCCGGCGTCACCGCGCACGAAGGCGCGCACGTCGTCGCGGAACTGGCCGTTCCATTCCTTCCAGCGCTCGCCGACGAAGTGGCCCACCTGGTACAGCCCGGCGGCGTCCCAGGCCTCGGCGATCAGCTTGGTGCCGGCCAGCACCGGGTCGGACTCGATGTCCCACAGCACCGGCGGGCTGGCCGCCGGGTGCCCGTCCTCGTCGCGCGACAGGACCGCGGCCAGATCGAAGCGGAAGCCGTCGACATGCATCACCTGCACCCAGTAGTGCAGGCTGTCGATGATCATGCGCCGCACCACCGAGCGGTTCGCGTTCAGCGTGTTGCCGGTCCCGGAGTAGTTGGCGTAGTGGCCGGCCCCGTCCTGCAGGTAGTAGCTGCCGTCGGCCAGGCCACGCCAGCTCAGTGTCGGGCCGCCGTCGCCGCCTTCGGTGGTGTGGTTGAACACCACGTCGAGGATCACCTCGAGGCCGGCGCGGTGCAGTGCCTTGACCATGTCGCGGAACTCGTCCAGCACCGCCAGCGGCGCCTGCGGCTGCATGGCGTAGCCGGCGTGCGGCGCGAAGAACGACAGCGGCGCATAGCCCCAGTGGTTGCTCAGTCCGGGCGGCGCGTCCTGCGCGTCGAACTGGAACACCGGCAGCAGTTCGACCGCGGTGACGCCCAGGTCCACGAGGTACGGAATCTTCTCGACCAGCCCGGCGTAGGTGCCGCGGCGCGGCGGCGCGACACCCGAACTCGGGTCGCGCGTGAAGCCGCCGACGTGCAGCTCGTAGATCACGGTCTGCGCGAACGGCCGGCACAGCGGCCGGTCGCCTTCCCAGTCGTAGCGCCGCGGGTCGCAGACCACGCTCTTCGGCGCCCAGGCGTCGTTGCGGCCGGGCGCCGCCGCGGCGGCGCGCCGGTAGCCGGGTGGCAGCGCGACGGCGCGGCCGTACGGATCGAGCAGCACCTTGTCGGCGTCGAAGCGCAGTCCGCGTGCCGGATCGTGCGGTCCGTGCGCGCGCCAGGCGTACAGCTGCCCTTCCGCGAGGCCCGCAACGAACACGTGCCAGTAGTCGGCGCTGCGATGGGCCCGCGCGTCGAGCGCCAGGCAGGCGGCGGGGCGGTCCGCATCGGCGCGCTCGTACAGCAGCAGTTCGAGGTGCTCCGCGCCGCGCGCGTGCACGCTGAAGTTGACGCCGCCGTCGCGCAGCGTCGCGCCCAGCGGATGCGCCAGGCCGGGGGAAGTCGCCACCGTCATGCCGGAGATGATGGCGCGCCCGCCGCCGGGCCGCCAGCGTGTTCGGGCGGGGGTATGCCGCAACCCGGTCACAATCGCCACTGCAGGACCGGGCGGCTTGCGGGCGTTGGGCCCCTTGCCGGCAGCTGACAGTCCTGTGTCCGACACGACAAAGGAAACGTCATGAAAAGCTACAAGGCCCTCCGGGCGCAGATCGCCAAGCTCGAGCAGCAGGCCGAGACGATCCGGCGCACCGAGGTCAAGGCCGTCATCGCGCAGCTCAAGAAAACCATCAGCCAATACGGCCTGACGGCCGAGGAACTCGGTCTCGGCGGCGGCGGCAAGGCCAAGGCGGTCCGCGGTGCGCGCAAGACGGCGGCGCGACGTTCGGCCGGCGCTCCGAAGTACCGCGACCCGAAGAGCGGCCAGACCTGGACCGGCCGGGGCCGTCCGCCGGCCTGGATCGCCACCGCCAAGGACCGCAACGCGTTCCTGATCGACGCGCCGGCCGCCGAGGCGGCGCCCGCGGCGGCGCCGAAGCGGGCCAAGGCCGCCAAGGCCGCCAAGCCGGCCGCCAAGCCGGCGGCCAAGCGGGCCACCCGCAAGACCGCCGCGAAGCGGCCGCGCAAGACACGCGCAGCCAAGACGGCGGCGGTGCAGATCGAGTCCGGCGTTGCGATGGAGTGAGGCCGGACCGGCGCGGACGCCCCGCGGCGGACGGCGCACAATCGGCGCCATGACGGCGGCATCGATCGTTCTGCGGCTGGCCCGGCCGGATGACGCGGAGGCGCTGGCGGCGCTCTCGCGCGACCTGATCGAGACCGGGCTGCCGTGGCGCTACCGGCCCGAGCGCATGGCCCGGCTGATCGGCAGCCCCGAGGTTTCGGTGCTGGTCGCGGCCTCGGCGCGGCGCATCGCCGGCTTCGCGGTGATGGAGTTCGGCGACGAGCGAGCCCACCTGATGCTGCTGGCCGTGCGGCCGGCGCTGCAGCGGCGCGGTCTGGGCCGGCGGCTGGTGGCGTGGCTGCTCGAATCGGCGCAGGTGGCCGGCATGGCGTCCGTGCACCTCGAACTGCGCGCCGCCAACGAGGGTGCGCGCGCGTTCTACGCCACGCTCGACTTCGTGCCGACGCTGCAGGTGCCGGGTTACTACGACGGCCGCGAGGGGGCCTTGCGCATGCTGCGCCTGCTGCGTGTGCCGCACGCCACAGGACCGTGATCTAGTTCACTTGCGGCGCGGTGCCGCCTTCGTTACCGTGGCGCGCTTGCTTGCGCCCGTCACCTTTTGTCACCTGCGACGATGAGCTTCCGCCCGCCCGTGCCCGACGACCTGCTCGATGCCGCGCAGTACCAGGCGGACCCGCTGGCGGACGACACCATCAGCGCCATCCTCGGCACCTGGCCGACCACCGACAGCCTGGCCGACGCGGACGCGGCGTTGTCGGCGCTGGACGAGCACTGGGAACGCCTGGCGCTGCTGAACCGCGTGATCGCCCAGTGGCAGGCGAACGCCGGCATCGCCGATTGGACGCCCGGCCCCGAGGTGCCGGCCCCGATGGCCGCGGCGCTACGGGGCTACCTCGATGCGGCGCAGCGCCTGCCCGACTGGGCCGATCCGGCGCGCATCGCGCGGGCCGAAGAACTGTTCTTCGACCAGGGCGTTCTGTCGGTGCTGCTGCTGTTCTGTGCCAGCCTGCCCGAGTGCTACGTCGTGCCCGACCTGGCCGACGTGCTGCACACCACCGGCGCGCTGGAGCAGCGCACCGACTACCGCATCCGCAGCACGGCCGCGATGATTTTCCCGGTGATGATGCGCGGCGGTCTGACCGATCCCGCCGGCGCCGGCGTGGCGCAGGTGCTGAAGGTGCGGCTCATCCACGCCACGGTGCGCCACCTGATCCTGCGCGGCAGCCCCGAGCATGCACTCGCGCCCGAGACCGGGCCGCGGCCGCGGCTGTCGCTGGCCGGGCGCGTGCCCGGGATGCACCAGGCGCTGTTCGCGCATGGCTGGGACGTGGCCGAGCGCGGCCTGCCGAGCAACCAGGAGGAGCAGGCCTACACGCTGCTGACCTTCGGCTTCGTGCCGCTGCGCGGCATGCGCACGCTCGGCGTCGGGCTGGATCCGGACGACGAGCGCGCGGTGCTGCACGCCTGGAACGTGGTCGGCCACCTGGTGGGGATCCGCCGCGAACTGATGGTCGACACGATGCACGAGGCCGAGGCGCTGTTCCTGCGGATGCAGCAGCGCGGCCGCGCCGAGCGGCGCGACCCGGATCCGCGGCCCGAACTCGCGGGTGCGCTGTTCCGCACGATGTCGCGCGAGATCCCGTGGGCCGTGGTGCGGCCGTTCCCGTTGCTGCTGTCGCGCCACCTGATCGGCGCCCGGTCCTCGGCCGACCTCGGCATGAACGGCCAGGTCGGTTGGTGGAGCAAGCTGGCGTTCGCCGTCGCGCTGGCACTGGTGCAGGGCATCGACGCGCTCGGCCGGCTCGTCTGGCGCCAGTTCTCGCTGTCGCGCGTGATCAGCCGGCTGCTCGGCTACCGCCTGATCACGCGGCTGCTGATGGACGAGACGCGCCCGCTGAAGCTGCCCGAGCGGCTGCGTGGCCAGGCGCAGCAGATGATGCAGACCTGGTGTGGGAAGGCGGCGCCATGAGGCGCCTGCTGGCCCTGCTGCTGGTCGCCCTGGGGTGGGCGCTTGCCGGGACGGCCGGCGCGGTCGAGCCGATTCGGCTGGACGACCAGCAGCGCCGGGTGGAGGCCTGGAGCGCGGTCGAGATCCTGCCCGACCCGCAGCGCGAGCTCGACTGGGCCGGTGCCCTGCGCGCCAGCGCCCGCTTCGAAGTGCCGAAGTCGGCCCACGCGACGCTCGGGCTGCGCAAGGAGCCGGTCTGGGTGCGCGTGCCGGTGCAGTCCGCGGCGGGCAGCCAGGCGCGCTGGCTGCTGGACATCGACTACGCGGTGCTGAACCGCGTCGACGTCTTCCTGCTGCGCGAAGGCCAGGTGGTGCAGCGCGCACGGCTGGGCAACCTGCAGCCGTACTCGGACCGGCCGGTCGCCTCGCGCTCGCATGCCGTGCTGCTGGATCTGCAGCCGGGCGTCCGGCACGAGTTGCTGATGCGGGTCGAGACGCTCGGCGGCATGATCCTGCCGATCGCCTTCACGCGCCTGACCGAGTTCCACAGCCGTGCGCAGGACGAGATGCTGCTGCAGGGCCTGCTGACCGGGCTCGGACTGTGCCTCGTGCTGTACTCGCTGGCGCAGTGGGTCTCGACGCGCGAGCCGCTGTTCATCAAGTACGCGCTGCTGACCTTCGGCAGCCTGCTGTTCTCGGTGGTGCAGTTCGGCCTCGGCGGCATGTACCTGTGGCGCGACCAGCTCTGGGTCGAGCAGCATGCCGCCGCGCTCGCTGCGCTGCTCGCCTCGGCATGCACCTTCCTGTTCGTCGAGGAGGTGCTGCGCGGCCCGGAGGTCAGCCGCTACTTCAGCCGGGTGATGTATGGCGGCGCCGCGCTGCTGGGGGTCGCCGCGCTGCTCTACGCGACCGACCTGATCCACGTGCACACCGTCAGCACGGTGATCGGCACGCTCGGCCTGCTGCCGGCGCTGATGGGCCTGCCCGGCGCGGTGCGCCGCGCGCGCCGGGGCGACCGCATCGGCTGGTACTTCCTGATCGCCTGGACCGGCTACTTCGTGTCGACCGCGACGATGGTCGGCGTGATCAAGGGCCATGTGGACGCGAACGCCTGGACGCTGCACTCGTTCCAGGCCGGGGCCACGCTGGACATGGTGCTGTTCCTGCGCGTGCTCGGGCTGCGCATGAAGTCGCTGCACGTCGCCGCGATGCATGCGGTGCGCGAGCGCGACGTGTTCGTCTCGATGGCCCACACCGACGCGCTGACCGGCCTGCCGAACCGCCGCGGGCTGGACACGCGCCTGGCGGCGGCGATGGCGGGGTGCGCCCCGGATCGGCTGCTCGCGGTCTACATGCTCGACCTGGACGGCTTCAAGCAGGTCAACGACCAGTACGGCCACGACATCGGCGACGAACTGCTGGTCGCCGTCGGCCAGCGGCTGCAGGCCAACCTGCGCGCGAGCGACGTGGTGGCCCGGCTCGGCGGCGACGAGTTCGTCGTCACTGCCGGCGGACTCTCCGACGAGCATCAGGCGCGCGACATCGGCGCCAAGCTGGTGGAGGCCTTCCGCGAGCCGTTCGTGCTCTCCGGCGAACGCCGCATCGAGGTCGGCCTGACGATCGGCTACGTGCTGGTGCCGCTGGACGGGCTCGACCCGGTCAGCCTGCTGCGCCAGGCGGACGCCGCGATGTACACCGGCAAGCAGCGCGGCAAGGGCTGCTGCGTGCGGCGCCCCGAGATGCCCGGCTACGCCGGCAACGTGTAGCGCGTGCTCGGCCCCTTGCCGGACTGCGCCAGCAGACCGCGCTCCGCCAGCAGGCCGAGGTGCTTGGACGCCGTCGCCGGGCTGAGGCCGCAGAGTTCCGCGTAGCGGCTCTTGTTCAACGCGCCGTCCGCCAGCAGGTGCTCGACCAGCGCCGTGCAGCGCTGCGCGCTGAGCAGGTCGGCGGTGGCCGCGCGCCAGGCGGCGGCCAGGCGCTGCTCGCGCGTCAGCTGCCGGTCGAAGGTGCGGCGCAGGCCGTCCAGCTCGTCGGCAAAGCGGCTCCCGAGCCCGTGTTTCTCGATCAGCGCGAGTGCCGCCTCGCGCTCCCGGACCGAGATCGCGAGGTACGCGTTGGCGATCGCCAGGTAGGCGCGTACGTGCTGCTCCGGCCCGACCGGCACCGCGAGCAGCTCGCGCTGGCGCTGGATCTCCGCCATCTGCGCATGGTGCGCCGCGAACTCCTGCGGCAGCAGGCGGTCGTAGGCGCGGTCGTTGCCCGGCCCGAGCACCTCGCGCTTCAGGCTCTTGGTGGCCTGCACGTGCGCCGGGTCGCTCTCCTCGGGCCAGGCGGCCAGCGCTGCGGCCGCATGGGCGTCGCCGCGTGCCTCGTCCTGCGGGTCGCGGCTGGCCTTGAAGCGGATGTAGTGCACCTCGGCGAGGTTGTAGTGGGCCCGGCGCACCACCAGGCGCAGCTGCGCGCGCAGCGCGATGTCCAGCGCCGCCTGGTACTCGCGCAGCGCGGGCTCGTAGTCGCCCTGCCAGAAGTACGCCACGCCCAGGTTCAGGTGCGTGCTGGCGACGATCTCGGGCTCGACCGTCAGCGTTGCCGCCAGCGACAGCACCCGCTGCGAGTAGGCGATCGCGCGCTCGAAGTCGCGCGCCTCGCCGTAGATCAGTGCGAGGTTGCCGCAGGTCTTCAGGATCGCCTGGTGGTCGGCGATGCGCTCGTAGAGATTCAGCGCCCGGTGCTTGTGCTCGAGCGCGCGCGCGCCGTCGCCGGCGCGGCGCCAGTACTCGCCCCAGGTCTGCTCCAGCATCGCCAGCGCCGGCACCGACAGCGGATGCCGGTCGCGCAGCTGCGCGGCGCGTTCCAGCACCGCCTTGCCGCGCGGGTCGTTGCGCAGCACGTACAGCCAGGCGAGTTTGACCAGCGTCGCGACGTACTCCTCGACGATCGGGGCGGCCGCCGCGCGGTCGTCGGCGATGCCGGAGCGCCACAGGCAGTCGGCGCTGTCCTGGTAGCAGGCGAAGGCGCGGTCGAGGTCGCGCGGCTCGTGGAACTTGCCCAGCGCGCCGTACACGATGCCCAGCATCAGCGCGTCGTCGGCGTCGGCGGCCAGCCGCAGCGCCTGCTCGTAGGCCTGCTGCTCCGGCTCGGAGGCGCCGCGCATGCGGTACAGCGCGGCCTGCGCCAAAAGCAGGTCGAAGCGTTCGCGCGGCGTCTGCACGAGGTCCGCGGCGCCGGCCACCAGCAGCTCGGTCTCGCCGTCGTTGGCCAGCTCGACGCTGTGCCGCTGCAGCACGCGGATGAAGCCGGCCACGTCGCCGCTGCGCAGCCAATGCCACAGCGCCGAGCTGGCGTCGTGGCGGCCCAGGGCCTCCTGCGCCAGCCGGCCGTGCCAGGCATGGCGCTCGGCCGGCGCCGCCGGTGCCGCCGCAGTGCGCGCCAGGGCCAGCTCGCGCAGCCCGAGCCGGTCGGCCGGCGCCGGCCCCTCACGCAGCAGGCCGGCCAGAGACCGCTTGCCCTTGTCGAGATAGCGGTAGTAGGTGCTGGCGCCGACCGACCAGAGGCCGCACAGGTGGCTGGCCGCCGGCTCGTCGGCGTGGCCGTGGTAGCGGTCGCGGAAGGCGGGCACGGTGCCGAACCCGAACTGGCACCACAGCGCCAGCATCGGGCGCCAGCTGGTCCGGTCGAGCCACTCGGAGCGGCCGATCGGGTCGCCCTCGGCGCCGCGGTCGGGGCGCAGCTGCAGCACGGCCCAGCGCAGCAGCAGCGCGGCCGCCGCCGCGGTGCCGCCCTCGCGCGGTGCCTCGCCGGCCGCCGCGAGCAACGGGCCCAGCCAGTGCGCCAGCAGCCAGCGTGTGACGCGCGGGTGGCGGCGCAGCCAGTCGTCCAGCGTGCCGGCCTTGTGGGCCGCCAGCGCAGCGCCGACCAGGGCCTCCGAGACCGCCGGCGACGCCCTGCGCAGGCGCGGCGGCAGGGCGGCCGAGAAAGTGTGTGCGGATGTTTCCATGGCGATCGGAAATCGTCTCACGATCGTCTGACGGTCGCCATCCCACCGACGGACGAGATGCTTGTGAATGCGACGTGCCGGGGGTTACCGTTGCGGGCAAGGACAACCAGGAGAAGAAGACATGAACCTGCCCCGGCTGCTGCCCGAGAAATCCGGAGAACCGCAGCGCACGGACAGCGTGCTGCTGGCGGTCTACGCCCCGTTCGGGACCGACCCGGTGCTCAGCACCTACCCCGACGGCAGTTCGCAGACGCTGGCCCAGCACCCGCTGGTGCAGGGCCTGCTGAAGGTGGCCGAAAGCGGCGTGCACGTGGCGGCACTGGTCGACCGCGTCGACGACGACACCTGGCTGATCGAGATCGAGGCCGGCAAGCCGGCGGGCATGGTCGTCACCTCGCGCTGGAAGCAGGACATGGCCCACCCGCGCAACCTGGCCGGGTTCCTGCGCCACGCGCACCGCAGCCGGCCGACCGCCGCGATCGTGCTGGCGCTGGAAGGGCACGGCGCGGGTTACCTGCCCGAGATCGACCGCACCCAGCTGAGCGCGGCCACGCTGACCGAGAACGGCCGCTTCGAATGGCGCATCAGTGCCGGCGCGGGTGCCCCGGTGCTGCCGCAGGGCTCGCCGCTGCTGCCGCAGGGGTCGCCCCTGCTGCCCCAGGGCTCTCCGCTGCTGCCGCAGGGCTCGCCGCTGCTGCCGGTCAACCACATGCCGCTGTCGACCTGGGGCCTCGGCGCCGCACTCAAGGCGGCGCTGGACGCCGGCGTGCCGAAGCTGGCGGTGATCCACTTCGACAACTGCTTCAACATGTCGGCCGAGGTGCTGCACACGGTCGCCCCGTACGCCGACTACGCCACCGGCTACCCGAACTACAACTTCTTCACCGCCGGTCAACCGTACCCGGCCGTGTTCGACCGGCTGCGCCAGCAGGGCACGGCGACGGCGCAGCAGCTCTCGCAGTGGTTCGCGGAGGGCAACCATGCGGTGCTGAAGGCCAAGGGCAACCACCCGACGGCCGGCTGCGTGGTGCGGCTGTCGCGCATGCACGCCGTCGCGGAGTGCGTCGACGACCTGGCCGACGCCCTGCTGGCCGCACTGCGCAGCGCCCCGAACCCGGGCGACCGGCAGGTGGTGGTCCAGCGCATCATGAACGCGATCATCCTGGCCCAGCAGTACGACACCGAGGCCGGCTTCGCGCTGGAGACGCCGGACCAGCTGACGGACCTGTACAGCTTCGCGTCTGCGCTGCTGAAGTTCGACTTCCGGCCGCACCCGGTGCATCCGGCCTGCCGGGCGCTGCAGGACGCGCTGAAGGGCATCAAGGTCTACGGCGACGCGGATCAGCCCTGGGTGGCCGACGGGACCGGCATCACCTGGAACTTCACGTCCAACCAGCTGGCGATGAACATCTTCCTGCCGGACCCGCTGCTGCGCGGCGTCTGGGACTGGCGCAGCCCGTTCTACCTGGACGTCAACCCCGACCCGGCGCGCCCGCCGGTGCAGCCGCACATCATCGAGTTCGTCAAGGTGACCGACTGGGTCGACTTCCTGATCGAATACCACCGCGATTCGCCGCTGGACGGCAGCTTCGTGCGCCTGCTGCCGGCCGCGATTCCCGAGTTCCCGGTCTTCAACGCCAGCTTCGAGCCGAAGAAGCCGCAGGGCGGGGACCCGTGCAAGCAGCTGCACCGCCCGTCCGGCCCGTACCGGCCGACGGGGCCCCGCGCGGGCTGAACGTCCCGATCGCGCGCGCCCCCGCGGCCGACCGGCCCGGCTGCCGGCCGAGCCGCGTCCGCTGCTTTCGCCGCTCCGTACATCCCTAATGTCCGGATCGTCTGGCGATCGTCGTTGAACGGAACAGGGGATGGCGATGCGCTGCGTCGCAATGGGAACCGGGCCGGACTGCAATGAAGCCCGGACGACGCGCTGAACCTGCCGTCCGACGACTTGACCGAACCAGGGGAACACCATGCTCAACACCCATCTGCTCCACGCCCTGCCTGCCGAACAGGCCCGCTGCCGCGAACTGGTCCGCAAGTACGTGTCGATCGGCTCGGCCGGCGCGTTCGCGTCGGCGCTGATCGAGGCGTCGCTGCGCCGCGCCGACCGCGCGGTGATCGACGGCGACGAGGCGGACATCCGCCGCGCGCTGGCCGAATTGCAGGGCTACGAAGGCGCGCGCCGCGAGCCGCTGCGGCTGGCGGCCTGAACCGCGTGCCTCCACGGTCCCGGCGGGGGTAGGATCCCCGCCGGAACCAGGAGGCCCGCATGCAGCAATCCGGCAAGATCCTCGTCGCCCAGGGCGGCGGTCCCACCGCGGTGATCAACCAGTCGCTGGTCGGTGCGGTGCTCGAGGCGCGGCGCTTCCGCGACATCCGGCTGGTCTACGGCGCGCGCCACGGCGTGCGCGGCATCGTCAACGAGGACTTCGTCGACCTGACGCAGGAGACCAGCCACAACCTCGAGCTGGTCGCGGGCACGCCGTCCTCGGCGCTCGGCTCCACGCGCGACAAGCCGGACCTGAAGTACTGCCAGGAGATCTTCAAGGTCCTGCAGGCCCACGAGATCGGCCACTTCTTCTACATCGGCGGCAACGACTCGTCGGACACCGTGCGCATCGTCAGCGAGGAGGCGCGCAAGGCGAACTACCCGCTGCGCTCGATCCACATCCCGAAGACGATCGACAACGACCTGGTCGGCAACGACCACACGCCCGGCTTCCCGTCCGCGGCGCGCTTCGTCGCCCAGGCCTTCGCCGGCGCGAACCTCGACAACGCGGCGCTGCCGGGCGTCTACGTCGCGGTCGTGATGGGGCGGCACGCCGGCTTCCTGACGGCGGCCTCGGCGCTGGGCAAGAAGTTCCCGGACGACGGACCGCACCTGATCTACGTGCCCGAGCGCACCTTCGTGCTGGAGAAGTTCCTGGCCGACGTGAAGGCGGTGTACGAGCGCCACCGGCGCTGCGTGATCGCGGTCTCCGAGGGCATCCACGACGCCGGCGGCACGCCGATCGCGGCGCAGCTCGCCAAGGACCTCGAACACGACGCGCACGGCAACGTGCAGCTGTCCGGCAGCGGTGCGCTGGCCGACCTGCTGTGCGAGGAGATCAAGAGCAAGCTCGGCATCAAGCGCGTGCGCGGCGACACCTTCGGCTACGTGCAGCGCTCCTTCATCGGCTGCGTCAGCGACGTCGACCAGCGCGAGGCGCGCGAAGTCGGCGAGAAGGCCGTGCAGTACGCGATGTGGGGCGACCGCGACGGTTCGGTGGCGATCAAGCGCACCGGCTTCTACTCGGTCGACTACGAGCTCGTGCCGCTCGAGACCGTGGCCGGCAAGACCCGCACGATGGACGATGCCTTCATCAGCGCCAGCGGCACCGACGTGACCGACGCGTTCCGGCTCTACCTGCGCCCGCTGCTCGGCTCCGGCATGCCCGACGCCTTCCGGCTGCGGCCCAACCCGGTCGCCAAGGTGCTGGCCCAGGGGCGCTGAACGCGGGTCAGCGCTTCACGGCCGCACGGCCGGCGTTTCCAGCGCCATCCCGGCGGCGCGCCGCATCAGGTACAGCTCGAGCTCGACCCACTCCGGCGCGCCGGCGGGCCAGGGTTCAGCTCGTACACCGGTGACGCAGCCGCGCAGGCGGCGCTGCAGCGAGCCGAGCCCCTGCCACTCCAGCCGGTAGATCGGGTAGCCGGTCGGATGGCCCTGCGGGATCGGGCTGCCGCCGAGGCGTCCGCCCGCCAGATGATCGTGGCATTGCGCGCACGACAGGTTGAGGGCGCCGAGCCGGCGTTCGAACAAGGCGCGGCCCCGCTCGGCCGCCGGAGCGAGGCGCGGGTCGTCGTCCGGCGCGATCGGCAGGCCGCGCGACTGCCGTGCGACGAAGGCTTCCAGCGCGAGCAGGTCCCGGCTGTCCGGCGCCGGCGCAACGACGCCCTGGCGCGCCCGGCATTGCGCGATGCGCTGCGCGAGGGTGATCGGCCGGCCGAGCGCGCTGTCGTAGCGTGGGTAGCGCAGGGCAACGCCACGCAGCGTGTGCGACGGTTCGCCGGCATGACAGTCGGTGCAGCGCTGCCCGCGCGGGCCGGCCGGCGCCTGCCACAGCGATTCGCCCTCGAGCACCCACAGCAGGCCCGGGTTCTGCGTGTCGTCGCGCTGCAGGGCCTGCAGCGTGGGGCCCATGTCCTGGAAGCCGGAGCGGCGCGCTGCGGCAGGGGGCGCCGACAGCGCGGTTGGCGCCGGTGCCGGTTCGGCCGCGCAGCCGACCATGAGCGCCGCAGCGAGCAGGGCCGCGCGCCCCGACGGGATCATCGCGTTGCCCAGCCCGCCAGCCGGTCGCGCAGCGCCGGCCAGGCGGCGACGCTGTCCGGCGCGCCGCCGGCCGCCTGGCGTTCCAGCGCGCGGGCCTGTTCCGAACCGGCGTCGTCGCCAAGCAACAGCAACACCGACTTCAGGCTGTGGGCGAGGCGCCGCAGCGCGGGCAGGTCGGCCGCCGCCGCGCAGCGCTCGCCTTCGGCGATGTCGGCCGCGAACTGCTGCAGGGCCGAATCGCGGAACGCCGTGTACAGCGCCGCATCGCCGCCGAAGTGACGCTGAACCGGGTCGCCCGCGGGGTCGGCCGCCTTCGCCTCGGCGACCGATGGGCCACCGGCGAGCGCGGACTCGACCGCCTCGAGCAGCACGCCGATCGCGACCGGCTTGTCCAGGATGCGCCAGCTGCCCAGCGCCTCCAGCCGCTGCCGCAGCGCGGCGTTGACGCCGGCGCTGAAGACGATGCAGCGCGGCCGCGGGGCCGGCTGCGCGGCCACCGACTCGAGCAGATCGACGCCGTGGCCATCCGGCAGCATGAGGTCGGTGACGAGCAGCGCCGTGGGTGCCGAGGCGAGCGCCTCCCGGCCCTGTGCCAGGCTGGCGCATTCGACCAGGTCCAGCGGCAGCTCCTCGACCGCCAGGGCGAAGAAGCGTCGGATGGTCGGATCGTCCTCGACCAGCACGACCCGCGCGGCCATGCCCGGCCCCGTCAGCGCAGGCCGGCCGCCGCGAGGCAGTCGCGCAGGCGCTGCGGCAGTTCGGCGACCAGCTGCGATTTGTGCACCACCGGCAGGCCCTCGAGCGCGAAGCGGTACGGGTCGCGGTCGGCGTCGTCCAGCGAGGTCACGACGATCAGCTGGGTGCCGTCGAACTGGCGGTGCGAGCGCAGGCTGGTGATCAGCGTGGCCCCGTCGATGCCGGGCAGCAGGATGTCGACGATCAGCACCTGCGGACGCAGCTGCCCGGCCATCGCGAGGCCCGAGATGCCGTCGTCGGCGATCTGCAGCGTCAGTTCCGGGAACTGCTGCCGCACGATCAGGCCGATCAGGTTCTGGTAGTGCTTGGAGTCCTCGATCAGCAGCGCCGTCGCCGTGCCGCCGCTGCGCGCCGCGGGAGGCGGTGCTTCCGTGGCCGGCGCGGCCGCGGCCGATGCCGCGTTGGCGCGCCGGTCCAGCCAGCGCTGGACGGACTCGGCCGCGATGCGCCGGTGTCCGCCCGGTGTCTTCCATGCCGACAGCTCGCCGCGATCGACCATCAGCTGCACGGAGCGCACGGCCATGCCGAGCATGCGTGCCACTTCGAGTGTGCTGAAGTCGCCGGTGGGCGAGGCGGGCTGCGAACGGGCTTGTTTCATCCCGGTCGATTCTGCCAAGATTTGCCGGCTTCGCACGCTTGCTCTCCCCCGGTGAGGCCACACAAGATGATAATAATGATCATTATGAGCTCCGAGCCGAGCCCCTGAGTTCCGCATGCCCCCGATGTTGTCCGTTGCCGCCGATCCTCCCGGCACCCCGGCCCCCCTGATCCTGGGCGAGGGCGGCCTGTCCTTCGAACCGGCGGCGGGCGCGCAGATGGAGCGCTTCGTCGCCGACTTCGCGCGCATGCACCGCGAGCGCAACGGGCGCAGCGAGCGCGGCCGCGCCTTCGATCCGCGGCTGACCGACCTGTTCCTGGCGCACGCCGAGCAGTTCATCGTGCTGCGCGAGAAGGTCAACCGCGTCCAGCCCAGCTTCGCCGATCTCGTGCGCGGCCCGCGCGCGCTGGAGAGGCCGCCCGGAGGATCGATCTCGTGAAGCAATTGTTGCGTGCGGCCGCCCTGGCGGCCTCCTTGGTGTCCCCGCTGGCCGCAACCGCCGGTCCGGTGCTGGACCGCATCCAGGCCACCGGTCAGGTGCGCGTGTGCATCTGGCCCGACTACTACGGCATCAGCCTGCGCGACCCGCGCACCGGCCGCCTCAACGGCATCGACATCGACCTGTCGGCCGAACTCGGACACGACCTCGGTGCGCGGATCGAGTACGTGGACTCGTCCTTCGCGACCCTGATCGATGACCTGAAGGGCGGGCGCTGCGACGTCGCGATGTTCGCCGTCGCGCTGCTGCCGCAGCGCCAGCAGCACCTGCGCTTCACGCGGCCCTATTTGCGCAGCGACATCGTCGCGATCGCGAGCAAGGGCAGCCGCGTCGTGAAGACCTGGGCCGACATCGACCAGACCGGCGTGCAGGTCGCGGTGCAGGCGGGAACCTTCATGGAGCCGGTGATGGCGGCGGCGCTGAAGCGCGGCACCCTCGTCGTGGTCCGTCCGCCGGCCACGCGCGAGCGCGAGCTCGAGGCTGGACGGGTCGACGTGTTCATGACCGACTACCCGTACAGCCGCCGCCTGCTCGACAACGCCGACTGGGCTGCGCTGATCGAGCCGCCGGCGCCGTTCCATCCGCTGCCCTATGCCTATGCCGTGAACCCCGGCGACGACGAGTGGCTCGCGGCGATGGACGGCTTCGTGCAGCGCATCCAGCGCGACGGTCGCCTCGATGCCGCCGCGCGACGCCACGGCCTCGGGGCGATCGTCGCCCGCTGAGGCCCATGCACCAGGCGCGCCCCGTCGCACCCGCCGCCAGCCGCTGGGTGCTGGTGGTGGGCATCGCGCTGGCGCTGGCGATCATGCTGGCGCTGCTGGCCGAGATCCACGAGGAGCGCGAGCGCCAGGTCGAACAGCAGCTCGAGCGCAACGAACTGTTCGCGCGCGTGCTCGAGGACCACGTGACCCGCAGCGTCGAGAGCACGCGGCTGGCGCTGAGCAGCGTGGCCGCGGCGGCCGCGGCCGGCGGCGCCGAGCCGCTCGCGGCCAAGGCCTTCGCGACCGAGCTGTCGAGCCTGCCGCAGCTGCGCGCGCTCGCGGTGCTGGACGAGCAGGGCCGTGTGCTGGCCAGCAGCGCGCCGCGCGACGTGGGCGCGCAGGTCGACCTGGCGCGGCTGGGACCGCTCCCGGCGCCGGGTGCCGACCGCCTGGGTCCCTACCTGGCGGCGCGCGGCTTCGCCGACCTGGTGCCGGGGGCCGCGGCGACCGTGCCCGCGGGGGTCGGCACACTGCCGCTGCTGCGCCGGGCGAGCGGCCGCGATGGCCGGGCGCTGCTGCTGGTCGCGCTGTTGCATGCCGAAGGCTGGTCCAGCCACATGGGCCTGGTGCTGAACGACGCGTCGACGCTCGGTGTGCTGATGTCCTACGACGGCCAAGTGCTGGCGGCCACCGACTCGCGTCGCACCGTGCCGGGCCGCCCGATCCCCGACGCCGCGCGCTGGCGCGAGCGGCTCGCCGCGCGCGACCACGACGGGTTCGTCGGGCCCGGCCCGGCCGGACACGACCAGGTGGTGGCCTACCGGGCTGCGCGCCGCCTGCCGCTGGTGCTGCTGGTCGACCGCGCGCGGGCCGACGTGGTGGCGCAGCGCCATGTCGACGAGATCACGTTGCTGAGCGGCGGCGCCGTCGTCGCGCTGTTCGTGCTGCTGGCCTCGACGATCGCGGCGCGCAGCCTGCGCGCACGCGAGGCGGCCCGCGAGCAGGTGGCGCGCAGCGAGCGCGAGCTGAGCCTGATCGTCGGCAGCGTGCACGAGCTGCTGTTCCGCACCGACGCAAGCGGCGTGCTGACCTTCGTCAATGCCCGCTGGGACGGCGCGACCGACCCGATCGGCCGCACGTTCGCCTCGCTGGCCCTGCCTTCCGACGCGGCCGGCCTCGCGCAGCTGTTCAACGACGACGACGGCGGCGCGCCGCGCAGCGTGCAGGCCCGGCTGCGCGATGCGCAGGGCAGCCCGGGTGGCCGGCGGTTCGACATCAGCGTGACGCCGCTGCGCGAGCAGGGGCGCCTGCTCGGCTTCGCCGGCAGCGCCGTCGACATCACCGACCGCTGGGTGGCGCAGCAGCAGCTGCAGGCCCAGCTGGACTTCAACGAGTTGCTGCTCGCGATGGTCCCGATCCCGGTCGCGATGCTCGATGCCGCCGGCTGCTACGTCACCGTCAATCGGGCCTGGGAACAGTTCGCCGGGCGCCTGCGCCGGGACGTCGTCGGGCGCGCCGCGCGCGACTTCCAGACGCCCGAGGACGCGCAGCGGCACGGCGAGGTCGACCGCGAGCTGCTGGCACTCGGCGGCAGCCGCCGCTACGAGGCCGGCTTCGTGCGGGCCGACGGCACGCGCGCCGACCTGCTGATCAGCAAGGTGGCGGTGCCCGGCGAGGACGGCCGGGCCAGCGGCATCCTGGCGGCCTTCATGGATGTCACCGAGCTGCGCCACGCCGAACGCGCGACGCTGGAGGCGCGCGACGCGGCGGAGGAGGCCTCGCGTGCGAAGTCCGAGTTCATCGCCAACATCAGCCACGAGTTGCGCACGCCGCTGCAGTCGATCATCGGCTTCTCCGAACTCGGCATGGTGCGCGGCCGGGCGCACGAGAAGCTGGCCGCCATGTTCACCGACATCCACGCCTCGGGCCGGCGCATGCTGGCACTGGTCAACGACCTGCTGGACGTGGCCAAGATCGAGAGCACGGTCGGCACCTTCCACCTCGAGCGCACCGACCTGCGCGCGCTGCTGCGCGAGGTGATCCGGGAACTCGACCCGCTGCTCGCCCCGCGACAGCTGCGCATCGACGCGCGCCTGGGCGAGGCCCCGCTGGTGGCCAAGGTCGACCCGCTGCGTTTCCAGCAGGCGATCCGCAACATCCTCGCCAACGCCATCAAGTTCTGCGCCCGCGGCCACGCGATCGACGTGCTGGCCGAGGCGACTGTCGACGGCGAGGCGCACATCGCCGTGCGCGATCGCGGCCCGGGCATCCCGCCCGCGGAGCTGGAGACCATCTTCGAGGCCTTCGTGCAATCGACCCAGACCAAGGACGGCTCCGGCGGCACCGGGCTCGGCCTCGCGATCTGCCGGAAGATCGTGATGGCGCACGGCGGGCGCGTCCACGCCGAGAACGCCGCCGGCGGCGGCAGCGTGTTCCACATCCACCTGCCCCTGCGCGGCTTCGCCGACACCCAGCCGGCCGACGAGCTGCTCTGAGCCGCTGTGGCGGCAAAGCGTGACGGAATGCCTTGGCCTTCAAATGATAAAAGTGAGATCACCGAACTGCAGGGCGGCCGCGTCGACATCGCGAGCTGGCCGGGTGGCGGCACCGAAGTGGTGTTGTGGATGCCGCTGGCCGACCCCGAGCCGGCGCTCAGCGCCGCTTGAGCGTGCGCTGCTCCTGGTGGGCGAAGCCGTTGTCGCCCTCCCAGCGGAACTCGAGCAGCCCTGGCCCGTCGCCGACGCGCAGCGGGAACGCCAGGTAGGGGTTCGCCGCGATGGCCGCGTGCAGCTCGGCGGCGAACACCAGCTCGCCGTCGCAGTGGCAGCTGAAGCGGCGAATCAGGTCGCGCGGCAGGGGCCGGCCGTCGGCGTCGCGCCGGTAGCCGGTCTCCATCGGGTGGCTGATCAGCGTGCGCAGCTCGACGATCTCGCCCGGCGCGACGGCCGGCGGCAGGGTGACGATCGCGCGGACGGCCATTCAGCTCTCCACGCACGCCGCCAGCGTGACGATGACCTCGACGGCGCGCCGCCAGTGGCTGCCGTCGGACAGGCGGGCGACCGCGACGACGGTCTGCGAGGTGGCCAGCCGCATGCGCGTGTCGACCCGCGCGCGGCCACTGCGCGGGCCGAGCTGGAACACGGCCACCGGCGGCTGCGGGTTGCCCGCGGTGAACAGGGCGATCGCCTGCACATGGTCGGCCGCGCTCATCGGGCTGTCGACGCTGACGCTGACGGGCACGGTGTTGCCGTTCTCGACCAGGGCCGCGATCTCGAGGGTCACGCGGCCGTCGCGCAGCGGCGCGCCGCCGGTGAATGCGGCGATCGCGACTTCCATCTGCAGCGGCGTCGCATGTGCCGGGCGCAGCACGACCAGCGCGGCCGGGGCCAGCAGGAGGGCGCGGCGGGTCGGATTCATCGCTGGGGCCGATGCGCCACGCGTGCCGCGTCGATCAAGGCGAGCGCAGCGTGAGCAGGTAGGCGACCACGTCCTCGATCTGCTGCGCGTCGAGCAGCGGCCGGCCCTGCCAGGCCGCGCCGACCTGCACCAGGCCATCGGTCGCGTGGAAGGGCGGCATGGTCGTGCGCGGATCGAGGCGCCGTGCGTCGACCAGCCTTGCGCGCAGCTGCGCCGCGCTCCAGCGGCTGCCGCTGCCCGCCAGGTCGGGGGCGAGGTTGCCCTGCAGCGGCTGCTCGGGGATCGGCGCCGGGTGGCACAGCAGGCACAGGCCGAGCTGGCGGTTGGCGACGATCGCCCGGCCGCGTGCCGCGTCGCCGGGCGTGGCGGTCAGCGGTGCGGGCAGCGTGTCGCCCACCCACGTGGGCGGGGCGGCCCAGGCGCCGCTGCCGATCAGCACGGCGGCCGCGAGACCGGCCGGGCTCCGCACCGCCACCCGCCATCGGCTCACGCCTTCTTCAGGCTGTGGTGCCGCAGCGGCAGCTCGCGGATGCGCTGGCCGGTGGCGGCGAAGATCGCGTTCAGCACGGCCGGCGCCGCCACCGCGATGGTCGGCTCGCCGACGCCGCCCCAGAAGCCGCCGCTGGGCATCACGATGGTCTCGACCTTGGGCATCATGTCCATCTTCATCACCGGGTAGGTGTCGAAGTTGGTCTGCACGATGCGGCCCTTCTCGACCGTGCATTCGCCCCACAGCGCGGCCGACAGGCCGTAGACGAACGAGCCTTCGACCTGCGCCTCGATCTGCTGCGGGTTGACGGCGTGGCCGCAGTCGGTCGCGGCGACGATGCGGTGGATCTTCAGCGTGCCCTCGGCGCTGACGGACACTTCCGCGCAGGCGGCCACGTAGCTGCCGAAACCCATCGTCTGCGCGAGGCCGCGGGCCACGCCGGCGGGCGCGGGCCGGTCCCAGCCGACCTTCTTCGCCACCGCCTCGAGCACGGCCAGGTGCTTCGGGTGCCCCGCCATCAGCTTGCGGCGCAGCGCGAGCGGGTCCTGCTTCGTCGCGTGGGCGATCTCGTCGATGAAGCACTCGAGGTAGAGCGTGTTCTGGTTCAGGTTCACGCCGCGCCAGAACCCCGGCGGCACGTGCGGGTTGCGCATCGCGTGGTCGACCAGCAGGTTCGGCACGCCGTAGCCGATCGAGGCCTCCGGCCCCGGCGCGTTCAGGCCCTGGAACACCACCGGATCCCGGCCGTCGCGGATGTTCTGCGGGAACACGCCGGCCAGGATCGACTGCCCGGAGATGCGCATGTGCAGCGCGCTGACATTGCCCTGCGCGTCGAGGCCGGCGCTCAGCTTGCACATCGTCACCGGGTGGTAGCGGCCGTGCGTCATGTCCTCCTCGCGCGACCAGATCAGCTTGACCGGCGTGCCCGGCAGCTCGCGCGCGATCAGCACCGCCTGGCGCACCCAGTCGTGCACCGCGCCGCGCCGGCCGAAGCCGCCGCCCAGGTGCAGCTTGTAGACCTCGCACTGCTGCGGCTTCAGGCCGGCCGCTTCGGCGGTGGCGGCCAGCGCCGCCTCGCCGTTCTGCGTCGGTGTCCAGACCTCGCAGCGCTCGGGCGTCCAGCGCGCCGTCGCGTTCATCGTCTCCATCGTCGCGTGGTTCTGGTGCGGGTACGAGTACACCGCCTCGATGCGCCGGGCCGCCGCGGCGAGCGCGGCCCGCGCGTCGCCCACCGTGTTGCCGACCACCGCATCGCTCGCGTCCAGGCCGGCCTTCAGCACGGCCGCGGTCGCCGCGCTGCTGGCCTGCGCGTGCGCGCCTTCATCCCACTCGATCGGCAGCGCGTCGAGTGCGGTCTTCGCGTGCCACCAGGTGTCGGCCACGACCGCGACGGCGCTGTCGCCGACGCGCACGACCTTCCGGACCCCCGGCCGATTCATCACCGCCGCGGCGTCGACGGACCGGACCTTGCCGCCGAACACCGGGCAGTCGCGGATCGCCGCGTTGAGCATGCCCGGCAGGCTCAGGTCCATGCCGTAGATCTGCTCGCCGGTCAGCTTGTCCAGCGTGTCCAGGCGCGGCAGCGGCTTGCCGGCGATCTTCCAGTCCTTCGGATCCTTCAGCTTCACGTCGGCCGGCGGCTTCAGCTTTGCGGCGGCCGGCGCCATCGCGCCGTAGGTCGTCTGGCGGCCGGACGGCGCGTGGGTGATCACGCCGGCGTTCGTCGTGCATTCCGCCGCCGGCACGTTCCACTGCTCGGCCGCGGCCTGGATCAGCATCAGCCGAGCGGTGGCGCCACCCTTGCGCACGTAGTCGTGCGACTCGCGGATGCCGCGGCTGCCGCCGGTGGAGAAGTTGCCCCAGACGCGGTTGCGCGCCAGGTTCTGGCCGGGTGTCGGGTACTCGGTGCGCACCTTGCTCCAGTCGCAGTCGAGCTCCTCGGCGACGAGCTGCGCGAGCCCGGTCAGCGAACCCTGGCCCATCTCGGAACGGGCAATGCGGATGATCACGCGGTTGTCGGGCTGCACGACGACCCAGGCATTGACCTCGGGAACGAGCTTCTGTTGCGACATGGCGGAGGGCTGGGCGGCGGGCACGGGGAAACCGACGACGAGGCTGCCGGCGACGGCGGCCGAGCCGCCGAGGAAGCCGCGGCGCGAGACGGCGGGCGCTTCGCTCATGGTTCGGCTCCTTCGCCTCAGGCCTGCGAGGCCGCGAGCTTGATCGCCGCGCGCACCCGGTTGTAGGTGCCGCAGCGGCAGATGTTGGTGATCGTCGCGTCGATGTCGGCATCGGTCGGCTTCGGCTTCTCCTTCAGCAGTGCGGCCGCGGCCATCAGCATGCCGCACTGGCAGAACCCGCACTGCGGCACGTCGAGCTTGGCCCAGGCCACCTGCACTGGGTGGTCGCCCTCGGGCGAGAGTCCCTCGATGGTGACGATCTTCTCGTCGCCGGACAGCGTGGACAGCGGGCGCACGCAGGAGCGCGTCGCCGTGCCGTCCACGTGCACGGTGCAGGCGCCGCACTGCGCGATGCCGCAGCCGTACTTGGTGCCGGTCAGCCCGAGCTGTTCGCGCAGCACCCACAGCAGGGGCGTGTCGGGCTCGGCCTCGAACTCACGCACCTTGCCGTTCACGTTCAGCCTGGCCATCCGGAATCTCCTGCGCTGCGACGGCGCGAACGTACCACCGAAGCGCAGGCCCGTCGATGACGCGCCCGATTCCGTGCCGCATGCGCGGGCAATCGGCCGTGGTCTTGACACGTCTCGCGCCGCCCCGGGGACCGCTCGCGCCGCGCAGCGGCGTTTCGTCGCGCCGCGCTGGCCGGCGGACTCGTGGGCGCCGAGCATCCCGCCCATCGCAAGACCCACCCGAGGAGAACCGCCATGGTCCACGCCGCCAGCCTCTCGACCCTGCCGCCGGCCGTCATCGTCCACCTGGTGCTGGCCACCGGTGCGCTGCTGCTCGGCCCGCTCGCGCTGACCGCCCGCAAGGGCAGCCGCCTGCACCGCGCCGGCGGCTACACCTGGGTGGCGCTGATGCTGGGTGCCGCGCTGTCGGCGCTGTTCATCCGCGACTTCCGGCTGCCCAATCTGGCCGGCTTCACGCCGATCCACCTGCTCGTGCTGATCACCTTCGCCACGGTGGGACGCGGCGTGTACCTGGTCGTGAAGCGCCGCATCGATGCGCACCGCAAGGCGATGTGGTCCGCCTACCTGGGCGCCTGCGTCGGCGCCGGCGCGTTCGCGCTGCTGCCCGGCCGCTACCTCGGCGACCTGCTGTGGCACCACACGCTGGGCCTGGTGTGAGGCCCGGCCGCGCGACGCCTCAGGAGCGCAGCACCAGCACGCGCACCGACTGCGCCGGCACCGGGACGGACAGCGTGCCGCCGGCATCGGTGCTCAGGTCGGTCCCGCTGGGCGGGAAGGCGTTGGCCAGCACGGTGCCGGCCGGGAGCCCGCCTACCGTGGCGGTCGCCGGCGCGGTGCCGTAGTTGATGACCACCACGCTGCGCTCGCCGCCGGCCACACGCTGGAACGTCAGCAGCGTCCCGGCGGCGGACCCGGCCGCATAGCTGCCTTGCGACAGCGAGGGCAGGCTGCGCCGCAGCGAGATCAATGCCTTGTAGTAGTTCAGCAGCGAGTTCGGATCCGCCTGCTGCGCCGCGACGTTCTGCGTCGCGATGTTGGCCGAAACTGCCCGGAACGGCGTGCCGCTCGTGAAGCCGGCCGCCGTGCCGCTCCAGCTCATCGGGGTGCGCAGCTTCGGGTCGCCCGTCAGGCTGGCCGCGCCCGCCATGCCGATCTCCTCGCCGTAGTAGATGAACGGCGTGCCCGGCTGCAGCAAGGTGGTGGCGGCGGCCATCCGGTAGCGGGCCTGGTCGCCGCCGAGCTGGTCCCACAGGCGCTGCCCGGCGAAGCTGTCGTGGTTCGACGCGAACGTGGCCATGCCCAGCGGGGCGGTCGCGAAGTACCCGGCCACCGCCTGGACCGCCGCCGTGTCGCCCTTGGCGGCGTTGATGACGTCGAACTGGTGCCCGAAGGCGAACGCGGCGCCGCAGGCGGTCGCGAACGGAATGGGATTGGCCGGCGATTCGCAGACCACGTAGCGCTGCGCGTAGCCGCCGGCGAGCTGCCGCACCTGGTCCATCAGCACGTAGTTCTGGGGCTGGCTCTCCCATGCGCTCGGCCCGTTCTCCACGAGGTTCCCTACCGCGTCGAAGCGGAAGCCGTCGACACCGCGGTTGAGCCAGAAGCGCAGGTTGTCGTGGTGCCAGCCGACCACCGCCGCGTTCTTCAGGTTGAAGTCGGGCATCTGGTCCCAGAAGGCGCCGTAGTAGTAGTACCCGTTGCCGGCGTTGTGCCACGGGTCGGCGCCGAACACGTTCCAGCCGCCCGGCTTGCTCGGCTGCCAGACGTACCAGTCGCGCCAGGGATTGGCGCTGCTGTCGCGCGAGTTGACGAACGCCGGGTGCTGCGCGGCGCTGTGGTTCATCACGTAGTCGATCACGACGCCGATGCCGCGGGCATGCGCCTGCCGCAGCAGTTCGTCGAAATCCGCGAGGCTGCCGTAGCGCGGCTCGATCGTGCGGTAGTCGGTGACGGCGTAGCCGTGGTCGCCGTCCTGGCTGGGCATCACCGGCATCAGCCACAGCCCGGAGACACCGAGGTCGCGCAGGTAGTCGAGCTGCGCGGTCAGCCCGCGCAGATCGCCGATGCCGTCGCCGTCGCTGTCCTTGTAGGCGCGCACGAAGATCTCGGCGAAAACGCCGCTGCGCCAGTCGGCCGGCAGCGGGCTGCCCGGGTCGGCGGCCGCGACGGCGCTGGTGTCGAAGGTGGGCAGCGGCCCGTCATTGCCACCACCGCCGCCCCCGCAGGCGGCCAGGGCAAGCAGCAGCAGGGCGGCCGCGGGCCGCGCGCGAAGGCATCGGAGCTTCATGGGGCGTGACTGTAGCGATGGAATCCCGGGCTCTGTAGTTGGATTACCCCAACTACGGTCGACTACATGACGAACCTATGACGTAAGCGGCGCTGTCTAGGGGAAAGCCCGAGATTGGACCTGTAGTTTGACTTCAATACCATCGCTGCCCCGCCCCTGCCGGACGGTGAGGAGACACGACATGCAACGCAGTGTGCTGGGCAGGCTCTGGACGGTGCTGACGGTGCTGCTGACGATGGCCGCGCTGGCGGCCTGCGGAGGCGGGGAGGGCGACACGCTGGCGGCCGCTGCGGGCGACGAGCGTGCGACGGCCCAGGGTTGGCCGCACGGCGACGCGCTGGCGGTCTGCAACGCCACCGACCTGGGTACCGTGCTGGCGGCCGTGCCGGTGCCGCAGACGCCGCCGCCGAGCGGCATGGTCAAGGTGCACTACCAGCGCGCCGACGGCGACTACGCCGACTACGGCCTGCATGTCTGGCAGGTGGACGCTGGGAACGCCTACATCGGCGACTACCCGAACGTCAGCTGGCCGAACCCGCTGCCGCGCGCCGGCGTGGACGGCTACGGCGCCTACTGGCTGATCGACGCCAGCCTGTTCCGGGCCGAGGCCGCAGGCTTCGGCTTCATCGTGCACCGCCCGGGCGCCGACGGCGATCCGCCCGGCCTCGACCGGCACTGGCAAATCGCCGACGGCGCCGAACTGTGGCTGAAGTCGGGTGACGCGACCGTGTACCGCACCGATCCGGACGCGCTGGCGTCGCTCGACCTGACGACGCTGCGCGTGCACTACCGTCGTTTCGACGGCGACTTCGTGCCCTGGGGCCTGCACCTGTGGGACACCAGCCGCATCGACGCGGCGCGCCTGCCGGGCCTGACGCTGAACGACTGGGGTCAGCCGATCCCGTTCGCCGCGATGCCCGGGTACGTCGCCGGGGCGAACGAGGTGGTGTTCGACCTGCCGGTGCTGAACCCGAAGGACGATGCCGCACGTACGTCCGTCGAGTTCATCATCCACGGTACGCCCGGCAATCCGAACGGCGGCAGCGACAACAAGGACGGCTGGTCGAACAACATCCGCGTCGACTACGCCAACCTGAGCGCCGTCGGCGGCGTGGCCGAGATCTGGCTGGTGCAGGAGACACCCACGGTCTTCTACCGCGCGCCCGACCTGCGGCAGATCTCCACCACCGACGCGCGGGCCTACTGGTTGACCGACCGGCTGCTGCAATGGCCGCGCATGGACACCGGCGGCACGTTCAAGCTCTACCACTCGGCGCGCGGGCAGATCGTCGCGCAGCGCGATGCGGTAGTCAGCGGCGCCGATGGGGCGATCGCGCTGCAGGTCTTCGGCGGCAGCGTGCCGGCCGAGGTCGCGACGCGCTTCAAGTTCGTGGCGCCCGGCGTCGTGCTCGCGGCATCGCGGCGCGACGCCGAGCGGCTCGCGCGCAGCCTGATCGCGAGCCAGCTGGTGCTGGTGCAGGAAGACGCCACGGGCCGGGTGCAGAACGCGACCACCGCGCAGCTGCCGGGCGCGCTCGACACGATGTTCGCCCGCGCGGCGCGCGAGGATCGTCTCGGCGTCGCGCTGCACGGCCGGTCGGCGCACTTCAAGCTCTGGGCACCGACCGCGCAGCGGGTGCAACTGTGCCTGTACGACCGCGGCGACGGTCCGGCCCGCGCCGTCGAGGCCATGCGGTTCGACCGCGACACCGGCGTCTGGAGCGCGCAGCGCGCGCAGGCCGACGGCCAGTACTACCGCTACGCCGTGCAGGTGTTCGTGCGCGGCGTCGGGCTGGTGCGCAACCTCGTCACCGATCCGTACGCGATCGGGCTGACCACCGACTCGGCGCGCAGCTACGTGGCCGACCTGGACGATCGGCACCTGAAGCCTGCCGGCTGGGACCAGCACCGGGTCCCGCGTCTGCCGGCGCAGACCGACATGTCGATCTACGAGCTGCACGTGCGCGACTTCTCGATCAACGACCCGACGGTGCCGCTGGCGGACCGCGGCAAGTACCGCGCCTTCACCTGGGCGAACTCGAACGGCATGCGGCACCTGCATGCGCTGGCCGAGGCCGGGCTGACCGACGTGCACCTGCTGCCGGTGTTCGACATCGCCTCGGTGCCCGAGGCGGGCTGCGTGACACCCGCCGTGCCGAACGACGCGCCGGACGCCGAGACGCAGCAGGCGGCGGTGAACGCCGTGCGGGACGCGGACTGCTTCAACTGGGGCTACGACCCGTTCCACTACACGACGCCGGAGGGCAGCTACGCGAGCGACGCGGCGGACGGCGCGACGCGCATCGTCGAGTTCCGCCAGATGGTGATGGCGCTGCACCGTGCCGGCCTGCGCGTCGGCATGGACGTGGTCTACAACCACACCTCGGCCTCGGGGCAGAACGAACGGTCGGTGCTCGACCGCGTCGTGCCCGGCTACTACCACCGGCTGGACGCGAGCGGTAACGTCGAACGCTCGACCTGCTGCGAGAACACCGCGACCGAGCACCTGATGATGGGCAAGCTGATGATCGACTCGGTGAAGACCTGGGCGACGCAGTACCGCATCGACTCGTTCCGCTTCGACCTGATGGCCCACCAGCCGCGTGCGGTGATGGAACAGCTGAAGAAGACCGTCGACGCCGCGGCCGGCCGTCCCGTGCCGCTGATCGGCGAGGGCTGGAACTTCGGCGAGGTGGCCAACGGGGCCCGCTTCGTGCAGGCCTCGCAGCTGTCTCTGAACGGCTCGGGCATCGCGACCTTCAGCGACCGGGCGCGCGACCACGTGCGCGGCGGCGGCCCGTTCGACGGCGGCGAGGCCCTGGTGCGCAACCAGGGCCTGATCAACGGACTCTGGTACGACGACAACGGCAGCGGCGCGGGCAAGAGCCGCACCGACCTGATGTGGTCCGCCGACCTGGTCAAGGTCGGCCTGGCCGGCTCGGTGCGCGACTTCACGCTGACGACCCACTGGGACGCGCTGCTGCGCCTGGACCAGCTCGACTACAACGGGCAGCCGGCCGGCTACGTCAGCGGCCCGGACGAGGTGGTCAACTACGTCGAGAACCACGACAACCAGACGCTGTTCGACATCGACGCCTACAAGCTGCCGATCGCGACCTCGACCGAGGACCGCGCCCGCGTGCAGATGCTCGGCGCGGCGATCAACGCGTTCAGCCAGGGCATCGCGTACTTCCACGCCGGCATCGACACGCTGCGCAGCAAGTCGATGGACCGCAACAGCTACAACTCGGGCGACTGGTTCAACCGCCTCGACTGGAGCTACCGGGACAACAACTTCGGCGTCGGCGCGCCGCCGCAGGGCGACAACGGCGACAACTGGTTCCTGATCAAGCCGCGGCTCGCGAACCCGGCCCTCAAGCCGACGCCGGACGACATCGCCTGGACACGCGATGCGTTCCGCGACCTGCTCGCGATCCGCGGCAGCTCGACGCTGTTCCGCCTGCGCACAGCCGACGACGTGAAGGCCCGGCTCGCGTTTCGCAACACCGGCTCGACCCAGGAACCCACCGTGCTGGCAGGGCACCTGGACGGCCGCGGCTACCCCGGCGCGCGTTTCGCCGAGCTGCTGTACTTCGTCAACGTCGACAAGGCCGCGCACGCCTTGACGCTGGAAGCCGACCGGGGCAAGGCCTGGGTGCTGCACCCGGTGCACCTCGCGCCCGGCGCGGCGGACCGGCGCGCCGCGAACGACGCGTCCTACGAGCCGGCCAGCGGCCACTTCACGATCCCGCCGCGCAGCGCCGTGGTGTTCGTCGTGCACTGAGCGGCGTCAGGGCCCGCCGCGGGCGGGCCTTGAATCGCCTTGCGCAGCCCCCATACTCCCCCCGCCGGCGGGTGGACCGGCGGGTATCGACACTTCCGAACATGAGCAAACAGACCCTCTCCTTCCAGGCCGAGGTCAAGCAGATCCTGCACCTGGTCACGCATTCGCTGTACTCGAACAAGGAGATCTTCCTGCGCGAGCTGGTCTCCAACGCGTCCGACGCCTGCGACAAGCTGCGCTTCGAGGCGCTGAACCACGCCGAGCTGTACGGGGACGCGCCAAACCTGGAAGTGCGCGTCGCGTTCGATGCCGAGGCCAAGACCATCACGATCACCGACAACGGCATCGGCCTGTCGGAATTCGAGGCGGTGGCCAACCTCGGCACGATCGCCAAGAGCGGCACGCGCGAGTTCATGGCCCGGCTCGAAGGCGACCAGAAGAAGGACGCGAACCTGATCGGCCAGTTCGGCGTCGGCTTCTACAGCGGCTTCATCGTGGCGGACAGGATCACCGTCGAGTCGCGCCGCGCCGGGCTCAAGCCGGAGGAGGGGGTGCGCTGGGTGTCCGAGGGTGCCGGCGAGTTCGAGGTCGAGACGATCACGCGCCCCGAGCGTGGCACCAGCGTGATCCTGCACCTGCGCGAGGGCGAGGACGAGTTCCTCGCCAGCTGGAAGCTGCGCTCGATCATCGGCAAGTACTCGGACCACATCTCGCTGCCGATCCTGATGCGCAAGGAGGAGTGGGACAGCGAGGCCGGCAAGCAGAAGCTGACCGACGAATGGGCACCGGTCAACAAGGCCTCGGCGTTGTGGACGCGCGCGAAGAACGACATCACCCCGGAGCAGTACGAGGAGTTCTACAAGCAGATCTCGTACGACACCGAGGCGCCGCTCGCCTACACGCACAACCGCGTCGAAGGCCGCAGCGAATACACCCAGCTGCTTTACGTGCCGGCCAAGGCGCCGTTCGACCTGTGGAACCGCGACAAGCGTGGCGGCGTGAAGCTGTACGTCAAGCGCGTCTTCATCATGGACGACGCCGAGGCGCTGATGCCGGTGTACCTGCGCTTCGTCAAGGGCGTGATCGACAGTGCCGACCTGCCGCTGAACGTCAGCCGCGAGCTGCTGCAGGAAAGCCGCGACGTGAAGGCGATCCGCGAGGGATCGACCAAGCGGGTGCTGTCGATGCTGGAAGGCCTGGCCGACAGCGAGGACGCGGCGGAGCGCGAGAAGTACGCGAAGTTCTGGAAGGACTTCGGCGTGGTGCTGAAGGAAGGCATCGGCGAGGACCATGCCAACCAGGAGCGCCTGGCCAAGCTGCTGCGCTTCGCGTCCACCCACGCTGACGAAGGCGTCTCGCTGAAGGACTACCTCGGACGCATGAAGGACGGCCAGGAGGCGATCTACTACATCACCGCCGACACGCTGGCCGCGGCCCGGAGCAGCCCGCAGCTGGAGATCTTCCGCAAGAAGGGCATCGAGGTGCTGCTGCTCGCGGATCGGGTCGACGAGTGGATGCTCGCGCACCTGTACGAGTTCGACGGCAAGCCGCTGCAGAGCGTGGCCAAGGGCGCGGTCGACCTCGGCAAGCTGCAGGACGAGGACGAGAAGAAGCAGGCCGAGCAGGCCGCCGAGGCCTTCAAGCCGGTGCTGGAGAAGTTGAAGGAGGCACTGAAGGACCGTGCGAAGGATGTCCGCGTGACGACGCGGCTGGTCGACTCGCCGGCCTGCCTGGTCGTCGAGGAGGGCGACATGAGCGGGCACCTCGCGCGGCTGCTCAAGCAGGCCGGGCAGGAGGCGCCCAAGGGCATGCCGATCCTGGAGGTCAACGCCGAGCATGCGCTGGTGAAGCGCCTGGACGGCAGCGCGCACTTCGACGACCTGGCGCACATCCTGTTCGACCAGGCCCTGCTCGCCGAGGGCGGGCAGGTCGAAGACCCGGCCGCCTACGTGCGCCGCGTCAACGCACTGCTCGCGGCCTGATCAGCCGGGGGTGCCGAGCGGCGGCTCGGCCATCGCCTCGATCTGCTCGCGCAGGCGCGTGGTCTGCTCGGCCCAGTACGACGGACTCTCGAACCACGGGAATCCGATCGGAAAGGCCGGGTCGGTCCAGCGTTTCGCGATCCAGGCGCTGTGGTGCAGCATGCGCAGCGTGCGCAGGGCCTCGACGAGGCGCAGTTCGCGCCAGTCGAAGGTCATGAACTGCTCGTAGCCGTCCAGCAGCGCGGCCAGCTGGCGTGTGCGTTCGGCCCGGCTGCCGGCCAGCAGCATCCACAGGTCCTGCACCGCCGGGCCGTTCATCGCGTCGTCGAGGTCGACGAAATGCGGTCCGTCGGTCGTCCAGAGGATGTTGCCGAGGTGGCAGTCGCCGTGCAGGCGCAGGTGCCGCAAATCGGGCACGGCCTCGAAGGCCTGCTGCACGGCCACCAGTGCCGCCGCGCTGACGCCTGACCAGGCGGGCAGGGCGTCGGGCGGGATGCAGTCCTGCGCGAGCAGCCAGTCGCGCGGTGCGTGGCCGAGCGTCGCGATGTCGAGGCTCAGGCGTGCTTCGAAGGGCCGCTGCCGTCCGACGGCGTGGATGCGGCCCAGGAAACGCCCGATCCATTCGAGCACCTCCGGCTGTTCCGTCTCCGGGGCGCGGCCGGCCATGCGCGCGGCCACCGCGAAGCGGTAGGGGCCATCGGGCGTCTCGTAGCTGGCGAGCGTCGGACCGCACAGCGAGACACGGTCGGCATGCAACGAATCCGCATCCGGCACCAGCGGCCACGGCGCGGCCAGCGGGACCTCCTGCTCGGCCAGTTCGGCTGCAAATCCATGCTCCTCGAGGATCTGCGCGTCGCTCCAGCGTCCGGGCCGATAGAACTTGCCGACCACGACCCGTCCGTCCTCGAGGAACACCTGGAACACCCGGTTCTCGTAGGAGTTCAGCTGCAGCAGCCGGCCGTCGCCGCGCAAGCCCACCGCGTCCAACGCGTCGAGCACGGTGTCCGGCGACAGGCCGGCGTAGGGGGTCGCGGCTTCGGGGGCCGGGGTGGGATGGGCAGGCATGCCGCATCCTAAGCGCGGGCGCCGTGCCGGGCGGGCACGGGCTCAGAAGCGCGAGTTCGCCGAATACCTCGGGTTGTCCACCACCACGCCGCCGATGTCGTCGCCGCCGGCGTCACCGTGCCGCGCAGACTCGGTCGGTCCCGGCGCCTGGCGCGGCCCGGCCAGGCTGCCGAATTCGCTGCCCGAGAAGCCATCGGCGCGTGTATCCGGCGCGAAGAACGAGTCCTGGAACAGCGAGGAGTCCTGCCACAGGGCCGTGCGTTCCGCGCGCCGGTTCGCCACCGTGCTGGACAGGGTGTCGCGTGCCTGGTCGAGGCTGGCGGGAGGAGGCACGGCCTGCGGGCCGCGCGATGCGCCGCCCGACTGAGGCACCAGCAGCTGCAATTCCGCGACCGACGGCAGGTGGTCGACTGGGCAGCGCAGGTAGCGCACGCGGCAGGCGCCGAGCACCGACTGCTTGATCTGCAGCACGCGGCGCGAATTGCCGCGATCGGTGTCGAGGTCGACGGCCGCCAGCACGCGCCCATTGGCGCTGCAGACGGCGAAGGTCACGTGGATCGAGCCGAGCAGCTCATACCAGAAGCGCACGCGTCCCGGATCGATCGGCTGGCTGAAGCGCACCAGCGGCAGCTTGGACAGGACGATGTGATGCGGCAACGCCTCGCGCAGCAGGCGGTAGACACGGCGCTCGTCAGTCGAGAACACCGGGCGCGACGCCAGCGACCATTCGGTGGGCAAAGGCACCGGCTTGCGCGGGCGACGCAGCCACCACAGGCCGACGAGCGCCGCCAGCGCGAAACCCGCCAGCGTTGCTGCGCCCACGACGATCCAGGGAATGGACTGCATCTTTGGAGACCCGCATCTACTTGACGGGGCCTCCGCCGATCGCGGCCCCGATCGGCAATGTACAGGATGTTACGGATTCATCTGGCGTGCGCCCGATCCCCGACCTGGGGGCCGAAGCGGGGCGGGCACGACGCTCGCACCTACTCGCCGGCGATGTGCGAGGCCTTTGACAAGTTTGCCTTCACTTCCGAGATGGTGTCCAGAATCCGGCTCATGTTGCTGGCGTGCAACTTCAACTGATAATCGAACTCTGCAGCCTGGTCGCCCATCAGCTGCTCCATGTGCGAAGCGAAGGTGTCGGGCGGCAGGCGTAGCCAGGCCTCCGATTCCGGGCCGTCGCGCTCCACCGTGGCGCCCGCATTGCGGGCGATCTTCAGCATCGCCGTGTTCTCGCTGAGCGCATGGATGAACAGCGTCTGCACGCCCCGGTTGCGCGCGTGCAACACCGCGTGCTCGAACAGGCGCGCGCCGAAGCCGCGTCCACGCGCCTTGCGCACGACCGAAACGCCGAACTCGGCCATCGCGCCCCGCGCGTTCTCGCCCGGCGAACTGCCGAAGGCGAGGTGCGCCAGGGCGATCAGCTCGAGACGGCGGTTGAAGATGCCGAACACCTCGTCGTGGTCGAAGTCCAGCAGGTCGACGTACTTCGCGATCTGGGCGTCGGTGGCGGCGTAGCCGAAGCGCAGGTAGCGGTCCTGCTCGTCCAGGCCCAGCAGGTGGGCGGCAATGCGGTCGCGGTGCCGCGGGCCCAGCGAACGGGTGGGCACCCAGGCCCAGCGCGTGGCAGCCTTGGCGGGATCGGCCGGCCGGGGGTCTTGTGAACCCCCTCGCAGCCCGGCGTCGGGCTGCTGGTCGTCGCGAAGGGTCATGTCGACCTCCTCTGGTAAGGGTAAACCCCAGTCTAGACGATTCGAGCCCGGGGCGTGGCACCCCAGGTCGGGAGGTCCGCGCGTGGAGCGTGCGGGAGTGGTGGATCTCTGCTAACATCGCGCGTTTTCCCGCAGCGTGCCCCCTCGGGAAGCCCTCCAGAGCCCGCCGATCGAAGCGGAACCTGTAGTGCGGCGGCCGGTCCCGGCCGCGGGGCTTTGAACCAGACCTCCACATCCATGAAAACCTTCAGCGCCAAGCCGGCCGAAGTGACGCATGAGTGGTTTGTGATTGACGCGACCGACAAGGTCCTCGGACGGGTGGCCAGTGAAGTCGCCCTCCGCCTGCGCGGCAAGCACAAGGCCATCTACACGCCTCACGTCGATACCGGCGATTTCATCATCGTCGTCAACGCCGACAAGATCCGCGTCACCGGCAACAAGGCCGAGGACAAGGTGTACTACCGCCACTCGGGCTTCCCGGGCGGCATCTACGGCACCAAGTTCAAGGACATGCAGGCCAAGCATCCCGGGCGCGCGCTCGAGAAGGCGGTCAAGGGCATGCTGCCGAAGGGCCCGTTGGGCTACGCGATGGTGAAGAAGCTGAAGGTGTATGCCGGTGCCACGCATCCGCACACCGCCCAGCAGCCGAAGGCGCTGGCGATCTAAGGAGCGGTGATGATCGGAAACTGGAACTACGGCACGGGCCGCCGCAAATCGTCGGTCGCCCGCGTGTTCATCAAGAAGGGCAGTGGACAGATCCTCGTCAACGGCCGGCCGGTCGAGCAGTACTTCGGCCGCCAGACGTCGATCATGATCGTCAAGCAGCCGCTGATGCTGACGGCCAACGACGCGGCGTTCGACATCAAGGTCAACGTGCACGGCGGCGGCGAATCCGGCCAGGCCGGCGCGGTGCGGCACGGCATCACGCGTGCGCTGATCGACTACGACGCTGCGCTCAAGCCCGAGCTGAGCCGGGCCGGCTTCGTGACGCGCGATGCGCGCGAGGTCGAGCGCAAGAAGGTCGGCCTGCACGGCGCGCGTCGCCGGAAGCAGTTCAGCAAGCGCTGAGGGGCCGCACAGACCCTGCCACGACGAGGCCGCCGCTGCGCGGCCTTGTTCGTTTCCGGGGTCTGCTTACGAAGCGATACGGCAGACGCGATGCGTTGGAAACTGTTGCGGCGGCGGCTCTCGGTGAGCGCGCCTCGGATGATCGTCCGCAGCCACCTGCCCTGGCCCTTCCGCTGGGCCGTGGCGGCCCTGGCGCTCGGCTTCTCGGCGGCGCTGGCGCTGTGGGCCTTCGAGTTCGGCAAGGACATCGCCGGCCTGGACCGCGACGCCAAGGACGAACTGGGACGCCTTCGCGTCGAGGTGGCCGAACTGCGCACGGAACGCGAGAAGGCGCTCTCGATCGCCAATACCGCGGACAGCCTGCTGAAGGCCGAGCGCACCGCCCAGGACCGGCTCGTCCAGCAGCTGAAGCAGGTCGAAGCCGAGAACCTGGCGCTCAAGAACGACCTCGGCTTCTTCGAGCGACTGCTGCCGGCCGGCGCAGCCGACACGGGATTGAGCATCCGGGGCCTGCAGGCGGAGGAAGTCGAAAGCGGTCAGCTGCGCTACCAACTGCTGCTGATGCAGACGGGCAAGGGGCGTGCGGACTTCAACGGCCGCTACGAGATCACGCTGGCCGGCACGCTGGAGGGAAAACCCTGGACCTCCCCGGGCGGACCCAAGGACCTGCAGTTCCGCCAGTACCGGCGCATCGAGGGCTTGCTCGACCATCCGCGCGAGGTCCAGGTCCGCACGGTGACAGTAAAGGTCACCGACAGCCGCGGTGCGGTTCTTGCAACCCACACGCTCAGGATGTAATTCTCTGTCTCCGGAGGGACCTGCCCATGTTCAGCAAGAAGAAGCAACCGCCCATCCGCACGCTCATCGGCGAAGGCACCGTGATCCACGGTGAGTTGCGTTTTGCCGATGGGCTGCGCATCGACGGCGAGGTCATCGGCGACGTGATCGCGACCGGCGAGGGCTACAGCATCCTCGTCATCAGCGAGAAAGCCCGCATCACAGGCAAGGTCAATGCCGGGCACGTGATCGTCAACGGCACGGTCATCGGGCCGATCCAGTCCAACGACCTTCTCGAACTGCAGCCCAAGGCCCAGATCACCGGCGACGTGCGCTACGAGGTGCTGGAGATGCATCAGGGCGCGACCATCGACGGCGAACTGCGGCCGCTGAAGGCCGAGGAAAAACCATCCCTGAAGCTGGCCGCCGCCAACATGTGACAATGGGTTCCCCGGCAAGGTGCCGAAGGAGCGAACGATGAGTGCAGTGGCCGACAACGTCCAGACCGCGGTCCCGATGGAAGAGCCGCCGGCGCCGATCGTCTTCACGGACAGCGCGGCCGGCAAGGTCAAGGAACTGGTCGACGAGGAAGGCAACCCGGACCTGAAGCTGCGCGTCTTCGTGCAGGGCGGCGGTTGTTCCGGCTTCCAGTACGGCTTCACCTTCGACGAGGTGGTCAACGAGGACGACACGCAGATGACGAAGAACGGCGTCACGCTGCTGATCGACGCGATGAGCCTGCAGTACCTGGTCGGTGCCGAGATCGACTACAAGGACGACCTGCAGGGCGCGCAATTCGTCATCAAGAACCCGAACGCCACCACCACCTGCGGGTGCGGATCGAGCTTCTCCGTCTGAATCGAGAACGCCGGGCGCGCAGGCGCCGCCGCGTGAAGGCCGCCTCCGGGCGGCCTTCGTCGTTTCAGGCGGCGGGGTACAGCGCGCCCAGCAGGCGCGCTCCGCGCGCACCCGTCACTGCCGGCAGGCTGGCCGGGCGGCGATGCACGAACATGGCCGCCAGCCACGCGAACGCGCAGGCCTCGACCTGGTCGGGCGGCAATCCCCGGGCGCGGCTGGGAAGGACCGTCACGCCGGGCAGCCGGTTGGCGAGTCGCGCAAGCAGGTCCCGGTTGAAGGCGCCTCCTCCGCAGACGAGCAGTTCCCGAGTCTCTGGTGCCAGCCGCTGCAGGTCGCGCGCGCAGGCCCAGGCCGTGAGCTCGGCGAGCGTGGCTTGAACGTCACGCGGCGCGACTCCGTCCAGCGGCAGCGACTGCAACCAACGCGGGTTGAACAGGTCGCGGCCGGTGCTCTTGGGCGGTGGCAGCGCAAAGTAGGGTTCGCGCTGCGCCGCGGCGAGCAGTGTCGGATCGACTCGCCCGCCGGCCGCCCAGCGGCCCTCGTCGTCGAACGGCCGGCCGAGGTGGCGCCCGGCCCAGTGGTCCAGCAGGGCATTGGCGGGGCCGCAGTCGAAACCCGTGACCTGGCCGTCGGCCTTCAGCAGGCTCAGGTTGGCGATGCCGCCGAGGTTGAGCACGGCCACGTCCATGTCCGGGCGCGAGAACAGGGCCCGATGGAACGCCGGCACCAGCGGCGCGCCCTGGCCGCCAGCCGCCAGATCGCGGCTGCGCAGGTCGGCCACCACGTCGATGCTCGTCTGCTCGGCGAGCAGGGCCGGGTTCAGCAGCTGCAGGGTGTAGCCATGGCCATCGAACTGCTGCGGCCGGTGGCGGACCGTCTGGCCGTGTGCGCCGATCGCGCGGACCGGCCCTGCGGGGCCCTCCGCCTGCGTCAGCAGCTCGGCAACCACCGCCACGTAGGCCAGCGCCAGGGCGTTGCCGGCCAGCGCGGCCCGGTGCAATTCGTCGGGCTGAGGTTCGTTGAGCGCGAGCAGCTCGGCGGCCAGGGCCGGATCGAAAGCCCGGTGCACGTGGGCGCGCACGGACAGCGCCTGCGGTTGATCGACATCCAGCTCGACCAGCACGCCATCGACGCCGTCCAGCGAGGTGCCGGACATCAGGCCGATGTACGCCTCGGCGGCCACCTCGCGCGGCCGGAAGTTACTCGGCGACGGCGCCGCCCAGCGAGCTCGCGGCGTCCAGCTGGCCCCGCAGGCTCGCCGCCAGCGCGGCGAAGCGCGGCCGGGACGCCTCGGTCAGCTCGATCGCCTCGGAGGTCTGAGCGATCGTGATCGGGTTGCGCTGCTCGCCGCGCACCTTCACCTCGAAGTGCAGGTGCGGGCCGGTCGCCCAGCCGGTCGCGCCGACGGCGCCGATGTTCGTGCCCTGCTCGACGCGCTGGCCGCGCCGCACGTCGATGCGGCTCAGGTGGGCGTAGACCGTCGACCGGTCGTTGCTGTGCTTGATCTCGACCACGTTGCCGTAGCCGTTCTGCCAGCCGGCGAACTCGACCACGCCGTCACCGACGGTGCGCACTGGCGTGCCCTTCGGCGCGCCGTAGTCGACGCCCTTGTGCTGCCGCCACTGGTTCAGGATCGGGTGCATGCGCATCGCGAAGCCCGACGTGACGCGCGAGAACGCCATCGGGCTGGCCAGGAATGCGCGCCGCTTGCTGCGGCCGTCGAGGTCGTAGTAGCCGCCCTTGCCGTTCTCGTCGGTGAACCACGCCGCCGAGAGGGAACGGCCCTTGTTGACGAACTCGGCGGCCAGCACGCGGCCGCTCGAGTTGCTCCAGGTGATCGGCTCGCCGTCGGCGGTCAGCGCCTCGTAGACGACCGAGAAGGTGTCGCCCTTGCGCAGCTCGCGGTGGAAATCGACGTCGGTGGAGAACACCTCGGCCAGCTGGCTCGCCACGCCGTCGGGGATGCGTGCCTCGTCGGTCGCGGCGAACAGCGATGTCTGGATCGTCCCGCTGCCGAGCCGGACCTGGCGGGCCAGCACGTCGGTGTCGACGCTGGCGGTCAGGCCGACCGCATCGCGCTTGACCGTCAAGCGCGTGAAGTGGGTGCCGAGCAGCTTGGAATCGGTCGGGGCGTAGCGCGCCACCAGCTCGGTCAGGGCGCCGGACTCCCCCGTCACCGCACGGACCATCTTGCCGGCGCGGCCTTCGAGGATGCGGCGGGCCACCGGGTCGCGGCGCAGGAAGGCGGCCGCCTCGGCATCGCTGACGCCGAGCCGGGCGAGCAGGCTGTCGGCCGTGTCGCTGCTGCGGGTCAAGTCGCTGCGATAGAGCTCGAGCTCATGCTCGGCCAGGGCTTCGAGCTGGCTCTGCACGTCTTCCGGGGTGACCATTTCCGTCACCAGGCGACGCGGCAGGTCGGCCGGGTCGGGACCCTGCGTGGCGATGCCCCAGGCCGTCGCGCCGAAACCGGTGAGCGACAACGCCACCGCCGCGGCCAGGCTGCGCGGGTGGGCGGAGACGAATCTGGCAAGGCCGGCCAGTCCGGCGCCGACGCGGCGTTCAAGCGAAACCAACGACTTCAATTCTTGTTCCGGTCGCCCGAAGGCTCGGTTCATCTGGCTGCGGGAGACGGTGCCGACCTGGAGGCCGAGGCCCGTCCACTAGAATCCGTGCGCTTGACGGGCCCGTCGCGGGCCGGTCGCAGGCGGTGCAAGACCGCGCCGCAGTATACCGGCCAGGTGCTGCGGACCATTGCGTAGAACCCACTAGAGCCCCGAATGTCCGTCGGCACCCCGCCCCCGTCCTACCCCGTGACCGACCGCGTTCGAGAGGCGCTGAGCGTCTCCAGGCGAGGTTGCGACGAGCTGTTACCGGAGGCGGACTGGACCGCCAAGCTTGCCCGCTCCGAAGCAACCGGCGTGCCACTGCGCATCAAGCTGGGTCTCGACCCGACGGCGCCGGACATCCACCTCGGCCACACCGTCGTGCTCAACAAGATGCGCCAGCTGCAGGACCTGGGGCACACGGTGATCTTCCTGATCGGCGACTTCACGTCGATGATCGGCGACCCGTCCGGCCGCAACACCACCCGCCCGCCGCTGACGCGCGAGCAGATCGAGGCCAACGCGCAGACCTACTACCGCCAGGCCAGCCTGGTGCTGGATCCGGACCGGACCGAGATCCGCTACAACTCCGAATGGAGCGACCCGCTGGGCGCGCGCGGCATGATCCAGCTGGCCGCCCGCTACACGGTGGCGCGCATGATGGAGCGCAACGACTTCGCCGAGCGCTTCAAGGCCGGCACGCCGATCAGCGTGCACGAGTTCCTCTATCCGCTGATGCAGGGCTACGACTCGGTGGCGCTTCAGTCCGACCTCGAACTCGGCGGCACCGACCAGAAGTTCAACCTGCTGGTCGGCCGCGCCTTGCAGTCGGAGTACGGCCAGGAGCCGCAATGCATCCTGACGATGCCGCTGCTCGAGGGGCTCGACGGCGTCGAGAAGATGTCCAAGAGCAAGGGCAACTACATCGGCATCGCCGAGCCGGCGAACGACATGTTCGCCAAGCTGCTGTCGATCAGCGACACGCTGATGTGGAAGTACTTCACGCTGCTGAGCTTCCGCAGCGAGCGCGACATCGCGGCGCTGAAGGCCGAGGTCGATGCGGGCCGCAACCCGAAGGACGCCAAGGTGCAGCTGGCGAAGGAGATCACCACGCGCTTCCACAGCGCGGCGGCGGCCGATGCGGCCGAGGCGGACTTCGCGAACCGCGCCCGCGGCGGCGTGCCGGACGAGATCCCGGCCGTCGCGCTGGCCGGCGCGCCGCTGCCGATCGGGGCGCTGCTGAAGCAGGCGAACCTCGCGCCGTCGACCAGCGAGGCGCTGCGCCTGGTGGACGGCGGCGGCGTGCGCGTGGACGGCGGCGTGGTCGGCGACAAGGGACTCAAGCTCGGCCCCGGCACCTACGTCGTCCAGGTGGGCAAGCGCCGGTTCGCGCGCGTCACGCTGACGAGCTGAGCGCGTGCAGGCGAAGACCCTGCTGAAGCTCTCGGTGGTCGCGGCGATCGCGACCATCGTGATGAAGACCGGCGCCTGGTGGATCACCGGCTCGGTCGGCCTGCTGTCGGACGCGATGGAGTCCTTCGTCAACCTGGCGGCGGCGCTGTTCGCGGTGCTGATGGTGACGATCGCCGAGCGCCCCGCGGACGCGGATCACCCGTTCGGCCACCACAAGGCCGAGTACTTCTCGAGCGGTTTCGAGGGCCTGCTGATCGTCGGCGCGGCCGGCGGCATCATCTGGGCGGCGGTGCAGCGCTTCATCGAGCCGCAGCCGCTCGAGCAGCTCGGCTGGGGCCTGGCGCTGTCGGTGGCCAGCTCGGCAGTGAACGGACTGCTCGCCTGGCGCATGCTGGTCGCCTCGCGCGAGCAGCGGTCGATCGCGCTGGAGGCGGATGCACGCCACCTGTTCACCGACGTCTGGACTTCCGCGGGTGTCGTGCTCGGCCTGCTGCTGGTCGCGGCGACCGGCTGGCTGTGGCTGGATCCCCTGCTCGCGATCGGTGTCGCGCTGAACATCCTCTACGAAGGCTACCGCCTCGCGACCCGCTCGGTCGACGGCCTGATGGACACGGCCGTCGAGCCCGAGGTGCGGTCGACGATCGACCGCACGCTGGCGCAGTTCGCGCACCCGACGATCCGCTTCGACCATGTGGTGACGCGCCGCGCCGGCCAGCGCCGCTTCGTCGACGTGCACATGCACATGCCGGCCGGCTGGACGCTCGGCCGCGCTGCGGCGCTGCGCACGAGCGTCGAGCAGGCGCTGATGAGCGCGGTGCCGGGCCTGCGCGCGACGATCCAGCTGCTGCCCACCGACGTCGAGGCGCATTTCGACGATCCGAAGGATCTGCTGTGATCGCGCTGCTGCAGCGCGTTGCGCAGGCACGCGTCGAGGTGGCCGGCCGCACCGTGGGCGAGATCGGGCCGGGGCTGCTGGTGTTCGTCTGCGCGGAGCCGGACGACGGCGAGGCCGAGGCGGACCGCCTCGTGACCCGGCTGCTGAAGCTGCGCATCTTCGGCGATGCCGACGGGAAGATGAACCGCAGCGTGGCGGACGTCGGCGCCCTGCTGGTGGTCAGCCAGTTCACGCTGGCCGCGGACACCGCCGGCGGCAACCGCCCCAGCTTCAGCGGTGCGGCGCCGCCGGACCTCGGCCGGCGCCTCTACGAACGGGTGCTCTCGGCGGCGCGGGCGGCACATCCTCAAGTGGCGGCCGGCGAGTTCGGCGCGCACATGCAGGTGCACCTGGTCAACGACGGCCCGGTCACGCTGCCGCTGACGGTCCGGCGGCCGGCAGCGCCGGCACGCCGGGACGGAGGCTGATCAGTCCGCGTACTGGCCGGCGGCCTTGATGACCGGGCCCCACTTGGCGATCTCGGCCTCGACGAACTTCTTGTGGTCGGCGCTGTTGGTGCGCGCGTCGGTGACCACCACGGCGCCCAGTGCTTCCTGGCGCTTCACGAAATCCGGATCCTTCAGCGCCACCTTGAGCGCGGCGTTGATCTTGTCGACCACCGCCTTGGGCGTGCCCTTCGGCGCATACAGGCCGTGCCAGATGCTGACGTCGAAGCCCTTCAGGCCGCTCTCGTCCAGCGTCGGCAACTTGGCCAGCGCCGGCGTGTGCAGTCGCTTGGACGTCGTGACCGCGTAGGCCTTGACCTTGCCCGCCTCGATCTGGCCGGTCGTGTTGGTGGTCTGGTCGCACATGATGTCGACCTGGCCGCCCAGCAGGTCGTTCATCGCCGGGGCGGTGCCCTTGTACGGCACGGTCTGCATGTCGATGTTCATGCGCTGCTGGAACAGCAGCCCGCACAGGTGCGAGGCCGCGCCCAGGCCGGCGTTGGCGAGGTTGATCTTGCCCTTGTTCGCCTCCAGCCACTTCACCAGCTCGGCATAGTTGTTGGCCGGCAGCGTCGGCTTGCCGATCAGCGTCATGGGCACCTCGTTGACCATGCCGAGGTACTCGAAGTCTTCCAGGGTCTTGAATTGCAGCGAACGGTACAGCGCCGGCGAGGTGGCCATGCCGATGTGGTGCAGCAGCAGCGTGTAGCCGTCGTTGCTGGCCCGTGCCACCTTGGTCGCTCCCAGCGTGCCGCCGGCACCACCCGTGTTGTCGATCACGATGGTCGCGTTGCCGAGCGGCTTGCGCAGCGCTTCGGCGAGGTCGCGCGCGACCTTGTCGGTCGGCCCGCCGGCCGCGAACGGCACGACGATCGTGACCGCCTTCTCCGGGTACTCGGCGAAGGCGGCGGTGGCAGAGGCAGCGGCCAGGGCGGCCAGCACGAAACGCTTCATGAAACGTCCTTTCGGGCGGAATCGGGATGGCGAATTGTGTTCAGGGCCACCCCCCGCGCCATGGCGGAAACTACGTAAGCCACCGGCCGGCGCGGGGAAACGCTGATGCCGGTCAGATCAGATGCTCGGCCAGCACGCGGGCGACATGCAGTGCGTCGCGGCCGGCGCCGTCGGCGATCTGGTGCCGGCAGCTCGCACCGTCGGCGACGATCAGCGCATCGGCGGCGGCGCGCACCGCCGGCAGCAGGCTCAGTTCGGCCATGCGGGCCGAAACGGCGAAATGCTCCGCCTCGTAGCCGAACGCGCCGGCCATGCCGCAGCAGGAACTCTCGATCAGCTCCGGCGTCGCGCCCGGAATCAATCGCAGCACCTCGAGCACCGGGGACAGCACGCCGAACGCCTTCTGGTGGCAGTGGCCGTGCACGCGCAGCGCCTGCGTGGCCGGCCTCAGCTTCGGCGCGAAGCGGCCGGCGCGTGCCTCGCGGGCGAGGAACTCCTCGAAGGTCGACGCCTGCGCCGCGATGGTCGCGGCCGCGTCGCCGAGCCCGAACACCAGTGCCTCGTCGCGCAGCGTCAGCAGGCAGGACGGTTCCAGCCCGACGATCGGGATGCCGCGCTGCGCGAACGGCAGCAGCATGTCCAGCAGTGCGCGCAGCTGCGCCTTCGCCCGCTCCGGCATGCCGGTGGCGAGGTAGGTACGGCCGCAGCACGGCGCCGCGCCGGCATGGCCCGGCACGTGCACGACATAGCCGGCGGCCTGCAGCACCCGCACGGCGGCGGTCGCGTTCTCCGGTTCGAACCAGCCGTTGAAGGTGTCGACCCATAGCACGACGGACTTCGACGCGGCCAGCGCCGCGCCCGCGTCGACCAGCGGCAGCGACGGCGCCTGGCGCCAGAAGGTGTCGCGCCGCCAGCGCGGCAGGCTGCGCTGCGCGGCCAGTCCGAACCAGCGCTGGCCGAGGCGCGCGAGCGCCGGCACGCGGTTGCGCAGGTTCGGCAGCGCCGGCAGCAGGCTGGCCCAGCGGGCGTAGCGCGGCAGGTGCGCGATCAGCCGGTCGCGCAGCGTGTGGCCGTGGCGGGCCTTGCGGCGGGCCGTGAACTCGATCTTCAGGCGCGCCATGTCGACGCCGGTCGGGCAGTCGCGCTTGCAGCCCTTGCAGGCCACGCACAGGTCGAGCGCCTCGTGCACCGCGGCGTCGGCCGCGTCCGCGTCGCCGAGCTGGCCGGACAGCGCGAGCCGCAGCGTGTTCGCCCGGCCGCGGGTGACATGCTGCTCGTCGCGCGTGACGCGGTAGCTCGGGCACATCGTGCCGGCGTCGAACTTGCGGCAGTGGCCGTTGTTGTTGCACATCTCGACGGCCTTCGCGAGGCCGCCGGTGTTGTCGCCGCCGCTGCCCGGCGCGCCGATGCGCTCGGTGGCCGGATCGTTCTGCACGTTCCACGCCGACCAGTCCAGCACCGGGGTCAGCGGGATCGTGCGGTAGGAGGGCGGATAGCGGAACAGCCGCACGTCGTCCATCTTCGGCGGGTCGACGATGCGGCCGGGGCACAGCAGGTTGGCCGGGTCCAGGCGCTGCTTGATGGCGCGGAACGCGTCGTCGATGCGCGGGCCGAACTGCCAGCGGATCCACTCGCCGCGGCACAGCCCGTCGCCATGTTCGCCGCTGTAGGCGCCGCGGTAGCGCCGCACCAGTTCGGCCGCCTGCTCGGCGATGCGGCGCATCTTCGCGGCGCCACCCTCCGGGCCGCCCTGGCGCATGTCCAGGATCGGCCGCACGTGCAGCGTGCCGACCGACGCGTGTGCATACCAGGTGCCGCGCGTGCCGTGCTGCGCGAAGACCTCGGTCAGCGCGTCGGTGTAGTCGGCCAGGTGCTCGAGGGGCACCGCGCAGTCCTCGATGAAGCTGACCGGCTTGCCGTCGCCCTTCAGGCTCATCATGATGTTCAGGCCCGCCTTGCGCACTTCCCAGAGCGCCTTCTGGGCCGCCTCGTCGGGCATTTCGACCACGCTGCCGGGCAGCGCGAGGTCGCCCATCAGCTCGACCAGCGTGTGCAGCTGCGCGAGCAGCGGGGTGCGCTCCTCGCCGCTGAACTCGACCAGCAGGATCGCCTCCGGCGTGCCGATCAGCGCCGCCTCGATCACCGGGCGGAACGCCGGGTTGGCGCGCGCCAGCTCGATCATCGTGCGGTCGACCAGCTCGACCGCGCTGGGCCCGAGCTTGACGATGTGCTGCGCCGCGGCCATCGCCGCGCGGAAGGTCGGGAAGTTGACCACGCCGAGCACCCGCGCGCGCGGCAGCGGCGCGAGCCGCAGCGTCAGGCTCTTCGTCACCGCCAGCGTGCCTTCCGCGCCGACCAGCAGGTGCGCCAGGTTGACGCTGCCGTCGGCCGTGTAGGGCCGCTCGCTGCGCGGGCGGAAGATGTCCAGGTTGTAGCCGGCGACACGCCGCATCACGGTCGGCCACTGCGCGTCGATCTCCGGCGCGAGTGCCTCGGCCAGGCCGCACACGTGCTCGGCGATGGCCCGCTCGGCTGGCCCCAGCGTGGCGAGCGGGCCGAAGTCGAGCTCGCTGCCGTCGGCCAGCCAGGCCGCGATGCGCTCGACGTTGTGCACCATGTTGCCGTAGGCGATGCTGCGGCTGCCGCAGGAGTTGTTGCCGGCCATGCCGCCGAGCGTCGCCTGCGCACTGGTCGACACGTCGACCGGGTACCACAGTCCGTGCCGGCGCAGCTGCGCGTTCAGGTGGTCCAGCACGATGCCGGGCTCGACCTGCACCTCGCGTTTCTCGACGTCCAGCGCCAGCACGCGCCGCAGGTGCTTGCTGAAGTCGAGCACCAGCGCCGTGCCGGTGGTCTGGCCGCACTGCGAGCTGCCGCCGCCGCGCGGCAGCAGCGGCGCGCCCAGCTCGCGGGCGATCTGCAGCGCGATCGCCACGTCCTGCGGCGTGGCCGGCACGAACACGCCCAGCGGCATGACCTGGTAGATCGACGCGTCCGTCGCGTAGCGGCCGCGCGAAGCGGCGTCGAACAGCACTTCGCCGCGGGTCTCGCGCGCGAGCCGGCGCGCGAGCTCGGCGGTCTCTACCGTCGCGGCAGCGGGCAAGGGCGCGTTCATGCCCCGGCCTGCGCAACGCCGATCTGGCCGCTGCGCATCAGGTCGAGCACCGCGTCGCGCTTGTGTTCCAGGTGCTGCACCAGCAGGGCCCGCAGGCCGGCGGCATCGCGCCGCGCGAGCAGCTCGACCATGCGTTCGTGCTCCTGAACGGCCCGCTTCCACTTGGTCTCGTCGAAGTTGGAACGGAAGCGCAGCGCCTGCAGCCGCGCGTTGACGGTGCGCCAGGTCTGCGTCAGCACCGGGTTGCGCGCCGCGGCGTTGATCAGCGTGTGGATCTGCGCGTTGAGCCGGTAGTAGGTCGGCAGGTCGCGCCGGGTGTAGGCGGCCAGCATCTCGTAGTGCAGGGCGCGGATCTCGGCCAGCTCCGCGGCGCCGATGCGCTGCGCGGCGAGCTCGCCCGACTGGCCTTCCAGCCCGGCGATCACCTCGAAGGTGTCGGCCACGTCCTGCTCGGACATCTGCGCGACCACCGCGCCGCGGTTGGGCAGCAGTTCGACCAGCCCTTCCGCGGCGAGCATCTTGATCGCCTCGCGCAGCGGCGTGCGCGAGACCTGCAGCAACTCGCACAGCGTGCGCTCGTTGAGCTTGCTGCCCGGCGCCAGGTGGCCTTCGACGATGCGCTGCCGCAGCCGCACGGCGACTTCCTGGTGGAGCACCTGGCGGGGAATCGAGATGACCTCGGCCATGGGGATTACCCTCTGTTTGTATGCAAATCCAAGAAGAGCATTCCGGAGCGGATTATAGGTGAACCGCCTTGACAAATGAATTTTGTATGCAAAACTTGAACGACTTTCGGAGGCCACGATGATCGCTCTCGACCACCACCCCAGCGGTCGCCATTTCCTGCAGATTCCCGGTCCGAGCCCGGTGCCGGACCGCATCCTGCGCGCGATCAGCCTGCCCACCATCGACCACCGCGGCCCGGAGTTCGGCGCGCTCGGCCTGAAGGTGATCGACGGGCTCAAGCAGGTGTTCCGCACCCGCCACCCGGTGGCGATCTACCCGGCCTCGGGCACCGGCGCGTGGGAAGCGGCGCTGGCCAACACCATGAGCCCGGGCGATGCGGTGCTGATGTATGAGACCGGTCACTTCGCCAGCCTGTGGAAGAAGATGGCGGAGCGGCTCGGCCTGCAGCCCGAGTTCCTCGCGCTGCCCGGCACCGACCCGGCCACCGGGCTGCCCTGGAGCTGGCGGCGCGGCGTGCAGGCGGACCTGATCGAGCAGCGCCTGCGCGCCGACACCGGCCACGCGATCAAGGCCGTCTGCGTGGTGCACAACGAGACCTCCACCGGCGTCACCTCGGACATCGCCGCGGTGCGGCGCGCCATCGACGCCGCCGGCCACCCGGCGCTGCTGATGGTGGACACGATCTCCGGCCTCGCCTCGGCCGACTACCGGCACGACGAATGGGGCGTGGATGTCACCATCAGCGGCTCGCAGAAGGGCCTGATGCTGCCGCCGGGCATCAGCTTCAACGCGCTGTCGCCGAAGGCGCTCGAGGCGAGCCGGGTCGCGAAGCTGCCGCGCAGCTTCTGGGCCTGGGACGAGATCGTCGAGATGAACAAGTCCGGCTACTGGCCGTACACGCCGAACACGAACCTGCTGTATGGCCTGAGCGAGGCGCTGGACATGCTGCTGGAGCAGGGTCTGGACGCGGTGTTCGCGCGCCACCAGCGCTGGGCCGAGGGTGTGCGCAGCGCCGTGCGCGCCTGGGGGCTGCCGATCCAGTGCGCCGACGCGGCGGTCTACTCGCCGGTGCTGACCGGGGTGATCACGCCGGCCGGCGTCGACGCGGATGCGCTGCGCCGCCTCATCCACGAGCGCTTCGACCTCTCGCTCGGCACCGGCCTGGGCAAGGTCCGCGGGCGCATGTTCCGCATCGGCCACCTCGGCGACTGCAACGACCTGACGCTGATGGCCGCGCTGGCCGGCGTCGAGATGGGGCTGAAGCTCGCGGGCGTGCCGACCGCCGGCAGCGGCGTGCAGGCCGCGATGAGCTACTTCGCCGCGCACCCGGCCCCGCAGGGGCTGCGCTCGGCGGCCTGAAGCGGCCGCGCCGTCGGCCCAACATTCAACAACCCAGGAGACAGACCATGCCGAACCGCCGCCGCTCCCTGCTCGCCGCCGCCCTGGCCGCCTTCGTCGCGCTGCCCGCCGCGGCGCAGGTCGAACTCAAGCTCGGCCATGTCGGCGGGCCCGGGTCGCTGTTCGAACTGTCGGCCAACGAGTTCGCGCGGCGCGCGAACGAGAAGCTCGGCGGCAAGGCCAAGGTGGTCGTGTTCGGCTCCAGCCAGCTCGGCGGCGACCGCGAGCTGATGCAGAAGCTGCGCCTGGGCACGGTGGATTTCGCGATTCCCTCGACCGTCATGTCCTCCGAGGTCGACGCGTTCGGCATGTTCGAGATGCCCTACCTCGTGAAGAACCGCGAGCACATGAAGAAGATCGAGGCCGGCGTGGTGTGGCCCGCGCTCGCGCCGCTGGCCGAGGCCAAGGGCTACAAGCTGCTCGCGGTGTGGGAGAACGGCTTCCGCCACATCACGACCAACACCAAGCCGATCGTCAAGCCGGCCGACCTGGGCGCCATGAAGCTGCGCGTGCCGCAGGGCAAGTGGCGCGTGAAGATGTTCCAGGCCTACGGCGCGAACCCGTCGCCGATGGCGCTGTCGGAGGTGTTCGTCGCGCTGCAGACCGGCGTGATGGACGGCCAGGAGAACCCGCTGACGCAGATCTACTCCTCCAAGTTCCAGGAGGTGCAGAAGTACCTGTCGATGACCGGCCACGTCTACACGCCGGCCTTCCTGGCCACCGGCGCGCGCCGCTTCGGCACGCTGCCGCCGGACGTGCAGGCGGTGCTGGCGCAGGCCGCGAAGGACACCCAGCCGTACGTCTACGAACAGGCCGCCAAGCTCGACAACGACCTGCTGGACAAGATCAAGGCGGCCGGCGTGAAGGTCAACGAGGCCGACAAGGACGCCTTCATCGCCGCCAGCAAGGGCGTCTACGACGAGTTCGCCAAGGAAGTGCCGGACGGCGGCAAGCTGGTCGAGCAGGCGATCTCGCTCGGCAAGGGCATGTGAGCGCCATGCCCGGCCTGCGCCTCGCCTTCGACCGCACGCTCACCGCCTTCGTCATCTTCCTGCTCGCGGCGCTGGCCGTGCTGGTGCTGGTCGGCGTGGCCTGCCGCAAGCTCGGCATCGCGCTGGTCTGGTACGACGAGGGCGCCTCCATCATGCTCGCCTGGCTGACCTACTACGGCGCCGCGCTGGCGGCGCTGAAGCGCGCGCACATCGGCTTTCCCGGGCTGGTCAACGCCCTGCCGCCGGCGCTGCGTGTCGCCGCGGTGTGGTTCGGCGAGGCCTGCGTGATCGGCTTCTTCGCGCTGCTGACCTGGTTCGGCGTGCAGGTGCTGGCGATCCTCGCCGGCGACACGATGGTCAGCCTGCCGAGCGTGCCGACGCGCTTCACGCAGTCGGTGATCCCGATCGGCGGGGCGCTGTTCATCGTCGCGCAGCTGCTCAGCCTGCCCGAGGTGCTGGCGCAGGCGCGCGGCGCCGGCCTGACCGACCACGAGCAGAAGCCGGTCGAGGAAGCGCTCGCGTCATGACCGTCGCGCTGATGTTCCTGGGCCTGGTGGGCCTGATCCTGCTGAACGTGCCGATCGCGATCGCGCTGGGCATCGTCGCGATGGGCGCGATGGTCTACTCGGGCGGGATCGACGCGCTGCTGAACTCGGCGATCGTGATGTTCACCGGCGCCACCAGCTTCCCGCTGCTGGCGATCCCGCTGTTCATCCTGGCCGGCGCGATCATGAACTCGTCCGGCCTGTCGCGCCGTCTGATCGCGCTCGCCTCGGCGCTGTTCGGCTTCATCAAGGGCGGGCTGGCGATGATCAACATCGGCACCTCGATGTTCTTCGCCGAGATCTCCGGCTCGGCGGTGGCCGACGTCGCGGCGATCGGCTCGCTGCTGATCCCGGCGATGAAGAAGAAGGGCTATCCGAAGGAGTTCGCCGCCGCGGTGACCTCGTCGGCGGCGACGCTGGCGGTGATCATCCCGCCCTCGATCCCGATGATCCTGTACGCGGTGATGGCCGATGCGTCGGTGGTGCAGATCTTCGTCGCCGGCATCATCCCCGGCGTGCTCGGCGGGCTCGGCATGATGGGGCTGGCCTACTGGTACGCGCGCCGCTACGACTACCCGGTCGAGGAGGTGTTCAGCCTGAAGCGCGTGGGCACCGCGTTCCGCGAGGCGGCCTGGGCGTTGCTGCTGCCGCTGATCATCCTGGGCGGCATCTTCGGCGGCATCGTCACCGCGACCGAGGGCGCGGCGCTGGCCGTGCTGGCGGCGCTGCTGATCGGCGGCGTGATCTACCGCGAACTCGACTGGCGTCACCTGTACGCCGCGATGATCGAAGGCGCGACCCAGACCGCCACGGTGATGCTGCTGGTGGCTGCCTCGGCGCTGCTGGGCGTGTACCTGACCGAGCAGCAGCTGCCGCAGCAGCTGGCGCAGTGGCTCTCGGGCATCACCAGCAACCGCTACGCCGTGCTCGGGCTGCTGAACCTGTTCTTCCTCGTGATCGGCCTGTTCCTGCATTCGGCCGCGGCGATCATCCTGGTCGTGCCGATCGTGCTGCCGCTGGTCAAGGCGGTGGGCATCGACCCGGTGCACTTCGGGCTGATCGTGACGCTGAACCTCGGCATCGGCCAGCAGACCCCGCCGGTGGCCAGCGTGCTGATGGCCTCGTGCTCGATCGCGAAGGCCGACATGTGGAAGGTCACGCGCGTGAACCTGCCCTTCATCGGCGTGCTGCTCGCGGTGCTGCTGCTGGTGACCTACGTGCCGGCGGTGCCGATGTCCCTCGTGCACCTGTTCTATGGCTGAAGCGGCGATGAATGACGCGCGGGATCAGGTGCTGCTGCGGCGCGACGGGGCGATCGCCACCGTGCTGCTGAACCGGCCCGACAAGCTCAACGCCCTGACCAAGCCGATGTGGCAGCGGCTCGGGGCGCTGCTGCGCGAGGTCTCGGCCGACGACGGCGTGCGCTGCGTCGTGCTGCGCGGCGCCGGCGGCAAGGCCTTCGCGCCGGGCAACGACATTGCCGAGTTCGAGACCGAGCGCAGCAACTTCGCGCAGGGCAAGGCCTACGGCGCGGTGCTGCACGACGCGCTCGGTGCGCTCGCCGACTGCCGCCACCCGACGCTGGCGCTGATCGAAGGCATCTGCGTCGGCGGCGGCCTGGAGATCGCGGCGCTGTGCGACCTGCGGCTGTGCAACGAGTCGGCACGCTTCGGTGTGCCGATCAACAAGCTCGGCCTCGTGATGGCGCATGCCGAACTGGCGGCGCTCGTGCAGCTGGCCGGCCGCGCCGTGGCGCTCGAGATGCTGCTCGAAGGGCGTGTGTTCGGCGCCCGCGAGGCGCTGGAGAAGCGCCTCGTGCACCGCGTGCTGCCCGATGCCGAGCTCGAGCGTGAGGCGATGGCCTGCGCGCAACGCATCGCCGCCGGCGCGCCGCTCGTGGCGCGCTGGCACAAGCAGTTCCTGCGCGAGCTGGCCGCGGGCGGGCCGCTGACCGAGGCGCAGCGCGACGAGGGCTTCCGCTGCTACGACAGCGAGGACTTCCGTATCGGCTACCGCGCCTTCCTGGCCAAGACGGTGCCGGAGTTCACCGGGCGATGAACACCGCGCCGGCCACCGGCCCGCTGGCGGGGCTGAAGGTGATCGAGCTGGCGCAGATCATGGCCGGGCCGAGCTGCGGCGCATTGCTCGCCGACCTCGGCGCCGAGGTCATCAAGGTCGAGAAGATCCCGGGCGGCGACGACACGCGGCGCTACGCCGAGCCGCAGGTGAACGGCGAATCGGCGGCGTTCATGATGATGAACCGCAACAAGCGCTCGATCGCCGTCGACCTGAAGACGGACGGCGGGCGGCGCGTGCTGCGCCGCCTCGCCGAGCGGGCCGACGTGCTGACCGAGAACTACCGCCGCGGCGCGCTGGACCGGCTCGGCCTCGGCTACGAGGCGCTGCACGCGCTGAACCCGGCGCTGATCTACTGTGCCATCTCGGGTTACGGCCGCACCGGCCCGGCGGCCGACAAGGGCGGCTTCGACCTGATCGCGCAGGGCGTGTCGGGCCTGATGAGCATCACCGGCGAGCCCGGCGGTGCGCCGGTCAAGGTCGGCAGCCCGGTCACCGACATGAACGCCGGGCTGCTGGCGGCGCTGGGCATCGTCTCGGCCTACGTGCACCGGCTGAAGACCGGCCAGGGCCAGTTCGTCGACACCTCGCTGCTCGAGGCCGGCATCCACCAGACGGCCTGGCAGGCGGCGATCTTCTTCGCCACCGGCGTGTCGCCCGGGCCGGGCGGCTCGGCGCACGTACTGGCCGCGCCCTACCAGGCGTTCCCGACCCGCGACGGCTGGATCAACATCGGCGGCGCGAACCAGTCGAACTGGGAGCGCATCGCACGGCTGGTCGGCGCGCCGGAGCTGATCGACGATCCACGATTTCGCGACAACAGCGCGCGCATGGTGCACCGCGACGAACTCGCCGCGCTGCTCGCCGCGCACCTGCGCGAGCGCGACACCGCGGACTGGCTGCGCGAGCTGGACGCGGCCGGCATCCCGGCCGGGCCGATCCGCAGCATCGGCGAGATGGCCGCGGACCCGCAGACGCTGGCGCGCGAGATGGTGGTCGAGCTCGAGCACCCGGTCGCGGGCCGCACGCGTGCGCTGGGCGTGCCGGTGAAGTTCAGCGCCACGCCCGGCAGCGTCCGCCGCCCGGCGCCGACCTTCGGCCAGCACACGCGCGAGGTGTTGCTCGAGCATGGCTTCGAGGGCGCGGAGATCGAGGCGCTGCTGGCCGAGGGGGCGATCCGGGCTGCCTGACCAGCCCCCGCGCGCCATCCGAGGCCGGAGGGAACGGGTCGGGTTCGCTCAGGCCCCGGCGCAGGGCAACTCGAGCACGAACTCGGCGCCGCCTTCCGGAGGGTTGCCGGCGGTCAGCCGCCCGCCGTGCTGCTCGACGATGCCGTAGCTGATCGACAGGCCGAGCCCGGTGCCCTTGCCGACCGGCTTGGTCGTGAAGAACGGATCGAATAGGCGCGACAGGTGCTCGCTCGCGATGCCCGGGCCGTTGTCGCGCAGGCGCAGGCGCACCGTGCCGGCGTCGCGCTGCAGCGTGATCCACAGCGCCGGCGCCGGCTGCGCGGCAGCGGCGTCGTAGGCGTTCTGCACCAGGTTCATCAGCACCTGCAGCAGCTGTCCCGCGCTGCCGGTGACGAGGCACGGCGGTCCCGGCGACCAGTGCACGACGAAGGACGGGGCGGTGCCCTTGCGCACCCAGTGGATGGCGCGCTCGATCACGCCGTTCAGGTCGACCGCACTGCGCTCCTCGCGGTCCATCGCCGAGAAGCGCTTCAGGCCCTGCACGATGTCGGCAGTGCGCTGCGCACCTTCCAGCGTGCCCTCGATCAGCGAGGGCAGGTCGGCGAGCAGGTGGTCGATGCGCAGCTTCGCGCGCAGCCGCGCCTGCTCGTCGCCCGAGGCGCCGGCATGCAGCGCCGCGAGGTACTCGCGCAGCCGCGTGCTGTAGCGCTGCAGCGCGTGCACGTTGCCGAGCACGAAGCTGATCGGGTTGTTCAGCTCGTGCGCGACGCCCGCCACCAGCCGCCCGAGCGAGGCCATCTTCTCGGAGTGCAGCAGCTGCTGCTGCGTGCGCTTGAGGGCCTCGTGCGCCTCGCGCAGCTCCTGGTAGGCGCGCTTGAGTTCGCCCAGCGGGCGCCCGACGAAGACGTGCCCGACGCGCTGCCCCGCGGCATTCAGGCGCGGCGTGACGTTCAGGTCCACCGGCACGGGTTCCCCGGCCGCGTCGCGCAGGTCGATCTCGATCGTGCTGCCGCCGCGCTCCATCGTGGTCAGCGTGTGCCGCAGGCGGTCCGCGGCCGCCGCGTCGGCCAGCAGGTCCGCCAGCGGCACGCCACGCAGCGCCGCCTCGTGGCGCCCGACCAGCTCGCACAGCGCGGCATTGGTCTCCTCGATCCGGCCGGCCTCGTCGCAGGCGACCAGCACGTCGCTCATCGCGCTGAGCAGGCTGAAGATGAACTGCTGGCTCTGTTCGAGCTGGCTGTTCTTTTCTTCCAGCGCGATCTCGTCCTGCACCAGCTGCGAGTACACCTCGTCCATCTTCTGGATCACGTCCAGCCACGCCGAGTCGTCGACGCCGTCGATGCGGCTCAGCGCCTCGAGCGTCTCGCGGCTGGCGGGCCGGTCGGGGTGGCGCGACATCTCGGGACCGCCCGGTCAATGCACCGTGCAGACCATGCACGGGTCGAACGAGCGCACGACGTGCTGCACGGCGACCGGCGTCGCCTCGCCCGGCCCGACCGGCGCGCCGACCAGCGCGGCCTCCAGCGCGCCGGGCGTGCCGGCGGCGTCGCGCGGCGAGAAGTTCCAGCTGGTCGGCGCGACGATCTGGTAGTTCGCGATGCGCCCGTGGCGCAGCTGCACCCAGTGGCCGAGCGCCCCGCGCGCCGCCTCGGTCAGGCCGACGCCGGCGCCGTCGGCGGGCAGCCGGTCCGGCGCGAAGAAGGGCTCGCGCGGCACCAGCGCGGCCAGCCACTGCTCCATCATCGGCAGCACCCGCGCCACCTCGACCAGCCGCGCGAGCACGCGCGTGGCCACGTTGGCGCCGCTGCGCACCACGGCGGCGCGCAGCAACGGCTGGCCGTCGGCGAGCTGGCGGGCGATCGCGCCGGTCTCCACCACCGCCCCCGCGAGCCGCGGCGCCTTGTTCCAGGTGTAGCCGCCCGGCTTGTCGGCCAGCGGCTCGGTGTGGCCGGCCCGCGGATGCAGCGGCGCGTCGCCGGCCAGCCAGGCGTAGGTCGTGTCCTCCGTGATCGCGCCGGGGTCGGCGCCGCGCAGCGTCTGCGCGGCGGCGTCCCATACGCCGGGCGCGAGGCGATGCGATCCGTCCGGCTGCCGGTAGGCGCCGTAGCTCAGCGTACGCCCCGGGCCGCGGCCGAGCGACTCGAGCGCGGTGTCGGCCGCGATGGTGAGGAACAGGCGCAGGTCCCCGCGCTCGGGGCCGGCGGCATGCCAGCGCTGCAGCTCGGCCTCGCTCGAGAGCGCGGCGACCTCCTCGAGCGGGGCCGCGAAGGTGGTCGCCTCCAGGAAGGCGCGCATCTCGCGCACCTTGGCCAGCAGCCGGATGCGCTCGGCCGCCTCGACGGCGCGCGCGCTGCCGCCGGGCTGCACGCTGCCGGTGTGGGGCCACTTGCCGCCCAGCGTGCCCATGATCTCGAACCAGCGCTGGCGCGCCGCGATCGCCGCGCGCGCGTGCTCGCCGGCCAGCGCCGCGAAGCGGCGCGTCGCCTCGGCGAACCACGGCCGGCCGGCGTAGGCCGGGCGCGTGAAGTCGGGCATGAAGAAGAGATAGAAGTGCGACAGGTGGTCCGCGAGGTTCTCGCACGCCAGCATCAGGTTCAGCGTGTGCACGCCGTTGGGTGTCACCTCGGTGCCGGCCGCGTCGGCGAGCGCGCGCGCCGCGGCGACCGACTGCGACACCGAGCAGATGCCGCAGATGCGCGGCACGATCACCAGCGCATCGTGCGGCGCGCGCCCCGCGAGCATCTGCTCGAAGCCGCGGTACATCGGCGCGTTGACGCGCGCTTCGGCGACGCGGCCGTCGGCGACCTCGAGGCGCACCTCGAGGTCCCCCTCGACGCGGTTGAACGGGCCGACCACCAGGCGCGTCATGGGCGATGGCGCCTACTTCAGCCGCGTCCTGCGCACGGCCGGCGCGACGACGACATGGTCCGCCGTCGCATTGCTCTTCACGCGCTTGGGCGTCGCGCTCTTGGACAGCGAGGCCAGGGCGACGAACCAGGCCTTCGGCATGTCGGTCGGCAGGCCGATCGGGATGCCGGCCAGCTTGGGCGTCTGGTGGTACGGGTGCCCCGGATCCTGGAAACCCGGCTCGGTGCAGGAGATGCAGGCATAGCCGCCGCGTGTGCACGAGCCTTCGCCGTTCCACAGCCGCGTGTTGCAGTCGGCATGCGCCTGCGTTCCCTTGCAGCCCAGGTGCTCCATCATGCAGCCGAGGTCGGACGGCTTCTCGGCGCTCGCCTTGAACTCGTAGTACTCGTTGCGCGTGCAGCCGTGGTGCACCAGCTGGTCGGCGTACGAACGCGGCCGGTTCAGCGGGTCGAGGTCGGCGCGTGTGAAGAGGCCGGCGGCCAGCGCCATCAGCGTGTCGATCACCCAGCCGGGATGGGTCGGGCAGCCGGCGACGTTCACCACCGGCAGGCCGCCGCGGGCGACAAAGCTCGCCCCGAGCAGGCCGCCCGGGCGGTCGTCCTCGTACTGCAGGCCGCAGGCCTCGGTGGGGTTGGCGCCGGTCGCGCTGATGCCGCCCCAGGCCGCGCAGGAGCCGACCGCGACCACATGCGTGGCCACCTGCGCCAGGGCGCGCACCCAGTCGACCATCGGCACGCCGGTGCCGGCCAGCAGGTGGAAACGCCCGCTGCCGTTCGGCCCGCGCAGCAGCGCACCCTCGACGCACAGCATGTCGAGCGGGCGGCGGCCGTCACGGCAATCCTCGAGCAGCGCGATCAGTTCGGCGCCGCTCGCGAGCGACAGCGACGGATGCCACAGCAGCTCGATGCCGCCGGCCTTCAGCAGGCCCGGAAAGTCGGCCGTGTCGGCGCACAGCAGCGACATGCTGCAGCCGCCGCAGCCGCCGGATTGCAGCCACAGGACGTTCATGCCTTGTCCTCCAGCCCGAATCGTTGCAGCTTGGCGCGCAGGCCGACGCGCGAGAGGCCCAGTTCCTGCGCCGCGCGGGTCTTGTTCCAGCGGTGCCGCAGCAGCGTCTCGCGCAGCACCATCGCCTCGATCGCGTCGAGCCGCTCGGCCAGCGTGCCGGTGGCCGGCAGCGCGGGCGAACCGGCTTCAGGCAGCGCGGTGCCGGCCTGGCCGGCCAGCAGCTTGCGCGAAAAGGCGTGCGCTGCCAGCTGCGGGCCGTCGCCGAGCGCCAGCGCACGCGCGATCTCGTTGCGCAGCTCACGCACGTTGCCCGGCCAGGGGTAGCCGATCAGCACGGCCCGCGCGTCGGCGTCGAAGCGGGCCGCCGGCAGGCCCAGCTCCGCGGCCACGTCCGCGAGGATCCGCTCGGCGATCGGCACGATGTCGCCGGGGCGCTCGCGCAGCGGCGGCACCGCGAGCGTGACGCCGGCGAGGCGGTAGTAGAGGTCCTCGCGGAAGCGGCCGGCGCGCACGTCGGCCTCCAGGTCGCGGTGCGTCGCGGAGATCACGCGCACGTCCACCGGCACCGGTCGTGTCGAGCCCACCGGGCGCAACTCACCCTCCTGCAGCACGCGCAGCAGGCGCACCTGGAAGGCGGGCGACGTTTCGCCGATCTCGTCCAGGAAGACGGTGCCGCCGTGCGCCCGCTGGAACAGGCCGACATGGTCGTCCACCGCCCCGGTGAAGGCGCCGCGCTTGTGGCCGAACAGCTCGCTTTCGAGCAGCGTGTCGGGGATCGCGGCGCAGTTCTCCACCACGAACGGGCCCGCCAGGCGCGGGCTCGCGTAGTGGATCGCCCGGGCGAGCAGCTCCTTGCCGGTGCCCGATTCGCCCAGCAGCAGCACCGAGAGGTCGTGGCGCGCGACGCGGGCGGCGGCGGCACACAGCGCGTCCAGCGGGCTGCCGGGGGCGCGCACGATGCGCTCGAAGTCGAAGCTCGCGCGCACCTCCGCCAGGCGCGACTGGCTCTTCGCGCGCAGCGTGCGCGCGCCGCCGCGCAGTTCGAGGTCGAGCCGCGCGAGCCCGTGCTGCAGCGTGCGCGCCTCGGCCGCGCCGCGCACCGTCAGCAGCAGGTGGTCCGGCACCCATGGCTTGAGGATGTACTGCCAGATGCCGGCCTCGTTGATGCCGGCGATGATGTCCTCGCTGTCGGTGTAGCCGGAGATCACGATGCGCACCGTGTCCGGCCAGCGCTCGCGGACCTCGCGCAGGAACTCCACGCCGGTCTGGCCGGGCATGCGCTGGTCGCACAGGATCACGTCGACCTCCTGGCGCTCCAGCAGGCCGCGCGCCGTGTCGGTGTCGGTCGCGGTCAGGATCGCGAAGTCCTCGTCGAGCGTGCGCCGCATCGCGTCCAGCGAGCGCGGCTCGTCGTCGACCAGCAGCACGGTGGGCGTCATGCCGGCTGCTCCGGGCACGCGCGGGCGGCGGGCGGGCGGTGTCGCATCAGGTCCGGTGCACGGCCAGGTGGCGCGGCGTCCAGGCGTGCGGCTTGCGGGTCACGAAGTGGTGCCGTGCCACGTGGTAGCTCGGGTCGAAGCCGTAGAAGTTGCGGTGCATCTGCTGCAGTTCGTCGTCGCGGTAGGCGGCCAGCGGGCGCCGCGCCTCGTCCTCGGCACGCGCGCGCTGCTTGGCCACGATGCGCTCGGCCCGATTGTGCGCCGCGGCCAGCGCGAGGGCCTCGTGCTCGGCGCGCTGTGCCAGCGACGGGGCGTCCACGCCCCACACGCTATCGACCAGGCCGAGCGCGGCCGCCTCGCGCGCGCCCATCGGCAGCCGCCGCTGCAGCACCGCCGCGCCCGCGGCACCGGCGCGGCGCGGCAGCGTGTAGGTCCAGTACTCCGAGCCGTACAGGTTGCCCATGTTCTTGTAGTGCGGGTTCAGCACCACGCCGGCATGGGCCCAGACCAGGTCCGTCGCGAAGGCGAGGAAGCAGCCGCCGGCGCCGGCGTTGCCGGACAGCTGCGCGACGGTCAGGCGGTCGGTCAGCGTCAGCAGCTCCAGCACGGCATCGTCCATGGCCTGGATGTTGCGCCACGAGGCGTCGGCCGCGCTGTCGCCGGGCGCGTCCGCACTCGCCTCGATGTCGTGCAGGTGGATGCCGTTGCAGAAGAAGTCGCTGCCGCCTTGCAGCACCAGCACCTGCGTGTCGCGCCCGCGCGCGAAGCGCAGCGCGTCGCGCAGGCGCTCGCACTGGCGCGTGGACATCGCGCCGTTGTGGAAGTCGAAGCGCAGCCAGCCGACACGGGCGCCGTCGGGTCCCGACTCGGCGTAGTGCAACTCGTCCCATTCGAGCGGGTCGCGCTGCAGCGGCACCGCGAGCTCGGGCAGCGCCGCCGCCTCGGCGGCAAAGGCCCGGGTCGCGGCGAGCTTGAGCGGACCGAGGCGCACATGGCCGATCCAGACGCCGCCGTCGACCGTGCGGCGCAGCAGCGCCGGGCCACGCCGCGCGACGATCTCGCCCGGCGCGCCGGCCGGCGCCGCGGCCAGCGCGGCCGCTGTCGCCGGGTGGGCATCGTGCAGCCGACAGTCGCGTCCGAACAGCGTGTCGGCGATGCCCGGGTGGCCGTCCGCGCTGCGGATCCGGCGCAGCACGGACGCGCTGTCGTCGCGCCGCCAGTCGATCGCGCGTGTCTCGGGCGGCACCGGCCCGCGCCAACCGTGGCCGGTCGCTTCCGGCGCCGGCAGCGCCTCGCCGCGCGCGAAACGCTCGAGGGCCTCGAGTACCGCCTCGACGGCGGCGCGTGTCACTTCCTGCCGGTAGCTGCCGGCCTTGGTCGCGTCCGGGCGCAGGCGCAGTGCGCGCCAGGCCCACACCGGGCCGGCGTCGTAGTCGCCGGTGGCCTGCAGCACGGTGACGCCCCAATCGCGGCAGTCCTCCAGCACGGCCCAGTCCAGCGCGGCCGGTCCACGGTCGCCCGGCGGGCCGGGATGCACGACCAGGCAGGGCCGCACCGACCAGACCGATTCGGGAATGCGCCGCTTCAGGAACGGCGCGATCACGAGGTCCGGGTCGGCCAGCGCGACGGCTTCCTCCGTCACCGCGTCGGCGATGTCGAGTTCCACCGTGACGTCGTGCCCCGCCTCGCGCAGCGCGACGAACAGGCGCTGCGTCAGGCCGTTGAAGGCGTGGGCGAGCAGCAGCAGTTTCATGGCCCGTGCGCGATCTGCGTCGCCAGCTGTTCGGCGAGCCGCTTGCCCAGGTGCACCGCCAGCGTCGCGCGCAGCTCCGCCAGCGCGCGCCCGAACTCCGGCGGCGTGACCGCCGAGCGCAGCGATTCGGCCATGCGCAGCGCATCGGGCCCGTAGTGCGGCGCGAGCACCGTGACGGCCCGCGTGCGCGCGGCCGGCAGGTCGGACGGTACCAGCAACGTCGCGGCCGACACGGCGGCCGCTGCCGGTGCGGGCGTCACGGGCGTTGCGGCCGGAGGAACCGGTGCCGCCACCGGTGCCACGCGGGGCCGCGGCGGCGCCGGCAAGACTTCGAGCAGCCCGGCCGCGACCAGCATGGCGATCGCACCGGCCGGATCGAAGCCGACCCGCTGCGCCAGCTGCTCGGTGCTCAGCTCGCCGTTGGCCAGGATCAGCAGGCCGCGCGTGCGCGCGTCCAGTCCGAGCCCCCGCTGCCGCACTTCGGCGTGGCCCGCCGCGGTCTTGCGGTAGATCTCGCGCGCCATCAGCAGATGCGCGGCAACGGCTCCCCGCTGAGCCAGTCGACCACGCGCCGGCCGCCGAAGGCCGTGGCCATCTGCACGAAGCGGTGCGGGTCGGCGCTGACGCTGCCGATGCGCGCGGCGTCGCGGCCAAGCGGGTGCGCGCGCAGCGCGTCGAGCGCGCCGTCGGCGACGGATGGGTCGCAGATCACGAGGCACTTGCCTTCGTTGGCGATGTACAGCGGGTCCAGTCCGAGCAGCTCGCAGGCCGCCGCGACCTGCGGGCGGATCGGGATCGCGGCCTCGTCCAGCAGCATGCCGACGCCGGACTGGCGGGCGATCTCGTTCAGTGTCGTCGCCAGGCCGCCGCGCGTCGGGTCGCGCAGCGTGCGCACGCTGCCCTCGGGCACGGCGGCCAGCAGCCGCGCCACCAGCGTGTGCAGCGCGGCGCTGTCGGACTCGATCGTGGTCTCGAACTCGAGCGACTCGCGCTTCGAGAGCACCGCGACGCCGTGGTCACCGATCGTGCCGGAGATCAGCACCGCATCGCCGGGCCGGGCGCGTGCGCCGCCGATCGCGCGGCCCGGCGGCAGGCTGCCCAGGCCGGTGGTGGAGATGAACACGCCATCGCCCTTGCCCTGCTCGACGACCTTGGTGTCGCCGGTGACGATCGGCACCCCCGCGGCGCGCGCGGCCGCCGCCATCGATTCGACGATGCGCTTCAGGTCGGCGAGCGGGAAGCCCTCCTCGAGCACGAAGCTCGCGCTCAGGTACAGCGGCGTTGCGCCGAGCATCGCGACATCGTTGACCGTGCCGTGCACGGCCAGCGCGCCGATGTCGCCGCCGGGAAAGAACAGCGGCGAGATCACGTGGGCGTCGGTGGCCATCACCAGCCGGTGCCCGGCGGGTGGCGCCGGCAGCAGCGCGCCGTCGTCGCCCTGGCGGAGCCACTCGTTGTCGAACGCGCGCGCGAACAACTCCTCCACCAGCTGGGCCGAGGCGCGGCCACCCGCGCCGTGGTTCATGTCGACGCGGCCGTGTTTGAGGTCCAGCGGCCGGACGTAGTCCTTCTTCATGCGGCCGCCTCCGAAGGTCTGGTGGTGATCCGAAGCGCCGAGAGGTCGGCGGCCCGGCCGCATTGCGCGGGTCGATCCCCGTGGACGGGGCCCCTCGCCCTTCGCTTCATGCGGCCACCACCGGGATGTCGCGGAACCGCCCGTAGGAGTAGTGCGCCGCGCAAGCGCCTTCTGACGACACCATGCACGACCCCATCGGGTTCTCTGGCGTGCAGACGGTGCCGAACAGCTTGCAGTCGGTCGGCTTCTTCACACCACGCAGGATCGCGCCGCACTCGCACTGCTTGTGGTCCGGCACGCTGCGGTAGTCGAGCCCGAAGCGCTTCTCGGCGTCGAAGCGCTCGAACGCCGGGCGGATCTTCAGCGCCGAGTACGGTACCTCGCCGAGGCCGCGCCACTCGAAGCTCGAGCGCAACTCGAACACCTCCGAGACGATCGCCTGCGCGGCGCGGTTGCCGTCGCGCGTGACGGCGCGGGTGAACTCGTTCTCGACCTCCGCGCGCCCGGTGTTGACCTGCCGCACCAGCATCAGGATCGCCTGCATCACGTCCAGCGGCTCGAAGCCGGCGATCACCACCGGCTTGCGGTACTCGGCCGCGAAATGCTCGTACGGCCGCGACCCGATCACGATGCTCACGTGCGCGGGCCCGACGAAGCCGTCGATCGGCACCGTGCCGTACTGGCGCACCTCGGGCGATTCGAGGATGTGCGTGATCGCGCTGGGGGTCAGCACGTGATTGCACAGCACGCTGAAGTTGGCCACCGATGCCTGCGCGGCCTGGCGGATCACGAGCGCGGTCGGCGGCGTGGTGGTCTCGAAGCCGATCGCGAGGAACACGACCTCGCGGTCGGCGTGCTCGCGGGCCAGCTTCAGCGCGTCGGCGGCGGAGTACACCATGCGGATGTCGGCGCCGCGTGCCTTGGCGCGCATCAGCGACAAGGATTGGCTGGCCGGCACGCGCATCACGTCGCCGTAGGTGCAGAGGATGACGCCGCGCTCCAGTGCCAGCGCGATGGCCTGGTCGATGCGGCCGATCGGCAGCACGCAGACCGGGCAGCCGGGGCCGTGGATCATGCGCAGGTTGGCCGGCAGCAGTTCGGCGATGCCGTAGCGCGAGATGGCGTGCGTGTGGCCGCCGCAGAACTCCATGAAGCTGTAGCGCCGTGCCGGGTCGGCCTCGGCGGCGATGCGCCGGGCCAGGCCCTGCGCCACCGCGCCGTCGCGGAACTCGTCGATGTACTTCATGCCGTGCGTTCCTGCTGGGCGGCCAGCTCGGCGAACAGCGCGAGCGTGCGCTCGGCCTCCTGCGCATCGAGCAGGCCGATCGCATGACCGACGTGCACGATCACGTAGTCGCCGACGTCGGCCTCCGGCGTCAGCGCGACCGAGACGGTCTTGCGCACGCCACCGAGGTCGACGATCGCGTTGTCCGGCGCTTGGAGTTCCACCACACGGGCGGGCAAGGCGAGGCACATGTCAGTTCACTTCCAACGCGACGGCCTGATTGGCGGTCCGGGCCGGGTCCGGCCCGTCGGCGAGGGTGCAGGCGGCCACCCAGGCCTGGCCGAGCGCGAGGCCAGCATCGCCGCACGGCACGCTGCCCGGCGCGTGGACCGCGAGGCCGAGTGCCTGCAGGCGCGCTGCGAGCCGCTCGCGCAGCACCCGGTTCATGAAGCAGCCGCCGCCGAAGACCGCGATTCCGGCCCCATGCTGCCGCGCGGCAGCGGCCGCCGCGTCGGCCAGGCCGTCGGCGAGCGCGAGATGGAAGTGCAGCGCAGCGCGTTCGCGGGCCTCCGTGTCGTGCGGCGGCACGTCGAACAGGTCGGCGACGACGCCGTGCAGGTCCAGCCCGCGGGTGAAGGGGACGCGGTCCGGCGCGCGTCCCAGCGCGCGCGTGGCGAACTGCTCGAGCGCGATCGCGGCCTCGGCCTCGGCGGCCTGGCGCACCGACAGGCCGAGCGCTCCGGCCGCGGCATCGAACCAACGTCCTGCGCCGGTGCTGGCCGGGCAGTTCAGCCCGCGCTGCAGCATGGTGTGCACGAGCCGCGCGGCCGGCGCACCGACGGCCGGCTCGAAACGAACCTCGATCTCGTCGCCGCGCCCGAGTTCGTGCAGCACGGCCGCCGCCAGGCGCCAGGGTTCGCGTGCCGCGACATCGCCACCCGGGAGCGCGAGCGGGCTCAGGTGAGCGACACGCTGCCAGCGGTGCGCGCGCGCGCCGCCGTCGACCCAGAGCAGTTCGCCGCCCCACGCGAGCCCGTCGCTGCCGAGGCCGACGCCATCGAGCGCGATGCCGATCACCGGCTCGTCCAGGCCGCATTCGGCGATCACCGCCGCGATGTGCGCATGGTGGTGCTGCACGGCGATGGCCGGCACACCCAGCCGCGCCGCGAGCGCCGCCGCGACGCGCGTGCTGTGGAAGTCTGGGTGCAGGTCGTGCGCCAGCGCGTCGACGCCGCCGGCGGCCAGCAGGGCCTCGGCCGAGGCCTCCAGCGCGGTGCAGGCGTCGGCCTGCCCGAGGTCGCCGTGTTCGGCCGACCACGCGAAGCGCGCGCCGTCCAGCCGCCCGGCGCGGTTCTTCAGGAACGCGCCGCAGCCGAGCGCGCGTGCCGGGGCCGGGCGGGGCAGGGCCAGGTGGCTCATGATCAATTCCTCGTCGAACGAGTACGTTCGACGATCCCCCGCTGGGGATGCGGGCTTTGTTTGGGAGCGGCTCGGCGCTCTCGGCCCGCGGCAGACTGGCTGACACAGGGTGGCTCATGCGTCCGCCTGCAGCAGCCAGTCGGCCCAGGCGTCCATGCCGGCGCCGCTGCGGGCCGAGACGAGCAGCACCTCGATGCCCGGGTTGACCCGCTGCGCGTAGGCGATGCATTGCGGCACGTCGAAGTCCAGGTGCGGCAGCAGGTCGATCTTGTTCAGCACCATCAGCTTTGCCGCGGCGAACATGTCGGGGTACTTCAGCGGCTTGTCCTCGCCTTCGGTCACCGACAGGATCGCCACTTTCGCGGCCTCGCCCAGGTCCCACATCGCGGGGCAGACCAGGTTGCCGACGTTCTCGATGAAAAGCAGGGTGCCCGGCGTGTGCGCGTCGCCGCCAGCGTGCGATGCTGCGTGCAGCGGCAGGCGCCCGAAAGCCTCGCCCACCATCTGCGCGTCGAGGTGGCAGCCCTTGCCGGTGTTGATCTGGATCGCCGGGGCACCGGTGGCGCGGATGCGGTCCGCGTCGTGCGTGGTCTGCTGGTCGCCTTCGATCACCGCCAGCGGCAGATCGGGGGCGCGGCGCCGCAGCAGCTCGATGGTCGCGACCAGCAGCGTCGTCTTGCCCGATCCCGGGCTGGAGACGAGGTTGTAGGCCGTCACGCCGTGGTCCGCGAAGTGTGCGCGGTTGGCCGCGGCGATCCGGTTGTTCTCGCCCAGCACGTCGGCCTCGAGCCGGATCGCGCGCGCCTGGCTCATGCCGGGCACCGAGACACGCGCCGCACCGGCGCCGAAGTGCAGGTCGCCGGTCGCCGCCGCGACGCTCACGTGGGCGTGCTCGGGGTGGGGGGCGGTGGGATTCGCGCAGCCGCAGACGACACACATGGCCGCTCTCCTTCAGTCGTCGTGGACCAGCAGGTCGAGCACACGCAGCTCGGTCCCGCCGGTCGGTTGGATCTGGAAGCCGCCGCAGCGCGGGCACGCATCGGTGCGCGCAGCGATCTCGATGTGGCAGGCGCAGCGCAGGCACCAGGCCGTGCCGGGCGGTTCGTCGATCTCGATCGAGGCGCCTTCCAGGCAGGTGCCCGGCGCGACGGACTCGAGCGCGAAGCGCAGCGCACGCACCTCGACGCCGGCCAGCGCGCCGGCCTCGAGGCGCAGCATCGAGACGCGCCGGAAATGCTCGCGCGCCGCGGCGTCCTCGACGAGCCGCACGATGCCGCCGGCCAGGCTCAGCTCATGCATGGGCCGCCTCCGCCGCGACGACGAACTCGACGCAGGGGTCGAACGCGACCGCGGCACGCGCGGCCTGCGCGGCGCGGTCCGGCCCGCGCAGTGCCGCCAGCGCCTGCGCGAGCACGCCGCGCGGGTGGAAGTTCCATTCGGTCGGCGCCAGCACCTGCGCCGCGCGCACGCGCCCGTCCGGTGCCAGCTCGACGCGGTGCACGAGCAGCCCGCGCGCGGTTTCGGTCCAGGCGATGCCCTCGCCGGATGCGAGCGGCAGCGCGCCTTCGGCCAGCCAGCGGTCGCCCGCCGGCATGGCCAGCCGCAGCACGTCGACGAGGCGGGCGATCAGGCGCATCCATGCATTGTGGAGCGTCAGCGGCACCGGGTCGTTGATCCGCGTCCACGGCCCGGTCTCGGCCGGCTCGCCGAGCCAGTCCGGCGCGGTACAGAAATCCGATCGCTCCGCCAGCTGCCGGGCCAGGCGCGGCACGGTCGCCAGCGGCTGGTCGAGCAGGCGCAGCGGGCGCGCCGGCGTCGCGAGGCGGCGCAGCGCGCCGGCCTGCGCGCGCAGCAGCAGCGCGGTGGGGGTGGCCACCGTGCGGCACCACTGCAGCGGCCACGCCTCGGGCTCGGCCTCGTAGCGCTGCAGCCAGGATTCGAGTGGCAGGCCGAGCCAGTGCTGCGCCAGCCAGCCTGGCAGCCCGGCGAGGCGCTGCTCGACGGGCCAGTCGTCGCGCCACAGCGGGCAGCTGCGCAGCGGCGAGGTCGTCGGCTCGGGGTCCGCCGCAGACGCCTCCGGCAGCAGGCGCGGCCAGTCGTGTGCGATGCGCAGCATCTGTTCACGCGCGGTCGCCACCCGCAGGGCCTGGCGCTGCGCCGGCGTGGAGAGCGCGTCGTCGCCGCGCGCCGCGGCCACGGCGCGGCGTGCCGTGCCGCGCTGCGCATGGCTGCACAGCGTGAACAGCGCACCGAGCAGGTCGGGCAGCTCGTCGGCACGCCGACCCGGCGCGATGCGCGGCACCAGCAGCGGCCGGTGCCCGCTGACCGTCGGCGGCGCGCCACCCGGGCGCAGCTGGAGCGCGCCGGAGATCATGCAGGCACGCCAGGGCGGCCGAACAGGAAGCCGCGCCGCGCCGGCCGCTCGGGCGGCGTGGAATGCGGCCGCCCGCGCAGCTGCTGCAGCACGGCGCGGGCGGTGGCAACCGCCGCGGCCTGGTCGGCGAACTCACCCATCGGCGAAAACAGCGAGCAGGCCTCGAAGGCGCCGAGGCCGGCCTCGTGGCCGCCGATGAAATCGATCCGGTGCGCGCCGACCTCGCGCGCGGCGCTCGCGCCGACCGGCAGCAGCGCCAGGCCCGGCTGCAGCGGCAGGCGGACCAGGTTCATGAACCAGGGGGTGACCAGCACACCCAGCGCCACGCTCCCGGCCGCATCCCCCGGCATGGTCTCGAAGTCCACCGCCTGGACGGCCAGGGCGGCGTTCAGCACCGGCACATCGTGCAGGCGCTCGCGCTGGATGGCGTGGAACGTCGCCTCCAGCTGCGCGATGCGCGCGGCCAGCCCGGTCATGCCGGCTCCTTCACGCGTCGGCTCCCAGCACCATGAACTGCTCGGCCGCGCCGTCGCATTGCGGGCAGCGCCAGTGCGCGGGCAGCGCGGTGAACGGCGTGCCGGGCGCGACCTGCCAGACCGGATCGCCCTGTGCGGGGTCGTAGACCCACCAGCAGATCTTGCACTCCAGGCGCGCGTTGGCCGGCAGCCGTGCCGCATCGCCCAGGTAGCTGCCTTCGAAGCTCATGGCCGGCCGTCGCGCCCCGCCGTCACGCCTGGTCGAGCCACTGCAGCACCTCGGCCAGCCGTTCGGCGCTGTCGGCCAGGTCCTCGGGCGCCGCGCAGGCGACCTCCGGCAGCGCGCCGACCTCGATCGTGTTGAGGATCACCGCGTCCTGCGAGTTGTAGTAGACGACGCGCCAGGTGTGCGGCACCAGCGTGTCGGTGATGCGGCAGTTGCCGTAGCCGCGCGACAGGATCACGACACGGCCGGTGCCGAGCTGATGGTCCAGGTGTGCGATGTCCTCCGGGCGAAGCGGCAGCAGGCTGAGGTTGACGACATGCGCCGGGTCGCCCGGCTGCCAGCGCGCGCGCCGGTCCGCCAGTTCGACCAGCAGCGTCGGCACGTTGTAGAGATCCTCGGGCAGCGGGCCGGGCGGCGTGCGCGGCGTGGCCGCGTCCTGCTCGGCAGCGGCGCGCAGCAGCGCCGGCACCGCGCCGACTTCGAGGTGGTCGTGCAGTGCCCCGTCGTCGCCCAGCGACTGCACGCGCCAGACGCCCGCGAACACCGATTCCTGCACGCGGGCGCGGGCCGCGCTGTTGTCGAAGTGGCGCAGCCCGGGCGCGGCGAGCACCTGCGCGCTGACCTCGCCTTCGCCCAGCACCTGGCCGAGCAGGCGCGCGTCGCCAGTGGACAGCTGGCGCAGCGGGATCGAGGCGCCGCGGCCGGCGCGCAGCGCCTCCAGCACCTGCTCGAGCACCTGCCGCGTGCCGCCGTGGCCGGCGAGCTGCTCGGGTTCCGGCAGCACCGGCGGACGGTAGGTGTCCATGCCGCTGGGCAGGACCGGGTAGTCGAGCGTCTCGTCCTCGGCCTGGCTGCCGGGGCCGAACGCGACGACGGGAATCGGGAAGGGGCGGACGTTCATGGCAGGCAGGGTCGCAAGCGGGGCATCAGTGGCAGGAGGAGGCCGCGGCCGGACCGGCCACCGCGATCGGGGCGCGCGTGGTCGGCGCAGCGAGCGCCGCGGCGACGCGGGCCACGTAGTCGTCCCAGTCGTGCATCCCGGCCAGCGTCGTGACGTAGCGGCCGTCGCGCAGGAACACCAGCGCCGGCCAGCGCTGGTTGCCGTAGCGGCGCGCGATCGCCTCCTGGCTGTCGCGCGCGACGACGCCGATGCCGAACGGCGTCTTCACCGCGGCACGCAGCTCCGGCAGCACCACCGCGACATCCAGGCCTTCCGGGAACTGCACCGGGTCGCCGCTGAGGAACAGCACCTGGTCGCCCGGGCGCTGCAGGAAGGTGTCGAGCGAGGTCTCGTCGACGAGCGCGGCGTCGAACGACTCGACGAGGCGGCGGATGACCGGGGGCGGCAGGGGGGTGTCCATGGAGATGTCGGGGGCAGTTCAGGCGGAAGAGGAAGGTCCCGCGAGCGCGGCGAGCGCGGCGGGGTCCAGGCGTGAGGGCAGTTCGAAGCCGGGGTCGCGCGGGACGGCCGCGGGCGGGCGGCCCGCGAGGGCGTCGCTCACCAGGTCGAGCAGCGCGTCGACCTCGGCGGCGCGGGCCGCATCGATGCGCTCGCGGGCGCTGTCGAGGAACACGAGCAGCCAGTCGCCGACCGCGCAGTCGCCGACCAGCGCGGTGCTGACGCGGCGCCGTTCGCCGCGCCCGGCCACCCAGGCGTGGCCCGGCTCCGACGCGAACACCTGCATGGGCAAGGCGATGCACATGGCGGTCAGCGCGGCAGCAGGAAACGTTCGTCGCCGACCCGGCAGGCCTGCTCGGCCGACGGCCGCCCGGCTTCATAGCCGTCGATCGCGAGCGTCGGGACGGTGACCGCCTCGTCGGGCGAGGGCGGCGCCGGGCGCGGCACGGGTCTCGCGCCCCAGGCCCGCAGCCGGTCCAGGCCGAGCGCGACGGCGTCCTCGAGCGCCGTGCGCACGACGGGCCGCAGGCTGCCGCCGAAGTCCTCCAGCTCCTGCGGCTGGCAGCCGACCAGCAGCACCGACGCCGGATAACGGCCGGTCAGCCGTGCGAGCTGCAGCACCTCCTGGAAGCCGGTCTGGTGCAGGCTCATCTTCTTCGCGCCGAGGAAGCGCGGCACCTCGTCGTCCTCGATCAGCTTCAGCGTGCCGGGCGCGAGCCCGTAGTCGATCGCGTCGAAGATCAGCAGCCGCTGCGCCGCCTGCACGTGCTGGATCAGGTACAGCCCCTGCGTGCCGCCGTCGACCAGCGTCACCGGCGTGCCAGCCGCGTCGAAGCTCCAGCGCTGCTGCAGCGCCTCGACGCAGCGCACGCCGAAACCCTCGTCCGCCCACAGCACGTTGCCGATGCCGAGAACAACGATCGGCGCGTGGCCACCGTCCAGCGGCCGCCGCGGATCCGGCTCCGCCGGTCCGTTGGCGGCGCCCCCCTGGGGGGGAGCGCCGCAGGCGCTACGGGGGGGAGCCATGACTAGTCCTTGAACGTGCGGTAGCCGGAGATCATGGTCGAGACGATGCTCTGCCGGCCCATGATGTCCTCGCGGATCGCGGCGTAGACGTGCAGCATCACGAAGATCGCCATCGCCCACAGGCCCAGGTGGTGCCAGGTGTGCACGTCCTGCGACGAGCCGAACAGCGGGATCACCCAGCTCGTGAACAGCCCGTGCGCCCACGAGCCCGGCTGCGTGCCCTCGCCGTACAGCGCGAAGCCGCTCGCGATCATGAACAGCGAGATGAAGAAGAAGCCGAAGAACATCGCCGCGCGGGCGAGCGGGTTGTGCCCGACGTAGCGGCTGGGCCTCGGGATCAGGAAGGCGTACCACTTCAGCATCGTCAGCACCTCGCGCCAGTACGCGGCGCTGAAGACCGGCAGCGTGAACAGCTCGCGGGCGTGGTGGTTGCCGACGATCGCCCAGTACAGCCGGCCGGCCAGGCCGATCGCGAACACGTAGCCGGCCGCGAAATGGGCGAAGCGGATGTAGCCCATCAGGAAGTTCGCGCTGGCCTCGCCGGGCAGGGTCGGCACCGGCGAGCCGATGAAGTAGCCGGTGACCGCGAGCACGCTGATCGACAGCGCGTTGATCCAGTGCCACAGGCGCACCGGCGCCTCGTAGACGTAGACCGACTTGATCGAGGCCGCGCGGGCGACGGCGGACTCGTCGGTGCCGGTCGCGTCGCTGAAGGATTGCGATGGGGTGAGCGACATGAAGCTCTCCTCGGGCCGGTCAGAGACGCGCCAGCAGCATCAGGCCGGCGATGCCGAACAGCGCGCCCAGCGCCTGCCACAGGCGCGGGCCGCGCGCGCGCAGCGCCAGGCCGGCAGCCAGGCCCCCCGCGTGCAGCGTGGCCGTGCCGGCCAGGAAGCCGAGCGCGTAGCCGGCCGCGCCCGCGCCCGCCGGCAGTTCGGCGCCGTGCGCGAAGCCGTGCAGCGTCGCGGCCAGCGCGATCAGCGCCAGCCCGGCGCCGGCCGGCACGCGGCGGTTGAACGCCAGCAGCGCGCCGCAGGCGAGCACGCTCGCGGCGACACCGGCCTCGACGAAGGGCAGCGACAGGCCCGCGAAGGCGAGGACGGCGCCGACGCTCATCGCGGCGATGAACGCGAGCGGCCCGAGCGCCTGCCGCCCGGGCGGCAGCGCCGCCGCGGACCAGAGGCCGACGGCGACCATCGCCAGCAGGTGGTCGATGCCGAGCGGATGCACCAGGCCCTCGGCCAGGCCGACGGCGCCGTGGCCGGGGTGGGCGGCGGCGGCGCCGGCGGCCAGCAGCAGCGTAGCGGCGCCGGCGGCGCGCAGAAAGGTCTTGCGGATCATCGTTCGTGTCTCCGTATTCGGTTCAGCGGTTCAGCGGTTCAGCGGTTCAGCGCACCGTGACGCGTGCCAGTTCGGCGCCGTCCTCGCTCATCACGTGGGTCGAGCAGGCGAGGCAGGGGTCGAACGAATGCAGCGTGCGCAGGATCTCGACCGGCTGCTCCGGGTTGGCCATCGGCGTGTTCATCAGGCTGGCCTCGAAGGCGCCGATCTGGCCCTTCGTGTCGCGCGGGCTGCCGTTCCAGGTGGTCGGCACGACGCACTGGTAGTTCTCGATGCGGCCGTCCTTGATCCTGACCCAGTGGCCCAGCATGCCGCGCGGCGCGGCGACGGTGCCGACGCCCTTGGCCTCCTTCGGCCAGGTCGACGGGTCCCACTTCTCGACGTTGGCCGTGGCGCGGTCGCCGGCGCGGATGTTGGCGACCAGCTCGTTCCAGTCGTCGGCCATCATCTCGCCGCAGTACTGGCCCTCGAGCGCGCGCGCCAGCGTGCGGCCGATCGTCGTCGGCAGCAGCTGCTTGAGCGTGTACTGCGTCTCCGGCAGGCCGAGCGCCTTCGGGATCGCGCTGTTGATCATCTGGGCCGAGAACTCGAGCTGTTCCTTCGGCCGCTGGGCGAACTGGTTGCCCTGCTTCGCATGCGCGTAGGCGAGGATGTAGCGCGACAGCGGGCCGACCTCGACCGCATGGCCGCGCCAGCGCGGCGACTTGATCCACGAGTACTTGGCGCTCTCGTCGAGCTGCTCGATCGCGGTCTTCGTGCCCTTGGTCCCCGGGCCGAGCGTGTAGTTCGGCTCGGTGACGCCGTCCCAGGGGTGCAGGCCCTTGGACTCGTCGGCGTACTTGTACCAGCTGTGCGCGACGAACTCCTGCACCTGCTCGGGGTCGCGCGGGTCGATCGGGTGGATCTCGTCCCAGTTGCCGTTCAGGATCACGCCACCGGGCAGCTGGTCGGTGCGCTTGTCGTAGTTGACCTTCGGGTACTCGCCGTAGTCGCTGACGTTGGTGGCCGACAGGCCGCCGCCGTACAGCCAGCCGGCCTGCTTGTAGAGGGTGCCGATCGCGAGCACGTCGGGGACGTAGACGTTCCTGTTGAACTCGATGATCTCGTCGATGCGCGCCTTGACGAAGTTCAGCCGCTCCATGTTGATGGGGGCGCCCGCGGCGAGCTCGCCGTCCACGTTGATCGCGCAGGGCACGCCGCCGACCAGGTAGTTCGGGTGCGGGTTCTTGCCGCCGAAGATGGTGTGGATCTTGACCCACTCCTTCTGCAGGTCCAGCGCCTCCAGGTAGTGCGTGACGGCCATCAGGTTGGCCTCGGGCGGCAGCACGTAGGCCTTGTTGCCCCAGTAGCCGTTCATGAACGGCCCGAGCTGGCCGCTCTCGACGAACTTCTTCAGCCGGTTCTGGATGTCGCGGAAGTAACCCGCCGAGCTGAGCGGGTGCGCCGGCGAGACCAGCTGCTGCAGCTCGCCGGTCTTCTTCGGGTCGGCCTTCAGCGCCGAGACCACGTCCACCCAGTCGAGCGCGTGCAGGTGGTAGAAGTGCACCGCATGGTCGTGCACCTGCAGCGTCTTGGCCATCATCTCGCGGATCAGGTGCGCGTTCTTCGGGATCCTGATCCCGAGCGCGTCCTCCACCGCGCGCACCGAGGTCAGCGCATGGCAGCCGGTGCACACGCCGCAGATGCGCTCGACGAAGGCCCATGCGTCGCGCGGGTCGCGGCCCTTGAGGATGACCTCCAGGCCGCGCCACATCGTGCCGGTCGAGACGGCGTTGCGGATGACGTTGTTCTTGTCGAGGTTGACCTCGCAGCGCATGTGACCCTCGATGCGGGTCACGGGGTCGACGACGATGCGTCGGCCGCTGTCGTCGAGCTTGAAGCCCTGGGTTTCGTAGGCGCCCATGTCGTCCGTCCTTCGTTATTTCTGTGCCGGGGTCGCGACCCGCTTGATCGCCGAGACGGCCGCGTGCGCGGCCACCGCCGCGCCGACCACGCCGGCCGCCGTGCCGCCCACCTTGTCGGCGTTCGCCTCGACGCCGAAGTGCGCGATGTCGGTCAGCCGGTCGTAGAACGAGCCCTTGTCCCAGAAGCCGTCCTCCGAGCAGCCGATGCAGCCGTGGCCGGCCTGGATCGGGAAGCTGGTGCCCTCGTTCCAGCGCGCCGTCGAGCAGGCGTTGTAGGTGGTGGGTCCCTTGCAGCCGACCTTGTAGAGGCAGTAGCCGCGGCGTGCGCTCTCGTCGTCGAAGGCCTCGACGAACTGGCCGGCGTCGAAGTGCGGCCGGCGGTAGCACTTGTCGTGGATGCGCTGGCTGTAGAACATCTTCGGCCGGCCCTGGCGGTCCAGCTCGGGGATGCGGTCGAAGGTCAGCATGTAGGTGATCACGCCGGTCATCACCTCGGCAATCGGCGGGCAGCCGGGCACCTTGACGATCGGCTTGTCGGTGATCACCTTGTGCACCGGCGTGGCCTGCGTCGGGTTCGGCTTGGCGGCCTGCACGCAGCCCCAGCTTGCGCAGGAGCCCCAGCTGATGATCGCCTTGCAGTCCTTCGCGACGTGGCGCAGCTGGTCGACGAACGGGCGGCCGCCGATGATGCAGCTCATGCCGTCCTGGTTCAGCGGCGGGTTGCCCTCGACGGCGAGGATGTAGTTGCCCTTGTACTTGGTCATCACCTCCTCGAGGATCGCCTCGGCCTGGTGGCCGGCCGAGGCCATCAGCGTGTCGTCGTAGTCGAGGCTGATCATCGAGAGCACCACGTCCTTCGCGAGCGGGTGCGCCGAGCGGATGAACGACTCGCTGCAGCAGGTGCACTCCAGGCCGTGCAGCCACAGCACGGGCGTGCGCGGCTTGGTCTCCATCGCATGCGCGATCTGCGGCACGAACGAGGGCGCGAGGCCCAGCGAGGTCGCGGTCAGCGAGCAGTACTTGAGGAAGCTGCGGCGCGAGATGCCCTGGCGCCGCATCACCTCGTAGAAGGTCTCCATCGTCCTCGTCTCCTGTGGGGGGGCTGGCGCAGACCGGACACAAGAGGCGTGCCGCTTCGGGGCGGGATTCGGGTAAGTCCGGGAGGGCTGCGCTAAGCGCTTGATGCGCGCGGACTTTCCTTGCCCTCCCGCGGTGGCCGCCGGGGCCGGCGCCGCGCCGCCGGTCAGAGGCTTGCCGGTTCCGTGCGCAATCCGGAAGCCCGGCTGCCGGTCCTGCGTGACCTGTCGCACGACCGGGGGGCGGGGCGCACACCGGCCCTCCGGAGCGCGCGGCGATACTGCGCGCCGGCATGTCGATCCTGCTCAGGCTTCTCTTCATTGCCGCCTGGCTGGCGGGTGCCGCGGTGGCGGCCGCCGCGCCGCGCGCCGAAGGGCTGCCGGTCTATCCGGAGGACGCCCGGAACGGCCCGGTGTTCCCGTTCATCGGGGCCGACGGGCTCGGGTTGCCGCGGCTGCGCCGCGCGAACGTCGAGTCGCTCTGGGGCAGCCCGGAGTCGGTCACCACCTCCTCCGCCGCGCGGCCGGGGAAGCGCGGCGCGCTGCAGCTTCGCTACGCGTCGCTCGGCCTGCGTTTCGAGGTCGGACCCGACGAGGCGGACGACGTTGATCCGCGGCTCGGCTACGTCGTGGTCGAACTGCCCAGCCGCGGTCGCACGCCGCAGGGCCTGTACCTGGGCATGCCGGAGCAGGAAGCGCTGCCGATCATCGAAGCGGTGTACCGGGGGCGGGGCCGGACCCCGCTGGTGCACGGTTCGTCCGGGCGCGTGAGCGGCCTGCTGGTCTCGGTGAGCAACCATGGCTGGCGCGCCAGCCAGCGCGCGAACTTCACGTTCCGCCAGGGCCGCCTGCACCAGATGAGCTTCCAGCTCGCGCCCAGGCCGCTGGTGAGTGCCCAGGCACTGCGCTCGCTGCTGAACTCCATCCTGCTGGTCGGCGTCGTGGGCCTGCTGGGCTCGCTGACCTCGGCGGCGCGGGAGCGCCTCGGCGTGTGGTGGGAGCGCGGCCGCTGGCTGCTGGCGGGCGGGCTCGCTGTCGCGGGCGTGCTGGGGCTCGGGCTCGGGCTGTCGGTGGTCGTGGGCGAGGGGAACGGCTACGTGCGCCTGGTCGGCCTGGTGATGCTGCTCGGCGGGTTCGGCCTGCTGGTGGGCGGGCTGCTGATGCTGGCCGGCGCCCGGCGTCCCACGATCGCCTGGCCGGCCCGCGCGCTGCTGGGCGCGGCCGTGCTGGCACTGCTGGTCGCGAAGCTGTTCTGACCGCGGGGGCCGTCGCGGCGCCATGGCTTCCCGGCGGCGTGGCCCGCCGATGGCTCCTTCGGGCGATGCCCCGGCGGGCCCCGCTGCCCAGAATTTCCAGCATCGATCCACTCCCCCCGCCTCCGGAGCCCGACATGCCCCAGCCGACCCGCCTCTCGATGCTCGAGACCATGATGCTGATCCGCGCGCACGAAGAGATGCTCGCCACCACCGCCGGCGCCGCGCCGGGCACCTGCACGGCCGTCGGCCAGGAGGCGGCGGCCGTCGGCGTGGTCGCCGCACTGCAGCCGCGCGACCGCATCCTGACCAACCACCGCAGCGCCGGCCACCTGCTCGCCCGCGGTGCCGATTCCGGCCGCCTGATGGCCGAGGCGATGGGCCGCGTCGACGGCTACTGCGGCGGCAAGAGCGGCTCGCTGCACGTCTCGGCCAAGGAACTCGGCGTGGTGCTGACGTCCACCATCGTCGGCGGCGAGCTCTCGCTCGCCCCGGGCGTCGCGCTGGCGCAGAAGATGGGCGGCGCGCTCACCGAGCCGGGCGGCATCACGACCGTGTTCTTCGGCGATGGCGCCGCCTGCGAAGGCATCTTCCACGAATCGCTGAATCTCGCGGTGACCTGGCAGCTGCCGGTGCTGTACGTCTGCGAGAACAACCAGTGGCAGGCCTTCGTGCGACGCGACGAGACCATGCCGCACGAGCACGTGCGCGTCTGGGCCGAGGGCCACGGCCTGCCGTCCGTCACGGTGGACGGCAACGATGTCGAGGCGGTGCACGCCGCGGCCCGCCGCGCCGCCGAGCAGGTGCGCACGAGCGGCCGGCCCTACTTCCTCGAACTGGTCACCTACCGCCAGCGCGGCCACTTCGAGCCGGACGACCAGGCCTACGTCGACCGGGACGAGCTGGCGCGCTGGAAGGCGCGCGACCCGATCGCGCTGATGCGCGAGCGCCTGCTGGCCGAGGGCGAACTGGCGCGCGGCGAGCTCGCGCACCTCGAGCAGCGGGTCGCCGCCACCGTGCAGGCCGCGCTCGAGTTCGCGAAGAACTCGCCCTGGCCCGCGCTCAGCGAGCTGACCACCCACGTCTACGCCTGAACCGACATCCCCCGAGGAGCCCGACATGCCCACCATCACCCCCCACGACGTGGTCAGCCAGGCGCTGGCCGAGGAGATGCGCCGCGACCCGCGCGTGCTCGCCTTCGGCGAAGGCGTCGCCACCAAGCGTCCGGAACTGCTCGCCGAGTTCGGCGCCGCGCGCGTGCGCAACACGCCGCTGGCCGAAGGCATCATCGCCGGCACCGCGGCCGGCGCTGCGGCGATGGGCCTGCGCCCGGTCATCGACCTGCTGTTCGCGCCCTTCCTGACCCTGTCGATGGACGCGCTGATGAACAGCGCCGGCAAGCTGCGCTACCTGTCGGGCGGCCAGTTCGAGTTCCCGCTCGTCGTGCTCGCGATGAGCGGCGCCGGCTGGGGCGTCGGGTCGCAGCACAACCACAACCTGGAGGCGATGTTCGTGCACACGCCCGGGCTGAAGGTGGTGATGCCCAGCGACGTGGCCGACTTCAAGGGCCTGCTCAAGAGCGCCGTGCGCGACAACAACCCGGTCATGTTCTTCATGGACCTGGCGCTGATGCACACGCCGGGCGAGGTGCCGGACGGCGAGCACCTGGTGCCGATCGGCCAGGCGGCGGTGCGGCGCAGCGGCCGCGACGTGACGCTGGTGTCCTACGCCAAGACCGTGGGCGCCTGCCTGACGGCCGCCGAGCGCCTGGCCGCAAAGGGCGTCGACGCGGAGGTGATCGACCTGCGCACGCTCAAGCCGCTCGACGAGGCGGCGATCCTGCGCTCGGTGCGCAAGACCGGCCGGCTGGTGGTGGTGCACGAGGCCGCCGCGCCCTGCGGGCTCGGCGCCGAGATCTCGGCGATCGTCGCGGAGAAGGCCTTCGACGCGTTGAAGGCACCGCTGCGCCGCCTGACCGGCCCGGACGCGCCGGCCGCTGCCTCCTGGGTGCTCGAGCAGGCCGGCGTGCCGCAGGCCGACGCCATCGAGCGCGCGGCGCTCGCGCTGCTCGGCGCCGAGGTGGTGCTGACGGCCTGACGGCCTGACGCGGGCGCGCGTGCGCTACTTGTAGCTGCGCGCGTCCTCGATGACCTTGCCGTCGTTGGGCAGGCTGCCCGGCGCGCACAGCACGATGTCGGCGCGCAGCTTGGTGACGTCGCGCACGCTGTCGGCCACGCGCGCGGCGAGGCCCTCGGGCGTGCCCGGCACCTCGACGTGCAGCGTCATCGTGTCGTTGGCCATCTCGCCGGCGACCACCAGGCGGGCGCGCTGCACCTCGGGGTGGCGGCGCGCGACCTCGGCGACCTGCGTCGGGTGCACGAACATGCCGCGCACCTTGGCCGTCTGGTCGGCGCGGCCCATCCAGCCCTTGATGCGGGTGTTGCTGCGGCCGCTCGGGCAGCGTCCCGGCAGCACCGCGGACAGGTCGCCCGTGCCGAAGCGGATCAACGGGTAGTCGGGATTCAGCACCGTCACGACGACCTCGCCGACGTCGCCATCGGGCACCGGGTCGCCGGTGCCGGGGCGCACGATCTCGAGGATCACCGATTCGTCCAGCACCAGCCCCTCGCGGGCGGCGGTCTCGTAGGCGATCAGACCGGCGTCGGCCGTCGCATAACACTGGTAGCCCTGCACGCCGCGTTCGGCCAGCCAGTCGCGCAAGGAAGGCGGGAAGGCCTCGCCGCTGACCAGCGCCTTGTTCAGCGAAGGCAGCGCGAGGCCGAGCTCGGCCGCCTTCTCGAACACGATGCGCAGGAAGCTCGGCGTGCCGCAATAGGCATGCGGGCGCAGGTCCTGCATCGCCTGCAGCTGCAGCTCGGTGTTGCCCACGCCGCCGGCGAAGACCGTGCAGCCGAGCTGGTGCGCGCCGGTCTCCATCATCGAGCCGGCCGGCGTCAGGTGGTAGCTGAAGCTGTTGTGGATCAGGTCGCCGGCGCGGAAGCCCGCCGCGAACATCGCCCGCGCGATGCGCCAGTAGTCGCCGGCGGTCCCTTCGGGTTCGTAGATCGGGCCGGGCGACTGGAACACGCGCCGCGCGCCGCTCGGCCGGCGCAGGCCGCGCCAGCCGATGCGCGAGAAACCGCCGAACGGATCCTGCGCGCGCCGCTGCTGCTGCCGCTCGAGCAGCTCGTGCTTGCGCAGCACCGGCAGGCGGGCCAGCGCGCGGCGCGAGTCGATCCCGGCCGCCTCGACCCCGGCCAGCAGCTCGCCGAAGGCCTCGCTCTCCTGGGCGCAGCGCACCTGCTGCGGCAGCGCGGCCATCAGCGCGGCCTCGCGCAGCGCCGGCTCGCGGGTCTCCAGCGCGTCGAAATGCTCACTCATCGCGGTCGCTCCAGGTCGAGAGCTTCTTCTTCAGGTCGGCCACGAAGTCGCGCAGCGCGGCGTTGTCGCGCAGCGTCTTCTCGGTCCATTCCGGGCTGCGGCCGGGGCGCTTGACGATCGCGGCCTTCAGCGCCGCGCCGTCGACCGCGACGCGGGCGATGGCCTGCCCGCGGCGCTCGAAGCGACCCTCGCGCTCGGTCAGCCCGAGCTCGCGCAGATCGCGCCGCGCGCGCTGCAGCGCCTCGTCCGGCTTGAAGGGCGGGGGCGCGAAGACGTCGTCGCTCATGACAGCCCCCCGTCCGTCGAGTGCGCCGGCCGGCCCCCCACGGGGGCGCGGGCCGGCTTGGGAGCGGCCCGGCGCTCGTCCCGCAGACGGCAGATCGACGCAGGGTGTCGCATGCCCGTTCCTTCACGCCAGCCAGCGCTTGCGCCGCTTGTAGCTCTTCACGTCGCGGAAGCTCTTGCGGTCGCCGCCGCCCATGCCGAGGTAGAACTCCTTGACGTCCTCGTTCTCGCGCAGCGCCTTGGCCTCGCCGTCCATCACGATGCGGCCGTTCTCCAGGATGTAGCCGTAGTCGGCGTAGCGCAGCGCGATGTTGGTGTTCTGTTCGGCGAGCAGGAAGGTGACCTTCTCGCGCTGGTTCAGGTCCTTCACGATCTCGAACACCTCCTCGACGATCTGCGGGGCCAGCCCCATCGAGGGTTCGTCCAGCAGCACCATCTTCGGGTTCGCCATCAGCGCACGGCCGATCGCGCACATCTGCTGCTCGCCGCCGGAGGTGTAGGCGGCCTGCGAACCGCGCCGCGTCTTCAGGCGCGGGAAGTAGTTGTAGACCTTCTCCAGCGTCTGCTCGACTGCGGCCTTGCCGTCGCGCCGGGTGTAGGCGCCGGTCAGCAGGTTCTCCTCGATCGTCAGGTGCGCGAAACAGTGCCGGCCCTCCATCACCTGGATCACGCCGCGCTCGACCATCTCGGCCGTCGAGAGCTTCTCGATGCGCTCGCCGCGCAGCTCGATCGAGCCCTTGGTGACCTCGCCGCGCTCGCCGGCCAGCAGGTTCGAGACGGCGCGCAGCGTCGTCGTCTTGCCCGCCCCGTTGCCACCGAGCAGCGCCACGATGCGGCCCTCCGGCACCTGCAGCGAGACGCCCTTGAGCACCAGGATCACGTGGTTGTAGATGACCTCGATGCCGTTGACGTTCAGAAAGATCTGGCTCATAGAGTCTCGGTCCGATCAAGCGGCGGCCGCGGATCCGGCTACGCCGGTCCGCCGGCGGCGCCCCCCTCGAGGGGGGAGCGGCGTGAGCCGCTCCGGGGGGTGGGTCAGGACTGGCAGTCCTCCGGCGTGCGCCGCGTCAGCTTCTTCTCGCCCGCGTACTTGTCCGCCGCCGCCTTGACCATCGGCTTCAGGATGGATTCGTCGGCCTGGTACCAGTCGGACGTGAAGTTCCACTTGCTGCCGTCCCAGGTGTGGATGCGTGCCCAGGCCGCGCCCATGTGGTCGACGCAGGAGGTGGACACCGGCCGCATCACGCCGGCGAAGCCGAGGCTGTCGAGCTTCTTCTGGTCGAGCGCGAGGTTCTCGTAGCCCCAGCGCGCCTGCTCGCCGGTCATCACCTTGCCCTTGCCGAAGCGCTCCTGCGCACGCTTGACGCCCTCGACGGCGAGCATCGCGGCGGACAGCCCGCGCATGTACAGCACCTGCCCGACCTCTTCCTTCGGCCCGGTGCCCTGGCCCTTGGCGTGCACCTTGTCGAGCACCTCCTTGACGATCTTCGAGTTCGGCTCGGCACCGTGCTGCAGCGCCAGCGCGTTGTAGCCCTTGGCGGCGTCGCCGACGTCCTTCACGTCCGGCTCGGCGCCGGCCCACCAGACACCGTACATCTTCTCGCGCGGGTAACCGGTGGCCACGGCCTCCTTGACGGCGGTCGAGTTCATCACGCCCCAGCCCCACAGGAACACGTAGTCGGGCCGGCTCTGGCGGATCTGCAGCCAGGTCGCCTTCTGCTCGACGCCCGGGTGCGTCACCGGCAGCAGCTGCAGGTCGAAGCCGTGCATCTTGGCGCGCTCCTGCAGCAGCGGGATCGGCTCCTTGCCGTACGGGCTGTCGTGGTAGACCAGCGCGATCTTCTTGCCCTTGAGCTTGTCCAGCCCGCCTTCCTTCTTGCCGACGTGCTGCACCAGGATGTCGGCGGCCACCCAGTAGGTGCCCACCAGCGGGAAGTTCCACTTGAAGACGCCGCCGTCGGCGCTCTCGCTGCGCCCGTAGCCGGAGGTGATCAGCGGGATCTTGTCGCCCGGCGCCTTCTCGGTCAGCGCGAAGGTGATGCCGGTGGACAGCGGCTGGAACACCGTGGCGCCGGTGCCCTTGCCCTTCAGGCGCTCGTAGCACTCGACGCCCTTGTCGGTGGCGTAGCCGGTCTCGCATTCCTCGAAGGTCACCTTCACGCCGTTGATGCCGCCGTTGGCGTTGACGAGCTTCAGGTAGTCGACGTAGCCGTTGGCGAACGGGATGCCGTTCGGCGCGTAGGCGCCGGTGCGGTAGACGAGCACCGGGAAGAACTGCTCCTTCGCCTGCGCGAAGGCGGTGCTCGTGGCCAGGCCGGCCAGGCCGGCCGCCGCGAGGACCGCGGCCGATGCAAGGGACTTCAACTTCATGTCTGCCTCCAGGGTTGGAAAGAGCACTCGTCGGTGCGTGGTGAAAACAGGTGAGGCGCGGCGCCGAAGCACAGAGCCCGCCGCGTCGCTCGAACCGATCCAAGCGGTCGCCGCGGAGCCGGCTTCGCCGGTCCGCTGGCGGCGCCCCCCCGGGGGGGAGCGCCGCAGGCGCTTCGGGGGGGAGTCATGTCAATGCGGGAAGGGCCAAAGGCGCAGCTTCTCCTTGCCGATCGACCACAGGCGGGCCAGGCCGTGCGGCTCGACGATCAGGAAGAAGACGATCAGCGCGCCGAAGATCATGAAGGTCAGGTGCGAGGCGAGCGCGGTGTCGATCGGGATGCCGAACCAGTAGGGCAGGTTGTCCAGCACGATCGGCAGCACGACGATGAACGCGGCGCCGAAGAAGCTGCCCATGATGGATCCGAGCCCGCCGATGATGACCATGAACAGCAGCTGGAACGAGCGGTCGATGTTGAACGCCGCCGGCTCCCACGAGCCCAGGTGCACGAAGCCCCACAGCGCCCCGGCCACGCCGACGATGAACGAGCTGACCGCGAACGCGGTCAGCTTGGCGTACACCGGGCGGATGCCGATCACCGCGGCGGCCACGTCCATGTCGCGGATCGCCATCCATTCGCGGCCGATGTGCCCGCGCACCAGGTTCTTCGCCAGCAGCGCGAACACCGCCAGGAACGCCAGGCAGAACAGGTACTTCTGCACCGGCGTCTCGATCGGCAGGCCGAACACCTGAAGCCCGGCGACGCTGACCGAACCGGAGGCCGAGTCGTTCGTGAACCACTTGATGCGCAGGAAGGCCCAGTCGGTGAAGAACTGCGCCGCCAGTGTCGCGACCGCGAGGTACAGGCCCTTGATGCGCAGCGACGGGATGCCGAACAGCACGCCGACCGCCGTCGAGCACAGGCCGCCCAGCAGCAGCGCGGCGATCAGTGGCATGCCCTCGATGCGCACCTGGAAGTTGTAGGCCGCGTATGCGCCCACTGCCATGAAGGCGCCGGTGCCCAGCGAGATCTGCCCGCAGTAGCCGACCAGGATGTTCAGCCCGAGCGCCGCCAGCGACAGGATCAGGAACGGGATCAGGATCGCGCGGAACAGGTACTCCGGTGCCGCCAGCGGCACCACCACGACGGCGATCGCCAGCAGCGCGGCGATCGCGATGCGGTCCTGCGCGATCGGGAACACCGCCTGGTCGGCGCGGTAGCTGGTCTTGAACTGGCCGTTTTCGCGGTAGAGCATGGGTCGTCCTCAGCGGCTCGCAGGCGTCATACGCGATCGATGATCTTCTCGCCGAACAGCCCTTGCGGCCGCACCAGCAGGAAGACCAGCGCCAGCACGTAGGCGAACCAGATCTCGATGCCGCCGCCGAACAGCGGGCCGATGTAGACCTCGGAAAGCTTCTCGCCGACACCGATGATCAGCCCGCCGATGATCGCGCCGGGCACCGAGGTCAGCCCGCCGAGGATCACCACCGGCAGCGCCTTCAGCGCCACCAGCGAGAGCGAGAACTGCACGCCCAGCTTGCTGCCCCAGATGATGCCGGCCACCAGCGCGACGAAGCCGGCGACGCTCCAGACGATCACCCAGATGCGCGACAGCGGGATGCCGATCGACTGCGCGGCCTGGTGGTCGTCGGCCACCGCGCGCAGCGCCCGGCCGGTGGCCGTCTTCTGGAAGAACAGGCTGAGCAGCGCGACCAGCGCGGCGGCGATGACCGCCGCGTACAGGTCCTCCTTGCCGACCAGCACGCCGCCCTGGAACACGTTTTCGAACAGGAACAGCGGGTCCTTGGGCAGGCCGACGTCGATCTTGTAGATGTCGCTGCCGAACAGGGTCTGCCCGAAGCCGTCGAGGAAGTAGGTGATGCCCAGCGTGGCCATCAGCAGCGTGATGCCTTCCTGGTTGACGAGCTTGCCCAGCACCAGCCGCTCGATCAGCCACGCGGCCGCGACCATCACTGCCAGCGCCGCCGCGAATGCGAGCAGGTTGCCGAGCAGCTTGCTTTCCAGGCCGAGCCCCTTCGGGATCCACTCCGAGAAGCGCGCCATCGCGAGCGCCGCGAACAGCACCATCGCGCCCTGCGCGAAGTTGAACACGCCGCTGGCCTTGAAGATCAGCACGAAGCCCAGCGCGATCAGCGAGTACAGCATGCCGGCCATCAGGCCGCCGATCAGGGTCTCGAGGAAGAAGCCCATGGTTATGTCCACCCCTCGTTCGTCGGGTACGCCGAACGATCCCCCGAGGGGATCGGGCCCGCTTGGGGGCGGACCGGCGCCAGGCCTGTCGCGTTGTTCGGCATCAGTGGCTCGTTCCGAGGTAGGCGCTGATCACGTCCGGATTGCGGCGCACCTCGTCGGGCGTGCCGTCGCCGATCTTGCGACCGTAGTCGAGCACCACGACCCGGTCGGAGATGTCCATCACGACACCCATGTCGTGCTCGATCAGCACGATCGTCGTGCCGTACTCGTCGTTGACGTCCAGGATGAAGCGGCTCATGTCCTGCTTCTCCTCGACGTTCATGCCGGCCATCGGCTCGTCCAGCAGCAGCACGGCCGGCTCCATCGCCAGCGCGCGGCCGAGGTCGACACGCTTCTGCAGCCCGTAGGGCAGGCGGCCGACCGGCGTCTTGCGGTAGGCCTGGATCTCGAGGAAGTCGATGATCTTCTCGACCACCTCGCGGTGCGCGAGTTCCTCGCGCTCGGCCGCGCCCCAGCGGATCGCCTGCTGGAACAGGTTGGTCTTCATGCGCAGGTTGCGCCCGGTCATGATGTTGTCCAGCACGCTCATGCCCTTGAACAGCGCCAGGTTCTGGAAGGTGCGCGCGATGCCCATCTCCGCGACCTGGCGCGAGTTCATGTGCTTGAAGGTCTGCCCACGCAGCGTGATCGCGCCTTCCTGCGGCGCGTAGACGCCGTTGATGCAGTTCAGCATCGAGCTCTTGCCGGCGCCATTCGGCCCGATGATCGCCCGCACCTCGTGCTCGCGCACGTCGAAGCTGATGTCCGTCAGCGCCTTCACGCCGCCGAAGCGCAGGCTGATGTTGCGCACGTCGAGGATGACCTCGCCGATCTTGCGGTCCGTCATGGTCAGGCGGCCTTCCGCAGGGTCGGGAAGGTCGCGGCGTCGACGATCTTCAACGTCGCCGCGACCACGCCGGAGCGGCCGTCCTCGAACCTGACCTGCGTCTCGATGAACTGCTCGGTGCGGCCGCCGTACAGCGCATCGACCAGCACCTGGTACTTCTCGCCGATGTGGCCGCGCCGCACCTTGCGCGTGCGGGTCAGCTCGCCGTCGTCGGCGTCGAGTTCCTTGTGCAGGATCAGGAAGCGGCTGATCTGGCCGCCGGCCAGCTTCTCGTCGGCCGCCAGGTCCGCATTGACCTTCTGGACGCATTCGCGCACCAGGTCGTAGACCTCGGGCTTGCCGGCCAGGTCGGTGTAGCCGGCGTAGGGCAGGTTGCGCTTCTCGGCCCAGTTGCCCACGGCCTCGAAGTCGATGTTGATGAACGCGCAGACCCGGTCACGGCGGTCGCCGAACGCGACCGCCTCCTTGATGTGCGGGAAGAACTTCAGCTTGTTCTCGACGTACTTCGGCGCGAACAGCGAGCCGTCGGCGAGGCGCCCGACGTCCTTGGCGCGGTCGATGATCTTCAGGTGCCCGCCGGCATCCAGGAAGCCGGCATCGCCGGTGTGGTACCAGCCGGCGCTGTCGAGCACCTCGGCCGTGGCCTGCGGGTTCTTGTAGTACTCCTTCAGCAGGCCGGGCGAGCGGATCAGGATCTCGCCGCTGTCGGTGAGCTTCACCTCGACCCCGGCGATCGGCACGCCCACCGTGTCGGCCTTGGCCTCGTTGTCGGGCTGCAGGCAGACGAACACGGCGGTTTCGGTCGAACCGTAGAGCTGCTTCAGGTTGATCCCGATCGAGCGGTAGAAGGTGAACAGGTCCGGCCCGATCGCCTCGCCGGCCGTGTAGGCCACGCGCACGCGCGACAGGCCGAGCGTGTTGCGCAGCGGGCCGTAGATCAGCAGGTTGCCGATCGCGTAGCGCAGCCGGTCCAGCGTGCCGACCGGGGCGCCATCCATCCGCGCCGGACCGACGCGGCGCGCCAGCGCCATGTAGTGATGGAAGAGGGCCCGCTTGAGGCGGCTCGCATCCTCCATGCGGATCATCACGCTGGTCAGCAGCCCTTCGAAGACCCGCGGCGGCGCGAAGTAGTAGGTCGGCCCGATCTCCTTCAGGTCGATCGTCACCGTCGCAGCCGACTCCGGGCAGTTGACCACGTAGCCGCAGGCCAGCCACTGCGCGTAGCTGAAGATGTTCTGGCCGATCCAGGCCGGCGGCAGGTAGGCCAGCACCTCCTCGCGCTCGGTCAGCTTGTCGAACTCGGCCCCGGCGCGGGCGCGGTCCAGCAGCGTGAAATGCGTGTGCACCACGCCTTTCGGATGGCCCGTCGTGCCTGAGGTGAAGAACATCGCGGCTACGTCGGTCGGCGCGGCCTGCGCGACCACGGCGTCGAAGAAACCCGGGTTGGCCTGCGCGTGGGCGCGGCCCTGCTCGATCAGCACGTCCAGCCCGGCGAGCCCGGGTTCGCTGTAGTTGCGCAGGCCGCGCGGGTCGTCGTACCAGATGGCCGCGAGCTGCGGGCACTGCTCGCGCAGCTCGAGCAGCTTGTCGACCTGCTCCTGGTCCTCGACGACGGCGAAGCGTACGTCGGCGTTGTTGATCGGGAAGGTGAACTCGGCCGCCGCGGCGTCCTGGTACAGCGGGATCGGCACGGCACCGAGCGCCTGCGCGGCAAGCATCGTGGCGTACAGGCGCGGCCGGTTGTCGCCGATCACGACCAGGTGGTCGTCGCGCTTCAGGCCCGCGGCCGCCAGCCCGCCGGCCAGCTCGCGCACCAGCTGCGCCAGCTGCGCCCACGTGAGCGTCTGCCAGATGCCGTAGACCTTCTCGCGCAGCGCCGGCGCGTCGGGGCGCTGCCGGGCATGTTCGAGCAGGAGCCGGGGAAAGGTTGTCTGCACCGCTGGTCTCCTCGCGATGCCCGGATGCTAGAAAGAAGTTTGACGCCGTGTTGTCGTTCTGACGACAATCTAAGGGACAGCCCCGAGGGGACTTTCCCCTGGGAAAACCTCTCCCTGACCCTGGTCAAGCCCCGCTTCGATGGCCGATCCCGCCGCACTGGACGCCCGTGCCGCCCCGCTGCGCCAGCGCGCCCGTGCGCCCGACAAGGACGAACTGGCGATGGTGCCCTGGCTGGAACTGCTCGATGCGGCGCAGCGCGGCCGCGCCGTCGCGGACCTGCAGGTGGTGGAGGCGCATCCGGGCGACTATGTCTGCAAGATCGGACGCCAGGCCAACTACTGGTTCGGTCTGCTCGACGGGCTGCTGAAGATGAGCAACGACAGCTCGCTCGGCTTCGCGATCACCTTCACCGGCATGCCGCCGGGCGGCTGGTTCGGCGAGGGCACGCTGCTCAAGCGCGAGATCTACCGCTACAACGTGCAGCCGCTGCGCAAGAGCGTGGTGGCCGGGCTCGGCATCGAGACCTTCCACTGGCTGCTCGAGCGCAGCATCCCGTTCAACCGCTACGTGATGAACCAGCTGAACGAGCGGCTCGGCCAGTTCATCGCGGCGCGCGAGATCGACCGCCTGAACGACCCGGACACGCGCGTTGCCCGCAACCTCGCCGCGCTGTTCCATCCGGTGCTGTACCCGGGCGTCGGTACGCTGCTGCGCATCACGCAGCAGGAGCTGGGCTACCTCGTCGGGCTGTCGCGCCAGCGCGTCAACGAGGCGCTGCGCTCGCTGCAGGCCGAGGGGCTGATCCGCATCGAGTACGGCGGCGTGCGCGTGCTGGATCTGCCGGCGCTGCGCCAGCACGTGCACGGCTGAGCCTTCGATCAACCGTTGGCGATGCCCGCCGCCACGTGGCCGGCCGGCACGTGCAGCACGGCGTTCTCGATGTGGCCGGTCTGGTCGTCGAAGAAGAAGTCGGGCTCGAACTCGCGCAGGAACTCGCCCTTGGCCAGGCCGCCGAGGAACATCGCCTCGTCGATCTCGATGCGCCAGTCCATCAGCGTGCGGATCGCGCGTTCGTGCGCCGGCGCGCTGCGCGCGGTGACCAGTGCGGTGCGGATGCGCATGTGGCGGGCGGGTTCGCGCTGCAGGCGGTGCAGCGCCTCCAGCAGCGGCTTGAACGGCCCGGGCGCGAGCGGCGTGGCCGCACGGTCGCGCTCGTGGGTCTGGAAGGCGTCCAGCCCGGCGGCCTGGAACACGCGCTCGGCCTCGTCGGAGAACAGCACGGCATCGCCGTCGAAGGCGATGCGCACCTCGTCGGGGTGGCTGTCGGAGGCGCGCGCCGACTGCGGGTAGACCCGCGCCGCCGGCACGCCCGCGCCCAGCGCGGAGCGCACATCCGCCTCGTTGGTCGACAGGAACAGGTTGGCCGCCAGCGGCTTCAGGTAGCGCCAGGGCGGCTGGCCGCGCGTGAACACACCGCGCTGGATCGGCAGCCCGAAGTGCTGCGCCGAGCGGAACACACGCATGCCGGACACCGGGTCGTTGCGCGACAGGATCACCACCTCGACGCGGGGCGCCGCGGTGTTGAACGCGAGCAGCTTGTTGACCAGCGAGAACGCCACGCCGGGCTTCGCGGCCAGCTCGAGGCGCTCGAACTGCAGCTGCATGTAGGCGCGGTCGTCGCTCGCCTCGAAGACGCGGTTCTCCTCCTCGAAGTCGAACAGGGCGCGCGAGGAGATCGCGACGACGAGCTGACCTTCCAGGCTGACCGGCATGAGGGCCATGATAGCCAGCGCGCAACGAATGAAACATGTCGACCGGGGGCTGACGCAGGCACGAAACAGGCGGCGGCGACGATGAACGCCTCTCGACGCCACCCAGGAGCCTGCGATGACCCAGCTGCTTGCCCTCACCCGTCCGCTGTCGCTCGGCTGGGTCGCGCTGGCGCAGCGCCTGGCCGGCGCGCCGCAGCGCCGCCGCCAGGATTTCGCGCTGACCGAGCCGCTGGTGTTCCGCAGCGAGTGCTTCGCCGAGGACCTGCCCGCGGCGCCGCCGCTGAAACCGATGAAACACGGCCGCCCGGTCGCGAAGCGGGGCTGAAACCCGGCGGCGCCACGATGGCGCGCGTCGATATCATCGGCCACCGTCGCCGAACCTCGCCGCCATGTCCGTGAGCTCCTCCGCCGACCCCCTGTTCCAGCTGCTCGTCGTCGACGACGAACCGGAGCTGCGCCAGCTGCTGGCGGAGTACTTCGGGCGCCACGGCTTCGACGTCCGCCAGGCCAGCGACGCCGCCGCGGCGCGCCTGCTGATCGCGCAGGCCGTGCCGGCGCTGGCCATCCTGGACATCAACATGCCCGGCGAGAACGGTCTGTCGCTGGCGCGCTGGCTGCGCGAGGCGCACCCGCATGTCGGGCTGATGATGCTGACGACCGCCGGCGAGTCGGTCGACCGGATCGTCGGGCTGGAACTCGGCGCCGACGACTACGTGCCCAAGCCCTTCGAGCTGCGCGAGCTGCTGGCGCGCGTGCGCGCGCTGCAGCGCCGGCTGTCGGCGCCACCGCCACCGGTGCCCACCGTGCCGGCCGAGCCGCCGACGCGCCGCGTGCGCTTTGGCGCCTGCACGCTGGACCTGGACCAGCGCCGCCTGTTCGGCGCCGAAGGGGCGGAGATCGAGATCAGCGCCGCCGAGTTCGACCTGCTCGCGCTGTTCGCGCGCCACCCGAACCGGCCGCTGAACCGCGACCAGATCATGGAGCAGGCGCACAACCGCGGCTGGGACGTGTTCGATCGCTCGATCGACCTGCGCGTGATGCGCCTGCGCCGCAAGATCGAGCGCAACCCCGACAAGCCCGAGGTGCTGAAGACGGTGCGCAACGTCGGCTACGTGTTCGTGCCGGCGTGACATGCATCGGCGCGGGCCCCTTCCTGCCCGGCCTGCCGCCTCGCGCGCGATCGACCGCCGGACCCGGCGGCCCGAGGGCTGAATGACCGAACTGCGCGACCCGGCCGCCGCGACGCGCGGTGCCACGCGCCGCCTGATGTGGCTGCTGGTGGTGCCGGTGCTGCTGCTGCTGCTGGTGCTGACCATGCTGCAGCTGCGCCAGCTGCGCGCGGACGCCCAGGCGCAGCTCGAGCGGCGGGTCGACGAGCGCGCGCAGGAACTGGCCGAGCTGGTGCGGCCGGCGGTCGAGCATGTCAACGACCTGCGCGTGCTGCTCGAGACCCAGTGGGACGAGCCGCCGGACAGCGGGCCGGGTCTGCGCGCCGCGCTGCAGCGCCGCTGGGTGCACGGGCAGCCGGACGGGTGGTCGATCGACCCGGCCACCCCGGCGCAGCGCGACCGGTTCGGCCAGGTCTGGTGGGCGCCGCCGGATGGCTCCCCGCCGCCGGAGGTCTGGCTGCGGCGTGCGCAGGCCTTCGTCAGCCAGGCGCGCGTGGTGCACCGCCGCACGCCGGCCTTCGAGGCGACCTGGTTCGCCGGCACCGACCTGAACACCTCGTTCGGCTACCCGTGGATCGGCACCGGGCGCATCGTCGAGACGCTGGGCGTGCCGTCGCTGACGGCGATCGCGCCACTGCGTGCGCAGGCCACGCAGCGCTCGCGGCAACGGCTGGAGGCGCGCCCCTTCGAGCGTTCCAAGTGGGGCCCGCCGTACACCAGCCAGCTGCACGGCGCGCTGGTCGTCTCGCACAGCGCCTATGTCTTCGTGCGCGGCGAGCATGTCGGCGAGGTCTCGGTCGACGTGCGGCTGGACGAGCTGCAGGAGCGCATCGGGCGCTGGAGCGATGCCGCGGCCCGCGACTGGATCGTCGACGAGCAGCACCAGGTGCTGGCCGATTCGGCGCAGCCGCTGACCGCGCCGGGCGGGGCCGGGCAGGGCAACCGCGTCGTCGCCAGCGCGCTGGCGGACCGCCTGCCGGCCGGCGTCGGGATCGCGCAGGTCGACGCGGCGCTGCGCGCCAACGGCGCGGCGCTGCACCACGACGGCTGGGTGATCTCCGCGGTGGCGCGCCGCGACTCGCCCTGGGCCTTCGTCAGCGTGGTGCCGGAGAGCACGCTGACCACGCGCGCGCTGCCGGCGCTGCTGCCCAACGCGCTGATCGGCCTGGCGCTGCTGACCATGTTCGTCGCCGGGCAGTGGCTGGTGTCGCGCAACTTCGTCGACCCCGCGCTGCACGTGCTGGCCTACCTGCGTGCGCTGTCGCAGCGCGAGGATGCGCCGGCGCCGACGCTGGGCGCGCGCTGGCAGCCCTGGCTGGATGCGGTCGGCGAGACCTTCCGGCGCCAGCGCGAACTGCAGCGGCGCGAGCGCCAGCAGGAGGCGTTCAAGTCGGCGATCGTCGACAACGCGCTGGCGGCCATCGTGGCCACCGATGCCGAGGGCCGCATCGTCGAGTTCAATCGCGCGGCCGAGGCGATGTTCGGCCGCACGCGCGAGGCGGTGCTCGGGCAGGCCGTCGGCGACGTGATCGTGCCGCAGCGCTTCCGTGCCGGCCACGAAGCCGGCATGCAGCGCATGCGCACCGGCCAGGCGCCGCGCCTGCTGGGCCGGCGTGTCGAGATGATGGCGCTGCGCGCGGACGGCACCGAGTTCCCGGTCGAGATGGTGCTGTGGCGCACCGAGGCGGTGGGCCATGCGGCGCACTTCACCGCCTCGATGACCGACCTGTCCGAGCGGCGCGCCGCCGCGCAGCAGATCGAGCAGCAGCGCGAGGCGCTGCGCCAGAGCGAGAAGCTCGGCGCCATGGGCAGCCTGCTGGCCGGCGTCGCGCACGAGCTGAACAACCCGCTGGCGATCGTGATGGGCCGCGCCAGCCTGCTGGAGGAGAAGTGCGTCGACGCGCCGGCGCTGCGCGCCGATGCGCAGCGCATCCGGGAGGCGGCCGAACGCTGCGGCCGCATCGTGCGCACCTTCCTGAACATGGCGCGCCAGAAGCCGCCCGAGCGGCGCAGCGTGCAGCTCAACGACCTCGCGCGGGCGGCGACCGAGATGCTGGCCTACACCTTCCGCAGCCACGGCGTCGAGCTGCAGGTCGAACTCGCCGCGGACCTGCCCGAAGTGCGGGCCGATGCGGACCAGATCGGCCAGGTGGTGCTGAACCTGCTGGTCAATGCACAGCAGGCGCTGGCGGCGCAGGAGCCGCAGGCGGGCGCGGAGCGCCGCGTGCGGGTCAGCACCGGCGTCGAGGCGCGGCGCGACAACCGTGAGCCGCGGGTCTGGCTGCGCGTGGCCGACAGCGGGCCGGGCATCGCGGCGGCGCTGCGCGAGAAGATCTTCGAGCCGTTCTTCACCACCAAGCCGGAAGGGCTGGGCACCGGGCTCGGCCTGGCGGTGTCGCGTTCGCTGGTGCGCGAGCACGGCGGCGAGCTCGGCCTGGAGTCCAGCCAGGGCGGGGCGGTGTTCCGGCTCAGCCTGCCGATCAGCGGCGAACGCGATGCCGCCACCGAGCCGGGGCGGCTCGCGCCGAGCGAGGAGGCCACGGCCGCGCGCCTGCTGGTGGTCGACGACGAACCCGAGTTGGCCGACCTGATGCGGGCCATGCTGGAAGGGGCGGGCTTCGAGGTGGCGACCGCGGAGTCCGGCGCGGTGGCGCTGGAACTGCTCGGCGAGGCACGGTTCGATGCGATCGTCTCGGACCTGCGCATGCCCGACATGGACGGTGCCGGCCTGTGGCGGGCGGTGCGCGAGCGGCAGCCCGCGCTCGCCCGGCGCATGCTCTTCGTGACCGGCGACACGCTGTCGCCCGGCGCCGAGCAATTCCTGGCCGAGTCGCGCTGCGGCAGCCTGGACAAGCCGTTCGCGCGCGACGACCTGGTCGGCCGCGTGCACGAGCTGCTGGCGCGCTGAGCCGGGGCAGTCCGGCACCGGCGCGCGCGGAAGTCAGGCCGTTTGCGGCGCCGATTCGGCGTGCGCGGCGGCGATCATCGTCGTGCTGACCAGGGCGTACATCGCCGTCCAGGCCGCCCGGGTCTCGCTGTCGAACGCCGCGTCCAGGGCTTCCTGCAGCGTCTCGAGCAGCGCGACGCCGACCACCTGATAGTCCCGCGCCTGCACGCCGTAGCCGGCGTGGCGCGCACCGAGGTGGGCCAGCACCGGCAGCAGTTCCTGCGGGCGGTCCAGCAGGCCGACGGCGGCACCGATCATCTGCATCAGCCGGGCCGACTGCTGGCGGATGTCGCCGATGAACAGCGGCTGCAGCGCCGGCGCGAGGGTGAAGAGGTGGTGGTAGAACAACGTCCCGGCGCGTTCCGCCTGCGGCGCGATCAGCGCGTGGCTGCGGCGGATGAGTTCGATCTGTTGCGGGGTCATGGCCGGGGTGGGGCAGGTTCGGGAGCGTCAGCATCGCTGCCCCGTGTCGCACCGGCATTTCGTCGCGCGTTTCCTTTGTAGCGACCACGATCGCATCGAGCCGGCCGAGGCCGACGGATGCGAGATGCCCTGAGATTCTTACTGGCCGCGGGCCACAGCGTTGTGAGCGCCCGCTCCCGCGACGGATGTTGCGGGCGCGGCGCCGCGCCGTCGCGGTTGCCGCGTCACTGCACGAAGCCCATGGACGCCCTGCGATGCCCGGCCTCGGGCAGGTCGCAGGTCAGGATGTGGTCGCGCCGGTCGAGCTTGGCGTTGCCGAACGCGGTCATCCAGGCGCGCCGCATCTCGCGCGGCGCTACCTCGGCCAGCCGGTCCAGCACGTCGGCGCGCGGCTCCGCCTCGAATCGAGAGCCCCAGTCGTGCTCGGCGCGGATGCCGCGGTACAGCTTGGCCGCGATGCGGCGCGCCGCGTCGGGGTCCGGCGCCTGCACCTCGTAGACGTTCATCCGGTTCAGGATCGGGTCGGGAATGCTCCGCGCGTCATTCGCCGTGGCGACCCAGATCAGCTGGCTGGCGTCGATGGGCACCTCGGCGAACTCGTCGGTGAACGTGTGCGCGGTGTCGTGCTCGAGCAGGCTGTACAGCGCGCCGAGCGGGTCGTAGGCATGCTCGCCGCCCGCCTTGTCGATCTCGTCGACCACCATCACCGGGTTGGCGTACTGACCGTCGACCAGCGTCTCGAATACCTTGCCGGGCCGGGCTCCCTTCCACTGGCTCGAGGCGCCGGACAGCACCCAGCCGGCGGTCATCGAGCTCATCGAGATGAAGCCCATGCCGGTACCGAGCAGCTGCGAGAGCGCGCGCGCGAAGTGTGTCTTGCCGACCCCGGGCGGGCCGAGCAGCAGCAGCGGCGTGATCTCCAGCGCGTCGCGGCTGTCCTCGCACAGCGCGAGCTGGCGGCGCACGTCGTCGAGCACCTCGGTGAAGTTGGGCAGGTCGTCGTACAGGTGGTCCATCACCGGCAGGCCGGCGGGCTTGACCTGGAAGCGCTCGGGGCCCTTCTCGATCATGCGCTCGTAGGTGGAGCGCAGGCTTTCGTGTTCCTTCGGCGGCAGCTTGTCGAGGCGGCGCTCGACATCGCCGACGCGGTAGACGCTGCGCATCTGCGCGATCGGAAGGCCGTTGCGCGGCAGGGTTACCAGGTCCTTCGACGCGGTCATCCAATCCTCCGTTGCCACTGAAACACGACTCTATTCAAGCAAAGCGTGCCACAGCGAAGACATCGAACAAAACCCCAATCCCGGGGTAGTTCGATGCACGTTGCGTGCCAGAGGTTCAGCGTCCGGCTTGGGCCGTCCAAAGCCGGACGGCGCCCCTCGGGGGCAGGAGGGAAGCGACTGGGGGGCCGATCTGTCCGGCGCCGGGCCGTCCCAAGCCGGACGGCGCCCCTCGGGGGCAGGAGCGAAGCGACTGGGGGGCTCTACTTCACCCAGGTGTTGAGCTGGATGATCGGCAGCAGCACGGCCAGCACGATCAGCATCACCACGCCGCCCATCGCGACGATCAGCAGTGGCTCGAGGATGGTTGCCATCTGCAGCGCGCGGCGCTGCACCTCGCCGCCCAGCTGGCGCGCGGCGCGCTCGAGCATCAGCGGCAGCTGGCCGGTCTGCTCGCCCAGGCGCGAGAACATCGCGAGGATGCCGGGGAAGCGCTTCTTGCCCGCCAGCGCGGAGGCGAGCGGGGCGCCCTCGCGCACCCGCACCAGCGCGTCCATCGCGTCGGCGCGCATCGCCCGGTTGGACAGCGTCTCGGCGGCCGCCTGCAGCGCCTTCAGGATCGGCACGCCGGCACCGGCGAGCATCGCCAGCGTACCGGCGAAGCGGGCGGCGTTGTAGCCGCGCGAGAGCTTGCCGATCAGGGGCAGGCCGAGCCAGGCCGCGTCGAAGCGCTCGCGGAAGGCCTCGTTGCGCAGCATGTACAGCAGGGCGCCGACGCCGCCGACGACCGAGAGCACCAGCAGCCAGCCCCACTGGCGCAGGAAGCCGCTGATCGCGAGCATCGCCACCGTCAGCGCCGGCAGCGCACGCTTCGAGCTGGTGAACACCGAGGCCACCTGCGGCACCACGTAGGTGACCAGGAAGACCACGATGACGACGGCGATCAGCGAGACGATCGCGGGGTACAGCGTGGCGCCGATCAGCTTGGCGCGCAGCGCCTGGCGTTCCTCCAGGTCGTCGGCGAGGCGCTCCAGCACCGGGCCGAGCGCGCCGCTGGCCTCGCCGGCGGCGACCACGCCGCGGTACACGTCGTCGAACTCGCGCGGCACGCTGGCCAGCGCGCGCGCGAACGGCGAACCGGCGTTGACCTCGCTGCGCAGATGGGCGACCAGCTCGCGCTGGCGGTTGTCCTCGGCCTCGTCGGCCAGCGCGGTCAGCGCGCGTTCGAGCGGCAGGCCGGAGCCGACCAGCCCGGCCAGCTGGCGCGTCCAGACCGTCAGGCCGGTGCTCGTGAAGACACGCCGCGCGAAGCTGCGCCCGCCGCCGGCCGAGGCGCCGGCGACCTGCGAGACCTCCAGCGGCACCAGCGCCTGCGCGCGCAGCTGGGCGCGCGCGGCCTTGGCGTTGTCGGCCTCGAGCAGCCCGCTGGTGGACTTGCCGGCGGCGTCGAGCGCTTCGAAGCGGTAGGCAGGCATGGCGCGCAGCCTCCTACTCGCGGGTCACGCGCATCACTTCCTCGGCCGAGGTGATGCCCTCGGTCACGAGGCGCTCGCCGTCCTCGCGCATCGAGCGCATGCCGGCCGATTCGGCGGCAACGAACAGCTGCGATTCCGCTGCGCGCGCGTGGATCAGCGCGCGCACCTGCTCGTCCGCGACCATCAGCTCGTAGACGCCGGTGCGCCCCTTGTAGCCGCTCATGCCGCATTCCTTGCAGCCGACCGGCCGGTAGCGGCCATGTTCGTCCTCGCGCTTGCAGTGCGGGCACAGCTTGCGCACCAGGCGCTGGGCCAGCACCCCGAGCAGCGAGGAGCTGAGCAGGAACGGCTCGACGCCCATGTCGGTCAGCCGCGTCACCGCGCTCGGCGCGTCGTTGGTGTGCAGCGTGGCCAGCACCAGGTGGCCCGTCAGCGAGGCCTGGATCGCGATCTGCGCGGTCTCGAAGTCGCGGATCTCGCCGATCATGATGACGTCCGGGTCCTGGCGCAGGATCGCCCGCAGCGCCTTCGCGAAGGTCAGGTCGATCTTCGGGTTGACCTGCGTCTGGCCGATGCCGGCGAGTTCGTATTCGACCGGGTCCTCCACCGTCAGCACGTTGGTGGTGCCGGTGTCGATGCGGCCCAGCGAGGCGTACAGCGTGGTCGTCTTGCCGGAGCCTGTCGGCCCGGTGACGAGCACGATGCCGTGCGGCTGCTGGATCAACCGGTCGAAGCGCGCCAGCACGTCGCCGCTCATGCCGAGCGACTCGAGCGTGAACTTGCTCTCGCCCTTGTCGAGCAGGCGCAGCACCGCACGCTCGCCGTGCGCCGAGGGCAGCGTCGAGACGCGCACGTCGACCGCGCGGCCGCCGATGCGCAGCGAGATGCGGCCGTCCTGCGGCAGGCGCTTCTCGGCGATGTCCAGCTCGGCCATGATCTTCAGGCGCGAGATCAGCGCGGCGTGCAGCGCCTTGTTCGGCTGCACCACCTCGCGCAGCGTGCCGTCGACGCGAAAGCGCACCGCCGAGCTGCGCTCGTACGGCTCGATGTGGATGTCGCTCGCGCCGTCCTTCGCCGCCTGCGTGAGCAGCGCGTTGAGCATGCGGATGATCGGCGCGTCGTTGGCCGCCTCGAGCAGGTCCTCCACGGCGGGCAGGTCCTGCATCATGCGCGACAGGTCGACCGCGCTCTCGACCTCGCCGACGACGGTGGCGGCGCTCGATTCGCCGCCCGCGTAGGCGGCCGCGATGCGGTTGGCCAGCGACGGCGCCGCCTCGCGCTCGAGCGCGTCGACGTCGTAGACGCGCAGCACCTCGGACAGCGGCCCGAGCGGCACGCTTTCCGGCGCCCACAGCACGAGGCGCTCGCCGTCGTCCTCGAGCAGCAGCGTGTTGGCCTTCGCGAAGGCGTAGGGCAGGGGATGGCGGGCGCCCATGGCCGGCTCCCTAGGGTGCCGAGGCGGCCGTGGCCGGCGCCGGCGCCGACGCCGCCGACGCCGACGCCGACGCACCCACCGGCGGCAGCACCGGCGCGTCCTTGAGCGGGATCAGCGGGTGCGTCGCGGGCTGCGCGTCCTTCTGGTTGGCGCGGATCAGGTCGTAGCGGTCGAGCGACAGCTTGGAGGCGCTGCCGGCGTCGCGCAGGATGGTCGGGCGCAGGAACACCATCAGGTTGCTGCGGTTCTTCTCGCGCTTCTCGCTGCGGAACAGGTTGCCGATCACCGGGATGTCGCCCAGCAGCGGCACCTTGGCCTTGGAATCGGTGAAGGTGTCGCTGATTAGGCCGCCGAGAATCAGGATCGCGCCGTCGTCCACGACCACGGTCGATTCGATCGAGCGCTTGGTGGTCGACGGGCCGGCGTTGCTGGTGCCGGCCGCGGTGGTCTCCTTCACCGCCGATTGCTCCTGGTAGATCGTCATGCGCACCGTCCCACCTTCGCCGATCTGCGGCTTGATGCGCAGCGTGATGCCGACGTCCTTGCGCTCGATGGTCTGGAACGGGCTGGTGGTTGCGGTGCCGGTGTTGGTGAACTGGCCGGTGATGAACGGCACGTTCTCGCCGACGACGATCTTGGCCTCCTCGTTGTCCAGCGTGATCAGGTTCGGGGTCGAGACGATGTTCGTGTTGGCCTGGCTCTGCAGCGCGCGCGCCACCGCGGCGAGCGCGTAGGTGCCGCCGTAGTTGCGCAGCAGCGCGATGTTCAGCCCTTCGCCGGGCAGCGTCGTGCCCTGGCCGGCGAGCGTCTGCGACAGGCTGACGATGCTCGGCCCGCCGACGGTCGTGTTGGTGCCGATGCCGAGCCCGTACCGGTCGCCGTCCTTGCCGAGCAGGCCTTGCCACTGCAGGCCGAAGTCCGCGGCATTGCTGCCTGACACCTCGACGATCATGCTCTCGATGTAGACCTGCGCGCGCCGCGAGTCGAGCTGGTCGATCATCGCGCGCACCTGCCGGTACAGCGGCTCGGCGGCGGTGATGATCAGCGAGTTGGTCGACGGGTCGGCCTGGATGAAGCCGCCCGTGGAGGGGCCGGCCCCGGCGCTGACCGGGCTGGTGGACTGGATCGACGCGCCGCCGGCGGCCGCGGTCTGCGGCTGGGCGACGATCGGCTGGCTCGGCGCCGGCGTGCTCGAACCGCCGCCGCCGGCGCTGCCGGTGCTCGTGAAGGCCGCGCGCAGCACCTGCGCCAGCTTGGTCGCGTCGGCGTTCTTCAGGTGCACCACCCAGACGTTGCCGCTCGCGGCCTGGCCCTGCAGCGGCTGGTCCAGCCGCTCGATCAGTGAGCGGATCGTCGCCATGCGCGCCGGGCTGCCGGCCTTGACGAGCAGGGAGTTGCTGCGCGGGTCGACCAGGATCGAGGTCGACGCCCCGGCGGCGCCGGCCGGCGTGCCGGGCACCGCGGCCACGCCCGACGCGTCCGCCAGGCGCTGCACGATCGGCGCCAGGTCCGACGCCACTGCGTGCTGCAGCGGGATCACCTCGACTTCGCCGGCCGCCGGCGTGTCCATCGCGGCGATGATGCGCGCGATGCGCTGCAGGTTGTCGGCGTAGTCGGTGATGACCAGCGAGTTGTTGCCCGGGTTGGCGTTGATCGTGTTGTTCGGGCTGATCAGCGGGCGCAGCACCGGCACGAGGTTGTTCGCGTTCTCGTGGTTGAGGCGGAAGATCTGGGTCAGGATCTGGTCGCCGCGGCGGTTCGTCTCGCCGATCGCGACGGTGCCGGTCTGCAACTTGGCGTCGGCTTCCGGTACCACCTTGAACAACCCGCCGACCTCGACCACCGTGAAGCCCAGGCCACGCAGCGCGGCGAGGTAGTTCAGGTAGGCCTCGCGCGGCGAGATCGCCTGCTCCGAGAACAGCGTGATCGTGCCCTTGACGCGCGGGTCGACGACGAACTGCTGCTTCAGGATCGCGCCCATCGCGCGCGACACCGCCTCGATGTCGGCGTTGACGAAGTTCAGCGTCACCGGGTCGCCCGCGAAGCGCGTGGCGGGCGACTGCGCCGCCAGCGGGGGCGGCAACAGCGCACCGGCCAGCAGCACCGCCGAGAGCGTGGCCGGCCAGCGCCGCTTGCGGGCCCGGAGGGGCAGACGTGGGTTCATGATCATCCGATCGAAATGACGGACCGTGCGCCGTCGCGCCGCCCGATGATGTTCAGCAGGTTGGTCAGGGCCGCCTCCTCGCCGCTGCCCGCGCGCGCCTCGCCGCGGAAGCGCACGCCGGACGGCGCGATGCTGCCGCTGCCGGACAACTGCAGCGCGCCCTGCTGCGTGGCCAGGTTCAGCTGCGCCGCACCGCTCGGGTCGCCGGAGATGGTGAGCCGGTAGCTGCCCAGGGTGTCGAGCGTCGACAGCCGCGAGGAGACGTCCAGCAGGTCGACATCGGCCCGCCCGCTCAGGCGCCAGCGGCCCTGCACCGACTCGACACTCAGGCCGGGCGAGCTGAGCCGCACCGATCCGCCCATCTGCAGCGTGTTCCACGGCGTGCCGAGCCCGCCCAGCCAGGCGCTCGGCCACTGGCCGATCCATTCGCCGCCGGGCTTCAGCGCGACGGTCACACGGCCGAGGCCGGGCCGCACCGCCAGCACCGCGGTGCCGTTCAGGCAGCAGGACTGGCGGGCACGCAGTTCGACGCCGAACCCGGCCGGCACCAGCGTCCACTCGATGCGGCCGGGCAGCGTGCTGGCATCGCGGCTGCCGGGCCCGCCGGTCAGCACCGCGACGGCGCTGCCCGACCAGACGGTGCCGCGCGCGTCCGCCAGCAGCAGGTGCTCGCCGGTGGCGGCGGCGATGCCGCGTGCCAGCCACGCGGCCGGTGCGAACAGCACCAGCGCGGCCAGCACGCCCACCACCGCGCCGCCGATGCCCCAGCGCATCGCGGCGCCGCGCGACTTGTCCCACGCCAGTTCGGCGAAGGTCGATTCACCCCAGCCGGTGGCGGCCGCGGTGTGGGCCCAGGCCCGGGCCTTGCGCCGCCGGATCATGGCGTCGCCCCGCCACTGAGCTGCACGACCAGCGAGCCGCTGTAGCCGTTGCCGGCACGCGTCAGCTGGGCCTCCACCGGACGGGCCCGCGCCGCGCTGCGCGCCTCGATCAACCAGCCGCGCAGCGCCTCCGGCGGCGCGCCGTTCAGCGTCAGCGTGGCGCGGTCACCGAGCAGCGACAGCCGGCCCTTGTCGCCGAGCCGCTCGGTGGCGGCGCGCAGCGCCGCGGTCGCCTGGGCGGTGGAGACGGCCGCCACGCCGCGCAGCGCCTGCGCCTCGGCGGCCAGGCGCTGCATCTGCTGCAGCTGGGCGTCGAGCTGGTCGATCTGCTGCGGCGTCTGGCGCAGGCTGCTCCAGGCCGGTTGCACGAACAGCAGCCAGGCGAGCGCAACGACCAGCACCACCGCCATCAGCGTCAGCGCCAGGCGCTCGCGCGGCGCACGGGTGCGCCAATACTGCTGGAGCTGCGTGCGCCGCTGCGCGAGTGCGGGCGGCAGGGTCAGGCGGGCGGCGCTCATGAGCGGCCTCCGGGGCGCGCCCGGGTCAGCGTCAGTCGGCCCTCGCTGGCGTCGACCTGCCAGCCGGCGGGCTGCAGCAGGCTGCGGAACTGGGTCAGCTGCTGGTCGCTCCAGCCCGCGGCGGCCAGGCTCAGGCGGCCGTTTTCGTAGCGCAGGTTGTCGACCGGCGGCCGGTCCCCGGGCCAGGCCGATGCGGCCGCGGCGAGCAGCACCTCGAGGTCGTTGTCGCCGGCCTTGCCGGCCAGCGTGCGCATCGCCTGCACCTCGCGCTGCATGACGGCTGCCGCATCGCGCTGCAGGTCGAGATCGCTGGCGCGCGGGAACGCCGCCTTCACGGCGTTGCGGATCGCGACCCGCCGGGCTTCGACGGTGCTGCGCTGCTGCCAGGCCCACAGGTTCAGGCCGACCACCTGCGCCAGCACGAGCGCAGCCACGCCCCAGCGCACCGGGCGCCACTGCGGGCTGGACAGTCGCCGCAGGCCGTCGCGCAACGCACGCGCGCCGCGGGTGCGCTGCGCGAGGTCGAACTGACGCAGGTTCCACAGGCTGCGTGCGGCCTGCAACGAACGCTCGGCACGCGACATCACGGTGATCGGCATGCCCAGCCACTGCTCGGCGGCCGAAGCCGCGCCGGGCGTCGCGCTCCAGCGGGTGCCGGCCGGGGCGGGGCGCGGGACGAGCGCACGGACCAGGCCGCCCTGCAGTCGCAGGCCGGCCACGCCGTCGGAGTGGGCCCAGTGCAGCACGATGCCCTGGGTGGTGCCGTCGCCGTCGGCCTGGGTCTCGGCAAAGTGGCCGGAGGGCGGGTCGTCGGGCCAGGAGGAAGGCACCACGCGGTCGACGAAAACGTCCGCCTTCTCCAGCGCCGCCAGTTCGGCGCGCAGCCACGCCTTGTCGACCGCCGCGACCCAGGTGGGCTGGCCGGGCGTTGCCCCGGGCGCGAGCGCGAGGTGCACGGCATCGGCGTCGTCCAGCAGCGCTTCCTCCAGCACGCCGACCAGCGCCGCGCGCAGGCGCGCCTGCGGCGCCTTGGGCAGCGTGACGCGGTGCCAGCTCACGTTCGCATCGGCGAGCTGCGCGATCACCGTCGCCGCGCGCGGCAGCAGGGCGGCGGCGCACTCGCCCTGCTTGTCGAGAAGCAGGCCGTCCGGGCTGGTGACGTAGGCGTACTCGGTGCCGCGGCCGGACGGCGCGCCCTCTCCCTCCACAGGGCTTTGCGCGCGCAGCCGCGTGCGCTCGGGGATCTGGACGACGAGGATCGACATGGGCGGGGAATCAGGCTCGGGGCATTGTAGGCGCGGGCTCGCTACAAACCTTCACGAATCAATGACTTAGGCACCGTTGTAACCGCGCCGCGACAGCCCGGCATCGGGCGCAACCCGCCTCATGAACCGAATGCGTCGCGGGCCGAGATCTGCTCGCGCTGCAGCACGATCACGTCGAGGCCTCGCCGCACCACCAGCGAACGCTGCTCCAGCACGCGATCCTCCAGGCGCAGCCGGCCGCGCACCTCGAAGTAGTCGGACGCGGTCGAGATGTGGCCCGGCGCCAGCGGGGCGAGGTTGGGCACCTGGGCCTCGACTGCGGCAGTGGTGCGGAACGGATCGCGCTGGCGCAGCTGGATCAGCCGCTCGGCGGTGGCGAGGTCCAGGCCCTTGATCGCCGCCACGAGCACCTCGCGCGACGCCGTGTTGACGTTCACCGGCGTCCGCGAGGGCAGCAGCGTGACATAGGGTTCCAGGCGCGCGATCGTGTCGCGGTCGATGCCCAGCCACGTGAGCTGGTCGAGCTGCCGCGGCCGCAGTGCCGTGTTGCTGCTGGTCGGCGCCACCGCGGCCAGCAGGCCGCTGGCGATGCGGGTGGCGACGTCGTCGGACACACCGACCGCGACGCACAGCCGCTGCAGGGCCTCCACCTCGGCCGGCTGCACCTTGGCCTGGTCGACCAGGTTGATCAGGTTGTAGCGGGCCTGCGAGTCGGTGATGACACCGGACAGGAAGGCGTCCGGCCCGTCCTCGGTGTGGCTGACGTCGGCGGCCAGGAAGGTCGACAGGCGGGCCTCGGCGAGCGGCGTGGCCCAGGGTTCGGTGAGGGCGGTCGGGCGACCGGATCGCTTGTCCTCGCGCAGGATCAGGCGCGCCCAGTCCAGCGCACCGTTCAGGATCCAGGCCGACTGCACGCGGCTGCGCTCGGCGGCTTCCACCGACACCGCACGGCGCTGCTGCAGCACCATGGCAGCGATCAGCGTGGCCAGCAGCGTGACGATGATCATCGCCGTCAGCAAGGCGGCGCCGCGCTCGGTGAGGGCGTGTCCGCGCAGTGGCTTCATGGTCCGAGCAGCGTGTCGCGCGTCAGCGGGCCGTTGACCCCGCTGCCCGGAGCGAACTCCATCACCAGACGTACGCCGGCCGGCAGCGCCTGCACCGTGACCGGCGCGCTCGCCGCGCCGGCGAACGGCGTGACGTTGCCGGTCGACTGCGCGTTGCTCCAGCCGCTGCTCTGCCCCTGGCTCTGGTAGTAGAAGTAGACCTGCCACTGCGAGACGCCTTCGAGCGCACGCAGCTGGCCCGGTTCGCTGCCCTGCAGCTGCTGGCTGGTGAACCAGCTGTCCTGCAGCGCCGCCCCGTTCGTGACCACCGGGCCGGCCCAGCGCAGCAGTGTGCTGCCGGACTGGTCCGGTCGCAGCGACCAGGCGATCACCTGCATGCCCTCGTCGCTGGCGCGCGTGAGGCGCAGCGTCACGCCGTCGAAGTTCAGCGCCGGCACCGCGCCGGTGTCCTGCACCTTCGCCAGGTCCGACTCCCATTGGCCGACCACGGCATTGATGCGCAGCGTGCGGTCGATCTGGCCCTGGCTGGTGTCGCGGGCGCGCGTGATGCCGTCCACGCCTTGCCAGGCCATGCTCGCCATCAGCGCGAGCACGAGCAGGGCGACCAGCACCTCGACCAGCGTGAAGCCGGCCTGGGCGGCCCGCGGGGCTGACGACGCTGCCGTTCTTGTCGCCATCGCCTCAGTAGCGACCCAGCACGGTCGACAGGGTCAGCAGCGGCTCGCCGGCTTCGTTGAAGACCTGCGCGTCGACGCGGCGGAAGTTCGGGTTCGGCGTCGGGCGCACGATCAGCTTGCCGCGGAAGCTGCGGCCGAGCTGCTCGCAGACGAAATCACCGTCGCCGATGCCTGGGAACTGGCGCGCCAGACGCAGGCCGGTGAGCTGGTTGTCGGCGCACCACTGCGCGGTGCTGACCTCGGCCAGGCGCTGCGCATTCCCGGTCAGCGCGCCTGCGGCCTTGATGCCCGCGCCCAGCGTGACCGCGACGATCGCCAGCGCGACCAGCACCTCGATCAGCGTGAAGCCGCGCGCGTGCGATGCGTGTCTCACGGCGTGCCCTCGCTGCCGCTCTCCACCACGACGAACGGGCCGAGCCCGTCGGTGGCCAGCGTCAGGAACTGGCGGTCCAGGTGCAGCACGATGCGCTGCGCGGGGATCAGCGGTTCCGGGCCGAGCACCACGGCGCGCACGCCGGGTGTCTCGGCGCGCACGCCCTCGCCGAGCCAGTCGCCCGGCAGGTCGATCGAGTCGGGCAGCCCGAGGAAGCGGAAGCCCGGCTCGTCCACCTGTTCCTTGCGCGGCTCCCAGCGGGCCGTCACGCCCGAGGCGCGCGACTCCGCGCGTGCCGCCTCGAGCAGCGCGGACAAGCGTGCGGCCTCGCGTTCCAGGCGCGTGGCGGCCAGGTCGCGCAGCGCGAGGCTGACCACGCCGCTGGCGATCGCGATCAGCGCGACGACGATCAGCAGTTCGACCAGCGTGAAGCCGGCCGAACGCCGTGCCGCGTCACTGCCAGGAGCCGACCTCGGCATCCTTGCCCTCGCCGCCGAGCGTGCCGTCGGCGCCGAAGCTGAACACGTCGATCTCGCCCTTCAGTCCCGGGTTCGCGTACTGGTACGGCCGGCCCCAGGGGTCGTTCGGCAGCTTCTCGAGGTAGGGCTTCCAGTTCGGCGGGATCGCGCCGGAAGTTGGCTTGACTACCAGCGCCTGCAGGCCCTGGTCGCCGCTCGGATAGCGCTGGTTGTCCAGCCGGTAGAGCTTGAGCGCCTGCATGAGGTTGTTGACGTCCGTGCGTGCGGCCGTGACACGGGCGTCGTCGGCGCGGTCCAGCACGTTCGGCACGATCAGCGCCGCGAGCACGCCGATGATCACCAGCACGACCATCAGCTCGATCAGCGTGAAGCCGCGCGCACGCGGCGCGCGGGCAGGAGAGGGAAGCGACATCTTGTGACCGGCCCGTCAAGCGCGGGCCGCGGCGTTGGCGGATCGCTGAATCATAATCCGCGCATGTTGGCAAGACTCACCGCGTTTGCCGTCTGGGCGCTGGTCGCGGGTACCGCCGTGTTCTGGGGCCTGCGGCTGTTCGTGCGCGCCCAGCCCGCCCCGGTCTACGCGGTGGCGGTCGGCGATTCGACGGCGCAGCGCGGCGACCTCGGCCGGCTGCTCGGCGTCACGCCGCGTGACACGGCCGGGGCGCCGGTGGCCGCCGCGCCGGAACTGGCCTCGCGCTTCAAGCTGCTCGGCGTGATGGCGGCAAAGGCCCCGTCCACCGCCGGCTTCGCGACCATCGCCGTGGACAGCAAGCCGGCCCGGACCTATGCGGTCGGCTCGGCGCTCGATGGGGACCTGGTGCTGCAGTCGGTGAGCCTGCGCAGCGCGGCGATCGGCCCGGCGGAAGGAAGTCCGGCGCTGACACTCGAGGTCCCGCCGCTGGCCGCGCCCGCGACCGGCACGTTGCCGCCGACGCCCTCCGACGGCGTGCGATTCACGCCCCCGGCACCGGCGTTGACGCCGGCGCCGCGTCCGGCCGCAGCACCGCCAGGCGCCACGATGCCCGGGCAGGCCTCGCCGGGCGCGCCGCCGCCGCCGCAGCCGCTGCCTCCTGGCCGCTTGCCGCGCACGCCCGGCGCGGCCACCCGCTGAGGCGCGTCAGAGCGTCCCGGCGCCGGTGAGGGTGGGAATCGGCGTCGGCCGCGACGGGCCGGGGTCTTCACCTTCGGCGACTTCGGTGAGCAGCGCCGCTGCGCTGCGGATCAGCGGCCAGGCCAGCGTGGCGCCGGTGCCGTCGGTGCTTTCCATGCCCAGCTCGAGCAGGGCCGAGGCCTGGAACAGTGCCAGCGTGCGGTCCAGGCCGTGGTGGCCGTGGCTGCGGCAGTACACGCAGTAGTCGGTGACGGCCGGTGCGATGCGCGAAGCGACCATCAGCGCCGCGCAGGCCGGCACGCCGTCGACGACGATCAGGTGGCGCTTGCTGCCCGCCACCAGCATCACGCCGACCATCATCGCCATCTCGAAGCCGCCGAACGCGGCCAGCACCTCGACCGGGTCGGCCGCATCCTTGTGGCGGCCCTGTGCGCCCTGCAGCACGCCGAGCAGGTGCTGCAGGTCGTCGGCATTCATGGCTGGTCCGGAACTCAGCAGGTCGCGCAGTTCGGTGCCGGCGAGCCGGGACAGGACCAGGGCAGCGCTCTCGTGCGCGCCCACCCCGATGCCGGCGCAGGCGATCGCGTTGCCGGGCAGCGAGTCGGCGATCTCCATGCCGGCGCGGATGGCGGCATGCGCCTGGTCGAGCGACATCGCCATCGTCGCGCGCGCGCTGCGGGTGCCATGCGCGATCTTGCGCGCCAGCAGCCGGGCATGCGGCACCACCGGCTCCGCGACGCCGCAGTCGACCACCGAGAGCTCCAGCCCCTGGATGCGCGCGAACACCGCCACCGGCAGCTGCGAAGCCAGCAGGCTGCCGACCAGGCGTGCCGTCGACGGCCGGCCCGGGATGCCGATACCGTCGACGGCCAGGCCATGGTCGGCGGCGAACAGCACCAGTTGTGGCGTGCGGAAACGCGGCTTCAGCGTGTTCTGGATTAGACCCAGCCGGACCGCCAGTGGCTCCAGCTCGCCCAAGCTGCCCATCGTCTCGCTGCGCCGCGCCAGCTTCTCGCGCAAAGCCTGCTCGAGCAGCGGATTCGCGGTGGGAGTGATCAGCGAGCGGTTGACCGACATGACGGCGCCAGTGGGATCCAGGATTCGGATGCAGGATTCGCGCCGCCCAGTGCGGCCGCTTACTTATTGTGGGGCCGCGGCCGTGGACGGCGCAATCCGAAGCCGCCCGGCGGGGGGCGACCTCAGCGCAGGAAGAGGCGGTAGACGGGGTTGTCCGTCTCGTCTTCGCACGGGTAGGCGAGCCCGTCGACGAATGCGCGGAAGGCCTGCCGGTCGGCCTTGGGCACCTGCAGGCCGACCAGGATGCGTCCGTAGTCCGCGCCCTGGTTGCGGTAATGGAACAGGCTGATGTTCCAGTCGGGGTGCATGCTCTCGAGGAAGCGCATCAGCGCGCCCGGACGCTCGGGGAAGATGAAGCGGAATAGCCGCTCGTCGCGCGCCAGCTCGCTGCGCCCGCCCACCAGGTGGCGCACGTGCTGTTTGGCCAGCTCGTCGTCGGTCAGGTCCAGCGTGGCGAAGCCGTGCCGCTCGAAGTTGCGGGCCAGCTTGCCGGCCTCCTCGCGGTTGGCGATCGCCACGCCGACGAAGACATGCGCCTGGTTCGCCTCCGAGATGCGGTAGTTGAACTCGGTCACCGCGCGTGCGCCGATCAGCGCGCACAGGCGCCGGAAGCTGCCGCGTTCCTCCGGGATCGTGACCGCGAACAGCGCCTCGCGCTCCTCGCCGACCTCGGCCCGCTCGGCGACGAAGCGCAGGCGGTCGAAGTTCATGTTCGCGCCGCAGGTGATCGCGACGTAGGTCCGGCCCTTCGTGCGCTCGCGCTCCACGTACTGCTTCACCGCAGCCACGCCGAGCGCACCGGCCGGCTCGAGGATGCTGCGCGTGTCCTGGAAGACGTCCTTGATCGCGGCGCACACCGCGTCGGTGTCGACCACGACGAAGTCGTCCACCAGTTGCCGGGTCAGGCGGAAGGTCTCCTCGCCGACCAGCTTGACCGCGGTGCCGTCCGAGAACAGACCGACATCCGGCAGCGTGACCCGCTTGCCGGCGCGCACCGAGCGCAGCATCGCGTCGGAGTCCGTGGTCTGCACGCCGATCACCTTGATCTCCGGGCGCACGGACTTGATGTAGGCCGCGACGCCGGAGACCAGGCCGCCGCCGCCGATGGCGACGAACACGGCATCGATCGGGCCGGGGTGCTGACGCAGGATCTCCATCGCGATCGTGCCCTGGCCGGCGATGACATCCGGGTCATCGAAGGGATGCACGAACGTCAGGCCCTGCTCGCGCTCCAGGCCGAGCGCGTGCTGGTAGGCGTCCGAATAGCTGTCGCCGTGCAGCACGACCTCGCCGCCGAGCGCCTTCACCGCGTCGATCTTCAGACGCGGGGTCGTCACCGGCATCACCACCAGTGCGCGGCAGCCGAGGCGGCGCGCGCCCAGCGCCACGCCCTGCGCATGGTTGCCCGCCGACGCGCAGATCACGCCGCGGCGCAGTTGCTCTGCATCGAGGTGCGCCATCTTGTTGTACGCCCCGCGCAGCTTGAAGCTGAAGACCGGCTGGTCGTCCTCGCGCTTGAGCAGCACCTGGTTGCCCAGCCGCTTGGACAGGCTGCGCGCCAGGTCCAGCGGCGTCTCCCTCGCCACGTCGTAGACCCGGGCGGTGAGGATCTTCTGCAGGTAGTCGGCCGGCTTCAGCTTCGGGCGGGGCTTGGACTGGTCGTTCGGGCTGCGGCGTGGGCCGGCCATGGCTGTCTCCGGGAGGGGCCGTTGCGGCGCCGCATCATAGCTTCGCGGGCGCCGGCGACCGCCCAAAGAAAAGAGCCCAAGGCATTGCTGCCTTGGGCTGAATCCACCAATGGAGGAGGTGGAGGAGACAATCGGCTCAGGGTCGAAAACGCGTCGAAACGAACGTCAACCGAACGAGAACGACCACCGAATGCGTTGCAGTGTAGGTGCTTTCATGCTGCGCCGCAATAACTTCCGTCGATTGACTTAGGGAGAACTCTCGGCCCACGTGACGCAACGCACAATGCAGGGCCGCCGCACCAGTCAGGTGCCCGGGTGACAGGTTTTGGAACGAGGACCGAGCATGGAGTGCACGATCAACTGGCTGCCCGACGTGGGCATGGCCTTCGCCGCGGAAACCGGCAGCGGTCACCTGCTGACGATAGACGGTGCGCCCGACGGCGGCGGCCGCAATCTGGCGCCGCGGCCGATGGAAACCGTGCTCGCCGGTACGGGGGCCTGCACGGCCTACGACGTGGTGCTGATCCTGCGTCGCGGCCGCCACGACGTGCGCGGCTGCCGCGTCAAGGTCGATGCCGACCGGGCCGAGACCGACCCGAAGGTGTTCACGCGCATCCACATGCACTTCACGATCACCGGGCGAGACCTGCCGGAGGCCGCGGTCGACCGGGCCGTGCGCCTGTCGCACGAGAAGTACTGCTCGGCCAGCGCCATGCTGGGCAAGACGGCGGCGATGACCACCAGCTTCGAGATCGTGTCGGCCTGAAGCCGCCGCGTCAGACCCGGTGCGCGGTCGTCGTCATGACCTTGGCGGCCGCGCGCATCGCCCACCGCATCGGCGCGGGCAACGCGCGGGCACCGGCCGTCCGCGCCATCTCGGCATGTCGGGCCTCGTCCTGGCGCATCTGATCGACGATTGCGCGTGACGCCGCATCGCCGGGCGGCAGACGGTCCAGGTGACCCTCCAGATGGCGCTCCACCTGACGCTCCGTTTCGACCAGGAAACCGAGGCTGGCGGCGTCGCCGGCCCGACCCGCGATCAGTCCGATCGCGAACGCGCCGCCGTACCAGAGCGGGTTGAGCAGGCTGGGACGGGACCCCAGTTCCCGCAACCGTTGCTGGGTCCAGGCCAGGTGATCGGTCTCCTCGCGGGCGGCGGTCTCGAACTGCCGCCGCAACGCCGGGTCGCGTGTGCTCAGCGCCTGGGCACTGTAGAGCGCCTGGGCACAGACTTCGCCGACGTGATTGACACGCATGAGGGCGCCGGACAAGGCGCGATCCGCATCCGAAAGGTCCGCGTGGGATCCGCCAGGCGCATGCGGACACGGGCGCGCCGCATGGCTGGCGCCACTCACCGTGCGCAGGGCGATGTCCAGCGTGCCGAGCAGGCGGTCGAGCGGCGAGGGGTCGATGCGGTCCATTGAAGTGACAAGAATAAGTCAATCGGTGCCCCCCGACGGTGCGCAACATCTCGTTGTGCTCAGACAACAGGCGAGGCGATATTCGTCCCAAATCTTTGCAAGCGCAGGGGGGCTCTGGTGCAATACGCGCAACTTCCGCTGAGGGGGTTCGGCCTGATCTGCCCGCAACGGGCGCCAGTCGATCGGGACCTCTTGTTCAACCTAGGAGATAGTCGCAATGAAAAGATCTCTGCTCGCTCTTGCCGTGTTGGGCGCATTCGCGGGTACCGCGTCGGCGCAGTCGTCGGTGACGATCTACGGCTTGCTGGACCTGAGCATCGCGAAGAATAGCTGCGCGCCGGGCTGTGCCACCAACCCGGGCACCCCGGGCAACGAGGCCTGGACGATGCAGCAGTCCGCAGCTTCGCGCCTGGGCTTCCGCGGCAACGAAGACCTGGGCGGTGGCCTGTCGGCCCAGTTCCAGATCGAACACCGCTTCACGCCTGACAACGGCGCGATCGATGCGTCGGGCATCATGTGGTACGGTCGCAGCTACGTGCAGCTGACCAGCGCCGCGGCCGGCTCGGTGTACCTGGGTCGTGAGTACGATCCGTCGTTCTGGATCTCCGTCAAGTCCGATCCGTTCGGCTGGGACGGCGTCGGCCAGATCGGCACGATGCAGAACGCCCTGTTCGCTGCGCAGAACAGCGGCAGCTCGGTGCGTACCAACAACACCGTCGGCTACAAGACCCCGAACCTCGGCGGTCTGACGGCGAATGTCGCGGTGGGCCTGGGGGAAGGCGCCGGTCCGCGCCAGACCGGCTTCAACGTCGAGTACGCGGCGGGCCCGCTGTACGCCGGCCTCGGCTACGAGCGCCTGGCCGAGGGCGGTGCGGCGCTGGACGGCAACAACCTGGTCAACATGGCCGTGCACTACGATTTCGGCGTTGCCAAGCTGATCGGCTTCTACTCGCGTGGCAAGACCAACGGCGGCAACAACACCAACAAGACCGTGCTGATCGGTGCGACCGCGCCGATCGGCGGCGGCAAGCTCAAGGCCGCTTACGCCCGTCTGGATCCGGAAGGCAACAACAACAACCGCACGAAGTTCGGCCTGGGCTACGACTACCCGCTGAGCAAGCGCACCAACGTCTACTTCGACATTGGCCTGGCCAAGCAGGACACGCTGGACAACAGCAATGCCTACGCGTTCGGCATGAAGCACACGTTCTGATCGCCAGGGCCTCGTGCCCACGATCCTGAAAGCCGCCTCCGGGCGGCTTTTTTCATGCCTTCCGGCCGTTGTCATGCAGGCGACAACTGCTAAAGGAAAACGAGCGTGGATCGGATGCCACAAGGTCGTGTGACGCCCTGCAACGGTGGGCACAATCCCGCTTGACCTGTCCCGGAGACCGACCATGAAAAGAATCCTTGCACTCACCGCTCTTGCCGCCGCTTCGTCCGCCGCGCTCGCTCAGAGCAGCGTCACGGTCTACGGCATCCTCGATGGCGGCGTCAGCCAGGTCACGGGCCTGCGCGGGGGCACGAGGACCTTCCTCGTCAGCGGCATCATGGACGGCTCGCGCCTCGGCTTCCGCGGCAACGAGGACCTGGGCGGCGGCTACCGTGCGCTGTTCACGATGGAACACCGCATGGAGATGGACACCGGCGGCATCAGCAACCGGCCGCTGTCCGGCTCGCAACTGCCCGACCGGCTCAGCACGGCAACGCTGCTCGGCCTGCCGGGGGCGCTGCAGCCGATCGTCAGCAACGTTGCCGCGTCGGTCGGCAACACCGTGGGCGTCAACCTGGCCGGCAACATCTGGGATCGCCAGGTCTACGTCGGCCTGATCACGCCGTTCGGCGCCGGCCTGGCCGGTCGCCAGTACACGCCGGCCTACGAAGTGTCCGCGTCGTTCGACACGCTCGGCACGCAGTCCAGCCTCTCGGCCGGCCAGGTCGCCTCGTTCCCGCCGTCGATCGACATCCGGATCAGCAATGCGGTGGCCTATCGCATCGCCCAGGGTCCGTTCTCCGCGGCGCTGATGTACGGCCTCGGCGAGGGCAGTGCCAGCACCGGCCGGCTGATCGGCGGGATGGCCATGTACAAGGCCGACCGGTTCGGCGCCGGTCTCGGCTACAACACCCGCGAGAACGAAGTCGGGCAGAAGTCGCTCACCTCGTTCGTCGCCGGTGGCTACTACGCGATCGGGCCGGGCACGGCCTACGTGCAAATGGCCTCCGTGAAGGACGACAACCCGACCGGCCTGTCGGGCCTGCAGGGTCAGCTGTCGGCCAATCCGGCGTCGGCGCCGTTTGCGGCGACGGTGGCGAATGCCTTCATCACCGCGCTGAAGCAGGACGCACGGCTGATCCATGTCGGCTACAAGACCATCACCGGGCCGCACACGATCTATGTCGCGTACTCGACGCTCAACGACAAGCGGCCGGCCAACGCCGATGTCGCGTCGTACGGTGCGGCCTACACGTACTCGTTCTCCAAGCGCACCGACGTCAACGTCGTGCTGACGCACTTCAACAACAAGAACCTCGCGCAGGCGGCGCCTGGCCAGGCCGGCTTCATCGGTGGTGTGACCGACACCGCCGGGACCGACTCGAACAGCTTCGCGATCGGCCTGCGCCACCGCTTCTGAGGCATGCCACGCCTGGCCGCCGGGCTGCTCGGCCCGGTGTGTGCCGGGCTGTTGGTGGTGGGCTGCGCCGCGCCAGCGGGCTTGCCGCCGCCGGACGAAACCGTGGCCCAGGCCGGATGGTCGGAGTTCGTGCTGCCGGGGAAGCGCCGCACCCACTACCGCGTGGTCCGCGATCGGGGCCAGTTCGTCGTGCGGGCCGAGGCGGATGCGTCGGCCAGCATGCTGAGACGCCCGGTCCGGATCGAGCCGTCGCGACTCGGGCGGGTGGAGTTCTCCTGGCGCATCGATGACGTGATCGCTGACGCGGATCTCGGCGATGCCGACCGCTCCGACTCGCCGGTGCGTGTGCTGTTCGCCTTCGACGGGGATCGCGCGCGCCTGTCGCTGCGCAACCGGACCACCTTCGAGCTGGCCGAAGCGCTCACCGGCGAAGCCCCGCCGTTTGCCACGCTGATGTACGTGTGGGACAACCGCGCCGAGCCCGAGACGCTGTTCCACAGCCACCGCACCGATCGCGTGCGCAAGATCGTCGTCGAGTCCGGCGCCGGGCGCCGCGGACGGTGGCTGCAGTACCGGCGCGACCTGGTGGCCGACTACCGCCGGGCCTTCGGCGAGGAACCCGGGCGCCTGATCGGCGTCGCCCTGATGACCGATGCGGACAACACCGGCAGCCGCGCCGCCGGCGAGTACGGCGAGGTCCGGCTGTTCGGCGCGGACGGCGGCGCGCTCTGAGCGCCCGGGCTGCAGTGCGGGCAACTCCGCTTGGCGCGGGGCACGCGATTTGCTGAACTGAACGGATGCTGGCCTTCGTCCTCCGACGCCTGGTGCAGGCCGTGATCGTCATGCTGACGGTGGCATTCATCGCCTTCATGCTGTTCCAGTACGTGGGGGACCCGGTCACCAACCTGCTCGGCCAGGACGCCACGCCCGAGCAACGCCGCCAGCTGCGCGCCGACCTTGGCCTGGACCAGCCCTTTCCGGTGCAGTTCGCGGCCTTCGTGGGCAACGCCGTGCGCGGCGAATTCGGGCTCAGCCTGCGGCAGGGGCGCAAGGTCTCGTCGCTGATCGCGGAGCGCTTCCCGGCCACGCTGGAGCTCGCCTGCATGGCGGCAGCGCTGGCGTTGCTGATCGGCATCCCGATGGGCGTGGTCGCGGCGCTTCGGCGTGGCAGCTTCGTGTCGCAGGTGCTGATGACGGTGTCTCTGCTCGGCGTCTCGCTGCCGACGTTCCTGATCGGCATCCTGCTGATCCTGGTGTTCGCGGTGATCCTGAACGTGCTGCCAAGCTTCGGCCGGGGCGAGGTCGTCGACCTCGGGTTCTGGACCACCGGGCTGCTCACGGTGGACGGCTGGAAGCACCTCGTGCTGCCCTCGCTGACCCTGTGCATCTTCCAGCTGACGCTGATCATGCGGTTGGTGCGCGCCGAGATGCTCGAGGTGCTGCGCACCGACTACATCCGCTTCGCGCTGGCCCGCGGTCTGCCCGACCGCGTGGTCTACTTCGGCCATGCCCTGCGCAACACGCTCGTTCCCGTGATCACCGTCGTCGGCCTGCAACTGGGTTCGCTGATCGCGTTCTCGATCATCACCGAGACGGTGTTCCAGTGGCCGGGCATGGGACTGCTGTTCGTGCAGGCGGTGCAGTTCGCGGACATCCCGGTGATGGCGGCCTACCTCTGCCTGATCGCGCTGGTGTTCGTGCTGATCAACCTGGTCGTCGACCTGCTCTACTTCGCCGTCGATCCGCGCCTGCGCGTCGACGGTGGCACCGGAGGTTTCTGATGCTCGCGCCGCTCGAGGACCCTGCCGCCGGAGCCTACCGCCGGCTCAGCCAATGGCACGGTGAGCTGACGGCGTTCCGCCGCGACCTGCATGCCCACCCGGAGATCGGCTTCGAGGAGCGCCGCACCGCGTCGCGTGTGGCCGAGGCGCTGCGCGTGGCCGGCGTCGACGAGGTGCACGAGGGCATCGCCAAGACCGGCGTGGTGGGCGTGATCCGCGGTCGCGCCGGGCGGTCGCGGCGCGCGATCGGCCTGCGTGCCGACATGGACGCGCTGCCGATCGCCGAGGAGAACGACTTCGCTTGGCGCTCGACCACCCGCGGGATGATGCACGGCTGCGGCCACGACGGCCACACGACCATGCTGGTCGGCGCCGCGCGCTACCTCGCGGACACGCGGGCCTTCGACGGCGACGCCGTGCTGATCTTCCAGCCCGGCGAGGAAGGTCTGGGCGGCGCGAAGGCCATGATCGACGAGGGCCTGTTCGACCGCTTCCCGGTCGATGCGGTCTACGCGATGCACAACTGGCCGGCCCTGCCGGCCGGGACGATCGGCGTCAATCCGGGGCCGATGATGGCCGCGGCCGACCGGATCGAGATCGTCGTCCAGGGACGCGGCGGGCACGGTGCGCACCCGTACCTGGCGACCGATCCGGTGCTGGTCGCGGCGCACATCATCACGGCCGCGCAGAGCCTGGTGTCGCGCAACGTGAATCCGAACGACAACGCGGTCGTGAGCCTGTGCTCGATGCACGCCGGCGAGCCGACCGCCTACAGCGTGATCCCGCGCGAGGCGCGCCTCGTCGGCACGGTGCGCACCTTCCGACGCGAAGTGCAGGACATGATCGAGGAGCGCCTCGGACGGCTGGTCGAGTCGGTGGCGCTCGGCTTCGGGGCGACCGCGCGGCTGAAGTACCAGCGCAGCTACCCCGCCACGATCAACAGCGAGCGCGAGGCGCACTTCGCGGCCGACGTGGCGGCGAGCCTGGTCGGCGAAGCGCACGTGGTGCGGCAGCTGCCGCCGAGCATGGGCGCCGAGGACTTCTCGTTCATGCTGCAGGTCAAGCCCGGTGCCTACCTGCGCCTGGGCCAGGGCGGCGAGGGCAGCTGCTTCCTGCACAACGCGCGCTACGACTTCAACGACGAGGTGCTGCCCCTGGGGGCGGCACTGTTCGCGTCGCTGGTCGAGCAGTCGCTGACCGTCGCGCCCCCTTCGGAGAACCCTCGATGAGACTGCGCCGTTCCGCCTTCGCCGCTCTGCTGATGCTCTGTCTCGCCGCCGGCGCGGCGTCCGCCGTCACCTTGCGGGTCGCGAACCAGGGCGACGCCAATTCGATGGACCCGCACTCGCTGAACGAGTCGCTGCAGCTCTCGTTCACGGGCAATGTCTACGAGCCGCTGGTCGGGCGCGACAAGCAGCTCGGCCTCGCGCCGGCGCTGGCGACGCGGTGGAACGCGACCTCGCCGACCGTCTGGCGCTTCGAGCTGCGGCGCGGCGTGACCTTCCACGAGGGCCAGCCGTTCACGGCGGACGACGTCGTGTTCAGCTTCCGGCGCGCCGCCGGCGACGGCTCGGACATGAAGGGCTACACCTCGGCGATCAAGGAGGTGCGCAAGGTCGACTCGCACACGGTCGAGATCGAGACCACGGCGCCGTTCCCGATCCTGCCGGACGTGATCTCGCTGGTCTACATCCTCAACAAGCAGTGGTGCGAGACGAACAAGGCCGAGAAGCCGGTCGACCGGCGCAAGGGCATCGAGAACGCGGCCTCGTTCCGCGCCAACGGCACCGGACCGTTCCGCCTGAAGGAGCGCCAGCCGACCACGCGGACCGTGCTGGTGCGCAATTTCAACTACTGGGACAAGGTCGAGAGCAACGTCGACGAGATCGTGTTCACGCCGATCGGCAACGACGCGACCCGCGTGGCCGCGCTGCTGTCCGGCGAGATCGACGTGATGGAGCCGGTGCCGCTGCAGGACGTCGAACGGCTGAAGGCCAGCGCGGCGGTGAAGGTGATGCAGGGGCCGGAGCTGCGCACGATCTTCCTCGGCATGGACCAGAAGCGCGACGAACTGCTGTTCTCGAGCGTGAAGGGCAAGAACCCGTTCAAGGACAAGCGCGTCCGCCAGGCCTTCTACCAGGCGATCGACATCGAGACGATCCGCACCCGGGTGATGCGCGGGGCGGCGACCCCGTCGGCGCTGATGGTCGCGCCGGGCATCAAGGGCTTCGTGCCCGAGATGAACAAGCGCCTGCCGCACGACGCAGATGCCGCCCGGAAGCTGCTGGCCGAGGCCGGTTACCCGAACGGGTTCGAGGTCTCGATGAACTGCCCGAACGACCGCTACGTCAACGACAGCGAGATCTGCCAGGCGGTGGCCGCGAACCTCGCGCGGATCGGCGTGAAGATCAACCTGCAGGCCGAGTCGAAGGCGACCTACTTCCCGAAGATCCTGAGCCGCAACACCAGCTTCTACCTGCTCGGCTGGACCCCCGGCACCTACGACGCGCACAACGCCCTGTCGAACCTGATGGCCACGCCCACCGAGAAGGGGCAGGGGACCTTCAACCTCGGGTCCTACAGCAATCCCAAGCTGGACGAGCTGACGCTGAAGGTGCAGAGCGAGACGGACCCGGGGCGCCGCAACGCGATGATCGCCGAAGCCTTCAAGCTGCACGCCGACGACATCGGCCATATTCCGCTGCACCAGCAGGCGCTGGCCTGGGCGATGAACCGGAAGGTCCAGCTCGTGCAGCTGGCCGACAACTTCATGCCCTACAAGTGGATCGTGCTGAAGTAGCCGCGGCGCCGATGCAGGCCGCACTGCAGCGTTTCTTCGACGGCGACGTCTGGCACAGCTTCCGCTCCTCGCCGGTGGCGATGGTGGCGGCGGCGATCGCCGCCGTCTGCGGCCTGGCCGCACTGTTCGCGCCCTGGCTCGCGCCGCACAACCCGTTCGACCTGGCGACGCTGGAGCTCGCCGACGCCCGGCTGCCCCCGGCGTGGGAGGCGGAGGGCCAGGCGAAGTACCTGCTCGGGACCGACGACCAGGGGCGCGACGTGCTGTCCGCGCTGATGTACGGCGCACGCATCTCGCTGCTGGTCGGCCTCGCGTCGGTGCTGCTGTCGATGGTCGTCGGGGTGGCGCTCGGGTTGCTGTCGGGTTTTGCCGGTGGCCGGCTGGACGCCTTCATCATGCGTGTCTGCGACGTGATGCTGTCGTTCCCGTCCATCCTGGTGGCGCTGCTGATCGACGGTGTCGGGCGGGCGCTGTTCCCGAACGCGCACGACACGCTGGCCTTCGCCGTGCTGATCTTGGCGATCGCGCTGCCCGGCTGGGTGCAGTACGCGCGCACCGTGCGCGGCAGCACCCTGGTCGAGCGGCAGAAGGAGTACGTGCAGGCCGCGCGCCTGATCGGCGTCTCGCCGCTGCGCATCATGGGCCGGCACGTGCTGCCCAACGTGCTGGGCCCGGTGCTCGTGCTGGCAACGATCCAGGTCGCGACGGCCATCCTGATCGAGGCCACGCTGTCCTTCCTCGGGGTCGGTGTCCCGCCGACGCAGCCGTCGCTCGGCACGCTGATCCGCACCGGCAACGACTTCCTGTTCTCCGGCGAGTGGTGGATCACGATCTTCCCCGGTGCCGTGCTCGTGCTGATCGCACTGTCGGTCAACCTGCTGGGCGACTGGCTGCGCGACGCGCTGAACCCGAGGCTGCGCTAGGTGCCGGCGCTGCTGGAGGTCCGCCACCTGCGCGTCGAGTTCCCGACGCGGCGCGGCACGCTCGTCGCACTGGACGACGTGTCCTTCGAGATCGCACCGGGCGAGGTGCTGGGCGTGGTCGGCGAGTCCGGCGCCGGCAAGTCGCTCACCGGCTCGGCCATCATCGGCCTGCTGCCGCCGCCGGGCCGCATCGCCTCCGGCGAGATCCTGCTGGAGGGCCAACGCATCGACCGGCTGCCGCCGGAGGCGCTGCGCCGCGTGCGCGGGCGCCGCATCGGGGCGGTGTTCCAGGATCCGCTGACCTCGCTGAACCCGCTCTACACGGTCGGCCGCCAACTGGTCGAGACGATCCGTGCCCACCTGCCGCTGACAGAGCGGCAGGCGCGCGAGCGGGCCATCGGCCTGCTGCGCGACACCGGCATCCCGGCGCCCGAGGCGCGCATCGACCAATACCCGCACCAGTTTTCCGGCGGCATGCGGCAGCGGGTCGTGATCGCGCTGGCGCTCGCGGCCGAGCCGCGCCTGGTGGTCGCGGACGAACCGACCACGGCACTGGACGTCTCGGTCCAGGCCCAGATCATCACGCTGCTGAAGCGGGTCTGCCGCGAGCACGGCGCGGCCGTGATGCTGGTGACCCATGACATGGGCGTGATCGCCGAGACCTGCGACCGCGTCGCCGTGATGTACGCCGGTCGCATGGTCGAGGTCGGGCCGGTGCGCGAGGTGATCCACCGCTGTGCCCATCCGTACACGCGCGGTCTGATGGGGTCGATACCCGCCATGGACGAGGACCGCGACCGCCTGCTGCAGATCGACGGCGCGATGCCGCGGCTGGACGCCATCCCGGGCGGCTGCGCGTTCCATCCGCGCTGTCCGCGCGCGGTCGACGAGTGCCGGCGCGACCGCCCGGAACTCCGCCCGGCCGCCGCCACCGATGCGGCCTGCTGGCGGCCGCTGTCCGAAGGAGCCGACGCGTGAGCGGGCCGGCGGCGCTGGTCGAGGTCGACGACCTCGCCAAGGTGTTCGACGTCTCGCCGCCCTGGCTGAACCGGGTCATCGAGCGCCAGCCGCGCCAGTTCGTGCACGCGGTCGATGGCGTCAGCTTCTCGATCTCGCGCGGCCGCACGCTCGCGCTGGTCGGCGAATCCGGGTGCGGCAAGAGCACGGTCGCGCGGCTGCTGGTCGGGCTCTACCGGCCGACCCGCGGCCAGGTGCGCTTCGACGGCCGGGACACCGCCGAGGTGCTGGCATCTCCGCAGGCCCGCACGCTGCGCCGGCGCATGCAGATGATCTTCCAGGACCCGTTCGCCAGCCTGAACCCGCGCTGGACGGTGCTGGACATCGTGGCCGAGCCGCTGCACGAACACGGCCTGGTCAGCGGGGCGGCGCCCCTGCGGCAGCGCGTGGCCGAACTGCTGGCCTCGGTGGGGCTGGCGTCGGCCGATGCGACGAAGTACCCGCACCAGTTCTCCGGGGGGCAGCGCCAGCGCATCTCGATCGCCCGGGCGCTGGCCACCGAGCCCGAGTTCCTGGTCTGCGACGAGCCGACCTCGGCGCTGGACGTGTCCGTCCAGGCGCAGGTGCTGAACATCATGAAGGACCTGCAGCGCGCGCGCGGCCTGACCTACCTCTTCATCTCGCACAACCTGGCCGTGGTGCGACACGTGGCCGACGAGGTCGGCGTGATGTACCTGGGCCGGCTGGTCGAGACGGCGCCGAAGGCCGCGCTGTTCGAGCGGCCGCGCCATCCGTACACGCGCATGCTGCTGGATGCGATTCCGGACATCCACATGAGCGGCCGCGCCCGCACGCCAGTGCAGGGCGAGGTGCCCAACCCGCTGAAGCCGCCGGGCGGCTGCAGCTTCCACCCGCGCTGCCCGCATGCCAACGAGCGTTGCCGCGCCGAGCGGCCGGTGATGGCCCCGGCCGGTGCCGGCCAGGTGGCCTGCCACGCGGTCGTCGAGGGTCGGCTCTGAGCGCGTGTCAGCGCGGCACGAGGTGTTCGCCGCGGAACTGGTCGGCCGGCGTCTCGCGGTCGCGGATCAGCCAGCACGCATCGCCGTCGACCAGCACCTCTGCGGCGCGGCCGCGGGTGTTGTAGTTGCTCGCCATGCTCATGCCGTAGGCGCCGGCGGAGAGCACTGCCAGCCGGTCGCCCGGCTGCACGGCCAGGCTGCGCGCGCGGCCCAGCCAGTCACCCGATTCGCACACCGGGCCGACCACGTCCATTTCCTGGGGCGCCTGGTCGCGCAGGCGGCAGGCGACGATGCCCATCCAGGCCTCGTACATCGCCGGCCGCATCAGGTCGTTCATCGCGGCGTCGACGATGCAGAACGCCTTCTCCCCGCCGCGCTTGAGGTAGAGCACTTCGGCGAGCAGCACGCCGGCATTGCCGACCAGCGAGCGACCGGGTTCGAGCAGGATGCGGCGGTGCCCGTGGCCGCGTGCGTCGATGCGCCCGAGCATCGCGCCGACCAGCGCCTCGGCTGCCGGCGGCTGCTCGTCGGTGTAGGTGATGCCCAGGCCGCCGCCGAGGTCGAGGTGGTGCAGCGGGATGCCGGCGGACTCGACCGCCTCGACCAGGTCGAGCACGCGGTCGAGCGCGTCGAGGTAGGGCTCGGCGGCGGTGATCTGCGAGCCGATGTGGCAGTCGATGCCGAGCACCTCGATGCCCGGCAGGCTCGCGGCGCGGCGGTAAGCGGCCAACGCGGCGTCGTGTGCGATGCCGAACTTGTTGTCCTTCAGCCCGGTCGAGATGTAGGGGTGCGTGCGCGCATCGACGTCCGGATTGACGCGCAGGCTGATCCCGGCAGGGCGCCCCGCCGCAGCGGCCACCTCGGAGAGCAGTTCGAGTTCCGATTCGCTCTCGACGTTGAAGCAGCCCACCCCGGCGGCCAGTGCCTGCGCCATCTCGGCCCGCGTCTTGCCGACGCCCGAGAACACCACCTTGGCGGGATCGCCGCCGGCGGCCAGCACCCGCTCGAACTCGCCGCCCGAGACGATGTCGAAGCCGCAGCCGGCCTGCGCGAAGGTCTGCAGCACCGCGAGGTTGCTGTTCGCCTTCATCGCGTAGCAGATCAGATGGTCGCGGCCCGCCAACGCACGCTGGTAACCCGCCAGGGCGTCGAGCATGGCGCGGCGTGAGTAGGCGTACAGCGGGGTGCCGAAACGAGAGCCCAGGTCGTCGAGCGCCAGGTCGTCGATGTGCAGTCGGTCGCCGCGGTAGGCGATGTGCGGGTGGCCGGGAAGTCTCATCGGGCGGGGGCGGAAGCCGCGGGCGTGGCAGGCAGGGGCTTGGGCAGCGTCAGCGGACCCTTCTGGCCGCAGGCACACAGCGCCAGCGCCGCCAGCAGGACTACACTGATGTGGCGCTGCAACATGACCGGATTCTAGCCACCCCTCCCATGACTGCCCCGTTCGAACCGACGCCGCTGACCGACGCGCAATACCACCAGGCCACGGCCGCCGTGCTGGCCCGGATCGAGTCCACCGTCGACCGCTGGCTGCAGGACGACCTGATCGACATCGACACGCACCGGACCGGGGGCCTGCTCGAGCTGGCCTTCGACAACGGCAGCAAGATCGTGATCAACACCCAGCCGCCGCTGCATGAACTGTGGCTGGCGGCACGCGCCGGCGGGTACCACTACAAGCATCATGCGGGCCGCTGGCGCGACACGCGCGATGGCCGCGATTTCTTCGAGGTGCTGTCCGAGTGCGCCAGCGAGCAGGCCGGGCAGGCGCTGCGCTTCGAGCCGCCTGCCGCCTGACGCGCACTCAGCGGTTGAACAGGTCGAGGATGCTCTTGCGCTCTTCCTCGTTCGGCGGCACCGCAGGCACTTCCTCCATGCCCAGGCTGCTGACGCCGGAACCGTGCGCGTACTCGTCGTAGTACCACTCGCCGCCGATGTTGACGACACCCGCGGGCGGTGACGGCTCGGCCACCGGAACGCCCTTCAGGGCATAGCTCATGTAGTCGATCCAGACCGGCAAGGCGAGCCCGCCGCCGGTTTCGCGGTCGCCCAGCTTGCGCGGCTGGTCGTAGCCCATCCACACCACCCCCACGACTTCCTTCTGCCAGCCGGCGAACCAGGCGTCGTTGGAGTCGTTGGTGGTGCCGGTCTTGCCGTACACGTCCGGCCGCTTCAGCGTGGCCTGCGCGCGTGCGGCAGTGCCCGAGCGCGTGACCTCCTGCAGCAGGCTGGTCATCACGAATGCATTGCGTGCATCGATGACCCGCATCGACTCGTCCAGCGGCGCCGGCTTCGGCTCGTTGAGCACGCGGCCCTTCGTGTCGGTCAGCTTGGCGATCAGGAACGGATTGACCTGGTAGCCGCCGTTGGCGAACACGCCGTAGGCGCTGGCCATCTCCAGCGGCGTCGCCGAGCCCGCCCCGAGCGCCATCGTCAGGTAGGCCGGATGGCGCTCGGCCTCGAAACCGAAGCGCGTCGCCCACTGCTGGGCGTATGCCGGGCTGATGGCCTGCAGGATGCGGATCGACACCATGTTCTTGGACTTGGCCAGGCCGCGGCGCATCGACATCGGCCCATCGAACTGCCCGTCGTAGTTCTTCGGCTCCCAGGGCTGGCTGCCGGTCACGTCCGCGTCGAAGAACAGCGGGGCGTCGTTGATGACGGTCGCCGGCGTGAAGCCCTTCTCGAGCGCGGCCGAGTAGATGAAGGGCTTGAAGCTCGAGCCCGGTTGGCGCCAGGCCTGGGTGACGTGGTTGAACGGCGCCTTGGCGAAGTCGAATCCGCCGACCAGGGCGCGGACCGCGCCGGTGGTCGGGTCGAGCGCGACGAAGGCGCCCTCGACCTCGGGCTGCTGCGTGATGCTCCAGTCGTTCTTCGGCCCGCGCACCAGGCGGATGACGGCGCCGCGCCGGATCGCGGTCTTCGGGTTGCCCTTCAGGGCCAGGCCCGACGTGGCCGGGCGCAGTCCTTCGCCCGTCACCGTGATGGCTTCGCCGCTGGCCAGCACCGCCACCACCTTCTTCGGGCCGGCCTCGAGCGCGACGGCAGCCTTCAGTTCGTCGTTGTCGGGGTGGTCCTGCAGCGCCTCGGCAATGCGTGCGTCGACGTCCTTGGGGTTGGCCGGAAGATCGATGTAGGCCTCCGGGCCGCGGTACACCTGCCGCTTCTCGTAGTCCAGGATGCCCTTGCGCAGCGCGCGGTAGGCGACCATCTGTTCGGCCGAATTGAGCGTCAGGTGGACGTTCAGGCCGCGCGTGTAGGCCTCGGCGCCGTACTGCGAGAAGATGAGCTGGCGCGCCAGCTCGGCGACGTACTCGGCGTGGACCGCGACTTCGCTGGGCGCTCGATAGCGCAGCTGCTGGGCCTTGGCGGCGTCGTGCTGCTCCTTCGTGATGAAGTCGTTCTCCAGCATGCGGTCGATGATGTACTGCTGCCGCTCGGTGGCCCGCTTCGGATTGACGATCGGGTTGTAGGCCGAGGGCGCCTTCGGCAGGCCCGCCAGCATCGCTGCCTCGGCGACCGTCAGCTCCTTCAGCGGCTTGCCGAAGTAGATCTCGCTGGCGGCGGCGAACCCGTAGGCCCGCTGGCCGAGGAAGATCTGGTTCATGTAGACCTCGAGGATCTGCTCCTTGGTCAGCATGCTCTCGATCTTCAGCGCCAGCAGCACCTCGTAGATCTTGCGGGTGAAGGTCTTCTCGGTGGACAGGTAGAAGTTGCGCGCCACCTGCATCGTGATCGTCGAGGCGCCCTGGCTGCGCGACTCGCTCAGGTGCGCCAGGCCCGCGCGGAGCACGCCCTTGTAGTCGACGCCGCTGTGTTCGTAGAAGCGCGCGTCCTCGATGGCCAGCACCGCGTGCTGCATCACCTTCGGGATCTCGGCGATCGGCGTGAAGTTGCGCCGTTCCTCGCCGAACTCGCCGAGCAGCACGCCGTCGGCCGAGAAGATGCGCATCGGCAACTTGGGCCGGTAGTCGGTCAGGCCGCTGATCTCGGGCAGGTTCGGGTAGGCCACCGACAGCGCGATCGCCACCATCATCAGGCCGGCCACTCCGGCCGCCGCGGCAAGCCCGAACAGGATCGCGATCGCCCGCAACGGCCATGCGGCCCAGCCCGGCAGCGATTCAGCAGCCTGGCGGCTCGACGGGCTGTCGCCCTCGGTCTCGCTCATGGGACTCCAGTGAAGCAGGCAACGATTATAGGAATCGGCCAGAACGGGCTCGAATGCATCAATTTGTCACGGATTGAAGGGGACACACCGAGTGGCCGATATGGCGTTTGTGACCACTTCGAAACGGCCGCGGGCAGTGTGAGTTTTGCAACGCGCCGGGGTGTTGCTGGCGGCTTTTTTCTTTGTTGCACAAAGGCTTTACTGCTAGCATTGAAGTAACTTATTAACAGTCCAGCGTGTCGTTTGAAGCGCTGGGGGAAAGGCGTCGTGAGCTTTCTTGACACCCTGTTGGGCCGCAAGCACGCAGCGATGATCGGGCTGGATATCAGCTCCTCGAGCGTGAAGCTGGTGGAACTCGGGCAGACCGCGAACGGCGAGTACGTGCTCGAGCGTTTCGCCGCGGAAAGCTTCGAGAAGGGCTGGATCACCGACGGCCAGATCGAGAAGTTCGACGAGGTCGCCGAAGCGGTCAAGCGGGTGGTCGCGAAGAGCGGCACCAAGACGCGCCAGGTGGTCATGGCGATGCCGCAGTCGGCGGTGATCACGAAGAAGATCATGCTGCCGGCGGGCCTGCGCGAGGAAGAACTCGAACTGCAGGTCGAGACCGAGGCCAACCAGTACATCCCCTTCTCGCTCGACGAAGTCAGCCTCGACTTCTGCGTCATCGGGCCGAGCCCGACCTCGGTCGGCGACGTCGAGGTGCTGATCGCGGCTTCCCGCAAGGACCGCGTGCAGGATCGGCAGGGTCTGGCCGAAGCCGCCGGGCTGAAGCCGGTCGTGCTCGACATCGAGTCGCATGCCTCGCGGCTGGCGATGAGCCGGGTCGTCGCGGCGCTGCCCAGCGAGGGCAAGGACGCGCTCGTCGCGCTGTTCGAGATCGGCGCCGACACCACCAGCCTGAAGGTCCTGCGCGACGACGAGATGCTGTATGACCGCGACCAGGCCTTCGGCGGTTCGCAGCTCACGCAGCTCATCTCGCGCCAGTACGGGTTCTCGTACGAAGAGGCCGAGCAGAAGAAGCTGGCGGCCGACCTGCCCGAGGACTACGAGAGTTCGCTGCTCGCGCCTTTCGTCGACAGCCTGTCGCAGGAAATCGGCCGCGCGCTGCAGTACTTCTTCACCAGCACCCCGCACCACAAGGTGCACTACGTGATGCTGGCCGGCGGCACGGCGACGCTGCCGGGGCTGAAGGACCGCGTGACCGAGCTGACCGGCTTCGCGTCCATGGTCGTCAATCCGTTCGAGAACATGAAGCTCGGCTCTGCGGTGCGCGAGAGCAAGCTGCGCCGCGAGGCGCCGTCCTACCTGACCGCCTGCGGCCTGGCGATGCGGAGGTTCCTGCAGTGATTCTCATCAACCTTCTTCCCCACCGGGAAGAAAAGCGCCAGCGCAGGAAGGTCGCGTTCTTTGCCGGCCTGGGCGTGGCGGCGGCGGCGGGTCTGGCCGTGGTCGGCCTCTGGTATGTCGTGGTGCAGCAGATGACCGCGGCCCAGCAGGAGCGCAACAACTTCCTGACGGCCGAGATCAGGAAGCTCGAAGTGCAGATCAAGGACATCGCCACGCTGCGCGCCGAGATCGAGTCGCTGAAGGCGCGTCAGAAGGCGGTCGAGGACCTGCAGATCGACCGCAACGTGCCGGTGCACATCCTCAACGAGCTGGTCAAGCAGACGCCGGAAGGCATCTACTTCCGGACGATCAAGCAGGACGGCGGCGGTCTGGCCGTCACGGGCGTGGCGCAGACGCAGGAGCGGATCTCCGAACTGTTGCGCAACACGGCCTACAGCTCCGAGTGGCTGTTCAAGCCGGAACTGATCGAAAGCAAGGCGGCGGCGGCCAACCCGCAGAGCCGCGAGAGGGACACGCGCCAGCTGTTCGAATTCGGCATGCGGGTTGCGGTCAAGCGCCCGCAGGACGCGGCAGCTGCTGCAGCCGGTGCCGCGTCCGGGGCGGCGCCGGCCGCCGGCACGGCACCCGCCAACAAGGTGTGAGGCAGGCATGGCGAGCAAAAGAGGGATGAACGTCGACCTGAACTCGGTATTCGAGGGGGCGGCCTCGCAGTTCCGGGGGCTGAACCCGAACGAACCCGGTCAATGGCCGGTGTTGCCGAAGCTGATGACCTGGACCGGCGTGGCGCTGGTGGTGGTGGTGCTCGGCTGGTTCCTGCTGCTGTCGACGGCGCATGACGAACTCGAAGCCGAGCGCGGCAAGGAGCCGACGCTGAAGGCCGACTACCGCAACAAGCTGGCGCAGGCCGTCAATCTCGACGAATTGCGCAAGCAGAAGCTGCAGGTCGAGGAATACGTGACGCAGCTCGAGAAGCAGCTCCCCGGCAAGGCCGAAATGGATGCGCTGCTGTCGGACATCAACCAGGCCGGCCTGGGTCGGGGCCTGCAGTTCGAGCTGTTCCGTCCGGGCAGTGTCGTCGTGAAGGACTATTACGCCGAGCTGCCGATCTCGATCAAGGTCTCGGGTCGCTACCACGACATCGGTGCCTTCGCCGCGGACATCGCCAATCTCTCGCGCATCGTCACGCTGCACAACATGAGTATCAGCGCCGGCACCGGGCCGCAGAACACCGGCAGCACGCTGGGCATGGAAGCGATCGCCCGGACCTACCGCTACCTCGATGCCGATGAAATCGCGCAGGCGCGCGCCGCTTCCGCGAAGAAGGCGCCGGGAGCCAAGAAATGAGCGCAACGACGATGAGAGCCGCCTGCGGCGCGGCGCTGTCGGCCACGCTGCTGCTCGCGGCCTGCAGCGGCGACGAGCAGGAACTCACCCAGTGGATGGAGCAGCAGAAGCGCGAGGTGAAGCCGAGCGTGCAGCCGCTGTCGCCGCCGAAGAAGTTCGTGCCGCAGGCCTACACGGCCCTGACCGGCGTGGAGCCCTTCAGCACGCAGAAGCTGACGGTCGCGCTCAAGCAGGAGGCGCGGCAGCCCAACTCCATCCTGGCCGCCGAGATCAACCGGCGCAAGGAACCGCTCGAAGCCTACCCGCTGGACAGCATGCGGATGGTCGGCAGCGTCACGCGCAACGGCCAGCAGTACGCGTTGCTGCGCGTCGACAACCTGCTTTACCAGGTCAAACAAGGCGACTACCTGGGCCAGAACTACGGGAAGATCACCAAGATCTCGGAGACGGACGTCTCGCTGCGCGAGATCGTGCAGGACGCGGCGGGGGAGTGGATCGAACGCCCCAGCGCCCTCCAGCTTCAGGAGAAGGCGCGATGAGTACCCATCAGGAGAACACCATCATGAGCAAGTGGCGGGGCGGGGCACTGGCACTCCTGCTGTCGATCTGCGCGCCGGCCGTCGCGCTGGCGCAGAACGCGATCCAGTCGATCAACAGTTCCCAGCAGGGAACGGCCGACGTCGTGCGCATCGAACTCAGCGAGCCGCTGGCGGCCGTGCCCGCCGGCTTCACGATCCAGACGCCACCGCGCATCGCGATCGACCTGCCCGGCGTCAGCAACGCACTTGGGCGCTCGTCGATCGAACTGAACCAGGGCAACCTTCGCTCCGTGAACGTGGCGCAGGCCGGGGACCGCATCCGTCTCGTGCTGAACCTGCGCCAGGCGGCCAACTACAAGGCCACCGTCCAGGGCAAGACGCTGCTGGTGGCGGTCGAGGCGAGCGCGCCGCCGGCGGCCGCGGGCGCGACGCCCTCGGAGCAGCCGGTCCGATTCGCGGAGAGCCTGAACCGCAATCCGCTGGCACTGAAGGACATCGACTTCCGCCGCGGCAACGACGGCGCCGGCCGGGTGGTCGTCGAACTGGCCAACAACCAGGTGGGCGTCGACATCCGCCAGCAGGGCCAGAGCCTGGTGGTCGAGTTCCTGCGTTCGACGCTGCCGGACAACCTGCGCAAGCGCTTCGACGTGACGGACTTCGGTACACCGGTGCAGACCATCACGACGTCCCAACAAGGCGATCGGGTCCGCATGACCGTCGACCCGCGCGGCTCCTGGGAGCACAGCGCCTACCAGAGCGACAACCAGTTCGTGCTCGAGGTGCGGCCGCAGAAGGTCGACCCGAACAAGCTGACGCAGGGGCCGGGTTACGCCGGCGAGAAGCTGTCGCTGAACTTCCAGAACATCGAAGTGCGGGCGCTGCTGCAGGTGATTGCCGACTTCACCAACTTCAACGTCGTCACCAGCGACACCGTGACCGGCAACGTCACGCTGCGCCTGAAGGACGTGCCCTGGGACCAGGCGCTGGACATCATCCTGCAGGCCAAGGGCCTGGGGCTGCGCAAGTCCGGCAACGTGATCTGGATCGCTCCCAAGGACGAACTGGCGGCCAAGGAGAAGGCCGACCTCGAGGCCAAGGCGCAGATCACGTCGCTCGAGCCGCTGCGCACGCAGGCGTTCCAGCTGAACTATGCAAAGGCGGAAGACGTCGCGAAGGGGCTGACCGGGCAGAGCAGCGGTGGCGGCGGCGGCGGCGCAGGCTCCACCCGAATTCTGTCCACGCGCGGCACGGTGGTCTTCGAGTCGCGGACGAATCAGTTGTTCGTCAGCGATGTCCCGTCCAAGCTGGAAGAGATCCAGTCCATGATCTCCCGCATCGACGTGCCGGTTCGCCAGGTGCTGATCGAGGCTCGGATCGTGATCGCGGACGACAGCTTCGGCAGTTCGCTGGGCGTGCGGCTGGGTGCGGCCGACCTGCGCGGCCTGCGCGGCGGTGTGTCCGGCTACAAGGTGGGCGGCGACAACCGCGTGACCGTGGGTGGCAACCTCAACGCGATCGGCGCGCAGACCCGGCAGACGACCGCCACCAGCGTGTCGCTGTCCGACACGCAGTTCGTCAACCTGCCGGCGATCGGCCAGGGCGGCTACGACCCGGCGAGCTTTGCCGTGTCGCTGTTCGGCGCCAACTCGAACCGCTTCCTGAACCTCGAGATCTCCGCGCTCGAGGCCGACGGCAAGGGCAAGGTCGTGTCCAGCCCGCGTGTCGTGACCGCCGACCAGCAGAAGGCGCTGATCGAGCAGGGCACGGAACTGCCGTACCAGGTGGCAACGTCCAGCGGTGCCACGTCGCTGCAGTTCCGCAAGGCCAACCTGAAGCTCGAGGTGACGCCGCAGATCACGCCGGAAGGCGGCGTGATCCTGGATGTCGACGTCAACAAGGACAGCGTGGGGCAGGCGACGGCGGCGGGCTTCGCGATCGACACCAAGCACATCAAGACCCAGGTGCTGGTGGAGAACGGCGGCACGGTCGTCATCGGCGGCATCTTCGAGCAGAGCGACCGGACCGACATCTCCAAGGTGCCGTTGCTCGGCGACGTGCCCTACCTCGGCAACCTGTTCAAGACCACGACGAAGTCGTCTGAGCGCACCGAGCTGCTGATCTTCCTCACGCCCAAGGTCGTGACGGAACGGGCGGTGGCGCGCTGAGGCGGGGCTCATCCGGAAGACACGAGGCGCTCACAACATGAAGATGAATCGACTCACCCTCGGCACCAGCGTGCTGCTGGCGGCCCTCCTGGCAGCGGGTTGCGGCGGGGGCAATGACGACGAGGCCGGCGAACAGTTCACGCCCTTCGGCATCACGCCGGACGACGTTGGCCTCACCGGCCCTCCCGGGGCCTGCGGTGTCGGCGGCAACATCCAGATCCTCGTGTCGGGCGGATCGGCGCCGTATCGGATCGTCAACACCGTGCCGGACTATGTGGCCGTCGACAAGGCGTCGGTGGCGCACCGGGGCGAGACCTTCACGGTCAACTTCCTGGGCGGCTGCCTGGACCCTGGGCACATCGTCGTCATCGACGCCGTGGGTCGGGAGGTGACACTGACCCTGACCAACCAGGAAGGCGAGGCAACGACGCCTTGAGACGCCTGGGCGCGCGGCCACGCTAAGCTTCAGGGTCCAGCCCTGAGCGTGCGCCCGAGTCGGCGTGCGGCCCGCGCGTGCACCCGATCCGTCCGATCTCCCTGGTCGCCATGCCCGGCGGTGGCAAGTCCACCGTCGGACGACACCTCGCACGGCAACTGAACCTGGCTTTCGTCGATGCCGACGCCGAGATCGAACGTCGCATCGGTTGCCCGATACGTGTCTTCTTCGAGCGCGAAGGCGAGCCGCGTTTCCGCGACATCGAGCAGGACGTCATTGGCGAACTAGCTGCACGGCCGGACGGCGTGATCGCCACGGGCGGCGGTGCCGTGCTGCGCGAGGCGAATCGCCGCGCGTTGCGAGAACACTCCACGGTGGTGTATCTGCGCTCGACGCCCGAGGAGCTGTTCCGCCGGCTGCGCCACGACACCCACCGGCCGCTCCTGCAGGTGGCGGATCCGCTGCGCAAGCTGCGCGACCTGTACGCCGAGCGCGACCCGCTGTACCGGCAGACGGCGCACTTCGTGATCGAAACCGGCCGACCCTCGGTGCCGACGCTGGTCAACATGATCCTGATGCAGCTCGAACTGGCCGGCCTGGTCGATGCGTCGACCGTGCCGTCCCCCGTCGAGCCGCGGCCGGGTCGTACCTGAGGCCTACACTTCGGCCCATGACCATCCCGTCCGTTGGTGTGCCGATCGAACTCGGCGAGCGCGGCTACGACATCCTGATCGGGCAGGGGCTGCTCGGGCGCGCCGAGGCGTTCGACGGGCTGCCGCGCGCTGCGGCTGCCCTGATCGTCAGCAACACCACGGTCGGACCGCGTTACGCGGCGGCGCTCGCTGCCGCCCTGCGTGGGCGCTACGCCAGAGTCGAGGTGCTCGAACTGCCGGACGGCGAGGCGCACAAGGACTGGCTCACGCTGAACCGGGTCTTCGATGCGCTGCTGGCCGGTGGGTTCGATCGCAAGACGGTGCTGTTCGCGCTGGGCGGTGGCGTCGTCGGTGATCTGACCGGGTTCGCCGCCGCTTGCTACATGCGCGGGGTCCCGTTCGTCCAGGTGCCGACCACGCTGCTGGCGCAGGTTGATTCGTCGGTCGGCGGCAAGACGGCGATCAACCATCCGCTGGGGAAGAACATGATCGGCGCGTTCCATCAGCCGGTCCGGGTGATCGCCGATCTGGACACGCTGTCCAGTCTGCCGCCCCGGGAGGTCTCGGCCGGCTTGGCCGAGGTGATCAAGTACGGGCCGATCGCCGACGACGGCTTCCTCGCCTGGATCGAACAGCATCTGGACGACCTGATGGCCCTCGATCCGGCGGCCTTGTCGCATGCCGTGCGTCGTTCCTGCGAGATCAAGGCCGAGGTGGTCGCGCAGGACGAGCGCGAATCGGGTCTGCGCGCCATCCTCAACTTCGGCCACACCTTCGGTCATGCGATCGAGACCGGGCTGGGCTACGGCGAATGGCTGCATGGCGAGGCCGTCGGCTGCGGCATGGTGATGGCTGTCGAACTGTCCGCGCGCCTCGGGTTGGTCGATGCGGCCTACGCGCAACGCCTCACGGCACTGATCCGGCGGGCCCGCCTGCCGGTCCAGGGGCCGTCCTTCGGGGCGGCGCGCTATCTCGAACTGATGCGGCACGACAAGAAGGCCGATGGCGGCGAGATCCGCTTCGTCGTGATCGAGTCCCCGGGACGGGCTGCCGTGCGCCCCGCTCCCGACGCCTTGGTCGCCGAGGTGATCGACGCCTGCACGCGCTAGGCGCGCCCATGGCGGCCCACCTTTCCGGTCTGCGAGCGTGTGCCAGCGATCCGTCGCGCTCGCGCGGGCGTCGGCATCCGGACGCGCCGTCGCCCGACCGCAACGATTTTCAACGCGATCGCGACCGCATCGTGCACAGCACCGCGTTCCGGCGCCTGGTCTACAAGACGCAGGTCTTCCTCAACCACGAAGGTGACCTGTTCCGCACGCGATTGACCCACTCGCTCGAGGTCGCGCAGCTGGCGCGCGCCATCGCGCGGCGCCTGCGGTTGCACGAAGACCTGTGCGAAGGAATTGCGCTGGCCCACGATCTGGGCCATACGCCCTTCGGCCACGCCGGGCAGGACGCGCTCGATGCGAGCATGCGCGAGGCCGACCCGCACAGCGGCGGTTTCGAGCACAACCTGCAGAGCCTGCGCGTGGTCGACCGACTCGAGGAGCGCTACGCCGCCTACGACGGCCTGAACCTGACCTTCGAGACCCGTGAGGGCATCCTGAAGCACTGCTCGCGGCGCCACGCCGTGGAGATCGAGCGCGACGAGCCCGGCGGCGTCGCGCGGCGCTTCCTCGACGGCACGCGCCCTAGTCTGGAAGCGCAGGTCTGCAACCTGGCCGACGAGATCGCCTACAACACCCACGATATCGACGACGGGGTCCGCGCCGGCCTGCTCCGTCCGGAGGGCTTGCTGGAACTCCCGGCGTACGCGCGCGATCACGACGCCGCCATCGCCGAGCATCCCGGCGTGGGCGGTCGCCGGCTTCTCTTCGAGACGCTGCGGCGCATGCTGTCCCGCCAGGTGCACGATCTGGTTGCTGAATCCGAGGCGAACCTGCAGGCCCACGACCCGGCCGATCCCGATGCGGCGCGCAGGCTGCCGGAGCTGATCTCGTTCAGCGCCGGCATGGCCAACGATGTCGTCGTACTCAAGCGCTTCCTGCGCCGGGAGTTGTATCGCCACCCACGGGTGGTCGCGACGACCGACGGCGCGCGCCGGGTGGTCCGTGATCTCTTTCACGCCTACGCCGAACGGCCCGAACGCATGCCCCCGGAACATGCGCGACGCGAACCCCGACTGACTGCCATCGCGGACTACATCGCCGGCATGACGGATCGGTTCGCTCTGCGAGAACACGCGCGCCTGTACGGCCCGGCCTTCTCGGCGGCCTTGCAGCAGCAGCTCGACACCGACTGAGCGCGCCAGCCGGACGAGCGGCAGCGAACGCGCGACCGGCGGCAGGCGGGTCGATTGCCCCGGGCGGGCCGGCTGGCAAGAATGTCCGCATGAAGATCACCGTTGCTCCGATTCGGCCGCTTGGGCGGCCGCATCCCATTGCCGCCCGGGGCTTTTCGCTGCTCGAGGTGCTGGTGGCGATCGTCGTGCTGTCCTTCGGCGTGCTCGGCGTGGTCGGCCTGCAGGCGATGGCGATGCAGGCGAACAAGGAGACGCGCTACCAGTCTGCCGCCGTGGTTCTCGGGCGTGAGCTCGGCGACATGATGCGTGGCACGAAGAACATCGCGATCGACACGAGCGCTGCGCAGAACCCCTACCTGGTGGACTTCACGGGCACGCTGCCAGCCGCTGCCGGCGATTGTTTCGCGGCCGCCTGTGTCAGCCCGCTGACCGTGGCCCAGTTCAACATGCGCGAATGGCTGCAGCGTGTGGACCAGGCACTGCCCGGTGCGCGGGTGGTTGTCTGCTTCGACGACGCGCCCTACGACGCCTCCGGGCGTCCGCGATGGGCCTGTGACGGCGGTGCGACAGGCACCGCCGTGGTCAAGATCGGCTGGGCACGGCAATCCGCCAACGTCAACGCCACCGACCTCGATCGCGTGACCGGCGCCGGCGCGACCGGTGTGCCCAGCGTCATCCTGCCGCTGACCGCCGGGAGCACGCAATGACGACTTGGACGCTTCCGCAGCGGAGGGTGCTGCGTCGCCAGGCGGGTTTTACGCTCGTCGAGCTGCTGGTCGCGATGGCGCTGGGGCTGATCGTGGTCGGCGCGACCGTGGCCGCGCTCATCATCGGCCGCCAGGGGTTCACCGCCGTGGACAGTTCGTCGCAGTTGCGCGAGAACACCCGCTTCGCGGCCAGCCTGATCCAGCGCATCGGCGTTCAGGCCGGATTCGAGAACTCGGCCAAGGGCGATACGAACTGGAAGATCTTCTGCCGGGGCGGCCCGTCCGGTTGCGGTGACGCGAACGGCGACACGACGCCGGGCGTTCGGGCCTATGACAACGCGGCCATCACGGCGCTGCCGGGCGCGCCCGGACCGCTGGTGATGCCCACGGGTCTTGCGCATGGCACGCGGGACGCGTCCTGCGCGGTCGCGGACACCAGCTGCCGCAACGGCAGCGACATTCTGATGGTGCGCTACTGGGGCGACAACCGCGAAGGTGTGGCCGCTGGCGACGGGTCGATGATCAACTGTGCCGGCATGAACGAGCCGGAATCTGCCGTGCCCGCCTACAGCATCTTCCACGTCGTGCGCAGCGCCGCCGGTGAACCGACGTTGGCCTGCACCTATCGGGACCCGACCACTTTCGCCTGGACGACGATGCCGCTGGTGACGGGTGTCGAGGGCTTTCAGCTCCTGTTCGGTGTCGACAACGTGGCGGCGGGCGCGGCGCCGCCGATCGGCGACACGGGCACCGACAGCGTCCCCGAGCTCTATCTGCGAGCCAGCCAGATCGACGTGCCCGGTGATGCGGCGGCGACTGCGGACAACTGGCGCCGCGTGCGCAGCATCCGCGTCGGCCTGCTGGTGCGCGGCAGCGTCGGATCGGCGATCGATGCCAACAGTAGCGGCGGGACCTTCTCGGTGCTGGGCGCCGGCTTCGGCGTCGCCGGCGACGTCGGTTCGAACCTGGTCGCCGCGAATGACCGCCGGTTGCGCCACACGCAGGTCTTCACCATCCACTTGCGTAACCCGCAATTCGTCGTCCCGGCGAACTGGAACCCCTGAGAAACGCCATGCCGAATCGGACCCCCTCTTCTCGCGCATCGCGCCAGCAAGGCGTGACACTGGTCGTGGTGCTTATGATCCTGGTCGTCGTGACGATCCTCGGGATCGGCGGCGCGCAGATCGCGCTGCTCGGCGAGCGGGCGACGCGCTACGACCGCGACTACCTGATCGCATCGCAGGCAGCCGAGGCGGCGCTGATGGATGCCGAGTTCGACATCCGCGGACCGAACACCAACGCGGGCAGCCGGGTAGCGCAATTCTCCCCGAACAACACCGGAATTTTCGCCCCCGGGTGCAGCACCACCGGCGCGACGCGCGGTCTGTGCGAGCCGAACGCGGACAGCGTCAAGCCGGTCTGGGCGCAGGTCGATTTCCTCGACACCGGCGCGGCCACGGCCCGTACGGTCGAGTACGGCGAGTTCACCGGCCGACAGTTCGATGCCGGCTCTGCCGGGGTCAAACCGGCCCACAAGCCGCGCTACGTGGTCGAGGTGCTGCCCGACTCCGGGGCGGGCGGCAGCAAGAAGTTCGACCCGAACAAGCCGCCACCGGTCATGTACCGCATCACCTCGCTCGGCTTCGGTCCGCGCGAAGAGACGCAGGTGGCGCTGCAGATCACGTTCAGGAAAGAGAAGGAATAGGCCATGTCCAGGCTGATGAACATGCTCCACGCCGTGGGGGCCAGCCGCCCGGCGCGCTGGATCGGCGTTCCGGTGCTGATCGCCGCTGCGCTCGCGTCGCTGCTGAGCCAGAGCCAGGTCACGCTGCCGCCGACCGTGGCGCTGGCCGCCGAACCGCTCTACGCCCGAGGTGCCCGCGCCAAGCCGACGCTGACACTGGCGCTGTCGGTCGAGTTCCCGACCGTGGGCGCGCAGTACGTGAGCACGCCGCAGGCGACGACAGACAACACCTACTCGCCGAATACGAAGTACATCGGCTATTTCGATACTGAGAGCTGCTACACGTACAACAACAACGCCGACCCGGCGCTGCGGCGCTTCGATCGTATTGGCGCGGCATCGGGGCGGACCTGCGGCGGCAACGGGTTCAGCGGCAACTTCATGAACTGGGCGACCAGTTCGGCCATCGACGTGCTGCGTCTGGGCCTGACCGGTGGTGATCGCGTGGTCGACACCGCGTCGCTGACCGTGCTGCAACGGGCCGTGCTGCCGAACACCAGCGTGTCCGGCAACTTCTGGAACGGATCGAACTTCCCGTCCAAGATCTTGCTTGCCAGCCTCGTTGACGGGGCCGTGCCGAATGCCCTGAAAGGCAGCCACACCGGCGACATCTACGTGGCCAACTGCCTCAACCGGGTTCACTTCGGCACGCAGGCGACCGGCAACTGCGCTTCGCCGGGCAACAACTCCAACCTCGGCGTCGGAGGGGCCTCGCCGACCATCGGCGTCGTGACGGACTTCACGGGTGCCCTGCCGGGCAGCTTCTCGTCCACGCCCTGCGCGGTCGAGAACGCCACCTGCGCGATCAGCGGCACGAAGGAGGTCGCCTACGGCGCGGGCAACAACTGGAAATTCATGACCGTCAACGCCGACGTGGCGTGTTCGAACGCGGTGTTCGGCGATCCGATCAACGGCACGGTGAAGGCATGCTACACGCGTGACGCGAGTTCGGGCAGCGGCAGCGGTCTGACGTCCGACAACTTCTTCTACACGCGGGTGCGGGTCTGCGAGAGTTCGGGTGCCACGCTCAGCGACCCGCGGGCCGACCTGTGCCAGCGCTATCCGGGCGGCAACTTCAAGCCGGTGGGCAACCTGCAGAAGTACAGCGATCGCGTGCGTGTCGCGGCGTTTGGCTACCTGAACCACAGCCCGAGCGATCCGCAACGCCACGGTGGCGTGCTGCGCGCCCCGATGAAGTACGTCGGGGAGAAGGCGTTCGACGCCAACTTCTCGCTCGTCTCCGGGACGAACCCGGTACGGGAGTGGGACGACGTGACCGGCGTGTTCCTGCGCGACCCCGACAGCGGCGGCGGGCCCAACAGCGGCACCGGCAGCAACTGGCCCGGCCAGCCGATCAGCGGCGTGGTCAACTACCTGAACCAGTTCGGACGTCACGGCATCTTCGGCCAGTACAAGACGCGCGATCCGGTCGGCGAGCTCTACTACGAGAGCGTTCGCTACCTTCAGGGCCTGCAGCCGACGAACATCGACTCGACCGTCGGCCATTCGGCGATCTCGGGCATCGACGACACGATGCGCGACGGCTTCCCGGTCTACACGAACTGGACTGACCCGCACCCGGCGGTCAGCGGCATGACCGACTACAGCTGCGTGCGCAACAACATCGTGGGCATCGGCGACGTCAACACCCACAACGACCGCTACATCCCGGGCAACCCGTCGACCCGGGTCGGCAAGGGCGACGCGGCGCGCGCGGCCAGCAACGGCGCCAACGAGCCGGACTTCTATTTCTGGACCAAGGTCGTCGGGGGTTTCGAGTCCAACAACTCGGTGACCTACACCGACGGCCGGGGTGTCTCCCGCACGACGAGCAATCCGAACACGCCGGTGCCGGCGCGCTGGGGCATGGAGAACCAGAACATCGGCGCGGACAACGCGGCCTACTACATGGCCGGCATCGCGTACTGGGCGAACACGCACGACATCCGCGGCACGCAGTGGACGAACACCGCGAAGCAGCGCCCCGGCATGCGGGTCACGACCTACTGGCTGGACGTCAACGAATACGGGCAGCAGACGGATCCTGCAGTTCACCGCACGCGCAACCAGTTCTACTTTGCAGCCAAGTACGGCGGCTTCAAGGACGTCACTGAAAGCGGCAACCCGTTCAAGATGCTGTCGCCGGGCACCAAGCCGGCAGACAACAGCTTCGTGACCGACCCGAACAACCTCAACTGGGAGCGCCAGTCGAGTGATCCGAACAAGCAGGAAGCGAAGAACTACTTCCTCTCCAGCTCCGCGCAGGAGGTTCTCGACGCGCTCGACCAGATCTTCGCGAACATCGCTTCCGAGGCGAACAGCATCGCCGGCGGCGCGATCTCGACCCAGCGACTCACGACGTCGGGTGGGTTGATCTACCAGGCGCAGTTCGATCCGGCCGACTGGAGTGGCGACGTCGCCGCCTATGCGGTCGACCCCGCCGCCAGCGGCACGCAGGTCAGCATCGGCACGCAGAGCGTGTGGACCAACCTGGCGGGCGACCGCGTGGGTGCGGCCGGCAAGCTCGACGACCGCGACATCACCACCCGCAATATCTATGTGGGCTACAACTCGGGTACCGGAACGGGGATCTTCGGGTCGGCGGAATTCCTTTGGAACGGCGGCCTGCCGACAGTGATCAAGAATGCGTTGAAGCTGCCGCCGGGTGCGGCGTCGGCCCCCTACGACTCGGATGCGATCGGCGAGGCGCGGCTGAACTACCTGCGTGGCGAGCGAGCGTCCGAGGCCGGCAGCGGCGTCACGTTCCGGCGGCGCGGCAGCCGGCTGGGCGACATCGTGAACTCGGGCGTCGCATTCTCCGGGGCGCCGGCGCAGCGTTTCAGCGATGCGTCCTACAGTGCGTTCTTCGCGAGCCACAGCAACCGGCAGAAGGCGATCTTCGTCGGCGCGAACGACGGCATGCTGCACGCGTTCAACGCCGACACCGGCGACGAGCTGTTTGCCTACATCCCGAGCTGGGTGGTGCCGCGCCTGACGCAGCTCACCTCCAGTTCGTACACGCACCAGAGCTACGTCGACAGCACGCCGACCATTTCGGAGGCCAACATCGGCACGACGGCGTCGCCTGACTGGCGGACGGTGCTCGTGTCCGGCACCGGCGGCGGCGGGCAGGGCGTGTTTGCGCTCGACGTCTCCGACCCGACGGCTGTGAGCGGGTTCGGGGGGAACGACAAGGTTCTGTGGGAGTTCACCGACAAGCACGACCCGGACCTCGGCAACGTGGTGGGCAAGCCGCAGATCCTGAAGATCAACACGGCTGCTGGCACGGCGACGCCGAACTACGAGTACTTCGCGGTCGTGGCCAGCGGCGTGAACAACCATGCGGCGGACGGTTCGGCCAGCAGCACGGCCGAACCCGCGCTGTTCTTCCTGAAGCTCGGCAAGGCGAAGTCGGCGTCCTGGTCGCTCGGGGACAACTACTTCAAGGTCAAGTTCCCGGTCGCCACGAACACGATCACCAGCGGCATGATCGGCTTCAGCGCCACCGTCGGATTCGGTGGGGAACTGGCGTTGATCTACGCCGGTGACCTGCAAGGCAACGTGTGGAAGCTCGACTTCACGAAGACCCAGGCCACCAACTGGTCGCTGAACACGTTGTCGCCGTTCAAGCAGTCCGGTGTGGCGCTGCCGCTGTTCATCGCCCAGGACGCCAGCGCGGCGCAGAATCGCCAGCCGATCACGATGGAACCGGCGCTGGTGTTCGGCCCGAACCGGAGCACGGTCGTCTCGTTCGGCACCGGGAAGTTCCTGGAGGTCGGCGACATCTCGCCGCCGTACAAGGCGCAGTCCGTCTACGCCGTGCTGGACAACAACAGCACGACCGTCGACAACGCAGGGTCCGCCCTGTCGGCGATTGCCGGGCGCGGGCGGTTGATTGCGGGCACGGTGACCTCGGGCGCGATCGACGTGGCGCCTTTCAACTGGGGCCGTCCGACCAGCGATACCAGCACCGCTTCGCGTGCCGGCTGGTACTACGACTTCTACCTCTCCGCAACCACGACGACGCCGGCGAACGCCGGAACAGGCGAGCGGCAGATCAGCAACTTCGGTGTGCTGGCGGGGCGGCTCGTGTTCGGCTCCGTGATCCCGGCGTTGAACAGCTGCGACAACGGCAGCGGCAATCTGTACGTGGTCAACGTGCTGACCGGGGACGGGACGACGTCGCCGTCGACGGTAGGCATCCTGGGCGAGCCATTCCTGATGCAGTTGGGCTCTCCGACGCTGACCCGCAGCGATTCGGTCGGGCAGCGCAAGGAAACGACGCGCTGGCAGATCATCCTGCAAGGCTCGGCCGGCGTGTCGGCCCCGCCCAGCATCACGACCACCGAGTCGGTGGGACGCTTGAGCTGGCGTGAGATCAGCAACTATCAGAACTTGAGGAACGCACCGTGATGCCTGGGCGGTTGAATCGAGGGATACGTGTCGGTCGTCGGAGAGCGGATGGCTTTTCGCTCATCGAACTGATGATCGCCGTGGCGATTGTCGGGATCGTCGCCGCCATCGCCTATCCGGCCTACACCGACTCGGTCCGCAAGGGTCGGCGGGCAGAGGCGCGCACCGCCCTGCTCACGCTTATGCAGCAGCAGGAGCGATACCTGACGCAGAACGGGTCGTACATGACCTTCGACTACTCGCCGAACATCGCCAACGGGGGCACGGTCCATCCGGCGGTCGCGGGACAGGCGATCCCGTTTCAGGTCATGTCCAGCGCGAGCACGACGGCGTATGAACTTTCTGCCGTCCAGTGCGCCGGTGGCCTGGCCCGGAACGTCTGCGTGTTGTTGCTCGCCAGACCGCCCGCCGGGACCGATCCCGCGGTCGGCACGTTGACGCTGTCCAGCGCCGGCGCCAGGGGTTGCACGGGCCCCAACACGGAGGTGTGCTGGAAATGAAGATGATTGCGCGGCCGAGGAGATCGAATGGACGGCCCGGTCCGCTTCCGGCCCGCGCCCGAGGCTTCACCCTGATCGAAATTCTGGTCGTCATCTCGATGATCGCGATCCTGCTCGGGATTGCTGCACCGAGCTTCGTCACGTTCCAGCGCAACTCGGAACTGACTGCGACGGCCAACGAGTTCCTGGCCGCGCTGACGGTGGCCCGTTCGGAGGCGATGAAGCGGCAACAGCGCAGCTTCATCGTGCCAGCGGACGGCGCCGACTGGGCCAGCGGCTGGATCGTCTTCGTGGACACCAACAACAACGTCACGTCGATGTCCATGATCATGGAGGCTGGGGTCGACGTAGAAATCACCCGTCACGGGGCGCTGCCGTCGTCCCTGACCATGCCCGTGTCGCCCACCTCCACCGGTTTCGACGATGCCGGGGTGAAGTACGCCATGTTCAACGGCAACGGCTTCATGACACTGATCGGGGGCGGCTTCCCCGCCGGCGCAGCGCACTCGGTCGACGTCACCAACGGCACCGAATCGCGCCGCATCATCGCCAACACCACCGGCCGGCTTCGCGTCTGCAAGCCGGAGGCGGTGGACTGCAGCGTGGCTGCAGGCATCTGAACGGCACGCGACGTGGCCCGCCTGCCCCGTCTCGTCGTTGCCGGGCTGCCGCACGTCGTCGTCCACCGGGGCGTCAACGGCCAGCCGGTGTTGCTGGACGAGTCGGACCGCGCGACCTACCTCGAGGCGCTGGCGAGCGCGGCGCGCGAGGCCGGGGTGCTGGTGCACGGTTATGGTCTGTACGCCACGGAAGTGCGCCTGCTCGTCACGCCCAGCACGCTGACCGCCCTCGGCAGGATGATGCAGGCCGTCGGCCGCCGCTATGTCCGCTCCTTCAACCTGCGGCACCGTCGCACGGGCACGCCCTGGGAGGGGCGGTTCCGTTCCACGGTGATCGAGCCGCAGCGCCACTTCCTCGAGGGGCTGCGCTTCGTCGAGGGGCTCGACGAGGACGGCACGGCAATTGCAAATGGTGGCGAACCTCCGCGCTGGTCCAGCGTTGCGCATCACCTGGGACTGCGCAGCGACCCGTTGCTGACCGAGCACGAGGCGTTCTGGGTGCTGGGCAACACGCCGTTCGAGCGTGAGGTGGCGTATCGCCGGGAACTGGGGCAACCCGTGCCGGTGGCCGAACGGGAAGCGCTGCGTGATGCAGCGCTCAAGGGGTGGGCGCGCGGCTCGGAGTCCTTCGTGGACGGGCTGCGCGCGGGGACGAGCCGACGCCCCGCTCCGCTGCGTCGGGGCCGGCCGAGCCGGCAGGCGGCCATGAATGTGGCCGGGGATTACTCTGTCCCCGTAAAATAGAAGAGTTCGCGCGGCCCCTCCAATAATGGGGTCGGACCCCATTTAATTCAATTGGCGACCATGCTGCGCTGCAGTATGCTTGCGGCCACACCAGTCCTGCCTGGAGTCCGCCATGCCGTCGCCGATCCCGCCGTCCACCGCCGCCCTGTCCGAACTGACGGAGGCCGCCGAGCGGGGCCTGTACGACCCGGCCCGTGAGCACGATGCCTGCGGGGTCGGCTTCGTCGCGCAGATCAAGGGACTCAAGGCGCACTCCATCGTCGAGCAGGGCCTGAAGATCCTGGAGAACCTCGATCACCGCGGCGCCGTGGGGGCCGACAAGCTGATGGGGGACGGCGCCGGGATCCTGATCCAGATCCCCGACGAGTACTTCCGTGCCGAGATGGCCGCGCAGGGCGTCGAACTGCCTCCGCCGGGCGAGTACGGGGTCGGCATGATCTTCCTCCCGAAGGAACACGCATCGCGCCTGGCCTGCGTGCAGGAACTCGAGCGCGCGGTCAAGGCCGAGGGCCAGGTGCTGCTCGGCTGGCGCGACGTGCCGGTTGACCAGGACATGCCGATGTCGCCCACCGTGCGGGCCAAGGAGCCGGTGCTGCGCCAGATCTTCATCGGTCGCGGGCCCGACGTGATCGTGCCCGATGCGCTCGAGCGCAAGCTCTATGTGATCCGCAAGACCGCCTCGAGCGCGATCCAGGCGCTCAAGCTGACGCACTCGCGCGAGTACTACGTGCCGTCGATGAGCTGCCGCACGATCATCTACAAGGGCCTGCTGCTCGCCGACCAGGTGGGCAAGTACTACAAGGATCTGCAGGATCCGCGGGCGACCTCCGCGTTCGCGCTGGTGCACCAGCGCTTCTCGACCAACACCTTCCCCGAGTGGCCGCTCGCGCATCCCTACCGGATGGTCGCGCACAACGGCGAGATCAACACGGTCAAGGGCAACTTCAACTGGATGCGCGCCCGCGAGGGCGTGATGAAGTCGCCCGTGCTCGGTGACGACCTGAAGAAGCTCTACCCGATCAGCTTCGAAGGGCAGTCCGACACGGCGACCTTCGACAACGCGCTCGAACTGCTGGTGATGGCCGGCTACCCGCTCGCCCATGCCGCGATGATGATGATCCCGGAAGCCTGGGAGCAGCACACGCTGATGGACGCACGCCGGCGCGCGTTCTACGAGTACCACGCCGCCATGCTGGAACCCTGGGACGGCCCGGCCGCGATGGTGTTCACCGACGGCCGGCAGATCGGCGCCACGCTCGACCGCAACGGGCTGCGCCCCGCGCGCTACATCGTCACCGACGACGACCTCGTCGTGATGGCCTCGGAGTCCGGTGTGCTGCCGATTCCCGAGAACAAGATCGTCAAGAAGTGGCGCCTGCAGCCCGGCAAGATGTTCCTGATCGACTTCGAGCAGGGCCGCATCGTCGACGACGAGGAACTGAAGCAGCAGTTCGCGTCCGCGAAGCCCTACCGCCAGTGGATCGAGAGCGTGCGCATCAAGCTCGAGGAAACGCCGGCCGAGCCGGAGTCGCTCGGCTTCAAGGAATCGCTGCTGGACCGCCAGCAGGCCTTCGGCTACACGCAGGAGGACATCAAGTTCCTGCTCTCGCCGATGGCCGTGGCCGGCGAGGAGGGCATCGGCTCGATGGGCAACGACTCGCCGCTCGCGGTGCTGTCGGACAAGAACAAGCCGCTCTTCAACTACTTCAAGCAGCTGTTCGCGCAGGTCACCAACCCGCCGATCGACCCGATCCGCGAGGCGATCGTGATGTCGCTGGTGTCCTTCATCGGCCCGAAGCCCAATCTGCTGGACATCAACGCGGTCAACCCGCCGATGCGCCTGGAGGTACCGCAGCCGATCCTCGACTTCGAGGACATGGCGCGGCTGCGCCAGATCGAGCAGCATACCGGGGCGAAGTTCAAGGCCTATACGCTGGACATCACCTACCCGCTGGCCTGGGGGCCTGAGGGGGTCGAGGCCAAGCTGGCCTCGCTGTGCGCCGAGACGGTCGATGCGATCAAGACCGGCCACAACATCCTGATCATCAGCGACCGCGCGATGGAGCGCGAGAAAGTCGCGATCCCGTCGCTGCTCGCGCTCTCGGCGATCCACCAGCATCTGGTGCGAGAAGGGCTGCGCACCACCGCCGGCCTGGTGGTCGAGACCGGCTCGGCACGCGAGGTGCACCACTTCGCCGTGCTCGCCGGTTACGGCGCCGAGGCTGTGCACCCGTACCTCGCGATGGAGACGCTGGCCTCGCTGCACAAGGAGCTGCCGGGCGAGCTGTCGGCCGAGAAGGCGATCTACAACTACGTCAAGGCGATCGGCAAGGGTCTGTCGAAGATCATGTCGAAGATGGGCGTCTCGACCTACATGAGCTACTGCGGCGCGCAGCTCTTCGAGGCGATCGGGCTGGACAAGCCGCTCGTCGAGAAGTTCTTCCGCGGCACGGCGAGCCAGGTCGGCGGCATCGGCGTGTTCCAGGTGGCCGAGGAAGCGATCCGCATGCACAAGGCCGCCTTCGGCGACGACCCGGTGCTCTCGGGCATGCTGGACGCCGGTGGCGAGTACGCCTGGCGGGTGCGCGGCGAAGAGCACATGTGGACGCCGGACGCGATCGCCAAGCTGCAGCACAGCGCACGCGGCGGCAAGTTCGAGACCTACAAGGAATACGCGCAGATCATCAATGACCAGAGCCGCCGCCACATGACGCTGCGCGGCCTGTTCGAGTTCAAGCTCGATCCGAGCAAGGCGTGCCCGCTCGACGAGGTCGAGCCCGCCGCCGAGATCGTCAAGCGCTTCGCCACCGGCGCGATGTCGCTCGGCTCGATCTCGACCGAAGCGCACTCGACGCTGGCCATCGCGATGAACCGCATCGGCGGCAAGAGCAACACCGGCGAAGGCGGCGAGGACCCGGCTCGCTACCGCAACGAGATGAAGGGCATCCCGATCGCCGACGGCACCAAGGTCAGCGACGTGATCGGCGCCAAGGTGATCGAGGCCGACTACGAGTTGAAGGCCGGCGACTCGCTGCGCTCGAAGATCAAGCAGGTGGCGTCGGGCCGTTTCGGCGTGACGACCGAGTACCTCGTCAGTGCCGACCAGATCCAGATCAAGATGGCGCAGGGCGCGAAGCCCGGGGAAGGCGGCCAGCTGCCGGGCGGCAAGGTCAGCGAGTACATCGGCTTCCTGCGTTACTCGGTGCCGGGCGTCGGCCTGATCTCGCCGCCGCCGCACCACGACATCTACTCGATCGAAGACCTGGCGCAGCTGATCCACGACCTGAAGAATGCCAACTCGCGCGCCAGCATCAGTGTCAAGCTGGTCTCCGAGGTCGGGGTCGGCACGATCGCTGCCGGGGTCGCGAAGGCCAAGGCCGACCATGTCGTGATCGCCGGGCACGATGGCGGCACGGGCGCCTCGCCCTGGTCGTCGATCAAGCACGCCGGTACGCCCTGGGAACTGGGCCTCGCCGAGACGCAGCAGACGCTGGTGCTGAACCGCCTGCGCGGCCGCATCCGCGTGCAGGCCGACGGCCAGATGAAGACCGGCCGCGACGTCGTGATCGGCGCGCTGCTCGGGGCCGACGAGTTCGGCTTCGCGACCGCGCCGCTGGTGGCCGAGGGCTGCATCATGATGCGCAAGTGCCACCTGAACACCTGTCCGGTCGGGGTGGCGACGCAGGACCCGGTGCTGCGCCGCAAGTTCACCGGCAAGCCCGAGCATGTCGTCAACTTCTTCTTCTTCGTCGCCGAGGAGGCGCGCCAGATCATGGCGCAGCTGGGCATCCGCAGGTTCGATGACCTGATCGGCCGTGCCGACCTGCTCGACACGCGCAAGGGTGTCGCGCACTGGAAGGCGCGCGGGCTGGACTTCAGCCGCATCTTCCACCTGCCGGCGGCGCCGGCCGACGTGGCGCGGCGACAGGTCGACGAACAGGACCATGGCCTGGCCAAGGCGCTGGATCAGCGCCTGATCCAGAAGGCGATGCCTGCGCTCGAACGCGGCGAGAAGGTCCAGTTCCTGGAGGACGCGCGCAACGTCAACCGCACCGTCGGCGCGATGCTGTCCGGCGAACTGATCCGGCGCCATCCGGAAGGCCTGCCGGATCAGACCATCTTCATCCAGATGGAAGGCACCGGCGGGCAGAGCTTCGGCGCCTTCCTGGCCAAGGGCATCACCATCTACCTGATCGGCGACGCCAACGACTACACCGGCAAGGGCCTGTCCGGCGGGCGCATCGCGATCCGGCCGAGCATCGATTTCCGTGGCGACGCGACGGGCAACATCATCGTCGGCAACACGGTGCTGTACGGCGCCACCAGCGGCGAGGCCTTCTTCCGCGGCGTCGCCGGCGAGCGGTTTGCGGTGCGGCTGTCAGGTGCGACCGCGGTCGTCGAAGGCACCGGCGATCACGGCTGCGAGTACATGACCGGCGGCACGGTGGTGGTGCTCGGCAAGACCGGGCGCAACTTCGCCGCCGGCATGAGCGGCGGCATCGCGTACGTGTACGACGAGGACGGCAGCTTCGCCACGCGCTGCAACACCGCGATGGTCTCGCTCGAGAAGGTGCTGCCCCGCGCCGAGCAGGAAACCGCGCTGGACCGCTCGTTCTGGCACAAGGGCGAGGCCGACGAGGCGCTGCTGAAGAAGCTGGTCGAGGACCACCACAAGTGGACCGGCTCGCTGCGCGCGCGCCACATCCTCGACCACTGGGCCGAGTCGCGCGGGCGCTTCGTCAAGGTCTTCCCGCTCGAATACAAGCGCGCGCTCGGCGAACTCAACGCGGCCAAGGAGGCCGGCGACACGATCGCGAAGGCGAAGGCGCCGGAGAAGAAGGGCAGCAAGGCGATCCCCGCGAAATGACCGAGCGGCCCCGAGGGGCTGGTACTCGTGCTTGGGGCAGTCCGGTGCCCGGGTGCCACGCGATGAAGCAACTCTGAAAGTCAACAACGATCATGGGCAAAGTCACCGGCTTCATGGAGTACGAGCGCCTCGAGGAGGGCTATGCGCCCGTGCCCGAGCGCCTGAAGCACTACAAGGAGTTCGTCGTCGGCCTGAAGGTCGACGAGGCCAAGATCCAGGGCGCGCGCTGCATGGATTGCGGCACGCCGTTCTGCAACAACGGCTGCCCGGTCAACAACATCATTCCGGACTTCAACGACCTCGTGTACCGCGGTGACTGGAAGAACGCCTGGCACACGCTGGATTCGACCAACAACTTCCCCGAGTTCACCGGGCGCATCTGTCCCGCTCCGTGCGAGGCGGCCTGCACGCTGAACGTCAACGACGACGCGGTCGGCATCAAGAGCATCGAGCACGCGATCATCGATCGCGCCTGGGCCGAAGGCTGGGTCGCGCCGCGCCCGGCGAAGGCGAAGACCGGCAAAAAGGTCGCGGTCGTCGGCTCCGGGCCCGCGGGCATGGCGGCGGCGCAGCAGCTGGCGCGCGCCGGCCACGACGTCACGCTGTTCGAGAAGAACGACGCCGTCGGCGGCCTGCTGCGCTACGGCATCCCCGACTTCAAGATGGAGAAGTCGCACATCGACCGCCGGGTCGAGCAGATGAAGGCCGAGGGCGTGGTGTTCCGCACCGGCGTGCTGGTGGGCCACCTGCCGGAAGGCAGCAAGGTCACCAACTGGGCCAAGGAGATGGTCTCGCCGGACCAGCTGAAGGCCGAGTTCGACGCCGTGCTGCTGACCGGCGGCGCCGAGCAGTCGCGCGACCTGCCGGTGCCCGGGCGCAACCTGGACGGCATCCACTTCGCGATGGAGTTCCTGCCGCAGCAGAACAAGATCAATGCCGGCGGCAAGGTGAAGGGCCAGATCCGCGCGGACGGCAAGAACGTGATCGTGATCGGCGGCGGCGATACGGGTTCCGACTGTGTCGGCACCAGCAATCGCCACGGCGCCAAGAGCGTGACGCAGTTCGAACTGCTGCCGATGCCCCCGGAGCAGGAGGACAAGCCGCTCGTCTGGCCGTACTGGCCGATCAAGCTGCGCACCTCGTCGAGCCACGAGGAAGGCTGCCAGCGCGAATTCGCGATCGCCACCAAGGAGTTCATCGGCGAGAAGGGCAAGCTCACGGCGCTGAAGACGGTGCGCGTCGAGTGGCAGGGCGGCAAGATGACCGAGGTGGCCGGCAGCGAGCAGACCCTGCCGGCGGACCTGGTGCTGCTGGCGATGGGTTTCGTCAGCCCGGTCGGCAGCGTGCTCGAGGCGTTCGGTGTCGAGAAGGATGCACGCGGCAACGCCCGGGCGGGTGTCGACGCCGAATCCGGCTACAAGACCAGCGTCGACAAGGTGTTCGCCGCCGGCGACATGCGGCGCGGCCAGTCGCTGGTGGTCTGGGCGATCCGTGAAGGCCGCCAGGCGGCGCAGGCGGTCGACCGCTTCCTGATGGGCGCGAGCGACCTGCCGCGCTAGGTGTGACCTATGCGGCACCGCCGGGTCGCCGCTGGTGAGCAGATGTATCCTGGCGGCCCGCCCGCCCCGGCGGCGCGGGGCCTTGCGCTACGATGCCCCGTCACTCCAATGCCGGCCCTGCCACGCCCATGACGACCTCGTTCGCCAGCAGCCTCGACGCCCTCAGCGGCTGGCGGGGCGATCTGCTGAAGCGCCTGGACGAAGTCGGCCGGTTCCTCGCCGACCACGACCTGGCCGACCCGCAGATCGACGCCCAGCTGGCGGCGGTGCGCGAGCGTCTCGGCCAGGAGAAGCTGATCGTCGCATTCGTCGCCGAGTTCTCGCGCGGCAAGTCCGAGCTGATCAACGCGATCTTCTTCGCCGATGCGGGCCGCCGCATCCTGCCGGCCACCCCCGGGCGCACGACGATGTGCCCGGTGGAGCTCGCCTGGGACGGCGAGGAGGCCCCCGGCCTGTCGCTGCTGCCGATCGAGACGCGCCTGAACGGCCTGTCGCTGGGCGAACTGCGCCAGCAGCCGCGCCAGTGGAAGCAGATCCAGCTCGAGACACGCGATCCGGAGCGCCTCGCCGAGACCCTGCGCGAGGTGATGCGCACCGCCTGGGTGTCCAAGGACCAGGCCGAGGCGCTCGGCTTCTGGAACGACGAGACGCCCGACGACAACCCGCCGCTGGACGAACATGGCCGTGTCGAGGTGCCGGCCTGGCGGCATGCGCTGATCAACTATCCACACCCGCTGCTGAAGCAAGGCCTGGTGGTGCTGGACACGCCGGGCCTGAACGCGATCGGCGCCGAGCCCGAGCTGACGCTGTCGCTGCTGCCCACCGCGCACGCCACCGTGTTCATCCTCGGCGCGGACACCGGCGTGACGAAGTCGGACCTGGCGATCTGGCGCGACCACCTCGGTGCCGACGCGCTGTCGCGCTTCGTCGTGCTGAACAAGATCGACGCGCTGATCGACCCGCTGGCCACGCCCGCCCAGGTGCGTGACCAGATCGCCTCGCAGGTCACCGAGACCGCGCGCACGCTGAACATCGGCGCCGAGCGGATCTATCCGCTCTCCGCGCGCCAGGCGCTGGCGGCGCGGGTCGCGAGCGATGCGGCCGGCCTGGCCGAAAGCCGCCTGCCGGCGCTGGAAGCGGCGCTCGGCGACCAGCTGATGCCGCAGCGCCGCGCGCTGCTCGAGCGCGTGGTCGTCGAAGCGGCGGCGAACATCGAGAACCATGTCTCCCGCCGCCTGATCGACAGCCGGCGCCAGCTCGCCGAGCAGACGCTCGAACTGCGCGGCCTGCGCGGCAAGAGCAGCTCGAAGCTGCAGATGATGCTGCAGCGTGTGGACGCCGAGACGGCCGAGTTCGAGGCCTGCACGACCAAGCTGCAGGCGATGCGCGCCGTGCACAGCCGCATGCTGAAGGACGCGCTGGTCGACCTGTCGTCGGACCGGCTGCGCGAGCAGGTCGGCCAGATGCAGGAGGCGATGGCCGCGTCGCTGCTGAACCTCGGCGCACGCAAGGCCTTCGTCGCGCTGTGCCAGCGCCTGCGCGGCCTGCTCGAGGCGGCCGACAAGCGCAGCCGCGAGATCCGCGACATGCTTGGCGCGTCGTTCGGCAAGCTGAACGCCGAGTTCGGATTCAGCCTCGGGCTGACGCCGGGACCGGACCTCGAACGCTTCGTCGACGAACTGAGGCTGATCGAGAAGAGCTACGTGCAGTATCTCGGCCTGACGCAGGCGCTGCGGCTGTCGCAGCCGAAGTTCATGGAGCAGTTCCGCCGCATGCTGATGTCCAAGCTGCGGGTGGTGTTCGAGAACGCGAGCGCCGAGCTGGAGCTGTGGAACAAGGCGGCTTCGGCCCAGGTCGACGCGCAGCTGCGCGAGCGGCGGCGTGGCTTCCGCCGCCGGCGCGAGGCACTCGAGCGCATCCAGGCCGCCGCCAGCGAGCTCGAGCTGCGCCTGAAGGAACTCGAAGGGCAGGACGAGCGGGTGCAAGGGTTTATCGGCCGCAGCCTCGAACTGACCGAGGCGCTGCGGCGCCAGTCGCGCACCGGCATGCGCGGCGAGACCGCGACGATGATCAGCATCGATCTGCCGCTGACCGACGAGCCGGAGCCGGCGCTGCTGCGCCACGCCGCACAGGCTTGAAGAGCCCCGCGTTCGCGGCGCAGGTCATCGACTGGCAGCGGCGGCACGGCCGCCACGGCCTGCCCTGGCAGGGCACGCGCGATCCCTACCGCGTCTGGCTCTCCGAGGTGATGCTGCAGCAGACCCAGGTCGCGACGGTGCTCGGCTACTACGAGCGCTTCCTGCAGCGGTTCCCCGACGTGCGCGCGCTGGCGGCTGCGCCGCAGGACGATGTGCTGGCGCTGTGGAGCGGGCTCGGCTACTACAGCCGCGCGCGCAACCTGCATCGCTGCGCGCAGGTGGTCCTGGCCGAACACGGCGGCCGCTTTCCGGCGACCAGCCAGGCCCTGGCGGCGCTGCCGGGCATCGGCCGCTCGACCGCCGCGGCGATCGCCGCGTTCTGCTTTGGCGAGCGGGTCGCGATCCTGGACGGCAACGTTAAGCGGGTGCTGTCGCGCGTGCTCGCCTTCGACGGCGACCTCGCCGAGGCAGCGCAGGAGCGTGCGCTGTGGCGGCACGCCACCGATCTGCTGCCGGAGCGCGGCATCGAGACCTACACGCAGGGCCTGATGGACCTCGGCGCCGAGCTGTGCCTGCAGCGTGCGCCGCGCTGCGTGGACTGCCCGGTGCGGAGCACTTGCCGCGCCGCCGCGCAGGGTCAGCCGTCGCGCTACCCCGTCAAGACGCGCAAGTTGAAGCGCGGCCGGCGCGAGCATGTCTGGCTGTGGCTCGCCTGGCGCGATCAGGTCTGGCTGGTCCAGCGCCCTCAGGCCGGTGTCTGGGCGGGACTGTGGAGCCTGCCAGAATTCGACGATGCGGCGGCCTTCGAGGTGGCCCGCGCCGGCTGGCCCGGGGCCGGCGAGACGCTGGCGAGCTTCACGCACGTGCTCACCCACCTGGACTGGACGCTGCACCCGCAGCGCTGGACCCTGCCGGCGCGTACGGCACGGGCACGCGTCGCCGCGATCACCGCCGCCTGGCCGGGCGGCCGCTGGTTCACCCGCGATGCGGCCCTGGGCGCCGGCCTGCCGGCGCCGCTGCGCCGGCTGCTGCTGGCTACTTGACGACGCCCTTGCCGCGCAGGAACTCGTCGACCAGCGAGAGGCGCGCGAGCGGGTCCGGCAGCTCCATCAGCTTCTGCTTGGCCGCCAGCGGGATCGGCAGGATCTCGCACCAGCGGTTCGCCACCCAGCCGGCCTGCTCGAAGTGGTACGGCGCGTCGAAAGGCTCGGTGCCCTGCGACTTCAGCGACGCGATCGCATTGGCCAGCCCACGCACCGTCTCGTGCTGGGCCGGCGCGGGGGCCACCGGCTCGTCGTCGGGCAGCAGGCGCGTGCGCGCGGTCCACAGGCCGTCGGCCTGCTGCTGCGAGCTTTCGATCTGGAAGCGCTGCAGGCCGCGGCCGCGCAGCTGCAGGATGCCCGGCTGCGCACTGTCGACCTCGATCAGCTCGGCCAGCACGCCGATCGTCTCGAAGCTCACGGCGTCGTCCGGACGACGCACCTCGTGGCCGCTGCGCAGCGCGACGACGCCGAACGGCCGGCGTTCCCGCATGCAATCGGCCACCAGGTCGAGGTAGCGAGCCTCGAACACCTTCAGGCCCAGGCGCCCGCCCGGAAACAGCACGGTGTTCAGCGGAAACAGCGAAGTATGGTGCAGAGGTTCAGTCACGCGCGTCGAGCTCGCGATGGCGGATCAGGGTGCCGGCCCGCGTGCCGAAGCGGCGCGCCAGCATTTCGACGATGTACACCGAGCGGTGCTGCCCGCCGGTGCAGCCGATGGCCACGGTCAGGTAGCTGCGCTGGTCGGCTTCGAACGAGGGCAGCCAGCGGGTGATGAAGGACTCGATCTGCCCGAGCATCTCGCCGACCTCGGGCTGGGCCTGGAGGTAGTCGATCACCGGCGCATCGCGCCCGCTGAGCGGCCGCAGTTCGCGCACGTAGTACGGGTTGGGCAGCATGCGCACGTCGAACACGTAGTCCGCGTCCAGCGGCACGCCGTGCTTGAAGGCGAAGCTCTCGAACACCAGCGTGAGGCGCTGCGCGCGCGCGCCGACCAGGCCGCGGATCCAGGTGCGCAGCTGCGCGGGGCGCAGCTCGCTGGTGTCGATCACCGTCGACGCTTCGCGCAGTTCCGCCAGCAGTTCGCGCTCGAGTTCGATCGCGTCGATCAGCGCACGCCGCCCGTCGAGCGCCCGGTCCTCGCGGCGGCGCGCCGGGCCGGGGTTGCGCCGCGTGCCCTCGGCGTTGTCGTCGGACAGCGGGTGCGGCCGGCGCGATTCGGAGAAGCGCCGCACCAGGGCATCCGTCGTCGCATCGAGGAAGATGGAGACGATCGCCACGCCTTCGCTGCGCAACTGGTCGAGCAGCGGCAGCAGGTGCGGCAACGAGCCTGCGCTGCGCACGTCCACCGCGATCGCCACGCGGCGCTCCGAGCGCTCATGCTCCAGGCGCAGGAACTCGCGCAGCAGTTCGGGCGGCAGGTTGTCGACGCAGTAGAACCCCACGTCCTCCAGTGCATGCAGCGCGACCGACTTGCCTGAGCCGGAGATGCCGGTGACCAGCACCACCTCGCGGCCCGACGACGGCGCCGTCGCCAGCTCCCCCGGCTCCGGCGAGAACAGCTCGAGGTTGGCCAGCACCTCCTGCAGGTGGTCGCCGCGCGATCCGTTCATGCCTTGCTCCGCCGGCCGGCGCCGCGCGCCGCCTCGGGTGACGCTGCGTGTGCCGTCGCCGCCAGCGCCAGCATCTCCTGCGCATGCGCCCGGCTGGTGCCGGACAGGCGTTCGCCGCCGAGCATGCGGGCGACCTCCGCGACACGCGCCTCGCCGGCCACGGCGGCGATGTCGCTCCGGGCCCGCTCGCCGGCAGCTGTCTTCGCGACGACGAAGTGGTGATCGGCGCAGGCGGCCACCTGCGGCAGGTGCGTCACCGCGAGCACCTGGCGGTCGCGCCCGAGCTGTTTCATCAGGCGGCCGACCGTCTCGGCCACCGCGCCGCCGACGCCGGCGTCGATCTCGTCGAAGATCAGCGTGCCCGCCTCGCCGAGCTGGCTGGTGGTGACCGCGATGGCCAGCGCGATGCGCGACAGCTCGCCGCCGGAGGCGACCTTGGCCAGTGCGCGCGGCGTGCTGCCGGCATGCCCTGCAACGAGGAACTCGGCCGACTCGAGCCCGAAGGACTGCGGCGCGTCGAGCGCCGTCAGCGCGACCTCGAAGCGGCCGCCCGCCATGCCGAGCTGCTGCATCGCCTGCGTCACCGCCGCGGCGAGCTTCGGTGCCGCGGCGCGTCGGGCCTTCGAACTCTCGCGGGCAATGCGATCGAAGGCCGCCCGCGCCTCCGTGGCCCGTCGCTCCAGCGCGGCGAGGTCGGTGGCGGCATCGAGCGCCTGCATCTCGCCCTGCCACTGCGCCAGCAGCGCCGGCAGTTCGGCCGGGGCGCGACGGAAGCGGCGCGCCAGGGCCACCCACGCCGCCAGCCGCTCATCCAGCGTCGCCAGTCGCTGCGGGTCCAGTTCGGTGCGGCCGAGGTAGCCGGACAAGGTGTGCGCCGCGTCCTGCAACTGGTCCCGCGCCCCCTGCAGCACGCGGCCGACTTCGGCCAGCGCGGTGTCGAACTCCGACACCGATTCCAGCGTGTCGACGGCACGGCTCGTCAGCGTCTCGGCGTTCTCGTCCGCCTCGGCGATCGCATCGAGCGACTGGCGTGCCGCGTCCAGCAGGGCCTGCGCGTTGGCGAGACGCCTGTGCTCGGCCTCCAGTTCCTCCCACTCGCCCTCCGCAGGGGCCAGCCGGGCGACTTCGCCGATCTGCCAGGCCAGCCGTTCCCGTTCGCGGTCCAGGTCGGCCTGCGCGCCGCGGGCGTGGTCGAGTGCGTCGCCGGCCGCCTTCCACGCCTGCCAGGCGGCCGCCAGCGGGGCGCTGTCCAGCCCGGCATAGGCGTCCAGCAGGGACCGCACCGCCGGGCCGCGCGTCAGGCTCTGCCAGGCGTGCTGGCCATGGATGTCGACCAGGTGGTCGGCGGCTTCGCGCAGCTGCCCGACGGTGGCGGCGCTGCCGTTCACCCACGCGCGGCTCTTGCCCTGCGCATCGATCGTGCGGCGCAGCAGCAAGGTCTCGCCGGGCGCGAATCCGGCCTCCTCCAGCCACGCGGCCAGGCTCGCCGGCGCATCGAACTCGGCACTGATCTCGGTGCGCGGCGCGCCCTCGCGCACCACACCCGCGTCGCCGCGGCTGCCCAGCGCGAGCTGCAGCGCGTCGACGAGGATCGACTTGCCGGCCCCGGTCTCGCCGGTCAGCACCGAGAAGCCGGCGTCGAACTCGACCTCCAGCAGGTCGACGATGACGAAGTCGCGAAGCGACAGCCTTCTCAACATCTCAAGCGCCCATGTTCTCGCCATCACGCGGTGCACCACCCAGCAGTCGCCGCGGATCCGGCTCCGCCGGCCCGCTGGCGACGCCCCCCCGGGGGGGAGCGCCGAAGGCGCTACGGGGGGGGGCCATCACGCGACTCCGGCGTTCCAGTGCAGCTTGCGGCGCAGCGTCGCGTAGTAGCTCCAGCCGCGCGGATGCAGGAAGCGCACCTGGTCGCGCGAACGCCGCACGCTGACGCGGTCGCCGTGCAGCAGGCTGGCCAGCGAATGCATGTCGAACGACACGCTGGAGTCGCGCCCGGCGACGATCTCGGCCGCGATCTCGCCCGTGTCCGGCAGCACGATCGGGCGGTTCGACAGATCGTGCGGCGCGATCGGCACCAGCACCCAGCCCGCGATGCCCGGGTGCAGGATCGGCCCGCCGGCCGACAGCGCGTACGCGGTCGAGCCGGTGGGCGAACCGATGATCAGGCCGTCGGCGCGGAAGTTGGCGACGAACTCGCTGCCGATCTCGACCTTCAGCTCGATCATGCTGCTGGCGGCGCCGCGGCTGACGACCACGTCGTTCATTGCGAAGCCTTCGAAGATGCGTTCGCCGTCGCGCCACACGCCGCCGGTCAGCATCGTGCGGCGCTCCTCTTCGTAGTCGCCGGCGATCATCGGGGCCAGGGCCTGTGCGACCTGGCCGACCGGGACATCGGTGATGAAGCCGAGCCGGCCCTGGTTGATGCCCACCAGCGGCGTGCCGTGCCGGGCCAGCTGGCGCGCGATGCCGAGCATCGTGCCGTCGCCGCCGACGACCACCGCCAGGTCGCAGTGGCGGCCCAGCTCGTCGGGCGACATCGCGCCATAGTCGGTGATGCCGGTGCTCTGCGCGGTCTGCAGCTCGAGCGTGACCTCGAGACCCTGGCGTACCAGGAAGTGAGCGATCTCCTCGAGAACCGGGCGAATGCCGCGCGCCTGGTATTTGCCCACCAGCGCCGCGTGACGGAATCGGCTCACCATGCGCGGGATTACACCACAGCGGTCTGCGCGGCAAGGGGCAAGAATGCACGCGGTCCTACAATGAAAAGCATGCTCGACGAGCGCGCCAAGACCCTGCTGAAGACCCTGGTCGAACGCTACATCGCGGACGGCCAGCCGGTGGGGTCGCGCACGCTGTCGCGCGCCAGCGGGCTGGAGCTCTCCCCGGCGACGATCCGCAACGTGATGGCCGACCTGGAAGACCTCGGCCTGATCGCGAGCCCGCACACCAGCGCCGGCCGCGTGCCGACTGCCCGCGGCTACCGGCTGTTCGTCGACACGATGCTGACCGCGCAGCCGCTGTCGATGGAGGACGGGCCGCTGCCGCCGCAGCTGCCGCCCGACCAGCCGCAGAAGGTGATCGCCAACGCGGCGCAGCTGCTGTCCAGCCTCTCCAGTTTCGTCGGCGTCGTCACCGCGCCGCGCAAGCCGAGCGTGTTTCACCACATCGAGTTCATGCGCCTGTCCGAGCGGCGCGTGCTGGTGATCATCGTCGCCCCGGATGGCGACGTGCAGAACCGCGTGATCGTCACCGCGCAGGACTACACCTCGGCGCAGCTGCTGGAAGCCAGCAACTACCTGACCGCGCACTACGCCGGGCTGACGATCGAGCAGGTGCGCGAGAGGCTGAAGAACGAGGTCGAGGCGCTGCGCGGCGAGATCGCGGCGCTGATGCAGGCGGCCGTGCAGGCCGGCAGCGAGGCCATCGCCGACAGCCAGGAGCAGCTGGTGATCTCCGGCGAACGCAACCTGCTGACGGTGCAGGACTTCTCCAGCGACATGGGCTCGCTGCGCAAGCTGTTCGACCTGTTCGAGCAGAAGACGCAGCTGATGCGCCTGCTGGAGGTCAGCAGCCGCGCCGAGGGCGTGCGCATCTACATCGGCGGCGAGAGCATGGTCGTTCCGTACGAGGAACTCTCCGTCGTGTCCGCACCCTACGTGGTCGATGGCCAGGTGGTCGGCACGCTCGGCGTGATCGGGCCGACCCGCATGGCCTACGACCGCATGATCCAGATCGTCGACATCACCTCGCGGCTGGTGTCGAACGCGTTGTCCCAGAAGTAGCGGCGGCTCAAGCCGGCGGTTGGCCGTCGGCAGCCGGGCCCGTCATCTGCTCGGGTCGCACCCACTCGTCGAACTGCGCTCCGCTCAGGAAGCCGGAGGCGACGGCGGCCTCGCGCAGCGTCGTGCCCTCGCGGTGCGCGCGCTTGGCGATCTGCGCCGCCTTGTCGTAGCCGATGTGCGGGTTCAGCGCCGTCACCAGCATCAGCGAGCGCTGCAGCAGTTCGGCGATGCGTGCATGGTTCGGCTCGATGCCGTGCGCGCAGTGCCGGTCGAAGCTCCCGGCTGCATCGGCCAGCAGCCGCGTGCTCTGCAGGAAGGCATGGGCGATCACCGGCTTGTAGACGTTCAGCTCGAAGTGTCCGGAGGCGCCTGCCAGGTTGATCGTCACGTCGTTGCCGAACACCTGGCAGCAGGCCATCGTCAGCGCCTCGCACTGGGTCGGGTTGACCTTGCCCGGCATGATCGAGCTGCCCGGCTCGTTCTCGGGGATCGTGATCTCGCCGAGCCCGGAGCGCGGCCCGGAAGCGAGCCAGCGCACGTCGTTCGCGATCTTGGTCAGGCCGGCGGCGACCGTCTTCAGCGCTCCGTGCGCGAAGACGATCGCGTCATGCGCCGCGAGCGCCTCGAAGCGGTTAGGTGCCGGTACGAAGCCGGTGCCGAGGGACTCGGACAAGGCCTTCGCGACGCGTGCGCCGAACTCCGGGTGGCTGTTCAAGCCCGTGCCCACGGCCGTGCCGCCCAGCGCCAGCTCGCGCCGGTGCGGCAGGGCCGAAGCCACGTGAGCGATGCCGTGCTCCAGCTGCGCCACCCAGCCGGAGATCTCCTGGCCGAAGGTCAGCGGCGTCGCGTCCTGCAGGTGCGTGCGGCCGATCTTGACGATGCCGGCGAACGCGTGCGCCTTGGCATCGAGCGTGTCGCGCAGCGCGGCCAGCGCCGGCAGCAGGTGGCCTTCGACCGCCAGCACCGCGGCGACGCTGATGGCGGTCGGGAACACGTCGTTGGACGATTGGCCGCGGTTCACGTCGTCGTTGGCGTGCACGAGCCGCTGCGCTCCGACCGCGCCGCCGAGCCGCTGCGAGGCGCGGTTCGCGAGCACCTCGTTCATGTTCATGTTGGTCTGAGTGCCGGAGCCGGTCTGCCACAGCGAGAGCGGGAACTCACCGTCATGGGTGCCGGCGAGCACCTCGTCCGCGGCCGCGGCGATCGCCTCCGCCTTGCGCGCGTCGAGTGCGCCGAGTTCGGCGTTGACCTGCGCGGCGCAGCGCTTGACCCACGCCAGCGCCCGCAGCAGTTCGCCAGGCATGCGCTCGGTCGAGATCGCGAAGAACTGCAGCGAGCGCTGCGTCTGCGCGCCCCACAGACGCTGCGCCGGAACGGCGATGTCGCCGAAGCTGTCGTGTTCGATGCGGGTGGGTTCCATGGCGGTCTCCGTGGGGTCGAAGCCATGGTAGCGACGCCTACAATCCCGCCGTCTCGAAAGGGGCCGTTAGCTCAGCTGGTCAGAGCAGAGGACTCATAATCCTTTGGTCGTTGGTTCAAGTCCAACACGGCCTACCACTCCGCTGCGGCGCGTCTGCGCCGATCACGCGGCGATTAACGTGCGTCGAGCAGTTGTCGCAAGGCCATCGCGGCGGCCGGGTTGCGTTCCTTGGCGCCGTTGATGAACAGCACGTGGACCGCGCGCGGCGTGCCCGGCGGGCTCGGCGGTGCGAGGTGCGGCAGGTCGGCAGGCTCGCCGCCGGCGGCCCAGGCGGCCGCGCGCTCGGCCCACTGGCGGAGCTCGTCTTCCGTGTAGCCCTGCGGCAGTTCGGCGCGGGTGTTGCGCAGCTGCAGGTACACGACGCCACCGCTCAGGTCGGCGAACGTGCCGTGCTTCGCTGAGTCGGTGAACACGCTGCCGACGCGGTGCCGCCGCACGAGCTCGAGGTACTCGGCGCACTGGAAGCTCGCGTGCTGCAGGTCGAGCACATGGTGCAGTTCGCGCGCGCCGAGCCGCTGCGGCAGCTGCGCCAGGAAGGCGCCGAGGTCGTCCGCGTCGAACGGCCGCCCGGGCGCGAGCTGCCAGACGATCGGGCCGAGCTTGTCGCCGAGCTCCTCGATGCCGCCGCCGATGAAGCGCTCGACCGCCGCGCCGGCATCGGCCAGCGTGCGACGCTGCGAGATCAGCTTGGGTGCCTTGACCGAGAAGACGAAGTCGTCCGGCGTCTGGTCCCGCCACTTGGCGAAGGTGGCCGGCTTCTGCGGGCCGTAGAAGGTGCTGTTGATCTCGATCGTCGTGACCCGCTGGCTGGCGTATTCCAGCTCGCGGGCCTGCGGCCAGCCGGCGGGGTAGAAGGCGCCGCCGCGCCAGTCCTCGTAGGTCCAGCCGCCGATGCCGACGCGCACGCGCGCGGTCATCGGCGCGCGCCCTCAGCTCCGCGGCGCGGCGGGCGTCACGGCCGGGGCCTTGGTCACCCGGGTCTTGCCGCCGGTGGTCACGAGGATCACCGCATCGCCGGGGTTCAGCGTCTCGGCGCCCTTGGCCTGGACGATCGCGCGGCGTTCGCCGTTGCGCAGCTGCAGCAGGATCTCGACGGCGTCCTCGCTCGTCGCGCCGCGCTCGATCGCGTTGCCGACGACGGCACCGGCAACGGCCCCGAGCACGCCGACGGCGATCGACTCGCGCCGGCCGCCCACCGACGACCCGGCCACGCCGCCGATCACGGCGCCGGAGGTGCCGCCGATGCCGCTCTGGCTGCCGTCGACCTTGACACTGCGCACGGACAGCACGGTGGCATCCTGCACCTGCGACAGGCGCTGCGCATCGCCGCGCTGGATGACATCGGGGCTGGTGGTGGAACAGGCCGCCAGCGCCAGGGCGGTGGCGGCGGCGATCAGGATCTTCTGCATGGGGTTCTCCGCGGTCTGTCGTGCCAACGCCTGCGCGGCGGGCCTCGTTGACCGATGAGTGCAACTGTACGCCCGGCGTTCCCGAGTCATGTGTAAAGAAGCTTGCGCGGCGTCACGCGCCGCTGGTTCAGGCATGCAGCCGGCTGCTGCGCGGCACGCTGGCGAGCAGGAACTCCATCTGGTCGGCCAGGATGCGGCGGCCGCGCAGGATCATGTCCTCGTGCAGGCTGGGCACGTAGGGCAGGTACAGCAGCGTCATGCGCGCTTCCTCGGGCAGCCGGTTGCCCTTGTGCCCGTTGCACGGGCGGCAGGCGGTGATGCAGTTCATCCAGCTGTCCAGCCCGCCGCGCGACACCGGCACGATGTGCTCGCGGGTCAGGTCGTCGACATGGAAGTGGCCGCCGCAGTAGGCGCAGACCTGGCGGTCGCGGGCGAACAGCTTCGGGTTCGACAGCGCCGGCGTCTGCCGCCAGGCGCGGCTCGGGATCGCGCCGCGCACCGCGACGATCGGGTGCACCTCGATGCGGCTCTGCAGACCGGTGCGCCGCTGCATCCCGCCGCGCAGCACCGTGAAGGCATCGCCCAGGGTCCAGGCCACGCCGTCGCTGGCGTACAGGATCGCCGCTTCCTTGGCGGAGATCCAGGCCTGTGGCCGGCCGGAAACATCGAGTTGCAGCACGTCCATAACCTTGTGAGCGTACTGCATCCGGCTCGGTTCGCTCAAGTCAGGCCCATGACGGGTGCCGGCTAGGGTCGAATGCCTAGAAATACCGAAGGGGTGTTCCACGCGTTCCGGCGGAAACCTGCAAAATAGAACGATCGTTCGATTCTGTGCGAGACCCCGTGTCCGACCCGAACCCCGCCGGTTCCCACCGTTCGCTGCACAAAGGCCAGCAGACCCGCGCCGCGATCCTCGACGCGGCGTTGACACTGGCGTCGCACATGGGTCTGGAGGGCCTGTCGATAGGTGCGCTGGCCGAGGTCACGAAGATGAGCAAGTCGGGCGTGTTCGCCCACTTCGGGTCGCGCGAGGAACTGCAGATCTCGGTGGTGCGCGAGTACCACGCGAAGTTCGAGGAAGAGGTTTTCTACCCGGCGCTGCAGGAGCCGCGCGGCCTGCCGCGCCTGCGCGCGCTGTTCGACCGCTGGGTGCGGCGCGTATCGGTCGAGATCGACTCGGGCTGCATCTACATCAGCGGCGCGGTGGAGTTCGACGACCGGCCCGGCCCGGTGCGCGACGCGCTGGTGACCATGGTGCAGACCTGGCAGGACGCGCTTGAGCGCGCCATCCGCATCGCCGTCGAGGAAGGCCACCTCAAGCCCGAGACCGACCCGCCGCAGATGCTGTTCGAGGTGCACGGCCTGATCCTCGCGCTGCATCACGATGCGCGTTTCCTGCGTCACCCCGGCGCCGTCGAGCGTGCCCGTAAGGCATTCGACCGGGTGCTCGACCATTATTCGCAGCCGCCGCGTGCCGGCCGCGCCCGGGCGCCGGCCCGGCGTGCCGGTGCGGCGCCGCTGCGCCCCTGATCCCCACTTACCGGCTTCCAAGGAGCTCTGCGATGCCCCAGTACACCCCGCCGTTGCGCGACATGCAGTTCGTGATGCACGAGGTGCTGAACGCGACCGACGAACTGAAGTTGCTGCCGGCGCACGCCGAGATCGACGCCGAGACCATTAACGCGGTGCTCGAGGAGGGCGGCAAGTTCGCTGCCGAGGTGCTGGCGCCGCTGAACCAGAGCGGCGACGCCGAGGGCTGCACGCTCGACCCGAAGACGCACGAGGTGCGGGCGCCGAAGGGCTTCAAGGAAGCCTACGCGAAGTACGTCGAGGGCGGGTGGCCGGCGCTGTCGTGCGACCCGGCCTTCGGCGGGCAGGGCCTGCCGCACCTGGTCAACCAGGCGCTGTACGAGATGATGAACTCGGCCAACCAGGCCTGGACCATGTACCCCGGCCTGTCGCACGGCGCCTACGAGGCGCTGCATGCCCACGGCTCGGACGAGCAGAAGCAGCTCTACCTGCCGAAGCTGACGAGCGGGCAGTGGACCGGCACGATGTGCCTGACCGAACCGCACTGCGGCACCGACCTCGGGCTGCTGCGCAGCAAGGCCGAGCCGCAGGCCGACGGCAGCTACCGCATCACCGGTACCAAGATCTTCATCTCGGCCGGCGAGCACGACCTGGCCGAGAACATCGTGCACCTGGTGCTCGCGCGCCTGCCGGACGCACCGCAGGGCAGCAAGGGCATCTCGCTGTTCGTGGTGCCCAAGTTCATCCCGAACGCGGACGGCTCGCTCGGCGCGCGCAACGGCCTGTACTGCGGCGGCCTCGAGCACAAGATGGGCATCCACGGCAACGCGACCGCGCAGATCGTGCTCGACAACGCCGCCGGCTGGCTGGTCGGCGAGCCGAACAAGGGCCTGGCCGCGATGTTCGTGATGATGAACGCGGCGCGCCTGGGCGTGGGCATGCAGTCGCTCGGACTCACCGAGGTGGCCTACCAGAACGCGGTGGCCTACGCGAAGGACCGCATCCAGATGCGCTCGCTCTCGGGCCCGAAGAACCCGGACAAACCGGCCGACACCATCATCGTGCATCCGGACGTGCGCAAGATGCTGCTGACCGCGCGGGCCTACGCGGAGGGCGCGCGCGCCTTCGCGATGTGGACCACGCTGATGCTGGACAAGGAACTCGCGACCGATGACGAGGACGAACGCGCCGACTGCGCCGACCTGGTGGCGCTGATGACGCCGATCGTGAAGGCCTTCTTCACCGACAACGCCTGGATCGCGACCTCGGGCTGCCTGCAGGTGTTCGGCGGCCACGGCTACATCCGCGAGTGGGGCATGGAGCAGTTCGTGCGCGATGCGCGCATCAACATGATCTACGAGGGCACCAACACGATCCAGTCGCTCGACCTGCTGGGCCGCAAGGTGCTGGCCGACAATGGCAGGAAGCTGAAGAAGTTCGGCCAGCTGGTCACCGAGTTCATCGAGGAAGAAGGCACCGACGAGGCGATGCAGGAGTTCGTCAATCCGCTCGCGGACCTGGGCGACAAGGTCACCAAGCTGACCACCGAGCTCGGCATGAAGGCATTCCAGAATGCCGACGAGGTCGGCGCGGCGGCGGTCGACTACCTGCGTGTCTGCGGCCACCTCGTGTTCGCCTACTTCTGGGCGCGCATGGCCAAGGTGGCGCTGGCCAAGGTCGGCGGCGGCGACCCGTTCTACCGGGCCAAGCTGGCAACGGCGCGCTTCTACTTCGCCAAGCTGCTGCCGGAGACGGCCGGCCTGATCCGCAGCTGCCGTGCCGGCGTCAAGCCGTTGATGGAACTCGAAGAAGCCCTGTTCTGAAGGAGACGACCATGCTGAAGACCGCTGCCGCGCTCGCCGTTTTTGTCCTGCACGCCGCCGCCTGGGCCCAGGCCACGCCGGTCGGGCTGTGGAAGACGATCGACGACGACACGAAGAAGGAGAAGTCGCTGGTGCGAATCAGCGACAGCGGCGGCGTGCTGAGCGGCAAGATCGAGAAGCTGCTCGATCCGAACCGCGCCAACGACGTCTGCGACAAGTGCAGCGACGAGCGCAAGAACCAGCCGATCGCCGGGCTGACGATCATCCGCAACGCCAAGGCGAGCGAGGACGACCCGGGCCTGTGGACCGGCGGTGAGATCCTCGACCCGAACAACGGCAAGGTCTACAAGCTGCGGCTCAAGCCCGTCGATGGCGGCAAGTCGCTCGAGGTGCGCGGCTACATCGGCGCCCCGCTGCTCGGCCGCACCCAAACCTGGATCCGCGTGGAGTGAAGCAACAATGAACCGATTCAACGTTCGCAAGGTCGCCGTCCTTGGCGCCGGCGTGATGGGCGCGCAGATCGCGGCGCACCTCGTCAATGTCCGCGTGCCCGTGGTGCTGTTCGACCTGCCCGCCAAGGAAGGGCCGAAGAACGGCATCGTCACCAAGGCGATCGAGGGCCTGAAGAAGCTCAAGCCGGCGCCGCTGGGCGTGGTGGAGGATGCGGCGCAGATCGAGGCCGCGAACTATGACGAGCACCTCGCCAAGCTGGCCGAGTGCGACCTGGTGATCGAGGCGATCGCCGAGCGCATGGACTGGAAGCTGGACCTGTACCAGCGCATCGCGCCGGCGCTGGCGCCGCACGCGATCGTCGCGTCGAACACGTCCGGCCTGTCGATCACCCGGCTGTCCGAGGTGCTGCCGGAGGAGATCAAGCCGCGCTTCTGCGGCATCCATTTTTTCAATCCGCCGCGCTACATGTATCTCGTCGAGCTGATCCCGACGCCGACGACGCGGGCGGAGATCCTCGACCAGCTCGAGACCTTCGTGACCAGCTCGCTCGGCAAGGGCGTGGTGCGCGCGAAGGACACGCCGAACTTCATCGCCAACCGCGTCGGCATCGCCGGCATGCTGGCGACGATCCAGGAGGCGCAGAACTTCGGCCTGTCCTACGACGTCGTCGACGACCTGACGGGCAAGAAGCTCGGCCGCGCCAGCTCGGGCACCTTCCGCACCGCGGACGTGGTCGGCCTGGACACCATGGCGCACGTCATCCGCACGCTGCAGGACAACCTGCAGGACGACCCGTTCTTCCCCAGCTACGGCACGCCGCCGGTGCTGGCGAAGCTGATCGAACAGGGCGCGCTCGGCCAGAAGAGCGGCGCGGGCTTCTACAAGAAGGTCGGCAAGGACATCCTGCGCCTGGACCCCGCCAAGGGCGAGTACGTGCCGGCCGGCGGCAAGGCCGAGGCGATCGTCGAGCGCATGCTGAAGAAGGCGCCGGCCGAGCGGCTCAAGCTGCTGCGCGAGTCGAACAACCCGCAGGCGCAGTTCCTGTGGGCGATCCTGCGCGACGCGTTTCACTATGCCGCCGTGCACCTGGGCGACATCGCCGAATGCGCGCGCGACATCGACCTCGCGATGCGCTGGGGCTTCGGCATGAGCCAGGGGCCCTTCGAGCTGTGGCAGCAGGCCGGCTGGAAGCAGGTGGCCGAGTGGGTGCAGGCCGACATCGACGCCGGCAAGGCGCTGTCCAAGGCACCGCTGCCGGCCTGGGTGTTCGACGGCCCGGTCGCCGCGAACGGCGGCGTGCACCGGCCCGAGGGTTCGTGGAGCGCGGCGCATGCGCGCTTCGTGCCGCGCAGCACGCTGCCGGTCTACCGGCGCCAGCATTTCCCGGAGGACGTGGCCGGGGCGGGCGGTGCGAAGCCGCTCGAAAGCGGAACCGAGGAGTTCCGCAACGGCGAGGTCCGCGTCTGGTCGGCCAACGGCGAGGTGCTGATCGCCTCGATCACCGCCAAGCTGCACCTGATCAGCCCGGACGTGACGGCCGGCCTGCTGAAGGCGGTCGAGATCGCCGAGGAGAAGTACCGGGGCCTGGTGATCTGGTCGCCGGACGACGTGTTCTCCGCAGGCGCGAACCTCGAATCGCTGATGCCGGTGTTCATGAAGAGCGGTGCCAAGGGCATCGCGCCCGAGGAGAAGAAGCTGCAGGACATGATGCTGCGCATCCGCTACGCGCAGGTGCCGGTGGTCGCGGCGATCCGCGGCCTGGCGCTGGGCGGCGGCTGCGAGCTGGCGGTGCACTGCGCGCGGCGTGTCGCGGCGATGGAGAGCTACATGGGCCTGGTCGAGGTCGGCGTCGGCCTCATCCCGGGCGGCGGCGGTCTCGCCTACATCGCGCGCCGCGCGGCCGAGATGGCGGCCGCCGGCAACGCGAATGCCGACCTGCTGAAGTTCGTCACCGACGGCTTCACGAACGCGGCGATGGCCAAGGTCGGCACCAGCGCGATCGAGTCGCGCAAGCTCGGCTACCTGCTGTGGAGCGACGTGATCGTGCCGAACAAGGACGAGCTGCTGCACGTCGCGATCGGCCAGGCCCGGGCGCTGGCGGATGCCGGCTGGCGGCCGCCGGTGCGCGCGGCATTCCCGGTGGCGGGCCGCTCGGCGATCGCGACCATCAAGGCGCAGCTCGCCAACATGCGCGATGGCGGCTTCATCAGCGAGCACGACTTCCACATCAGCGCGCTGATCGCCGATGTGGTGTGCGGCGGCGAGGTCGACGCCGGCTCGCTGGCGACCGAGGAGTACCTGATGGCGCTCGAGCGCAAGCACTTCTGCGGCCTGCTCGAGCATCCCAAGACGCAAGAGCGGATCATGGGCATGCTTCAAACGGGCAAGCCTGTCCGGAACTGACCCACCCCCGTAGCGCCTTCGGCGCACCCCCTCGAGGGGGCGCCGCCGGCGGCCCGGCGGAGCCGGTTCCGCGGCGGCCGCTCGAAACGACAGGAGAAAGCGATGAGCACGAAACAAGTCCAGGACGCCTACATCGTCGCCGCCACCCGCACGCCGATCGGCAAGTCGGGCCGGGGCTACTTCAAGAACACGCGGCCGGACGACCTGCTGGTCGCCGCGGTGCGCAACGCACTGTCGCAGGTGCCGACGCTGGACCCGAAGGCGATCGAGGATGCCGTGATCGGCTGCTCGTTCCCCGAGGCCGAGCAGGGCATCAACATGGCGCGTGTCGCGATGGTGCTGGCGGGGCTGCCGAACACCGTCGGCGGCGTGACGATCAACCGCTTCTGCGCCTCCGGCCTCACGGCCGTGCAGATGGCGGCGGACCGCATCCGCGTCGGCGAGGCCGACGTGATGATCGCCGGCGGCGCCGAGTCGATGAGCATGGTCACGATGGGCGGCAACAAGCCCTCCTTCAACCCGGCCATCTTCGAGAAGGACGAGAACGTCGGCATCGCCTACGGCATGGGGCTGACGGCCGAGAAGGTGGCGGCGCAGTGGAAGGTCACGCGCGAGGCGCAGGACGCCTTCGCGCTCGGCTCGCACCAGAAGGCGCTGGCCGCGATGGCGGCGGGCGACTTCGCCGCCGAGATGACGCCGATCGAGATCGTCGACCGCTTCCCGGACCTCGCCAGCGGCGACGTCGCCACGCGGACGCGCACCGTCAACCTCGACGAAGGCGCGCGCCCGGACACCTCGCTGGAAGGCCTGGCCAGGCTGCGCCCGGTGTTCGCCGCCAAGGGCAGCGTGACCGCCGGCAACAGCTCGCAGACCAGCGACGGCGCGGGCGCGCTGATCCTGGCCTCCGAGAAGGCGGTCAAGCAGTTCGACCTGAAGCCGCTGGCCCGCTTCGTCAGCTTCGCCGCGCGCGGCGTGCCGCCGGAGATCATGGGCATCGGCCCGATCGAGGCGATCCCGGCGGCGCTGCGGACGGCCGGCCTGACGCTGGACGACATCGGCTGGATCGAGCTGAACGAGGCCTTCGCCGCGCAGGCGCTGGCGGTGATCGACACCTGCAAGCTCGACCCGGCCAAGGTCAACCCGATGGGCGGCGCGATCGCGCTCGGCCACCCGCTCGGCGCCACCGGCGCGATCCGCGCGGCCACCGTGATCCATGCGCTGCACCGCCGCAACCTGAAGTACGGCATGGTGACGATGTGCGTCGGCATGGGGCAGGGCGCGGCCGGCATCTTCGAGCGGGTCTGAGTCTTTCCGGCCGCGGCGCGCGTAGCTCGCTGCTTTGGACTTGGAGGTGATCGCGATGGAAGCGCTGACGCTCGAACCCGCCCCCGGCACCACGCTCGCGGCCAGCCTGTTCCGACCCTCCGGCACGCCGCGCGCGGCGGTGCTGATCGGCGGTGCGATGGGCGTGCGGCAGGACTACTACCGCGCCTTCGCCACCTGGCTGGCCGGGCAGGGCTACCTGACGCTGACCTTCGACTACCGCGGCTCCGGCGCGTCGCGACCGGCCGGCTCGCTGCGCGGCTACCGGGCCGACCTGTTCGACTGGGCGCGCGACACCGACGCGGCCGTCGAGGCGCTGGCGGCACGCGCCGGCGGCCTGAAGCTGCTGCTGATCGGCCACAGCCTGGGCGCGCAGCTGCCGGGCCTGCTCGCGCAGCGCGACCGCATCGACGGGTTGCTCTCGGTGGCCGCCGGCAGCGGCTACTGGCGCGACAACGCGCCGCAGCTGCGCCGCATCGTGCCGTACTTCTGGCACGTGCTGGTGCCGGTGGCGACCACGCTGTTCGGCTACTTCCCGGGCCGGCGGCTGGGCAAGGTCGGCGACCTGCCGCGCGGCGTCGTGCTGCAGTGGCGCCGCTGGTGCATGCACCCGCAGTACCACGTCGGCGCCGAGGGCGTGGGCGAGCGTTTCGCGGCGGCGCGCTTCCGCATCCTCGCGCTGTCGATGACCGACGACGAGATGATGACCGAGCGCGGCACGCACACGCTGGTCGGCTTCTACGCGAATGCGCCGCGGCGCGTCGAGCGCATCGCGCCGGCCGATGTGCAGGCGCGGCGCATCGGTCACTTCGGCTTCTTCCGCGAGCAGTTCCAGCCGACGCTCTGGCAGCGCTCGCTGCACTGGCTGCGCGAACTGCACCATCCAACCCTCCAGGAGACCCCCGCATGAGCATCCGCACCGCCACGCTGAACGGCGTGGCCACGATCGAGATCGCGCGGCCCGAGAAGAAGAACGCGCTGACGGTCGCGATGTACGAGGCGATGGCCGCCGCGCTCGCCGCGGCGCAGGCCGACCCCGGCGTGCGCGCGGTGCTGATCACCGGCCAGCCCGGGATCTTCAGCAGCGGCAACGACATTGAGGACTTCATGAGCCGCAGCGCCGGCGCCGGCGGTGCGATCGCGGAGTCGCCCGTGCTCGGCTTCATGCGCGCGCTGACCGGCACCGAGAAGCCGGTGGTCGCAGCGGTGACCGGCGCGGCGATCGGCATCGGCACGACGCTGCTGCTGCACTGCGACCTGGTCTACGTCTCCGACGAGGCGCGCCTGGCGATGCCTTTCGTGAGCCTCGGGCTGGTGCCGGAGTTCGCCTCCAGCCTGATCCTGCCGCGCCTGCTCGGCAACGTGCGGGCCGCCGAGAAGCTGCTGCTGGGCGAGCCGTTCTCGGCGCAGGATGCGGTCGATGCCGGCATCGCCAACGCGGTGCTGCCGGCCGGCGAGGTGGTCAACCACGCCCGCCGCGTCGCCGAGCGCTTCAATGCGCTGCCGCCGGGCGCCGTGCGCGAGACGAAACGGCTGCTGCGCCGCGCCTCCGCCGAGGAGGTGCTGAAGACGATCGGCGTCGAGAGCGAACTCTTCGGGCAGCGCCTGCGCAGCCCGGAGGCGATGGAAGCCTTCCAGGCGTTCTTCCAGAAGCGCAAGCCCGACTTCTCCAAGTTCAGCTGAGGCGGAGCCCGAGGCGATGGTCGCCGCCGCCCTCAAGCCCCTGCTGATGCCGGTGCTGGTCGCGCAGGCGGTGGCGCTGCGGCGCCGGGCCGTGACGCTGCCGGAGGCGGCCGGCGAGCGCACCGGGCGGCTCGGCGCGGGGCCGCCGCTGCGGCTGCTGATCGTCGGGGATTCGTCCGCGGCCGGCGTCGGCGTCGCGACGCAGGAACAGGCCTTCGTCGGTTGGCTGACCCGCGCGCTGGCACAACGCCTGCCGCGCCGGATCGACTGGACGCTGCACGCCCGCAGCGGCAGCAGCACCGCCGTGGCCCTGCAGCGGCTGCGCGAGTCGCCGCCGCAGCCGCACGAGCTGGCGGTGGTGGTGCTGGGCGTCAACGACGTGATCGAGCAGGTGCGGCCGCGCCGGGCCGTCGCGCAGCGCGCCGAACTGGCCGACTGGCTGCGTCGCGAGGCCGGGGTGCGGCACGTGGTGTTCACGCCGCTGCCGCCGATGCACCAGTTCCCGCTGCTGCCGCAGCCGCTGCGCTGGGTCGCCGGGGCCGAGGCGCGCGCGCACAACCAGGCGCTGGCACGCTGGGCGGCGACGCGCCCCGACGTGCACCACGTTCCGATCGACGTGCGCCTGGAGCCCGGCAACATGGCGGCCGACGGCTTCCATCCCGGCGAGCCGGTCTATCGGGCCTGCGGCGAGGCCGTCGCGGCCTACGTGGCCGAACACCTGGCCTGAACGCTCGCCGCGCGTGCCTCGCGCCCCGGCAGCTCAGTCGCGCGGAATCGGCCGCGGCTGCCCCTGCAGGTCGATCGCGACGTAGGTCAGGTTCGCCTCGGTCACCTTGACCACCTGCAGGTTGGCCGGGTTGCGCTCGGCGTAGACCTCCACGTGCACGGTGATCGACGTCTTGCCGATGCGGTCCACGCGGGCGTAGAAGCTGAGCAGGTCGCCGACCGAGACCGGCTGCTTGAAGACGAACTGGTTGACCGCGACGGTGGCGATGCGGCCCTTGGCGATGCGCGCCGGCAGCACGGCTCCGGCCAGGTCGACCTGGGCCATGATCCAGCCGCCGAAGATGTCGCCGTTGCCGTTGGCGTCCGCCGGCATCGGCATCACGCGCAGCACGAGCTGGCGGTCCTCCGGCAGGGAGACCGGGGCGATCGAGTCGGGCGGGATTGAAATCTCGGGCATATTGCTGCACCTGCGGTGATCCCCCGCATTCTTCCACGCCCGCCGCCCCGATGCGCCGCCACGGCTCGACCCTGCCCCTGCCCGATGCGCCCGTGCCCGGCGCCGCCCGTTCCGACTGGGCCACGCTGCGCAAGCTCGCCCCCTACGTCTGGCGCTGGCGCTGGCGCGTGGGTGTCGCGCTGGCGTTCCTGGTGGCGGCGAAGCTGGCCAACGTCGGCGTGCCGCTGGTGCTCAAGCACCTGGTCGACGCGCTCGACCTGAAGCCCGGCGACGCGCGCAGCGCGCTGGTGGTGCCGGTCGCGCTGCTGGTCGCGTACGGCGCGCTGCGGGTCTCGATCACGCTGTTCACCGAACTGCGCGAGTTCCTGTTCTACCCGGTCGCGGCGCGGATCGCGCGGCGCGTCTCGCTCGAGACCTTCGAGCACCTGCTGTCGCTGAGCCTGCGGTTCCACCTCGAGCGGCAGACCGGCGGCGTGACGCGCGACATCGAACGCGGCTCGCGCTCGATCCACTCGCTGCTGAACTACACCATCTACAACATCCTGCCGACGCTGGTGGAGATGACGCTGGTGATCTCGCTGCTGTCGGCCCGCTTCGACGGCTGGTTCGCGGCGATCACGCTGACCGCGCTGGTCGGCTACATCGGCTTCACCGTGACGGTCACCGAGTGGCGCACGCATTTCCGCCGCGCGATGAACGAGCAGGACAGCAAGGCCAACACCAAGGCGGTCGACGCGCTGCTGAACTACGAGACCGTCAAGTACTTCGGCAACGAGCGCTTCGAGCAGACGCGCTACGACGAGAACCTGCGCCTGCTCGAACGCGCGGCGGTCAAGTCGCAGACCTCGCTGTCGCTGCTGAACGTCGGGCAGAGCCTGATCGTCTCGACGGCCGTCGTGCTGCTGGTCTGGCGCGCCACCGTCGGCGTGGTGGAAGGGTCGATGACGCTGGGCGACCTGGTGCTGGTCAACGCGCTGATGATCCAGCTCTACATCCCGCTGAATTTCCTGGGCGTGATCTACCGCGAGATCAAGCAGTCGATGACCGACATGGAGAAGATGTTCTCCCTGCTCGGCCAGCACCGCGAGGTGGCCGACCGGCCGGACGCGCGGCCGCTCGAACCCCACGGCGCCGCGGTGCGCTTCGAGGACGTGCACTTCGGCTACGACCGTGACCGAGAGATCCTGCACGGCGTCAGCTTCGAGATCCCGGCCGGCAAGACGGTCGCGGTGGTCGGCCCGTCAGGCTCCGGCAAGAGCACGCTGGCGCGGCTGCTGTACCGCTTCTACGACGTCGACGCCGGCCGCATCCTGATCGACGGGCAGGACATCCGCGCGGTGACGCAGCAGAGCCTGCGCGGCGCGATCGGCATCGTGCCGCAGGACACCGTGCTGTTCAACGACACGGTCGAATACAACATCGCCTACGGCCGGCCGGGCGCCGGCCGCGCCGAGGTGGAGGCCGCCGCGCGGGCCGCCCACATCCACCGCTTCATCGCCAGCACGCCCAAGGGTTACGACACGCTGGTCGGCGAGCGCGGCCTGAAGCTTTCCGGCGGCGAGAAGCAGCGCGTGGCGATCGCGCGCACGCTGCTGAAGAACCCGCCGCTGCTGATCTTCGACGAAGCAACCTCCGCGCTCGATTCGGCCAACGAACGCGCGATCCAGGAGGAACTGCGCAGTGCGGCGCGCAACAAGACCGCGCTGGTGATCGCGCACCGGCTCTCGACGGTCGCCGACGCGCACCAGATCCTGGTGATGGAGCACGGCCGCATCGTCGAGCGGGGCACGCACGCCGAACTGCTCGCCCGCGACGGACGGTACGCGCAGATGTGGCGGCTGCAGCAGAGCCGCGACGACGAGGACGAGACGGTGGTCGCGGAAACTTGAGGGCGCCATTGGCGCGCCGCGTGACAAGTTGCCGCTTGGGCGTATCGAAGTGGCATCAGCGCGAATCACTTCGCGCGCGACCGTGAAATCCAGCCGTGATCTCGGCAACGACCGCGGCGCGCTGCCCGTGCCGCCGCAGGCACGCGCATCGCGATCTCCCTACATTGATGACACCTCCACTGACACAGGGACGGACGTCATGAAGATCGCTGCCAGGACTATCCGCTGGGTTTCGATGCTGTCTCTCGCCGCCGCCTCGCTGGGCGCCGGTGCGCAGGCGCAGCCCGAGGCGGGTGTCGTGTGGATCGAGAACCAGAGCTTCGGCTTCGAGGCCTGTGCCGGTGGCGCTGCCGCGGACGCGGTCGTGGCGCTGGACACGCTGCGCCGCCAGGCCGCCGGCCAGGTCGCCGAGGCGGTGCGGCTGGCCGGCGTCGTGCCCGGTGCGGCGCAGCAGCTGACGATGACGCCGGTCGAAGGCCGCTTCGCCTGCGGTGCCCGCGCCGACGAGGCGACCTTCCGCATCGCCGCGGTCGATGCCGCCACCGGCAAGTTCTGGTCGGCCGATCTGAAGGTGCGCGCCGAGGTGCTCGCGCTGGCCGACGACCTGGCGCGCTCGTTCCGCGGCGTCGTGGTCTCGCAGTCGGCGCTGCGCTGAACCGGGCGGCCTTCCCCGGCGCCTCGCTACACTGCGGCGCCGTGGAAACCAAGTGGCTCGAGGACTTCGTCAGCCTGGCCGAGACGCGCAGCTTCTCGCGCTCCGCGCAGCTGCGCCACGTGACCCAGCCGGCGTTTTCGCGCCGCATCCAGGCGCTCGAGGCCTGGGCCGGCATCGACCTGGTCGATCGCTCGTCGTATCCGACGCGGCTGACGCCGGCCGGCGAGACGCTGCATGCGCAGGCGCTGGAGATCCTCGGCGCGCTGCAGGCCACGCGCAACATGATGCGCGCCCACCAGAGCGGCGCCGCGGACACGATCGACTTCGCCGTGCCGCATTCGCTGGCCTTCACCTTCTTCCCGCACTGGGTGATGGACCTGCGCCAGCGCTTCGCGGCTCTGAAGAGCCGGCTCATCACGCTGAACGTGCATGACGCGGTGCTGCGCCTGACCGAAGGCGGCTGCGACCTGCTGATCGCCTACCACCACCCGAGCCTGCCGCTGCAGCTGCCCGGCGAGCGCTACGAGATGCTCAGTCTCGGGCGCGAGACGCTCGCGCCGTATGCCAAGGCCGACGCGGCCGGCGTGCCGCAGTTCCGCCTGCCGGGGACGCCGGCGCGCCGGCTGCCGTTCCTCAGCTACGGCGAAGGGGCCTACCTGGGCCGCCTGGTCGAGCTGATCGAGCGCGAGGCCAGCCCGCCGCTGGCGCTGGAGCCGGTCTACGAGACCGACATGGCCGAGGGCCTGAAGGCGATGGCACTGGAGGGGCACGGCGTGGCCTTCCTGCCGGCCAGCTCGGTGCGCAAGGAGCTGAAGAGCCGGCGCCTCGTGCGTGCCTGCGAACCCGGCCTGTACGAGCTGACGATGGAGGTGCGGATCTACCGCGAGCGCCCGGAGCTGGCCCGCCATGCCAAGGCGGGCGCGCTGGCGCTGTGGGAGTTCCTGCGCGGCTCTTCGGCCAGCGCCACCCGCGGGTGAGGGGAGGGCCGGACGGATTTCCGTCCGCGCCGCGCCAGTGCCGGACGGACCCACCCGGCAGGCTATGCATGGCGCGCATGAAGGGGCCGCCAAACGGCATTGGCCGGCGCGGCGCGGCGGCCCTACATTGCGCGCCCATGTCCAGCTCTCCCGATTCCACCGCCATGACCACCCGCCGCGAGCACGACTTCCTCGGCGCCCTGGAGATTCCCTCCGGCGCCTACTGGGGCGTGCACAGTGCCCGCGCCGTCGACAACTTTCCGATCTCCGGCCAGTCCGTGGCCCAGTGGCCGGAGCTGGTGCGCGCGCTCGCCTTCGTCAAGAAGGCCAGCGCGCAGGCGAACCAGCAGCTCGGCGTGCTCGATGCCGCCCGGGCCGACGCGATCGTGCGCGCCTGCGAGGACCTGCTGGCCGGGGCCTTCCACGAGCACTTCGTCGTCGACGTGATCCAGGGCGGCGCCGGCACCTCGACCAACATGAACGCCAACGAGGTGATCGCCAACCGGGCGCTCGAGCACCTCGGCCATGCGCGCGGCGAGTACCGCCACCTGCACCCGAACGACCACGTCAACGCGTCGCAGAGCACCAACGACGTCTACCCGACCGCGCTGCGCCTCGCGTCGTGGATCGGCATCGAGGGCCTGCTCGGCGCGATGGCCTCGCTGCGCGCCGCCTTCGAGGCCAAGGCGGCGGAGTTCGCCCAGGTCCTGAAGATCGGTCGCACCCAGCTGCAGGACGCCGTGCCGATGACGCTCGGCCAGGAGTTCCTCGCCTTCGCCGTGATGATCGGCGAGGACGAACTGCGCCTGCGCGAGGCGCGCGCCCTGATCACCGAGGTGAACCTGGGCGCCACCGCGATCGGCACCGGCATCAACGCACCGGCCGGCTACGCGGAGGTCGTGATCCCGCTGCTCGCGCGCGCCAGCGGCGTGCCGGTCGTGAAGGCCGAGAACCTGGTCGAGGCGACGCAGGACACCGGCGCCTTCGTGCAGCTGTCGGGCGTGCTCAAGCGGGTGGCCTGCAAGCTGAGCAAGACCTGCCACGACCTGCGTCTGCTGTCCAGTGGGCCGCAGGCCGGCTTCGGCGACATCCGGCTGCCGGCGCGCCAGGCGGGCTCGTCGATCATGCCGGGCAAGGTCAACCCGGTCATTCCGGAAGTCGTCAACCAGGTCGCCTTCGAGGTGATCGGCAACGACGTGACGATCACGATGGCCTCGGAGGCCGGGCAGCTGCAGCTCAACGCCTTCGAGCCGATCATGGGCTGGTCGCTGCACAAGAGCATCTCGCACCTGACGCACGCCTGCCGCACGCTGCAGCTGAACTGCGTCGAAGGCATCCAGGCCAACCACGAGCTGCTGGCGCGCCGCGTGGCCGAGTCGGTGACGCTGGTGACCGCGCTGAACCCGATCATCGGCTACGAGAAGGCGGCGCTGATCGCCAAGACGGCACTCGCCACCGGCGGCACCATCGCCGACACCGCCGACCAGCTGGGCATCATGGGCCGCGCCGAGATGCAGGCGATGCTGGTCCCCGAGCGGCTGACCCAGCCGGTGCGGCTGATGGCATGAAAGATGCACCCGCGGTGAACGCCCGGGACCCCCGGGTGAACCCGCACAACCGCCTCCCTAGAATCCCGTTTCCCAATTCTCAACCCCTGCAGGAGTGCACATGAAGAAGGCTTTGCTCAACGTGGTCGCGCTTGCCGCGGCGCTTGCCGCGGGCGCGGTCCAGGCCGACACGCTGAAGAAGATCAAGGACAGCGGTTCGGTCACGATGGGCGTGCGCGAGTCCTCCGGTGCGCTGGCCTACACCCTCGGCGACGGCAAGTACGCCGGCTTCCACACCGAGGTCTGCACCAAGGTGCTGGCCGACATCCAGAAGCAGCTCGGCCTGGCCAAGCTGGAGATCAAGTACCAGCCGGTCACCTCGCAGAACCGCATCCCGCTCGTGCAGAACGGCACCGTCGACATCGAATGCGGCTCGACGACCAACAACGCGACCCGCCAGAAGGACGTCGCCTTCGCCGTGACCACCTACGTCGAGGAAGTGCGCATCGCCACCAAGGCGAACTCGGGCGTCAACTCGATCAAGGACCTGAACGGCAGGACCGTCGCGACGACCACCGGCACGACCTCGGTGCAGACGCTGCGCAAGCACGAGCGTGCCACCGGCGTCGACTTCAAGGAAGTGTTCGGCAAGGACCACGCCGACAGCTTCCTGCTGCTGGAGTCGGGCCGCGCCGACGCCTTCGTGATGGACGGCCAGATCCTGGCCGGCAACATCAGCCGCTCGAAGAATCCGGCCGACTACAAGATCGTCGGCGAGGTGCTGTCGGTCGAGCCGATCGCGATCATGATGCGCAAGGACGACCCGGCCTTCAAGAAGGCGGTGGACGATTCCATCATCGCGCAGATCAAGAGCGGCGACCTGGCCAAGACCTACGACAAGTGGTTCATGCAGCCGATCCCGCCGGCCAACACCAAGGTCGGCCTGCCGCTGTCGGAAGCCACCAAGGCGGCCTGGGCGAGCCCGAACGACAAGCCGATGGAAGACTACGCCAAGAAGTGACCGTGGGTTGCGGGCGGCCCGGCCGTCCACCCACGTAAGCCCTGAGGCCGCAGGCGCGGGGCTTGCTTATGCTGCGCGAGCGCGGCGACGGTAACCCCGCGTCGCGCTCGTCCCTTTTACGACAAACGAAAGTGCGCAGGAGGCGGCGCCATGACATGGGACTGGCAGGTGTTCCTGCAGGACACCGGCGGAGGGGAAACCTACCTGCAGTGGATGATGTCCGCCTGGGGCTGGACGCTCTCGGTGGCGCTGTGCTCGCTGGCGGTGGCGCTGGTCGTCGGCTCGCTGATGGGCATCCTGCGCACCACGCCGAACAAGTGGCTGGTGCTGCTGGGCAATGCCTGGACCGAACTGTTCCGCAACGTCCCCCTGCTGGTGCAGATCTTCCTCTGGTATCACGTGATCCCGTCGATCTTCACGTCGCTGCGGCAGGTGCCCAGCTTCGTGCTGGTGGTGTTCGCGCTGGGATTCTTCACCTCGGCACGCATCGCGGAGCAGGTCAAGGCGGGCATCCAGGCGCTGCCCAAGGGCCAGCGCTACGCCGGTCTGGCGATGGGCCTGACGCTGCCGCAGACCTACCGCTACGTGCTGCTGCCGATGGCCTTCCGCATCGTCATCCCGCCGCTGACGAGCGAGTCGATGAACATCGTCAAGAACTCCTCGGTGGCGTTCGCGGTCAGCATCGCCGAGCTGACGATGTTCGCGATGCAGGCGCAGGAGGAGACCTCGCGCGGCATCGAGATCTACCTCGCCGTCACCGGCCTGTACTTCGTCTCCGCGTTCGCGATCAACCGCGTCGCGCTGCTGATCGAGCACCGCGTCGCGGTGCCCGGGATGATCGGAGGCGGCAAGTGAGGCATCTGCAAACCCCCACCGAAGGAGGCCGTCCATGAGCGGCCTCGACTTCGGCTTCCTGAACTGGGGCGTCGTCTCCGGGTTCGTCCTCAAGGGCTTCTTCTTCTCGATCCAGCTGACGATCGTCGCGATGCTGGGCGGCATTGCGCTGGGCACCGTGCTGGCGCTGATGCGGCTGTCGGGCAAGAAGTGGCTGGTGCTGCCGGCGGCGGCGTACGTCAACACGCTGCGCTCGATCCCGCTGGTGATGGTGATCCTGTGGTTCTTCCTGCTGATCCCGTTGCTGATCGGGCGGCCGATGGGGGCGGAGCTGTCGGCCATCATCACCTTCACGGTGTTCGAGGCGGCCTACTACTCCGAGATCATGCGCGCCGGCATCCAGAGCGTGCCCAAGGGGCAGGTCTACGCCGGCTACGCGGTGGGCATGACCTATGCCCAGTGCATGCAGCTGATCGTGCTGCCGCAAGCCTTCCGCAACATGCTGCCGGTGCTGCTGACCCAGACCATCATCCTGTTCCAGGACACCTCGCTGGTCTACGCGATCGGTGCCTACGACCTGCTGAAGGGCTTCGAGGTGGCCGGCAAGAACTTCAACCGGCCGGTGGAGACCTACCTGGTCGCCGCGGTCGTCTATTTCGTCATCTGCTTCTCGCTGTCGATGCTGGTGCGCCGGCTGCAGCAGAAGATCCAGATCATCCGATGAACGTCAGCCCCCGGCCACGGGTTACGTGTCCGCCCCCCGAGGGGGCCGCCCTGCGGCTTGGGGCGGCCCGGCGCCGCAGGGCGGCGCGATAACCAGGAGTGCAGCGTGATCGACATCAAAAACGTCAGCAAGTGGTACGGCAGCTTCCAGGTCCTGACCGACTGCACGACCAGCATCCAGAAGGGCGAGGTCGTGGTGGTGTGCGGCCCGTCGGGCTCCGGCAAATCCACGCTGATCAAGACAGTCAATGCGCTGGAGCCGTTCCAGAAGGGCGACATCGTGGTCGACGGCGTCAGCATCGCCGATCCGAAGACCAACCTGCCCAAGCTGCGCAGCCGGGTCGGCATGGTGTTCCAGCACTTCGAGCTGTTCCCGCACCTGACCGTGACCGAGAACCTCACGCTCGCGCAGGTGAAGGTGCTCGGCCGCAAGCCCGACGAGTCGAAGACGCGAGGTCTGAAGATGCTCGATCGGGTCGGCCTGATGGCGCACAAGGACAAGTTCCCCGGCCAGCTCTCCGGCGGCCAGCAGCAGCGCGTCGCAATCGCGCGCGCGCTGTCGATGGACCCGATCGTCATGCTGTTCGACGAGCCGACCTCCGCGCTCGACCCCGAGATGGTCGGCGAGGTGCTGGACGTGATGGTGCAGCTGGCCAACGAGGGCATGACGATGATGTGCGTCACCCACGAGATGGGCTTCGCGAAGAAGGTCAGCCACCGGGTGATCTTCATGGACGCCGGCAAGATCGTCGAGGACTGCCGCAAGGACGACTTCTTCGGCAACCCGGAGGCACGTTCGCCGCGCGCCAAGGAGTTCCTCTCGAAGATCCTGCAGCACTGATCCGCCCCGGACGCGAATTCCCGCTTGAAGCCTGCGGAGCCGGGCGACTAGAGTTGGTTTCTCCCCCTGACGAGGAGCCGACATGTCCCTCCGCATCAATGACGTCGCGCCGGACTTCAGCGCGCAGACCACCCAGGGGCCGATCCAGTTCCACCCATGGATCGGCGACAGCTGGGCGATCCTGTTCTCCCACCCCAAGGACTTCACGCCGGTGTGCACCACCGAGCTGGGCTACATGGCCCGCATCGAGCCCGAGTTCCGCAAGCGCAACACCAAGCTGATCGGGTTGAGCATCGACGCGGTCGATGACCATCAGCGCTGGGCCCGGGACATCGAGGAGACCCAGGGCCACGCGCCGAACTACCCGATGATCGGCGACCACGACCTGAAGGTGGCCAAGCTCTACAACATGCTGCCGGCGGAGGAGCCGGGCACGGCGCAGGGCCGCACCGCGGCGACCAACGCGACCGTGCGCTCGGTGTTCGTGATCGGCCCGGACAAGCGCATCAAGCTGATGATGACCTACCCGATGACCACCGGGCGCAACTTCGACGAGATCCTGCGCGCGCTCGACTCGATGCAGCTGACCGCCCGGCACAAGGTGGCCACGCCGGTGAACTGGAAACCGGGCGAGGACGTGATCATCGCCGGCTCGGTGTCCGACGACGACGCGCGGAAACTCTGGCCCGGCGGCTGGAAGGCGCCGCGGCCCTACCTGCGCATCGTGCCGCCGCCGAAAGGCTGAACGGCGCCGGACCCTGCCCGCCGGCGGCGGCGCCGGACCCCGCGGCAGCCAACCGATCCCTCTGGAAGAGGGAGACCCCTCAGCGCGCGTCCCGGCATTCGGTGCTTGAATCGGGGCCGTGGACACGCGCAGTTCCTCCGCCAATCCGCTGTACCTGCTCGAGCGCTCCGACGTCGGCGTGGTGCAACTCGACCGCGAGCTGACCGTCGTCGCGATGAACAGCTTCGCTCGCCGTGCGCTGCCGGTGGAGGACAAGCAGCCGTTCGAGAAGATGGTGCTGTCGTTCCACCCGGAGCGCTCGGTGCCGAAGGTCCGCTTCCTGCTCGACCAGGCCGAGTGCCCGGTCAGCAACCCGCCGCCGATGACGATGATCATCAACATCCCGGAGCGGGTGCTGCTGATCAAGGTGACCAAGCTGTCGGACCGGCGCGGCGAGACGACCGGCTACACGCTGATCTTCTACGACATCACCGACGTCGTGTCGCGCGACGATCCGGCAGCGCACAAGCCGGCCACCAAGCGCCAGCTGCAGAAGATCCCGACCATCTCGCAGAACCGCATCGTGCTGGTCGACGCCGAAGAGGTCACCTACGTGCGCGCGGAGGGCCACTACACCTGGGTCAGCACCGCGCGCGGGTCGAGCTTCTGCAACCTGAACATCACCGACCTGGCCGAGCGCCTGGACGGGGCCTCGTTCATGCGCGTGCACCGCAGCTACCTCGCCAACCTCGAATTTGCCGAGCAGATCGTGCGCGACGACGGCAAGGTCAGCCTCAAGCTGCGCGGCGAGAACAGCACGCTGCCGGTGGCGCGCACCACCGTGCCGGCGCTGCTCGCGCGGCTGGGCATCGCGGAGTCCGACGGGGCGCGCTGAGGCGTCCTGTTCCTCCTCCGGGTAAACCCGGCTCGGCACCCGGGTCGGCGCCGCTCATGGGGGGCACCCTGCATTTCGTGCATGGCGGCGGGGGGTTCGTGCAGTGGCCTGTCGAGGCGCCGCGCGCGCCCCTACCTTTGCGCCCGGCAAGCCGGCGCACCCGACCGGTGCCCTCCAGGAGACGCCCACGATGATCCCGCCCGGATTCGACTATCACGCGCCCCGTTCGGTGGCGGAAGCCGTCCGGCTGCTCGGCAGCCTGCCCGATGCCAAGCTGCTGGCCGGCGGCCACAGCCTGCTGCCGATGATGAAGCTGCGCTTCGCCCAGCCGGCCAACCTGATCGACCTGAACCGCATCGACGCGCTGCGCGGCATCCGCGAGGAAGGCGGCACGGTCGTGATCGGCGCGATGACGGTCGAGAACGACCTGATCGCCTCGCCGCTGCTGCAGGCGAAGCTGCCGCTGCTGCCGGAGGCCGCGAGGCAGATCGCCGACCCGCAGGTGCGCAACCGCGGCACGATCGGCGGTGACATCGCGCATGGCGACCCCGGCAACGATCACCCGGCGATCGCGCTGGCGCTGGACGCCACCTTCACGCTGGAAGGCCCGCAAGGAAGCCGCTCGGTCGCCGCCGACGGCTTCTTCCAGGGCACCTACATGACGGCGATGGCCGAGGACGAGGTGCTGACCGAGATCCGCGCGGCGGCCTTCGCCCCGAAGACCGGCCACGCCTACGCCAAGCTCAAGCGCAAGACCGGTGACTGGGCCACCGCCGCCGCCGCCGTCGTGCTGCGCCTGGATGGTGGCAAGGTGAGCCATGTGCGCATCGCGCTGACCAACCTCGCGCCGGCGGCGCTGCGGGCGAAGGACGCCGAGGCGGCGCTGCTCGGCCGGCCGCTCGACGACGCGGCGATCGCCGCCGCGGCGGCCAAGGCGGTGGCGGCCTGCGACCCCGCCGAGGACCTGCGCGGCGACCGCGAGTACAAGCTCGCGATGGCCGGCCAGATGGTGCAACGCGCGCTCCGCCAGGCGGCGGCGCGCTGCCAGTAGGGAGGCGTCGGATGGCCAAGAAACTCGTCACCGTGAAGGTGAACGGCCGGACGGTCGAGAAGGCCGTCGAGCCGCGCACGCTGCTCGTGCACTTCCTGCGCGAGGACTGCCAGCTGACCGGTGCGCACATCGGCTGCGAAACCAGCCACTGCGGCGCCTGCACCGTCGACATCGACGGCAAGTCGGTCAAGAGCTGCACGCACCTCGCGGTGCAGTGCGAAGGCTCGGAGGTGCTCACCGTCGAGGGCCTGGCGCAGGGCGGCGTGCTGCATGCGGTGCAGGAGGGCTTCTATACCCAGCACGGGCTGCAGTGCGGCTTCTGCACGCCGGGCATGCTGATGCGCGCCTACCGCTTCCTGCAGGAGAACCCGAACCCGACCGAGGACGAGGTGCGGGCCGGGATGAGCGGCAACCTGTGCCGCTGCACCGGCTACCAGAACATCGTCAAGGCGGTGCTGTACGCGGCGGCCAAGCTGCAGGCCACGGCCAAGGAGGCGGCATGAGCTCGCAGAACCGCTTCAAGGGCGAATTCCCCCTCGGGGGGACGGCGCAAAGCGCCAAGGGGGTCCAATGAACGCACCGGAAAGACTCGCCGCGCTGCAGGGCCTGGGCGACAGCCGCCTGCGCAAGGAGGACGCGCGCTTCATCCAGGGCAAGGGCCACTACGTCGACGACGTCAAGCTGCCCGGCATGCTGCACATGGACATCGTGCGCAGCCCGCTCGCCCACGCGCGCATCACGAAGCTCGACAAGACCGAGGCGCTCAAGGTGCCCGGCGTGATCGCGGTGCTGACCGCCGAGGACCTGAAGCCGCTCAAGCTGCACTGGATGCCCACGCTGGCCGGCGACGTGGCGGCGGTGCTGGCCGACGGCAAGGTGCACTTCCAGATGCAGGAGGTCGCCGTCGTGATCGCCGAGGACCGCTACGCGGCGGCCGATGGCGTCGAGGCGGTGCAGGTGGAGTACGAGGAACTCCCGGTCGTGATCGACCCCTACGCGGCGCTCGAGGCGGGCGCGCCGGTGCTGCGCGAGGACCTGGCCGGCAAGACCGAAGGTGCACACGGCCCGCGGGAGCATCACAACCACATCTTCACCTGGGAGGCGGGCGACAAGGCGGCCGCCGACGCGGCGTTCGCCGGCGCGCCGGTGACGGTGAAGGAGCGCATCTTCTATCCGCGCGTGCACCCCTGCCCGCTGGAGACCTGCGGCTGCGTCGCCTCCTTCGACCCGGTGCGCGGCGAGCTGACCACGTACATGACCTCGCAGGCGCCGCACGTGGTGCGCACGGTGGTCTCGCTGCTGTCAGGCCTGCCGGAGTCGAAGATCCGCATCGTCAGCCCGGACATCGGCGGCGGCTTCGGCAACAAGGTCGGCGTCTACCCGGGCTACGTCTGCGCGATCGTCGCCTCGATCGTGCTCGGCAAGCCGGTCAAGTGGATCGAGGACCGCATCGAGAACATCTCGACCACGGCCTTCGCCCGCGACTACCACATGGACGGCGAACTGGCGGCGACGAAGGACGGGAAGATCCTCGGCCTGCGCGTGGATGTGATCGCCGACCACGGCGCCTTCGACGCCTGCGCCGACCCGACCAAGTACCCGGCCGGCCTGTTCCACATCTGCTCGGGTTCCTACGACATCCCGGCGGCGTGGTGCCGCGTCAAGGGCGTCTACACGAACAAGGCGCCGGGCGGCGTCGCGTACCGTTGTTCGTTCCGCGTCACCGAGGCCGTCTACATCATCGAGCGCATGGTGGACATCCTGGCCCAGCAGCTCGGCATCGACAAGGCCGAGATCCGGGCGAAGAATTTCATCCGCAAGGAGCAGTTCCCCTACCACAGCCCGTTCGGCTTCGAGTACGACTCGGGCGACTACCACGCCGCGCTGCAGAAGGTGCTCGACGCCTGCGACTACAAGGGCCTGCGCGCCGAGCAGGCGAAGAAGCGCGCCGACCCGAACAGCCCGACGCTGATGGGCATCGGCCTGGTCAGCTTCACCGAGGTGGTCGGTGCCGGGCCGAGCAAGATGTGCGACATCCTCGGCGTCGGCATGTTCGATTCCTGCGAGATCCGCGTGCACCCGACCGGCAGCGCGATCGCGCGCATGGGCACCATCACGCAGGGCCAGGGCCACCAGACGACCTACGCGCAGATCATCGCCACCGAGCTCGGCATCCCCAGCGAGGTGATCCAGGTCGAGGAGGGCGACACCAGCACCGCGCCCTACGGCCTCGGTACCTACGGCAGCCGCTCGACGCCGGTGGCCGGCGCGGCGATCGCACTCGCCGCGCGCAAGATCCACGCGAAGGCGCGCAAGATCGCCGCCCACCTGCTGGAGGTCGGCGAGGGCGACCTCGACTGGGAGATCGACCGCTTCAAGGTCAAGGGCGACGACAGCCGCTTCAAGACCATGAAGGACGTCTGCTGGGCCGCCTACCACCAGGCGCCGCCCGGGCTGGAGCCGGGTCTCGAGGCGGTGCACTACTACGACCCGCCGAACTTCACCTACCCGTTCGGCATCTACCTGTGCGTGGTCGACATCGACCGCGCCACCGGCGAGACGAAGGTGCGCCGCTTCTACGCGCTGGACGACTGCGGCACGCGCATCAACCCGATGATCATCGAAGGCCAGATCCACGGCGGCCTGACCGAGGGCTACGCGGTCGCGATGGGCCAGCAGATGCCGTTCGACGCGCAGGGCAACCTGCTGGGCAACACGCTGATGGACTACTTCCTGCCCACCGCCGTCGAGACGCCGAAGTGGGAGACCGACCACACCGTGACGCCGAGCCCGCACCACCCGATCGGCGCCAAGGGCGTGGCCGAGTCGCCGCACGTCGGCTCGATCCCGACCTTCACCGCCGCGGTGGTGGATGCCTTCGCCCACCTCGGGGTGAAGCACATGGTGATGCCGCACTCGGCGTATCGTGTGTGGAAACAGCTCAAGGAAAGCGGGGTGGCGCTGTGAGTCCGACGCCGGGCCACCCCAATTCGGACACGCCCCCGCGGGGGGCCGACGCCGCAGGCGTCTCGGGGGCCTAGTTCAATGGAAGTCAAACTGGAGAAGCGGTATCCGCTCGAGGTAGACGCGGCGAGGGCCTGGCAGGTCCTGCGCGACGTGAAGGTCGTGGCCGGCTGCATGCCCGGTGCCGAGATCACCGAGCAGGTCGATGCCACGCACTACAAGGGCACGGTGAAGGTCAAGGTCGGCCCGGCCAACGCGGCCTTCGGCGGCGACATCGAGGTGAAGCAGCTCGACGAGGCGGCGCGCACGCTGCAGCTGTTCGGCAAGGGCGCCGACCGTGGCGGCTCGTCGGCCTCGATGGACCTGACGGCCACCGTCGAGGCGGGCGAGACGCCGGCCGGCTCGGTGCTGGTGGGCAACGCTGCCGTGGTGGTGAACGGCAAGTTCGCGCAGTTCGGCGGCCGCATGATGACGCAGGTGTCGGACATGCTGCTGGCCCAGTTCGTCGACAACTTCCGCACCGCGGCGGCCGCGCTGCCCGGGCCGGAGGCGGCAGCCGCACCGCCCGTGCCGGCACCTCAGGTCGCGAAGGAGATCAACGGCCTGGCGATCGTGTGGAACCTGATCAAGGGCTGGTTCGCCGGCCTGTTCGGCAATCGCGCCTGAAAGCCGCGATGGAAGAGCCCGCGCTGCGCGAAGCCCTGCACCGCGCCGGCTACATCGCCGACGAGGCGCTGGCGACCACGCTGTGGCTGGCCGGCGAGCTGCAGCGGCCGCTGCTCGTGGAAGGCGATGCGGGTGTCGGCAAGACCGCGCTGGCCGCCGCGCTCGCGCACGCGTGGGGGCGCCGGCTGGTGCGCCTGCAGTGCCACGAAGGCCTCGACCTGGCCCAGGCGGCCTACGAATGGAACTACGGCCGCCAGCTGCTCGCGATCCGCCTGAGCGAAACCGGCGGCAACAAGCTGCGCGAGACCGACCTGTTCGCGCGCGACTACCTGTTGGAGCGCCCGCTGCTGCAGGCGATCGCCAGCGACGCGCCCTGCGTGCTGCTGATCGACGAGATCGACCGCGCCGACGAGGCCTTCGAGGCCTTCCTGCTCGAGGTGCTGGCCGATTACCAGATCACGGTGCCCGAACTGGGCACGCTGCGCGCCACCCACGTCCCGCAGGTCGTGCTGACCAGCAACGGCACGCGCGAGCTGTCCGACGCGCTGCGCCGGCGCTGCCTCTACCACTGGCTCGACTATCCGACGCTGGCGCGCGAGATCGCCATCGTGCGCGCCACGCTGCCGCAGGCCGAGGGTGCGCTGGTCGAGCAGGCGGTCGCCTTCGTGCAGCGGCTGCGCCGCGAGGACCTGGGCAAGAAGCCGGGCATCGCCGAGAGCCTGGACTGGGTGCGCGCGCTGCACCGCCTCGAGCACCGCGCGCTGCCCGAGGATGCCCAGGCCCTGGCCGGCACGCTCGCCTGCCTGCTGAAGACACGCGAGGACCGCTTCCAGATCGGCCCCGAGCGGGTGCGCCAGCTAATCGAGGGCCGCCGCAGCGTCGGCGTGGCGGAGAAGGCATGAACGCCGGCGCACGACCCCTGGAAAGCATCGCCGGCTTCGCGCTGCTGCTGCGCGAGCACGGCCTGAGCGTCGGCATCCCCGAACAGCAGGCCATGGTGCAGGCCGCGCTGCGGGTGCCGGTCGAACGCTGCGCGGCGCTCGGACCGGCCTGGCGCGCGATCGCATGCCACGACGCGCGCGACTGGCGGCGCTGGCCCGAGCTGTTCGAGCGCTACTGGTATCCGCAGCGCGTGCGCGGCAGCACGCGCGTCTCGGGACAGACGCGGCCGAGCCGGTCGCTGCAGCAACTGGTGCGCAGCCTGCACGACAGCATGGCACCGGGCCAGCCACGCGGTACACCGGCCGACACCGCGCTGCAGGCGCCGGCCGCTGCGGCGGGGGCCGACGACGCGGGCCTGCCGCGCGCGCAGGGCGGCGCCAGCCGCACCGATGCGCTGCACGACCGCTCGCTGGCGCAGTGGCTGCCGCAGGACCTGGCGCTGCTCGAGCGCCTGGCCGAACGCATCGCGCGGCGCCTGCGCCGCCGCCTGACGCGCCGCTGGCGGGCCGCGCCACGGGGCCGTCGCCTCGACGTGCGCCGCACCCTGCGCGCCAGCCTGCGCACCGGCGGGCTGCCGCTGCACCCGGCCTGGCGCCTGCCGCAGCGCGAACGGCCGCGCCTGTTCATCCTGGTCGACGTCAGCCGCTCGATGGAAACGCATGCGCAGCTGTTCCTGCGCATCGCGCGGGCCTTTGTCGCGGCGCTGGAGGCACGCGTGTTCGTCTTCCACACCCGGCTGGCCGAGGTGACCCCGCTGCTGCGCAGCGACTCGGTCGCGGTGCAGGAGAAGGTCAACGCGGTCACCGCCGGATTCGGCGGCGGCACCCGCATCGCCACCAGCCTGGCCGACTTCCGTGCCGTGCACGCGCGCGCGCAGCTGACGCGCCGGGCACGGGTCTGGATCCTGTCGGATGGCTTCGATGCCGACGAGCCGCCGCGTCTGGCCGAGGAGCTGGCACGCGTGCGCGGGCGCGGCGCGCAGATCACCTGGTTCCACCCGTCCCAGCGGCCGGCCGCCTCGCAGGCGCTGGCCGGCGTCGCGGCGCAGCCGGGCCTCGTCGAATCGTTCCAGCGCCTGAACAGCCTGGCCGATCTCGCCGCGCTGGCGGATCGCCTGCACTGAAGGAGACTGCCATGAAACCCCCACGCGCACTCCGTTCGCTGCCCCCCAGCGGGGCGTTCGGTCCCTTCGGAACGGCCGGGAGGTACTGACATGTCCACCGTCGACACCGTCTTCGCCGCCGCGACCCGCCTGCAGCAGGCCGGTGCGCCCTACGCGCTGGTGAGCGTCGTGCGCGCGCTCGCGCCGGCGTCGGCGCGGCCCGGCGACAAGGCCGTGGTCACCGCCGACGGCCAGCTGCACGGCTGGGTCGGCGGCGGCTGCGCCCAGCCGGCCGTGCTGCGCACCGTGCGCCAGGCCCTTGCCGACGGCCGGGCCCGGCTGATCCGCATCGCGCCGGCCGCGGAAGGCCACGAGAAGCAGCTCGACGACGTGCTCGAGTTCGGCATGAGCTGCCACTCCGGCGGCACGCTGGAGCTGTTCGTCGACCCGGTGCTGCCGCGCGCGCAGCTGGTGGTGATCGGCGCCTCGCCGGTGGCGTCCAGCCTGGTGCAGCTGGCACCGCGCGTCGGCTTCGGCGTCACGCTGGTGGCGCACGAGGCCGTGGCGGCGGCCTACCCGGATGCGCAGCGCGTGATCGCGAACGACGACATCGCGGCTGCTGGCGCATTGATCGCGGCCGGCGCCTGGGTCGTCGTCGCGACGCAGGGCCGGCGCGACGTGCAGGCGCTGCGCCTCGCGCTGGCGCTGCAGGCACGCCAGGTCTCCTTCGTCGCGAGTGCGAAGAAGGCGCAGGTGCTGAAGGACGCGCTGGTCGCGGCCGGCGCCGATGCCGCCGCGGTCGATGCCATCGTCGCGCCGGCGGGCTACCCGATGGCGGCGAGCACGCCCGAGGAGATCGCGCTCTCGGTGCTGGCCGCGGTGGTCTCGCACCGGCGCGGCGCGGCGCCCGGGCCGGGGCCCGAACCAGTGGCCACGCCGGAAGCGGCCGCCGCGCCGGTGTCGGGCCTGCCGCTGCCGGAGCCGGTGTTGACGCCGGCGACATCCTCCTGCTGCGGGCACTGAGATGGGCTGCATCCTGAAGGGCGGTGGCGGGCTCTACCAGCGCCTCGTGGTCGGCGCCGTGCTGCTCGCGGCCGGCGCCGGCAGCCGGCTCGGCAACCGGCCGAAGGCGCTGCTCGAGCTCGGCGGCGTGCCGCTGATCCGGCGCCAGCTGATCGCGCTCTCCGGCGCCGGTGTCGACGAGGTCGTCGTCGTGCTCGGCCACCATGCCGACACGATCGAGCCGGTGGTGCGCGACTTCCCCGTGACGATCGTGCGCAACCCGGCGCCGGACGACGGCCAGCCGTCGTCGGTAAGCATCGGCCTAGCGGCACTGGCCGGCCGGCTCGACGCGGTCATCGTCGCGCTGGCCGACCAGCCGCTCGTCAACGCGCAGGACATCACGGCGCTGATCAGCGCCTACAAGAAACGCGGCACCGCATCGATGGTCGTGCCGCGCGTGGGCGGCGAGCCGGGCAACCCGGTGATGTTCGAGGCGGCGGTGCGCGACGAATGGCTGGCCGGCGACATCGACGCGGCCTGCCGGCGCTGGCGCCTCGACCATCCGGAGCGCGTGCACTGGTTCGACACCGACAACACGCGCTTCCGTGTCGACATCGACACGGCCGACGACCTGCGGCGCTTCACGGAACGCACCGGCCACGTGCTGCACTGGCCCGCCGCGGTCGCGCCGGCCTGACACGGTCATGGACGCCGGCCCCTGGCGCCTGGCGGGCGCACGCGCGCTGGCCTGGACGCTGCTGCTGGGCGGCTGGATCACCATCGCGCATGTTGCCGACCGCCTCGCGGCCGGGCCGCTGGCGGCCTACGCGCTGGTGGCCGCGTGGCTCTTCGCGCTCGGCGCGGCGGCCGCGCTGATCGGGCGGCTGCGCCTGGCGCGGCCGGCGGCGCGTGTCCTGCTTTTGGCGTGTGCGCTGATCGCGGCCCGCAGCCTGTTCGCCGTGCGGCACGGCGGCGGGATGGCCGCGCTGCTGCCGGGCCTGCTGGCCTGGTCGGTGCTGGTGGCCCTCGCGTCGGCCGGTGTGCGTGCGCTGCGGCTCGCGTCGACCCGGCCGTCCGGGCCGCCCGTCGTGGCCGCCGCCACCGGAGCGCTCATCGCGTGGGCGGCCGTCGGCGACCCGTCGGACCTGGCCGCGCTGGCACCGCGCGTGGCGGCCCTGCTGCTGGCTGCCGCCGGCGCGCTGGCGCTGCTGCTGCCGAGCGCGGCGGCGCCGGTGCGGCACCCGGCCTGCCGCGCCGGGCTGTTCGATTGTTCGCTGCCGGCGTGGCCGGCCGGGATTTGGCGCGTGCCGTCGCGCTGGCCGCTGGGCCTCGCCTCGTTCGTGATGTTGCCGATGATGTGCAGCCTGCCGCAGATGCTCGCGCTGTGCCGCAGCGGCTCGCTGAACGCGCCCGCGGTGCTCGGCCTGCACCTCGGCGCGATGTTCGTGCCGGCGCTCGTGTGGCGCGCCGTGGCGGGAGCTCGATCGCCGGCCCTGCCGTGCGCCGTGCTGCTCGCCGCCGGGGGCGCGGCCGCGGCCCTGTCGGACGGTGCGGCGTGGTGGTGGCTCGCGATGTTCCACGGCGCGGCCTGGAGCCTCGCCTGGACGGCGCAGCTCGACCAGCCCGCACTGCGCGCCAGCGCGCACAGTTCGCCGCTGCGCGCCGCGGCCGGTCACGCGTTTTTCGCGCTCGCGCTCGGCGGGGCCGTCGCGTCGGTCGGGCCATCGGCGCTGCTCGGACTGCAGTGCGGGCTGGCGGCCGCCGGCCTGATGGCGCTCGTCGTGCTGTGGGTGCCGGCACGGCGCGGCGCCGCGCAGGCCGCCGCCCTCGGGCCCGTGGCGCGCGACGCCCGCTGAATCGCGCCCGCCCTTACGCCGCCCCGTGTCGATCGGGCCGCCGGGCCCCGATGCGAGAATGGGCCCATGACCGACCTCCTGACGATCACGCGTCCCGACGACTGGCACCTGCACGTGCGCGACGGCGCGGCGCTGGCCGACGTGGTGCCGGCCACGGCGCGCCAGTTCGGCCGCGCGATCATCATGCCGAACCTGAAGCCGCCGGTGACGAGCACCGCGCAGGCCCTGGCCTACCGCGAGCGCATCCTCGCCGCCGTGCCGCCCGGCGTCGAGTTCGAGCCGCTGATGACGCTGTACCTGACCGACCGGCTCGAGCCGCAGGAGATCCCGCGGGCGAAGGAGGCCGGCATCGTCGCCGCCAAGCTCTACCCTGCCGGCGCCACGACCAACAGCGATGCCGGCGTGACCGACCTGGAACACATCTACCCGACGCTGGAGGCGATGCAGCGCGCCGGCCTGCTGCTGCTGGTGCACGGCGAGGTGACCGACCCGGCGATCGACCTGTTCGACCGCGAGAAGGCCTTCATCGACCGGCAACTGATCCCGCTGCGGCGCGACTTTCCGGGGCTGAAGATCGTGATGGAGCACATCACGACGCGCGAGGCGGTGCAGTACGTCGGCGAGGCCGGGCCGCGCACCGCGGCGACGATCACGGCGCACCACCTGCTGTTCAACCGCAACGCGATCTTCCTCGGCGGCGTGCGGCCGCACTACTACTGCCTGCCGGTGCTCAAGCGCGAGGAGCACCGCCGCGCGCTGGTCGCGGCGGCGACCTCGGGCAGCCCGAAGTTCTTCCTCGGCACCGACAGCGCGCCGCACGCGGCGCACCTGAAGGAACACGCCACCGGCTGCGCCGGCTGCTACACCGCGCTGGCGGCGCTGGAGCTGTACGCCGAGGCCTTCGACGCGGTCGGTGCGCTCGGCATGCTGGAAGGCTTCGCGAGCCTGCACGGCCCGGCCTTCTACGTCCTGCCGCGCAACCGAGACACGGTGACCCTGCGGCGCGAGGCCTGGACGCTGCCCGAGTCGGTGCCGTTCGGCGACGCGCAGCTCAAGCCGCTGCGCGGCGGCGAGACGCTGGCCTGGAGGCTCGCATGAACCCGAAGATCATGCTGCTGATCGACGCCGACAACGTCTCGGCCGACGTGATCGGCCAGGCCGTCGAGCAGGTGCTCGCCACGCACGGGGCGATCCACGTGCGGCGCGCCTATTGCACCGCCGAGTCGGCGCAGAAGAACCTCGTGCTGTTCAAGCGCCATTCGATCCGGCCGATGGTCAACCTGTCGGCGGGCAAGAACTCGACCGACATCGCGCTGGCGGTCGACGCGCTCGACCTCGTGCTGGCCGAGCGGCCCGGGCTGGTCGTGATCGTGTCGTCGGATTCGGACTTCGCGCCGCTGGTGATCCGGCTGCGCGAAAAGGGCTGCCGCGTCGAAGGCATCGGCCAGCAGGGCAAGACCGGCGACGAGACCCGGGCGGCCTATGACGGCTACACCGTGCTCGCGCACCGCAAGGCACGCAGCGCCGCCGCTCCGGCCCCCGCAGAGGCGCCGGCCCCGGCCGACAAGCCGGCACGACCGGCTCGCCCGGCGCGTGCCGCGAAGACCCCGCGTACCCGCACCTCCAAGGCCGCGGCGGCGCCGGAACCGGCGCCCGCCCCGCCGCCGCTGCCGGACGACGTGCTGCGCATCCTGCACGCCGTGCCGTCGCTCCAGGAGGGCGGCCGGCCGGTGGAACTCGGCATCGCCGCCGAGCGGCTGCGCGCCGCCGGGCTGCTGGCGAAGAACGCGGCGTCGACGCGGCTGTTCAAGAAGCACCCGCAGCATTTCGCGCTGTCGCCGGAAAAGCAGCCCAACAAGGTGCAGTTCCTCGGTACGCCGCGATAATCGCGCCCGTGAAGCGGGCCAGACCGCCGCCGGTGCGATCAGCGAAAGCTGGCACGGGAGGAAGGTCCGGACTGCACAGGGCGGCGTAGCAGCTAACGGCTGTCCGGCGCGAGCCGAGGATCAGAGCAACAGAGACGAGTCCCTTCGCGGCTTCGGCCGGGGAGGGGGTGAAACGGGCAATCTCTACGCGCAGCAACACCGAATAGGCACACGACGATTCGGCCCGAGGAGTGTGCGGGTAGGTGGCATCGAGCCGCGCAGCGATGCGCGGCCCAGAGGAATGGCGGTCACGGCCGCGCCTTCTCGCGAGGGGGCGGCCGCACAGAATCCGGCCTATCGGCCCGCTTCACACTTTTCCCGTCACGGGCTGCCGACTTCGCGGTGGACGCGCTCGAGCGTGCTCGTCAGCGGCGCGATCTGCTCGGGCGCGAGCCCGCCGTGCGCCTTCAGGAACTCCCGCACCGGGCGGCCGCTGGCGCGCCCGACCAGGACGCCGCCGCGCAAGGTCAGCGACTTGCGCGCGAAGTCCGCGGCGCTGCCGTGGCAGCCGCCGCACTTCGGCTTGAACAACGGGTCGGTGCCGGCCTGCGCCTGCAGCATCTGCATCACCGGCTCGACCAGGTCGTCGCTCAGGTAGTGCTGGCGCAGAAAGGTCGCTAGGCCGCTTGCGTGATGGCGTCCGGCCAGGCGACCTTCCACCACCTGGAGATGGTTGCGCGCGAACGGGCCGGCATCGCCGTGGCAGTCCCGGCAGCGGCCGTCCCAGTAGGCGTGCAGGTCGGTGCCGGAGGCGGCCGGCCCGGGCGACAGCGCGGCCAGGGCCAGCGCGAGGAACACGGTGACAGGGGACATGCGGGACCCTCCTGTACCGATTCTCGGGCACGTGCGCGCGGCAACCCCTGACGACGGCCAAACCCGGGGCGGATCGCTACACTGGCCGGCTTTGTCCATGAACCCCGACGCCCACACCCTCTGGCGTGCGCCGCGCTGGTCGCTGGCGCTGCTGCTGGCCTGCCTGGGCATGCTCGGGCCGTTCTCGATCGACACCTACCTGCCCGCCTTCGCGGGCATCGCGCAGTCGATCGGTGCGACGCCCACCGAGATGCAGCAGACGCTCTCGGCCTACCTGTTCGGCTTCGCGGTCATGAACCTGTTCCACGGCGCGCTGTCGGACAGCTTCGGCCGCCGGCCGGTGGTGCTGTGGGGCGTCGCGCTGTTCACGATCGCCTCGGCCGGCTGCGCGCTGGCGCAGCACATCGGCGTGCTGGTGTTCTGGCGCGCGGTGCAGGGCATGTCCGCCGGGGCCGGCATCGTGGTCTCGCGGGCGGTGATCCGCGACATGTTCCCGCCGGCCGACGCGCAGCGCGTGATGTCGCAGGTGACGATCTACTTCGGCGTCGCACCGGCCGTGGCGCCGATGGTCGGCGGCTTCCTGTTCGTGCATGCCGACTGGCACGCGATCTTCTGGTTCCTGACCGCGATCGGCGTGGTGCTGTGGGCGGCCAACTGGCGGCTGCTGCCGGAGACGCTGCACACGACGCACCAGCAGCCGTTCAACGTGCGGCACCTGCTGCGCGGCTACTGGCAGCTCGGCGCCAACCCGCGTTTCCTGATGCTCGCGCTGGCCAGCGGCATCCCGTTCAACGGCATGTTCCTGTACGTGCTGTCGGCGCCGGTGTTCCTCGGCGAACTGCTGCACCTCTCGCCCGGCCAGTTCTTCTGGTTCTTCTGCCTGACGATCGCCGGCATCATGGCCGGCTCCTTCCTGTCCGGCCGGCTGGCGGGGCGCATCAAGCCCAAGCACCAGATCCGCCACGGCTTCGTGATCATGACGCTGGTCTCGCTGGCCAACGTGACGCTGAACCTGCTGTTCCCGCCGGCCGCCTGGTGGGCGCTGTTGCCGATCGCGATCTTCGCCTTCGGCTGGGCGCTGATGGTGCCGGTGGTCACGCTGATGGTGCTGGATCTGGCGCCGGACCGGCGCGGCATGGCGAGCTCGCTGCAGGCCTGCGTCGGCAGCGTGGCCAACGGATTCGTGGCCGGCGTGATCGCGCCGCTGGTCATGCACTCGGCGGTCGCGCTGGCGCTGGCCTCGCTGCTGATGATGAGCATCGGCGTCGTGTCCTGGATCTGGGTCAAGCCGCGGGTGACCTGAACCTCAAGTTCGGGGTCGGCCGGCCGACAACTCCGTCGCAGGCCCGATCCACGACGCGGGCCGTGAGAGTTTCGTCGCCATGCCCACCCACGCCCCTGCTCCCTTTCGCCGCCTGATGGCCCTGGCCGTGCTGGCCGCCTTCACGACCGGCGCGCGCGCCTCCGATGCCCACGCGCCGGCCGGGCACGCCCCCGAAGACAAGCCGGCGGCGGCCAAGGCGGAGGCGGCACCGGCCGCGCGCGCGCCGGTCGGCAC
>JAHBZL010000019.1 GCA_019635485.1 Piscinibacter sp. | reverse complement strand
CCGCCGCCGGCACCGGCTGCGGCCCCGGCGCGCCCGCGCAAGCTCAGCTACAAGGAGCAGCGCGAGCTCGACGAACTGCCCGGCCGCATCGAGGCGCTGGAAGCCGAGCAGAAGAGCCTGCTGGACCTGCTCGCCGACCCGCAGGCCTACACGCGCGATCCGAAGGCCGCGATCGCCGCGCAGCAGCGCCATGCGCAGATCGACGACGAATTGATGACTGCCCTCGAGCGCTGGGAAGCGCTCGGATCGCGCTGACGCGGCTCGAACCCCTTAAACAAGTGTTGACAACTTGACCCACCCGCTTGCGGTGGGGTCGGGGCTCATCGGGCTATGGTCGTTCGACGCCGGCAGGGCTGCCGGCCGACGTGTCGATGGCCGCGTGTGCCCGCACCGGGTGCGCACCAGCATCGCGCGTCATGCCACTCACGTCATCGATGCTGCAGACACGCACCAGCACCCGCCAGTTCGACAATGCCCCGCTCTCGGCGAGCACGTTCGTCGCGGCCGTCGTCGAGCCGCTGCTGTCCGTCGCCTGCTACATCGTCGTCGCCGCGCTGCACGAAGGCGGCATCGACCGCCCCGGGACGGTGCTGTGCCTGCTGGTCTTCGCACTGACATTCCCGGGCGTGAACCGTTTCAGGGCCCGGCCGCTGAATGCCCTCGTCGACGTCACGGTGGCCTGGGGCACGCTGCTCGCGATCCTCGGCCTGTGCGGTTTCGCAACGGACAGTTTCCGGTTGTTCTCGTCCGGGGTGCTGCTGCAGTGGGCCGTCGCGACGCCGGTGCTGCACTGGCTGGCCGCGTATGCGGGCTGCTCCTACCTGCGCTGGAAGGCGGCGCAGCCCGGCGCACGCCGCGCGGCGGTGGTGATCGGCGGCGGGCCGCTGGGCGTGCGCCTCGCGCGCGCGCTCGAGCAGGAGCGCGAGCGGGGCCACGACTTCCTCGGCTTCTACGACGACCGGCGTGCCGAGCGGCTCGACCCGGCCGCCGCCGCCCGCCTGCTCGGCACGCTCGACCAGGTGCGCGGCACGCTCGCGCGGCGCCAGGTCGACGAGGTCTACATCGCGCTGCCGCTGAGTTCGCAGCCGCGCATCACGCGGCTGCTCGCCAGCCTGCAGGACAGCACGGCCTCGGTCTACCTGGCGCCCGACGTGTTCGGGATCAGCATCATCCAGGGGCGCCTGCAGGACCTCGGCGGCGTGCCGGTCGTCGGCATGCTGGAGACGCCGTTCACCGGCGTCAACGAGCTCGTCAAGCGGCTCAGCGACATCGTGCTGGCCAGCCTGATCCTGCTGCTGATCGCGCCGCTGCTGGCCGTGATCGCGATCGGCGTCAGGCTCGACTCGCCGGGGCCGGTGATCTTCCGCCAGCGCCGCAACGGGCTGAACGGCGAGGAGATCGTGGTCTGGAAGTTCCGCTCGATGACCGCGCGCGACGACGGGCCGCAGGTGACGCAGGCACGCCGCAACGACCCGCGCATCACGCGCCTGGGCGCCTTCCTGCGCCGCACCTCGCTCGACGAGCTGCCGCAGTTCGTCAACGTGCTGCAGGGCCGCATGAGCATCGTCGGCCCGCGGCCGCACGCGGTCGCGCACAACGAGCAGTACCGGCGCCTCGTGCAGGCCTACATGCTGCGCCACAAGGTGCGGCCCGGCATCACCGGGTGGGCCCAGGTCAACGGCCTGCGCGGCGAGACCGACACCGTCGACAAGATGCAGGCGCGCGTCGAGTACGACCTCGAGTACCTGCGCAACTGGTCGATCGGCTTCGACCTGCGCATCATCGCCCGCACGCTCAAGCTGGTGCTGTTCGACCGCCATGCGTACTGAGCCCTTCCACCGAAATCCCGTCGCGCAGGCCGCGGCGGGCGCGGCCCTGCTGCTCGCAGCGGCCGGCGCCGCCGCACAGGAGGCGGCCGCGCCGGCCGGCCCGCCGGATCCGAACCCATGGTGGATCGGCGTGCGGCAGGACCTCACCGCCGAGACGAACCTGTTCCGCGCGCCGGACGGGCAGGGCGCCGCCCGCGACCTCGTGTCGACGACCTCGCTGCTGGGTGGGCTCGACCAGCCGATCGGCCGCCAGCGCCTGGTGCTGGACCTGGCCGCCGGCGTGAACCGCTACAAGAACAACACCCAGCTGGACGGCAACACCACGCGCGCCGCCGTGCGGCTCGACTGGGCCACCGCCGGGCGGCTGTCGGGCCAGGCCAGCGCCTTCCAGCGCGAGAGCCTGTTCCGCTACGACCTCGATCGCCAGCAGGCCTTCACCGGCCGCACCGTGCAGCGTTCGCGCGGGGCGGCGCTGCTCGCGCAGCTCGGCGTCGTCACGCAGTGGACGCTGGAGGGCGGCCTGTCGGCCACCGACGACCGCTACTCGCGCACCGAGTTCCAGTACCGCGACCTGCGCCAGCTGGCCGGCACGGTCGGGCTGCGCTGGCGGCCGCACGAACAGACCTCGCTGCGCGTCGCCGCGCGCCACACCGACGGCCGCTACCCGCACTACGCGGTGGACGCCGGCGGCGCCGTGCTGCCCGACGAGTTCCGCCGCGACGACCTCGAACTCTCGCTGCGCTGGACGCCGAGCGATGCCAGCGACCTGCGCGCGCGCGTCAGCCACACGCGCGAGCGGCACGACCTGCAGGGCGCACGCGACGGCAACGGCTGGACCGGCGAACTCGTCTACGACTGGACGCTGACCGGCAAGACCGGCCTGACGCTGGGCGCGCTGCGCGACAGCAGCGCCGGCGCGAGCAGCTTCGACGACACGCTGATCGTGCACGACAGCAGCGACGCGCGGCGCAGCACGCGCTGGCAGGCGCGCCTGCGCTGGGACGCGACGTCCAAGATCCGCGTGCTCGCCGAGCTGACCCACCAGCGCCGCACGCTCGACGACAGCTTCGTGCTCACCCCGCAGCTCGAAGGCGGCGTGCCGCTCGCGCAGGGCACCACCGCGCGCGACCGGCTGACCACCGCGAGCCTGAACCTGCGCTACCAGGCCAGCCGCGGCCTGCTGTTCGGCTGCGCGCTCGCGCACGAGCGCCGCAGCACCCCCGACAACGAGCTGACCTTCGCCTACCGCGCGTCCACCGCGGCCTGCTTCGGCCAGCTGCAATGGCTGTGAGATTCGCCGCGGCGGACGGGCAGGCCCGGCGTGCGACAGGAATGGAGGAGTGTGGAGGTTTGTCCGACCACGAGGCAGGCGCGGGGCGACCCGACCTCTGCCGGTCCCAACCGATAAGGAGTCAAGCAATGAAGTTCGTGTTGAAGAGAACCATGGCGGCCGCCGGTGCCGCCGTGCTGATAGGCGCGGCGCCCACGGTGCATGCGATGGACGTGCCATGTTTCGACGTGGCCGGCCTGAGCGAGTGCTACGTCGGGGCGGTCAATGCGCCGGTGCCGAGCCGCACCTTCGCCGACTGGACCATCGGCAGCCTGTCGCTGGACGCCGTGTCGAACCTCGTCGGGTTCTTCCTGACGCCGGGGCTGACGCTGTCCGAGGTCAGCCTGTGGAGCGGCGGGTCCGAGGCGCTGTCGGACGGCAACCTGTCCAACGGCATCAGCTTCGACAAGGTCGCCGCCGGGGACTACTCGGTCCGCATCGGCGGCATGGTCAACGGCCCGGCGCTGTTCGGCCAGGCCTTCGGGCTGTACGCGGGCGGGTTCTCGGTCACGCCGGCGATCCCGGAGCCGCAGACCTTCGCGCTGATGCTCGCGGGGCTGCTGGCCGTCGGCTACGTGGCGCGCCGCCGCCTGTCCTGAGCCGTGCGGGGCGCGGCGGCGTTCATGCGACGCCGCGCCCCGCATCCACGCCGCGTGCCTGTGCACCCGGCAGCCACTCCCGCAACAGCGTTTCGTAGGCCGTCAGGATCCGCGGCCAGGTGAACTCCTGCGCGAAGCGCGCCGCACTCGCCGCGCGCAGCGCCGCGAGCCGTCCCGGATCGGCGAGCAGCGCACCGAGGGCACGGTCGAAGCCGTCCGCACCGTCGAAGTAGCAAGCGCCGTCGCCGGCCACCCAGCGGTTGAAGCGGTTGTCGTGCGCGAGCACCGCGTTGCCCGCGCCGAGCGCCTCGACCAGCGAGGGGTTGGTGCCGCCGACCTGGTGCCCGTGCACGTAGGCCGCGCTGTGGCGGCGCAGCGCCTGCAGCGTGCCGCGGTCGTAGATCGCGCCGAGGAAGCGCACCTCCGCGCCGGCGCGCTGCTGCACCGCGCGGTGGTACGGATGGCCCGGGTCGTAGCGACCGAGCACCGCCAGCGTCAGCCCGCGCGGGCGGCGCGAGAAGCCCTCGACGACCTCGAGGATCGAATTCTCGGGCTCGGGTCGCGCGATCAGGGTCAGGTACTGCCCGGGCACGAGGCCGAGCGCGCGCACCGGCGTCTCGGGCGCCGCGTCGACGCGGTCCGCGCCGTACGCGATGGTGCGGATCTTCGCCGGCGTCACGCGCGTCGCGAGATGGCGCGCGATCTCGGGATGATCGGCCACCAGCTGCTGGCCGAGCCGGCAGCCGGCGCGCTCGTTGAGCCACAGCCAGGCCTTCGCCGGCGCGCTCCATTTCGCGCGCGACCACTCGATGCCGTCCATGTTGATCACGTTCGGCACCCCGCGCAGGCGCAGCCAGGCGCAGAACAGCGCGGTGTTGTAGCCCAGCGTCAGGCACAGCGCGGGCTCGCGCGCCGCGTGCGCGATCGCGCGCGCGTCGAACAGCATCGTGCCGGCCGGCCCGCCGCGCGCCACCGGGATCAGCACGCGCTCGATGCCGTGCCAGCGGTCGGTCGCGATCGGGCCGGCGCCGTCGACCTGGCAGTAGACGATCACGCGCCAGCCGCGCTCGACGAGGTGCAGCGCGAGCCGCTCGGCGAAGGTCTCGAAGCCGCCGTGCGCCGCTGGCACGCCGCGGATGCCGAGGATGCGCAGGACCTTGGGCATCTCGCTCACGGCATCTCCGTTCGTGCGGCGCGCTCCGGGACTCGCGCTGGGGAACGGCCCGGCGCGTTCATGCCCGCACCCCCAGCGAGGCGTACAGCGCGAGCATCGCGTCGGCGTAGCGCGCGCGGGGGAACTCGCGCTCGACGTGGGCGCGCGCCGCGCGGCCCATCGCGGCGAGCGCGGCGGCGCCGCTGCCGGCGATCTCGCGCAGCCGCTCGGCGAGCTGCGCCACCGAGCCGCTTTCGAAGGTCCAGCCGGTCTCGCCCTCGACGATCAGCTCGGGGATGCCGCCGATGCGCGCGCCCAGCACCGGCTTGCCGAGCGCCATGCTCTCGAGAACGCTCATCGGCGCGTTTTCGTACCACTGCGACGGCAGCACGACGGCGCGGCTGCCGCGCACCAGGTCGTGCAGCGCGGCGCCGCTGCGGTAGCCGAGGAACTCGACGTCGCCGCCGATCTGTGCGTGCAGCGCCTGCAGCTCGCCGGCCAGCGGCCCGGTGCCGGCGATCTTCAGCGGCACGCCGGCCGCCTGCGCCGCGCGCAGCAGCGTCGCGACGCCCTTCTCGACCGCCAGCCGGCCGAAGTACAGCAGGTAGCCGCCGGGTTCCGGCGCCGCCTCGAAGCGCGCCGCGTCGACGACGTTCGGGATGTGCACGAAGCGCTCGCGCGGCCAGCCCCACTCGACGAACTTGTCGATGAAGAAGCGGCTCGGCGACACGACGCGCGTGACGTGGCGGCGCCAGGTGTCGAGGCGGCGGTGCAGCGCGCTCTCGACCGCCACCACGGCGCTGGCGGCCAGCGAGCCGCGCACGCAGCGGTGGCGCAGCACGTTGAGCACCGAGCCGTCGCGGCAGCGCTCGCAGATGCCGCCGTCGTTGAGCATCTTGTAGGCCGGGCAGGCGATCTTCAGGTCGTGCGCGGTCAGCACCGTCGGCACGCCGGCGGCGTGCAGCGTCGGCAGGATGGACGGCGAGTGGTGGTGGTAGATGCAGTGCAGGTGGGCGACATCGGCCGGGTACTCGGCCAGCAGCGCCTCCAGGCGGCGCTGCGCCTCGAACGAGTAGACCACCTTGCCGGCCATCGCCAGCTTGCGCCAGGCCGGGTAGTCGTGGTCGAACTCGAGCTCGTCGATGAAGAAGCGCGACCACGGCGTGGCCAGGTTCTGCGGATGGTGCATCGCGTAGAACGCGTTGCTCCAGCCCAGCGCCTCGAGCAGCGCCGCGTGTTCGAGGTACACGACGTCGGAGCCGCCGCGGCGGTAGTGGTAGCTGTTGATGCTGAGCAGTCGGGGCATGGGGTCAGCGGCAGGAGTCGGTGGCGCACAGCGCCGGCGCCAGGGTGTAGCCCTCGTCGCTCAGGCGCTGCAGGTCGGCATCGCTCGCGGTGCTCAGGCCGTACCAGCGCCACTCGGGCGTGACGCGGCGCAGCCGGCCGATCGCGATGTCGCGGTTGGTGCGGAAGTGGTCCCAGCGGGCCTGCCGGTCGGCCCAGTAGTCGGCGCCCAGGCCGAGCAGCAGGCCGGCATCGCCGCCGGGCCGGTCCGCTTCGACACGCGCCTGCAGCAGCACCAGCACGCCGCACAGCGGCTGCGCCGGCAGCTCGAAGCGACCCTGGGCGGGCCAGAAGTGGAACGCCGCGCCGGGCTCGAAGACGACGCTCGCGACGCCGCCGGCCTGCTCGAAGCGCGGCGGCGGCCGGCTCAGGTCGCCGCCGAAATCGGCGCGGAACTGGCGGCCCTCGATCGGCCCGCGCTGCACCAGCTGCCAGGCCCGCTCGGGCCCGACGCACAGCAGCACCTGCAGGTCACGCACCTGCAGCGTGCCGCCCGCGGCGTCGCGGCTGCCCTCGGCGCGGAACGACTGGCCCCAACCGGTCGCGGCGCGGAAGCGACCCGGCTGGTTGCCGGCGCCGACGCGCGGGCCGCGTGCCCAGTCGTAGCCGCGCGGCACGCCCTGCGGTGCCTGCTCATGCGGCACGCGCCCGTCCTGCTGGATCTGCGCGAGGTCCAGGTCCGACGGCAGCGAGAGCGAGCCGGCGCTGCTGCAGGCGGCCAGCCCGAGCAGCAGCGCGGCGGCGGCACGCATGGCCTCAGGCCGGAGCATCGTGCGCCTCCCGGACCCGCGTCGCCAGGGCGCCCGCGCAGAACCAGAACACCGACATCGCGAGGTAGTTGTTGACCAGGTTCTCGCTGCCGAAGTAGATCGCGACCACCCACAGCGGCACCGCCTCCCAGCGCCGGCCGACCCGCACCAGCGCCGTCGCCAGCAGCGCGACGAAGCCCAGCAGCGTGACCGCGCCGCATTCGAACAGCAGGCGCAGGTAGTCGTTGTGCGGCACCAGGTGGATCTCCGACAGCCGCACCGAGGCGCCGATGCCGAAGCCGAACAGCCACTGGTACGGCGAGCCCTGCGCGTACAGCGTCAGCAGTTCGAGCCAGTGCTTGAGGCGGAACAGGAACGAGAGATCGGTGCTCTTCAGCAGCCGCACCAGCTCGGCGTAGCTGACGCTGGCCAGGTCGATGCGGCCGTCGACCAGCAGCAGCACGCTGTCGCGCAGCGGGCCCAGGCGCGCGAAAACACCGACCTCGGGCAGCGACCAGGCGGCGAGGCCGAGCAGCGCCAGGGCCGGCAGCAGCACGGCGAGCGTGCGCGGCCGGCCGATCGCCAGCAGCAGCGCGAGCAGCACGGCCAGCAGCACGCCCAGCGTGCCGAACAGCGCACCGACCGCGAGGTAGACCAGCACGCTGCGCAGCGTGCGGCCGGACACCACGGCATGCAGCGCAATCAGGCATAGCGCGTACAGCGCCGCGTTATTGCGGTTCGCGAACGGGCCGACCTCCCGGCCGGCGGCCAGCGTCGTCGCGCCGCCGGCGAGCTGGGCGGCCCAGGCGAGTAGCGGCAGCACGACGAGCAGGCCGAACGCGAGGCGCGCGGCGGCGTCGTCCCACAGCCAGCGCGGCCGGTGCCGCTCGAACGCCGCGCCGAACACGACGAAGGCCGGCGCGAGCAGGATCTTCAGCAGGTCGACGCGGTCGTGCGCGGCGAAGCCGACGATCAGCGACGCGCCGAGCCCGGCGTAATACAGCGCGAGCGGCGCGGCGAAGCCGCCCGGCAGGACCGGCGCGCGCGGCAGGAACAGCCAGGTCACCGCGACCAGCGCGAAGCTGCCGATGGCCGCCGCGTTGGACAGCAGCTTCAGCAGCCCCGAGCCGCTGGCGGCGGCCAGGGCCAGCAGCAGCAGGTAGCCCGTGGTGACGAAGAAGAACAGCGCGGTCGGGTTCGGGTCCGGCAGGCGGCGCGTCAGCGGGTACAGCACGGCGGCCATCTTCGGGTCCTCAGGTGGCCGGCTGGTCCAGCAGCTGGCCGACGCGGCGCACCGCGCTGTCCCAGCGGAAGCCGCCGTGCACCAGCTGGCGCGCCGCCGCACCGAGCGCGGCGCGGCGCGGCGCGTCGCCGAGCAGGGTGCGCAGCGCGACCGCGAACTCGCCGCCGTGCAGGCCGGAGCACACCACGCCGTGCACGCCGGCGCGGAAGCCCGGGATGCCGTTGAACGCGGCCGCGCCGCCGACCACCGGCAGCCCGGCAGCCATCGCCTCGAGCGTCTTGTTGATCAGCCCGAAGCCCTTGAACACCGGGCTCAGCGCCACCGCCGCGTCGGCGTAGAGCACGCCCAGGTCGTCCACGTAGTCGAGGTGGCGCAGCCGCGGCACGCCGGCCAGCAGCGCACGCAGCGCCGGCGCGGCATGGCGGCCGACCACCACCAGCTCGGCCTCGGCATGCTGGCGCAGCACCTGCGGCCAGACCTCGGTGGCGAGCCAGCGGGCGGTGCCGGCGTATTCGCCGCTCAGTTCGGCGACGAACACCACCTTCGGCCGGCCCGTGGGCTGCAGCGCGAAGTAGTCGTCGACGACGCCGTTCGAGACCACCGAGACTCGCTCCGCGAGGCGCGGGCCGACCAGGCGCGCGAGCAGCGCGCGGTCGGCCTCGGTCTGCATCAGCACGTGGTCGTAGGGGGCCAGCAGCTGCGCCTCGATCGCCGCGATGCCGCGGCTGCGCCAGCGGTCCAGCGCCGCCTTCGCGCGCCCGACGCCGTGCTGCTGCAGGCCGCGGAAGAAGTACTCGGCGCTGGTGCAGTCGTTGACGGCGGCGACGCGCACGCGCGCCGGCACCGTCTCGGCCAGCCCGCTGGCCTGCCACTTCGCGACCGCGCTCATCGGCGAGACGAGCAGGCTGTCGCAACGCTCGGGCGCCGGCAGCACGGCGGGGCCGGCGCGCCGCCAGCCGTGCTGGAACATCTCTCGGCGGCGCAGCTCCGCCAGCGCGCGGGCGGCCGGGCCGCGGCGCCGCAGCGGCACGCGCAGCAGCGGCCCGAAGGCGGCCTCGTTGCGCGCCAGCGCGGCCGGATCGGGCGGCGCGTCGGCATCTTCCAGCAGCACCAGCTGCAGTGCGCGCTGCGGCTGCAGGCGCCGGCAGTAGTGGTACAGCGGCAGCGTGATGCCGTTGCGCGGCGGATCCGGCAGCTGGTCGGTGACGACCCACAGCGGTCCGGTCATGCGAGCGCCTCCGCGTAGGTCGCGCGGGCCTGGGCCAGCACGCAAGGCAGCCGGCGCCCGACCTGGTCGGTCAACCCGGGCAGTTCGGCGACGAAGCGATCGAGGCGCGTGGCCAGCGTGCCGGCGTCGAGCGCCTGCGCCGGCTCGAGCAGCAACCACGCCGGCAGTTCGAAGTGCTGCAGCAGCCCGGTGAATTTGCCCTGATAGGCGAACGCCAGCACCGGCCGGCCCTGGCCCAGCGCCGCGATCGCGAGGTGCATGCGCCCGGTGACCGCGCCGTCGACGCTGCCGAGCAGGCCCTTGATCGCCGCAGCCGACGGCGGGTGCGCCAGGTGGTGGACATGCGCCTGGCCGGCCGACGCGAGGCGCGCCTGCAGCTGCGCGAGCAGCGTCAGGTCGCCGGCCGCGGCGCGCTCGTCGTGCGGCAGCAGCAGCCAGCTGACCGGCCGCAACGCCGCCACCGCCTGCAGCGCCGTCTGCAGCGCCTCGCACAACGCGGCGGCGCGCACGGCCGCGTCGGGGCCTCCGAACAGCATCGGATGGGCATTGATCGCCAGAACCGTGCGGCCTGCCTGCCGCTCGGCGCGGGCCCAGCGTTCGGCCGCGGCGGCCGCCTCCTGCGGCGCCGCCGGCGGCAGCAGGAAGGCGGTGTCGGCCACCAGCCGTGCGCGGCGCCCGGTGGCGCGGTCGAAGCGCTGCCACGAGCAGGGATCGCGCAGGTTGATCGCGACGCGCGGGTCGAGCCCGCGGAAGGCCAGGCAGACGCCGCGGGCCGGGCGATCGTTCAGGCTGAAGCCTAGGAACAGCGAGCGGGCGCCGGCGCGTGCCATCAGGTCGGCCGCGATCACCATGCGCAGCGCGGTGACCGGCGAGTAGTGGCCGTCCAGCATGTCCGCGCCCATCACCCAGCCGTGCCCCGGGCGCAGCGCGGCGAGCCGGCGGCGCAGCACGAACGGCATCGCGAGCCCGCCCCAGACGCGCAGCACCTCGAAGCCGGCGGCGCGCGCCCGCGCGTCGGCGGCCGGGTGGCTGCAGGCGACCACGAGGCGCACCTGCTCGCCCTGCGCGGCCACCGCCATCGCGCGGGCGGCCAGCAGCATGGCTTCGTCCCCGCGCGAACCCGTCAGCTCGGCCGCATCGGCCGGGATCACCAGCACCACCTGCGGGTCCGGCGCGGTGCGGTGCGGGCCGAGCCGTGCGAGGCGCCATTGCGCCAGCAGCAGGCCCTGGTGCAGCCACTGCGCGAGGCGGCGCGGCAACATGCGCAGGTCGGGAATCGGGTTCGTCATCGTGCGTCCGTCGTGGGTCGGTCAGCGGCGCCAGCTGGTGGCGATGTCGCGCAGCTCGAGCTGCAGCCGGCGCCCGCCGGTCAGGCCGATCAGCAGGGCGTAGCCGACGACGTAGGCGGTCCCGAGCAGCAGGCCGCGGCTCGCGGCGTCGACGCCCGGATCGACCTGGGTGCGCAACAGCTCGACCGCGCCGAACGCACCGGCGGCGGCCAGGCCGCCCGGCGCCAGCTGCCGCAGCAGGGTGCGTACCGAGGCGCCGGTGGCGTGCAGCGCGGCGCCGAAGCTGAGCGGCGCGACGGCCATCTGGCCGAGCACGAAGGCCAGCGTCATCGCGCCGGGCGAGGCCGCGTCGGCCAGCGCCAGAGCGCTGATCCCCAGCACGAGCTTGGCTGCGTTGATCAACAGCAGCATGCGGGCGCGCCCGGTGGCGCCCAGCGCCGCGCTGTTGAAGTACTGCACCGCCTGCAGCGCGCCGAGCAGGCACAGCCAGCGCGTCACCTCGTCGGCGCCGGGCCAGCGCGGACCGAACAGCAGCCGGCACAGTTCCGGCGCCAGCGCGGCGACGCCGGCGAACAGCGGCAGCGTCGTGCAGGCGGCGAGGAACACCAGGCGCAGCCAGGCCCGGCGCAGCCGCTCGGTGTCGCCGGCGATGCGCGACAGCGCCGCCAGCGCCGGCTCCACCAGCGCGGTGGCCAGCAGTTCGAGGATCGTCAGGTACAGCTTGGCGCCGACCGTGTAGGTGCCCAGCGCCGCGAGGCCGTAGCGCGCGAGGATGACCAGCTCGATGATGCGGCCGGCGAAGAAGTCCAGCAGCTGGCCGGCGAACGCCATCGAGCTGTACGAGAACAGGCCCGCGAAGCGTTCGCGCTGCAGCCGCCAGCGCGGCCGCCAGACCGGCGCGCGCCACAGCAGCGCGGCGCTCAGCGCGGCGATCACCAGCGCCTGCGCGACCAGGCTGCCGGCGCCGTGGCCGGCCGCGGCCAGCGCGAGCGCCGTGGTGCCGCCGGCCAGCGTGGCCAGCAGCGTGACGCGGGCGATGCGGCCGAACTCCAGACGGCGGCGCAGCATCGCCATCAGCACGCCGCTGGTGGCCGCGAGCGGCGGGATCAGCGCGGCCCAGCGCACCAGCGCGGCGGCCTCGGGTGCGCCCAGCCGCTGCGCGATCGGCTCCGCGCCGGCGAGCAGCGCGGCCGAGCACAGCGCCGCGGTGGCGAGCGAGGTGAAGAACGGCAGGTTGACGTCGTCCGCCTGCAGTGCCGGGTGCTGCACGAGCGCCGGCGGGTAGCCCTGCGCCGACAGCACCGCGACGAAGGCGAGCAGCAGCAGCACGCCCTGCGCGAGGCCGAGTTCGGCCGGCTGCAGCAGCCGCGCGAGCGCGAGGAAGACGAGCAGCGTGAAGGCCTTGACCGACCAGCTCTGCAGCGCCGACCACGCGAAGGCCCGCACCGCGCGCTGCTTCAGCTGGGTCAGGGGCAGCGCGGCCGTCATCGCCGTCCTCAGTCGTCCAGGCGCCCGGTCAGCGCCTCGCGCGGCGCCGGTGCCAGGCCGGCGAGCAGGGCCTGCACGAAGCGGTCCTGGCGTGCGAACTCGCCGGCGCTGTCCAGCCCGATCGACGAGACGCGGAACAGGTAGCCGTCCGGGATCAGGCCTTCCAGCCCGTAGCGCAGCTCGATCAGGCGCCGGTCCAGCGCGCCGAGCGAGTGGTACTCGCCGACCGTGGTCCAGTAGGTCACGGGTTCGGGGCGCTGCGGTCCGAGCGCGGTCTCGAGCCGGCGCACCGGCAGCAGGCCCTCGGGCAGGCGCAGCGCGCCGAGGCGGTTCGAGCGCAGCGCGAAGCCCTGCGCCGGGTAGCAGACCTCGGGGTAGTGCAGCGCCATGTCGCTGCGCTGGTCCTCGCCGTAGGTCAGCGAGAGCATCACGCGCTCGCCGGCGTCGCTCAGGTAGGTGCGCGCGAGCACCTGCTGGTAGACGCGGGCGAGCGTCGCCTCCTGCTGCGGATTGACGAGGGCGGTGCCGGCCGCCGGGTCGAGCCGCCAGCCGGGGAACGCCTCCGGCACGGCGCTGCGCAGTTCGGGGCGCTGCAGCAGCGTGGCGAGCTTGCGCCGCGGCGTCAGCGCGACCGCGCTGCCTGCGGCCAGCGCCATCGCGCCGAACGCCAGCCAGGCGCGCCGCGTCGGATTCATGCGGCGCTCCGTGCGCGCGGCAGCAGCAGGCGCAGCAGGCCGTCGCAGGCCATCGTCAGCAGCAGGGCGGCCAGGAACAGCAGCAGCCCGGCCAGGCCGTGCAGGAAACCCTGGCCGGCGGCGTCGCCGAGGTGGTAGGTGACCAGGCACAGCACGACGACACGCAGCACGTTGGCAAAGAACGAGATCGGCACGATCAGCGCGGCCAGCACGACCTTGCGCAGCGTCGACGGGTGGCGCACCAGGTTCAGGTACAGCAGCCCCATCGCCTCGAGCACGAACAGCGTGTGCAGGCCGGCGCAGGCATCCGCGACGAGCAGCCGGTACTGCCCGATCTGCAGCACGACGCCGGTGCGCGCGATCGGGTAGCCGGCCGCGTACAGCAGCTGCTCGGCGACGTTCGACGCGGCCAGCTTCATCGGCTGGGTCAGGCTGTCGACCACCACGCCGGGCAGCGGGACCATGAAGACGAGGAAGAACAGCCCGAAGGCCCAGGGACGCAGCGCCGCCGTGCCGCGCAGCAGCAGCACGCAGGCGGCGAGCACGACGATCAGCGAGCCGACTTCGGCGACCAGGATCGCCTGCGAGCGACCCAGCACGTACAGCAGCAGCCCGGTCGCGAGGCCGGCCGTGCCGAGCCCGGTGCGCGGCCGTGCCGGCGCCGCGAGCACCTCGGGCCAGCGGCGCACGAGCAGCCACGCCGCCACCGCCAGCACGATCGGCCCGTGCGCCTGGCGCTCGTCGGACCAGACGTCGGTGAACAGGCCGGCCAGCGTCGGCCCGTAGAGCAGCGCCAGGCCCGCCCCGAGGATCAGCCAGGGCGCGCGCGACGCGTCGGGCCAGGCCTGGGGATCGGAGGGAACGGCGGACATCGTGCGGTCGCCGGTGCGTCAGTACTCGTTCATCACCACGCCGGCGACCTCGGCGCGCGTCTGGCCGAGCTGGCCGACCAGCGTCTGCAGCGCATCGATGCGGCTGCGCCCCTGGCGCGCCAGCGCGAGCGCGGCGCCGCACTTGGCGGCCATCACGACCGCGTCGCTGCCGTGCACCGCGGCGGTGGTGTCGACCACCACGTGCTCGAAGCGCTCGAGCAGCTCGCGCAGCAGCATCGCGCAGGCGGGCCGCTCGAGCAGCTCGAGCGGGTTCGGCGGCGTCGGGCCGACCGGCAGCACGGACAGGCTCGGCAGCTGCGGCACCGTGTGCAGCGGGTTGCCGCTGCTGCGGCCGGACAGGATGCTGCTCAGCCCGCGGCTGTTGTCGACCCCGAACACGCGGTGCTGGCGCGGGTGGCGCAGGTCGGCGTCGACCAGCAGCGTGCGCCCGCCGATCTGGCTCAGCGCGACCGCGATGTTGGCGGCGAAGTAGGTCTTGCCGTCGCCGCTGTCCGGGCTGACGACGGCCAGCGCCCGGCGCGGCCCGCCCTGGTCACCCAGGCGCATCGTCAGCTGGCTGCGCACCGCGCGGAACGCCTCGGCGCGCGCGCCGAACGGCTCGATCGCGACCACCAGCTCGGGGCTCAGGCGCTGCTTCGAGGCCGGCGAGTACGGGTAGCCGAACTGCTGGCTGAGCGCCCACAGCACCTCGTCGCCGCGCGCCAGGCCGAGCGCGACCGCCGCCTCGCCGAAGCGCATGCCGCGGTGCTGCTGCAGCGCGACGATGCGGTCGATCTGCGCCTCGTCCAGCCCACGCAGTTCGGCCAGGATCGCGCCGATCGGCCGCATGCTGCCCGGCACCGTGTCGGCGGCATCGTCGGGCACCAGCGATTCGGCGACGATCGGCTCGTCGCGTTCGCGCGCGTAGGCGGTGTGCAGGATGCGGGTCATGATGACCACCCCTCGTCGAACGAGACCGTTCGCCGATCCCCCGGGGGGATGCGGGCCGGCTTGGGAGCGGCCCGGCGCTCGGCCCGCTGAGATGACCACCCCTCGTCGAACGAGACGGTTCGACGATCCCCCGAGGGGATGCGGGCCGGCTCGGGAGCGGCCCGACGCTCCAACCGCAAGGGACAGGCTGGCACGGGGTGTCTCATGCGGGTTCTCCGCGGGCGCGCGCGGCGGGCCCGAGCAGGCGGCGGTGCAGCGCGAGGCGCTGGCGGCGCGCCAGCAGCGGGCCGCGCGCCGGGCGCAGCATCACGCCGAGCACCGGCAGGTCCAGCGCCTGCACCAGGTCCTGCGCGCTGCGCACGCGGCGGTCGACCAGCTCGCGCAGCAGCGCGCTGGCGATGCCCAGCAGTGCGCCGACGAACACACCCAGCACGCTGTTCAGCAGCAGCCGCGGCGAACTCGGCTGCGGCGGCGGGCTGGCGAGGCTGAGCGGCGCGATGTTGGTCTGGCTGGTCTGGCTCTCCAGGCTGGTCTGCATCGCGCGGGCGCTGATCGTGTCGTAGGCGCGCTGCGCCTGCTCGACGTCGCGCTGCAGCACCGCCAGCTCGTCGCGCTGCTTCTTCAGCGCCAGCACGCGCGTGCGCTGCGCCTCGAGCGAGGCCCGCACCTCCGCCTCGCGGGCCCGCGCGATGTTGTCGTTGACGCCCAGGCTGCCGGTGACGCGGCGCGTCTCGGTGGCGAGGCGGCGGCGCAGTTCGTCGATGCTCGCCTGCTGCTCGATCACCTGCGGATGGCGCTCGCCCAGCCGCGCGCCGAGCTCCTGCATGCGCGCCTCCTGGCGCGCGAGATCGGCCTTCAGGCCCGACACGAGCGGGTTGGCCAGCACGTCGCTCAGGTGGTCGCCGGCGCTGCGCGCCTGCGCCTGGCGGCTCGAGGTCTCGGCCGTGATCGCCTGCAGGGCGACGAGCTGGCTGCTCAGCTCGGCCAGGCGCGCGTTCTCGACGTCCAGGCGCTCGTCGCTGGCGGTGATGCCGCGCGCCTGCTGGTAGGCGCTCAGCTTCGCCTGCGCCGCCTCGAGCGCGTCGCGCTGCTGGCGCGCGCGCTCGTCGAAGAAGCTGTTGTACTGGCGTGCCGGCTCGACTCGCAGGTCGACGCTGGTGTCGATGTAGGCCTGCACGAAGGCGTTCGCGATGCGCGCCGCCGAGGCCGGGTCGAGCGCGGTGAACTCGACGTTGACGACGTTGCTCTCGCGCGAGGGCCGCACGTCGAGCTCGCGCTGCAGCGTCTCGATCGCCCAGGTCTCGAAATCGCCGCCGACGCCGGCTGCCTGCCAGGCCGCGCGCCACTCGCGGCTCTCGCCCAGCTTCAGCATCGCGACCACGCGGCGCGCGACGCGCTCGCTGCCGATCACGTCGACCTGCGTGGCCATGTAGCCCGGCGACATCATGCCGGTCAGCACGATGCCGGCGATCGGGTCGGGCGACTTGACGTCGACGATCAGTGCGGCGCGCGCCGTGTACTTCTTCGGCAGCAGCAGGCTGACGCCGACCGCCAGCGCGATGCACAGCAGCATCACCAGCAGCGCACCGGGCGCGCGCGCGCGCAGGATGGACAGGAACTGGGCCAGGCTCATGGACGCTTCCGGGACGGGTTCATGGGGTTCCTCGCGGCGGGTTTCAGAACAGGCTCTCGCGCACGTAGACCACGTCGCCGTCGCGCAGCGCGGCATCCAGCCTCGGCTCCATCTCGTGCACCTTGCCGTCGCTGCCGCGGCGGTGCACGCGCAGCCCGCGCACGGTGCCGCGCTGGTTCAGCCCGCCGCTGGCGGCCAGGCCCTGCATCACCGTCATGCCGCGCTCCAGGCGCAGCGCGCCCGGGCGCTGGACCTCGCCGTAGACGTAGACCATCGGCATGCGGTCGACGAACAGCACGTCGCCGTGGCGCACCACCGGGTCGGCCGTGGCGGCGCTGCCGCCGAACAGCGACGGCAGGTCGACCTGCAGGCGCAGCGGCTGGCCGTCGCGCGTGCCGCTCAGCGTGACCGTGTCCGCGCCGTTGGGCGCGACGCCGCCGGCGAGCGCCAGCAGCTCGCTCAGGCGCATGCCGTTGACGTCGATCGGGTAGCGGCCCGGCCGGTTCACGAAGCCCAGCACCGAGACCTGGTTGCCGCGCACCTGCAGCACCAGCACGCTGACCTGCGGCGCCTTGACGAACTGCCCGTCGCGCAGGCCGGCGGCGATCGTGTCCTCGGCCTGCGGCACCGTCAGCCCGCCGAGCGAGAGCGTGCCCAGCAGCGGGTAGCTGATCGTGCCGCCCTCGCCGATGCGCGCTTCCAGCGTCAGATCCGGGCTCTGGAACACGCTGATGCGCACCAGGTCGCCGGCGCCGAGCACGTAGTCGCGGGCCGGCTCGGCGAGCGCGGCGGGGGCTGGAGCCGCGACCGGCGCGGCGGCGGTCGTGGTGGCGGGGCCGCTCTGCGCAGTGGCCAGTGTTGGCCCGGCGGCGAGCGCCGCGGCCAGCACGACCCGCGCGAGCGTGCTCGTGCGGATCGGCCTCACTTGGCGTCGGCCCCCTGCAGCACGCCGGACTGCGCGAAGCTGCCCACGTAGTCGATGCGGGCGCCGTCGCGCAGCGCCTTCACCTCCTGTTCGGCGATGCGGCGCTTGCGGTCGTTGACGAGGAACTGCTCGATGGCGGGCCGTGCGGCCTCCTCGCTGACCGGGTCGATGCGCAGGCCGGCCACCATCACCACGCGCAGCCCGGCCGGGCGCGGCAGCAGCAGCGACTGGCCTTCGTGCAGCGGCGCGAGCCGGTCCAGCAGGTCCATCGGCAGCGCCGAGGCACTCTGCGTCGACTGCCGCGCGCTGTACGCCAGGCCGCTGGTCTGCAGCACGGCGGCGAGTTCGTTCGGCGTGCGCGCGGCGGCGAACTTGTCCTTCCACGGATCGACCTGGCCGGCCGAACCGTCGATCGCCGCGTCGTAGAGCGTGAAGATGCGGCGCTGCGCGAACAGCGCCGGATGGGCCTGGTAGTAGGCCTGCACCTCCTGCGCCGTCGGCCGTGCGGCCGCCTCGCCGATGCGCTGCAGGTAGGCCTGCACGACGATGTCGCGCCGGGCCGCCTCGATGGCCTGCTGCACGACCGGGTCGCGCTCGACCTTCATCTCGCGGGCCTTCTGCAAGGCGAGCTCCTGGTCGATCAGCTGCTCCAGCACCTCGCGGCCCAGGGTCGGCGCGGTCTCGGCGGTGACCCCGGGCCGGCGCTGCAGCAGGAAGTTCACCTGGTGCACCGAGATCTCCTCGCGGTTGACCTTGGCGGCCACCTGCGAACCGGCGGGCCGCTCGCCGCCGCAGGCGAAGAGCAGCGGCACGGCCGCGGCTGCGATCAGCCGGGATCGCCAGGCGGCGCGGCGGGTTGATGATGGAAGGACGCGGATGGACATCGTGAGCTGCCTCGAAGGGGAACGCGGCGATCGACTGCGCGAGCGCCGAGTTCCGGGATACGACAACGCCGGTGTCTCCTCCGTTGCCTTCCTCCGATCCCGCCACCGAAGCGCACCGTCCCTCGGGACGGCGTGCCCCGCTGCGGTGCGCTGCTTCTGATGAGGAGCCGAGCCCTTGCTGCACCGCAACGAGCTGCGCAAAGACTACACCCCGACCCCCCGCGAATCGGTGATACACCGACGCGCAAGGTGTTGCGGTGCGTAAGGAGGTGAACCGCCCTCAGCGCGGGCGTGCCGGGGCGCGCGGACGCGCGCGGCGTTGCGTCAGAACCAGGTGTCGCGCACCGCGTCCGGATGCGAGCGGCTGACGATCAGGCCCGACTGCAGGTACAGCGCGTTGAGCAGGCGGATCGCCCGCTCGCGCCCGAGCCCCGGCCACTCGGCGATCTCGCGCAGCGAGGCCTGCGTGCGTGCGAGGCGCTGGATGGCCGCGATCAGCGCGCCGCTGGCCGGCAGCTTGGACACGTCCAGCCCCGGCGCAACGCGGTAGACCGCGGGGCCGGCGATCTCGGGCAGCAGGTCGCGCCGCGGGCCGCGCATCGCCAGTTCCCACAGCAGCGGCGCGATCGGATAGTGCTGGTGTTCGGCGCCGACGAGCGCGCGGTCCGGATCGCCGGGCGGACGCAGCAGGGCCGGCTCGACATGCATCACGCGCAGCTCGAGCAGGTGCTTGCCGATCAGTTCGTCCATCGCCAGCGGGCTGTGCACCAGGCGCTCCTGCGCGAACACCGTCAGCGGCACGACGCGGGCGCCGCACTGCAGGTGGATGGTCACGCGCTTGGCATGCCGCACGCAGGCGGCCAGCACCTCGACGACCTCGGAGTCACCGCCGTCCTGGCCGAAACGCAGCAGGTCGGCCTGCAGCGACGGGCTGAGCTGCGAGATGCGCGTGCTGATGCGGCCCTGCGTGCTGTCGGCCTTCATCTCGTCCAGGTAGCGCTGGTACGCGCTCGCCCGCATCAGCTCCGGCTCGCCGAACGGGATCGTGGGCTCGAACATCTCGCTGTGCATGACGGCGCGGATTCTCTCGCGTTACGAGTCGTCACGAAAGAGGTCGCAGCGAATCCCGGGCCCGGACCATGGCGCGCCAGAAACGCGCCTCCTGCGTGGTGGCGAAATTGATGCGCATCAGTGTCGTGGGTTGGTGCGTGGCGTGGAACAGTGCGCCGGGCGCGATCAGCCAGCCGTCATCGAGCATCACTTGTGAGAGCCGTTCGGTGTCGACGCCCACGTCGACCCAGCCGAACAGCCCGCGCGGCTCGGCGGCGAAGCGGCAGCCATGCGCCTGGGCGAGGCGCACGACGCGGTTGCGCGCGTCGTCGAGCTGGCGTTGCACACGTTCCGCATGGCGGCGCAGCAGGCCCTGCTCCAGGCAATGGGCGAGCGCCAGTTCGGTCATCGACGGCGTGGTCAGCGTCGACAGCAGCTTGGCGTCCACCAGGCGGTCCACCAGCGCAGCCGGCGCCGCGAGGTAGCCGACCCGCCAGCTCGGGGTCAGGATCTTCGAGAAGCCGCTGACGTAGATCGTGCGCTCCAGCGCGTCCAGCGCGGCCAGCCGCGGCAGGTGGGGCGGCGCGAGGTGGGCGTAGGTGTCGTCCTCGACGATCGTCAGCCCGTGCGCCTGCGCCAGCTGCAGCACGCGGTGCGCCGACTGCAGCGACAGCGATGCGCCGGTCGGGTTGTGCAGCACCGACACGGTGACGTACAGGCGCGGCCGCGCGCCCGGCGGCTGCGCCTCGATCAGGCGCTGCATCACCGCCAGGTCCGGCCCCTCGGGGCCGCGCGGCACCGGCAGCACGCGCAGGCCGAGCGCAGCCAGCCGCGCGTACTCGACCGACCAGCCGGGTTCGTCGACCAGCACGCCGTCGCCGGGCTTGGCCAGCGTGCGCGTGACGATGTCCAGCGCATGGGTCGCGCCGACGCTGGTGACGATCTGGTCCGCATGCGCCGTGATGCCGTGGTCGGCCAGCCGCGTCGCCAGCACACGACGCAGGCGCGCCTCGCCGGCCGGCTCGCCGTACTGCAGCGCGCCGCGTCCGAGTGTCGTGCTGACCTTGCGCAGCGCGCTGGCCAGCAGGCTCTGGTCCAGCCAGTCGGCCGGCAGCGTGCCCAGCCCCGGCATCGGCTGGGCGCCGGGCGGCTGGAACATGCCGCGGATCAGCGTCGTCGCGCTGATCGGCAGCGGCGTGCGCGGGCCCGGCGCGGCGGGCGGGCCCGCGGCCGCCTCGGCCTTGGGCGGGCGCACGTAGAAACCGCGCTGGCGGCGCGCCTCGACCAGGCCCTGCGCGAGCAGCTGATCGTAGGCGGCAACCACCGTGGTCGGGCTCACCGCGTGGCGGCGCGCGCATTCGCGCACCGACGGCAGGCGTGCGCCCGGCGCCAGCAGGCGCTGGCGGATGCGCTCGGCGAAGCGCGCGGCGAGCTGGTCGGTCAGCGTGCGGTCCGCCCCGCGCGAAAGCTGGTGCTCGAGCATGGTGTGTGCTGGCCCTGCGGGCAATACAGTTGGCGGCGTTGCCAGCGAAAGTGTACTGCCTCTGTGCTGGTCGCGGCCCGTAGACTGGCTCGACCATGCCGTCCCACCCCACCTCCCACGACGAAACCCGCGGCCTCTGGCTCGGGCTGCTCGGCGTGCTGATCTTCGCGCTGACCCTGCCGATGACCCGCCTGGCGGTCGGCCCGGCCGACGACCCGCAGCTGCCGCCGCTGTTCGTCACCGCCGGGCGCGCGGCCTTCGCCGGGCTGCTCGCGCTCGCCTGGCTCGCTGCAACAAGGGCGCCGCGCCCGCGCGCCGACCAGCTGCCCACCTTCGCGGCGTCCGCGCTGGGCACGGTGGTCGGCTTCCCGCTCTTCATCGGCCTGGCGCTGCGCGAGGCCGACGCGATGCACGCCGCGGTCGTCACCGGTCTGATGCCGCTGGCCACCGCGGTCGCCGCGGCGCTGCATCTGCGCCAGCGTCCTTCGCCCGGCTTCTGGGCCTGCGCGGCAGCGGGCTGCGCGCTGGTGGTCGCCTTCGCGCTGGTGCGCAGCGGCGGGCACCTGACCGCGGCCGATGCGCTGCTGCTCGGCGCCGTCGCCTGCACTGCGCTCGGCTACGTGTCCGGCGCGCAGCTGGCGACGCAGATGCGCGCCGAGCAGGTGATCTGCTGGGTGCTGGTGCTGAGCCTGCCGCTCACGCTGCCGGTGATGCTGTGGTCCTGGCCGGCGCAGCCGGCGCGGGTCTCGGCGTGGGCGGGCTTCGCCTACGTCACGCTGTTCTCGATGTGGCTGGGCTTCTTCGCCTGGTACCGCGGCCTGGCGCTCGGTGGTACCGTGCGCGTCAGCCAGGTGCAGCTGGTGCAGCCCTTCCTGTCGCTGCTGTTCGCGGTGCCGCTGCTGGGCGAGACGCTCGACCCGCTGACGCTGGCCTTCGCGCTGGCCGTCGTCGCCACGGTCGTGGTGGGCAAGAAGATGCCGGCCGGCGCCCGCCCGGCCTGAGAAAGGTTCCGATGTCCTCGTTCACGCTGGCGCGCCGGGCGGCGCGCATGAATCCGTCGGTGATCCGCGAGATCCTCAAGGTCACGGAGCGGCCCGGCATCATCTCGCTGGCCGGCGGCCTGCCGGCGCCGGAGAGCTTTCCGGTCGAGGCGATGCGTGCGGCCACGGAGAAGGTGCTGCGCGACGCGCCGCGCGAGGCGCTGCAGTACGCCGCCAGCGAGGGTTATGCGCCGCTGCGCGAGTGGGTCGCGGCGCAGCTGGCCCAGCAGGGGCTGGACTGCGACGCCTCCCAGGTGCTGATCACGACCGGCTCCCAGCAGGGGCTCGACCTGGTCGGCAAGGTGCTGATCGACGCCGGCAGCCGCGTCGCGGTGGAGGCGCCGACCTACCTCGGCGCGCTGCAGGCGTTTGCGCCCTACGAACCCGAGATCGTCAGCCTGCCGTGCGACGACGACGGCCCGCTGCCCGACGCGCTGGCACAGGCGCAGGGCGCGCGTTTCCTCTATCTGCTGCCGAACTTCCAGAACCCGAGCGGCCGCTGCATGAGCGCGCGGCGCCGCGCCGAGGTCGCCGACGCGGCGGCCGCGATCGGACTGCCGCTGGTCGAGGACAACCCGTACGGGGACCTGTGGTTCGACAGCGAACCGCCGCCGCCGCTGGCCGGCCGCCACCCGGCTTCGACCGTCTACCTCGGTTCCTTCTCCAAGGTGCTCGCGCCCGGCCTGCGGCTGGGCTACGTGGTCGCGCCGCACGAGCTCGGCCCGAAGCTGCTGCAGGCCAAGCAGGCCTCGGACCTGCACACGCCGAGCTTCAACCAGCGTGTGGTGTACGAGGTGATCCGCGACGGCTTCCTGCGCGAGCACGTGCCGACCATCCGGGCACGCTACAAGGCGCAGCGCGACGCGATGCGCGCCGCGCTCGAGCGCCACCTGCCGGCCGGCTGCCGCTGGAACGTGCCGTCCGGCGGCATGTTCTTCTGGGTCGAGCTGCCGCCGGGCGTCGACGCGCTCGCCCTGCTGCCGCATGCCGTCGAGCGCGGCATGGCGTTCGTGCCGGGCGCGCCGTTCTACGCCGCCGATCCGCGACCGAACACGCTGCGACTGAGCTTCGTCACCGTGCCGCCCGCGCAGATCGAGCGCGGCGTCGAACTGCTCGCGCAGACCCTGAAGGCCCACTCCTGACCGCATCCGTCATGACCACCTACCGCTACCACGAGATCGACGTCTTCACCGCCACGCCGCTGAAGGGCAACCCGCTGGCCGTCGTGCACGATGCCGAGGGGCTGTCCGACGCCGCGATGCAGGCGTTCGCGCGCTGGACCAACTTCAGCGAGACCACGTTCCTGCTGCCGCCGACCGACCCGCTGGCCGACTACCGCGTGCGCATCTTCACGCCAGCCCGCGAACTGCCCTTCGCCGGCCACCCGACGCTCGGCAGCTGCCACGCCTGGCTGGCCGCTGGCGGCACGCCGAAATCGGCGGCGCAGGTGGTGCAGCAGTGCGGCGTCGGCCGAGTCGCCATCCGCCGCGGCGGCGGCCGCCTCGCCTTCGCCGCGCCGCCGCTGCTGCGCGCCGGAGAGGTCGACGCCGCGACGCTGGCCGACCTCGCGCGCAGCCTGCGCATCCCGCGCGACGCGATCCGTGCCGCGCAATGGGTCGACAACGGCCCGGGCTGGGTCGCGGTGCTGCTCGGCTCGCGCGACGAACTGCTGGCGCTGGAGCCGGACTTCTCGAACCTCAACCCGCCCCACATCGGCGCCGTCGCGCCGTGCCCGGCCGGGCACGAGGCGCAGTTCGAGGTGCGCGCCTTCATCGCCGGGGTCGGCCCGACCGAGGACCCGGTCACCGGCAGCCTGAATGCGAGCCTCGGCCAGTGGCTGATCGGCGCCGGGCTCGCCCCCGAACGTTACGTCGCGGCGCAGGGCACGGTGCTGGACCGCGCCGGCCGCGTGCACGTCGAACGGGTCGACGGCCAGGTGTGGGTCGGCGGCGACTGCGTCGAGGTGGTCGCCGGCCAGGTCACGCTGTGATGCTGGCGCTCGATCACCTGGTGATCGGGGCGGCGACGCTGGCGCAGGGCGTCGCCTGGTGCGAGGCGGTGCTCGGCGTTACGCCCTCCGCGGGCGGTGCGCATCCGCTGATGAGCACGCACAACCGCCTGCTGCGCATCGACTCGGCGCGTTTCCCGCGTGCCTACCTCGAGATCATCGCGATCGACCCGGCCGCGCCGCCGCCCGGCCGCGCGCGCTGGTTCGACCTCGACGACGCCGCCATGCAGCGCCGGCTGCAGCAGGGCCCGGCGCTGATCCACTGGGTCGCGCGCGTGGGCGACCTCGATGCGGCCAGCGGCGCCTGGCGCGCCGCCGGGCTGGAGCGCGGCGAGGCGCTGGCGGCCAGCCGCGGCACGCTGCGCTGGCGCATCGCGGTGCGGCCGGACGGCGCGCGCCTGGCCGACGGCGCGCTGCCGACGCTGATCGAGTGGGGCACCGACCACCCGTGCGATGCCCTGCCCGCGAGCGGCGTCGCGCTCGAGCGCCTGGACCTGCGCGGCTGGCCCGCGGCCGCCGGCGCACTGCCCGCCGGCGTGTTCGACGCCGGCGCCCAACCAGTCGCTGCCGGTGGGCACGCCGCGCCGCTGAGCGCCCTGTTCTCGACGCCGGCCGGCGCCTGCCGGCTCGACGCCCCCACCCTCGGAGCCTGACGATGTTCAGCCGCGAACAGCTCGATGCGGCGTGCCGCCTGGTGCGCGAGCAGATGCCGCCGACCCCGCAGTACCGCTGGCCGCTGCTGGAGCAGCGCCTCGGCGCGACAACCTGGGTCAAGCACGAGAACCACACGCCCGTCGGCGCCTTCAAGCTGCGTGGCGGGCTGGTCTACTTCGATGCACTGGTGCGCCGCGAACCCGCGCTGCGCCGGGTGGTGAGCGCGACACGCGGCAACCATGGCCAGTCGGTCGCCTTCGCCGCCGCGCGCCACGGTCTGCAGGCCACGATCGTCGTGCCGCACGGCAACTCGGTCGAGAAGAACGCCGCGATGCGCGCGCTCGGCGCCGAACTCGTCGAGCACGGCGAGGACTTCCAGGCGGCGCGCGAGCATGCCCAGGCGCTTGCCGCGGCACAGGGCGCGCACATGGTGCCGTCGTTCCACGAGGACCTGGTGCGCGGCGTCGCGACCTGCTGGCTGGAGTTCTTCGAGGCCGTGCAGCCGGACGTGGTCTACGTGCCGATCGGTCTCGGTTCAGGCATCTGCGCCTGTGCCGCGGCGCGTGCCCATGCCGGCGCGCGCAGCCGGCTGGTGGGCGTGGTCTCGGCGCACGCGCCGGCCTACCTCCATTCGTTCGAGGCCGGCCGCCCGGTGGCGGCGCCGGTCACCACGGTACTGGCCGACGGCATGGCCTGCCGCGTGCCGGAGGACGCCGCGCTGGCGCTGATCCGGCGCGAGGTCGACGAGATCGTTGCGGTGACCGACGACGAGGTGGCCGCCGCGATGCGCGCGCTGTTCGCCGACACCCACAACGTCGCCGAAGGCGCGGGGGCCGCCGCGCTGGCCGCCGCACTGCAGCAGCGCACGCAGCGCGTTGCGCGCGGCGATCGCAGCATCGGCCTGGCGCTGACCGGCGGGAACGTCGACAGCGAGGTGTTCGCGCGCGTGCTGGCGGCGGGCTGATCAGCGCGCCCGGGGCCGCCAGGCGCGCCGCAGGGCCTGCCAGGCCTCGGCCGTGCCTGGGTCGCTCTCCCGCGCCAGCAGCAGGTAGCGCCGCAGCACGACCCACAACGTGCTCGCGAGCAGGGCGAGCGCCGTCGCCACGACCACGATCAGCGCCCGCGAGGGCTTGGACTTGTAGTCCGGCGGCTGGGCCACATCGACCTGCTGCAGCACCGGCCCTTCCTTCGCCTCGTCGAGCTTGGCGATCTCGTACTGCCGCAGCATGCTTTCCAGAAGCGTTTCCTGCAGCTTCAGCTCGCGGCGGGCGCGCACGTAGTCGATCGCCGCCTCGGGGAGCTTGCCCACTGGCAGATCGACCGCACTGCCCGGGCTATTGCTCTGCGAGGACTCCATGCGTGCCAGTTCGCCGCGCAGCGCGCGCAGTTCGGACTGCAGGCGCTGCACGTCGGGGTTCTGCTCGGTGGCCGACGTGCGCAGCACCTTCAGCTGCACTTCGCGCTCGGCGATCTGCGCGCGCAGCTGAGCCGCGCCGCCGATCAGCGCCTCCGCCTGCTTGTCGAGCACGATCACGCCGGACTTCTCCTGCACGCGCCGCATGTCCTGCTCGGCCCGGATCAGGTTCTCCTTGGTGTCCTTGAGCTGCTGCTCGAAGAAGCTGCGGCGCAACTGGGCTTCGGAGACGGCCAGCCGGCCCAGCACTTTGGTGATCTCGCTGGCATGGGCATTGGCGAGCTCCGCCGCGAACTTCGGGTCCTCGTCGTCGACCTCGACGGCGATCAGGCCGGACTTCTTGTCCGACGACACGCGGACGTAGGCCGGCACCTTCTTGCGCAAGGCCTCGTAGGTCTTGACCTCGTAGCGGCCCTTCAGATCAAAGTCTCGATCCAGACCTCGCAAGACGCTGTCGCTCTTCAGCAGCGCGACGTAGAGCTCGTCCGGGGTCTTGGGCGCGAAACCACCAGCCAGGCCGCCGAGCGATCCCAGTGCAGCCAGCGCCGCAGCCGAGCCGCCCTGCTGCTGCGAACCGGGCGGAAGCAACGTCGTCCGCGCGGTGTAGATCGGTGCGAGGAGCAGAGAAACGGCCAACGCCCCCACGGCAGTCGTGCCGGTGACAATGCCGATCAGCCGCTTGCCTTCGCCCACCCAGGTCAGCAGGTCCACGAGGCCCACCTGCGGGCCATCTTCTTCGTCCGCCTCCGGACGCACAAGATCATCTTGCATGGTCGCCGGATCAGTTGTTGCGCAAGGTCTGGATCGCCGCGGCGCCCAGGCCGAACTGCGAGAAGATCTGCGACCAGTCCTTCAGGTTGCGCACCAGCGCGCGGCCATAGGTCTCGAAGTCGAGCTGGTTCGGCACGATCAGCGCGTCGCCGGGTTGCATCTCGGTGGCGTCGAGGCCGCTGCGGCCGAACAGGCCACGCCGATCCTGTGCATGCGAGACGGTGCCGTCGGCGCGCAGGATGAACATGTTGCTCGGATCCGCCGCCTCGTCGGTCCCGGCGAGGCGCAGGTAGTCTCCCGCGGTGCGGCCGGGCTTCCACAGGAACGCATTGCTGTTGACCACCGCGCCGGCCACGGTGACGAACCCGGGCCTGGAGGGAACGACGACGCGGTCCCCGTGCTCGAGCGGCACTTCCGGCAACGCGGCCAGCGAACTCGCGGCCGGGCTGAGTTCGAGTGCGATCCGCCCGTTGGGCTGCAGGCGCGACAGCCGCGCCAGCTGGGCCTGGGTCGCCGCGTTGCTGACCGCGGTGGTTGCGGCGGCCGTGGTGTCGTCGCGGCGGTTCGCCGCGTCACGCGCCGCCTGCGTGGCGGACAAGGCCTCCAGGCGCGCGATGGCCTGATTCAGGTTCTCGCGCTGGCGGATCCGGGTCTCCTCGCGGCTGAACTCGAGCCCGTAGACGTACGCCTGGGGCGTGAAGCCGCCGGCCCGTTCGATCAAGGCACGCAGCGTTTCCCCGGGCAACAGCTGATACACCCCCGGCGAGCCGACTTCACCCTCCACCGAGACGAGCCGGGTCTGGCGCGCCACCGGAACCCGGATGTCCTTCTGGCTGTACACCGTGACCACGTCACCGGCCTTCAGTTCGATGTTGCTTTCAGGATCGTTCTGCAGGACGGCCTTGCCGAGATTGAAGGGGATGACCTGCGTGCTGAGGTTGCGTTCATCGAGCCGCTCGACGACGGCGTAGTCCCAGTTCAGTTCGTCGAACAGGGCCGCCGGGGTCCGCCGTGCACGCTCCGCCACCTCGCGGTCCTCGATCTGGTCGGCCGTGCGGCCACGCGGGCGGCGCGCGCCGGCGATCTGCGGCTGAGGCTGCGTCGGCGAGGACGTGACGGCCGGCCGGCCCGCACCCTGCGGCGCTGAATCGGTCCCCCCGGGGCCCGGCGCGACCGAGGGTTCTTCCTCCTCGATCACCTGCACCAGCAGATTCTTGCGGCGGTAGAAGTCAGGGACGATCAGCGCCTCCCGGTCCGGGATGAGATCGCGGATGCGCATGCCCGGCTTCCAGGGATAGCGCAGGGGCTGGGCCACATGGCCCTTGAGGGTCACCGCATTGGCGAACTGCGGGGAAATGGCCAGCAGCGTCAGCACGTCGCCGTCGCGCATCAACTTGGCCAATCCGGCCGCATCCAGGCCGAACTCCTCGACATAGCGCGCGGCGCGTCCCCGGCTCGGATCGATGCGCTCGAGCTGCGCGCGATTCGGATTGGCCAGCACCGGCGCACCGCCCGAGTAGCGCAGCAGGTCACGCAGAGGCTCTTCCGCCGACTTGAGCTCGTAGATGGCCGGCGCGTCCGTCGCGCCGGTCAGCGCTACGCGCGGCCCCACCGACTGGAAGACGACCACGTCGCCGGAGACGAGCTGCAGGTCCTGCGACTTGTCGCCCGCAACCAGGAACTCGTAGAAGTCGAGTTCGGTGACCACCTTCCCGTCGCGGCGCACGCTGATGTGGCGCATCGAACCGTTCGGTGCCGGCCCGCCGGCGGCGACCATGGCCGAAAGCAGGGAGGCCGGGCTCTGCAGCGTGTAGACGCCGGGGCGCTGTGCCGGACCGACGACGAACACGCGCATGCCGCGCAACTGGCCCAGCGAGACGCTGAGGTTGAAGTTGGTGTAGAGGCGGCCGATCTGGTCGCTCAGGTGTTTCTCGAGATCGCCAGCCCGGACGCCGGCGACTCTGAAGCTGCCGACCTTGGGCAGGTTGATCTGCCCGTTGCGGTCGACGGTGCTGCGGTAGTCGACATCGATGCCGCCCCAGGCCCGGATCAGCAGTTCGTCCCCGGGCCCGACGACATAGTCGGCGGCCACGGGCGTGCTCTCGGCAAGCTGGTCGCGCCGCGGGCGGGCGAAGAACTCGGAGCCGAAGACGGGCAGCAGGCGCCCGGTGGCGGCCTCCACGAACTTCTGGAACTCGCTCGGGCGCGGCGGGGCGTCCCTGCGCGAATCCGTCTCGGGTCCCGTGGGCAGGCCCGGAACCGCGTCGGTGGGGAAGTCGGATTGGCGGTTGATCCCCGGCGCACGGCCGGGCGACGGCACGGTGCTGCCCGGCTGCCCTGGCGCGGCGGGCCGCACGACGGGTGGCACGTAGCCCGGCGCGTTGAAGGTCTGCCCGGGGACATTGGCCTGCGCCAGGCTGCGTCCCGGCAGCATGGCGAGGCTGGAAAGCGCAATCAGGGCCAGCGCGAAGGCGGAGGAATGCTGTCGAAGAGAAGCCATCGGGAGCGGCCACGGAAAACCTGGATGGTCCGGGCCACCGACCAGCCCGGGCGACGGACCGCCCGCGGCGAAACGGCTAGCGTGCCCGCCGCGTGCGATCACTGACCGCAGTGTCGGTCAGCCCGGGATGGTAACGGATGAGGGAGAGCGCCCTTGCGCTACAGCGGCTTCTGGTACTGGTCGTGGCAGCCCTTGCAGGCCTTGCCGACCTCGCCGGCCGCGGCCTTGATGGCGTCCTGGCTGCCGCCCTTGGCGACGGCGTTCAGCTTGGCCATCTCCTCCTGCATCTTGGAGGCGCCGGCGCGGAACTTGTCCATCTCGGCCCAGATCTCGGGCTTGGCGCGCGTGTCGCCCTTGTCCGTACCGTCGATGAAGCCGGCGAACGGCAGCTTGGACATGAACGTCGCGATCTCGGCGTTGTCCGCTGCCGCCTTGGCGTCGAACGGAATGCGGCCGTTGGCCATCGCGGCGACGCGGCCGAAGTGGGCCGCCATCACGGTCATGCCGGCCTTGCGGTACCTGATCGCGTCCTCGGGTTTGGCGAACTGGGCGGCGGCGGGCAGGGCGGTGGCCGCCAGCGCGGCGAGCACGAACGACGGGAACAGGCGCTTCATCCGGGCAACTCCTTGAGGTGTTGGGTGCCGCGCGGGCTGCGCAGCGCTGGGTGTACGCCACCCGGGCGCATCGTATTCCGGCCGGCTCGGGTTATCGTCGGGGCCTCGCAGCACGGAAACGTTCAATTGGAGCGGCCGCCGATCCGCGTGCGCGTGTGGGACCTGCCCACGCGCCTGTTCCACTGGACGCTTGCGCTGTGCGTGGTCGGTTCGGTCGTCAGCGCCAAGATCGGCGGCAACGCGCTGGTCTGGCATTTCCGCCTCGGCTACGTCGTCTTCACGCTGCTGGCGTTCCGGCTGCTGTGGGGGCTGGTCGGCGGGCACTGGTCGCGCTTCGCGAGCTTCGCTCCTTCGCCGGGCACGCTGCGGCGCTATCTGGGCGGCACGGCGCGCCCGGACGAACACCTCGACGTGGGGCACAGCCCGCTGGGCGCGCTCTCGGTGTTGGCGCTGCTGGCGATCCTCGCGGCGCAGGTCGGCACGGGGTTGTTCGCCGACGACGAGATCGCGAACACCGGCCCGCTGATCCGCTTCGTCAGCGGCGCCACCAGCCTGCTGCTGACCGGCTGGCACAAGACCTGGGGGCAGTGGCTGATCGTCACGCTGGTGCTGCTGCACGTGGCGGCGATCGTCTACTACCGCGTGGCGCGCCGGCGCGACCTGATCGGGCCGATGCTGCGCGGCGACAAGCTGCTCGAGCGGCCCGCGCCGGCCTCGGCGGACACGCCGCGCTCGCGCCTGCTCGCCGCACTGCTGGTCGGCGCCTGCGCCGCCGCCGTCGGTGCCATCGTGAGCCTCGGAGGCTGAGCCGCATGCCCGACGACGTGCCCGACATCCGCCTGGTCCGCCCCGACACGCCGGCGCTGATCGATGCCGCGCGCGAGATCTTCCGCGAGTACGCGGCCGCGCTGGGCGTCGACCTGTGCTTCCAGAACTTCGAGGACGAGCTGCGCGAGCTGCCCGGCGACTACGCCGAGCCGGCCGGCTGCCTGCTGCTGGCGCTGGTGGACGGCGCGCTGGCCGGCTGCGGCGCGCTGCGGCCGCGCGCCGACGCCGATCAGGCCAACGCCTGCGAGATGAAGCGGCTGTACGTGCGGCCGCCGTTCCGCCGCTTCGGCCTCGGCCGCCTGCTCGCGCAGACCCTGATGGACGAGGCGCGCCGCAGCGGTTACTCCGTGGTGCTGCTGGACACGCTGGACGACATGGAGGCGGCCCGCGAGCTGTACGCCTCGCTCGGCTTCGAGGAAACCGCGCCGTATTACTACAACCCGATCCCCGGCGCACACTACCTGAAGGCCCGGCTCGACCAGCCTTCGGGACATTACTGAGGGGGCGAAGGAGACACGCATGAACTCATTCCGGCACCTGCTGAAGGCCTCCGGCGCGCACCCGCCGGTGGGCACCTGGATCTCGTCCGCCAGCCCGGTGGTCGCGGAAGCGGTCGGCCACGCCGGCTTCGACTGGGGCGTGCTCGACATGGAGCATTCGCCCCTGGACACTCTGGACGTCGTGCACCTGCTGCAGGCCCTGGCCGGCACCAAGATGGTCCCGGTGCTGCGCCTGCCGTGGAACGACCCGGTCACCGTCAAGCGGGTGCTCGACGCCGGGGCGACCACGCTGATGTTCCCCTTCATCGAGACCGCCGAGGAGGCCGCACGCGCCGTCGCCGCGACACGCTATCCGCCCGAGGGCACGCGCGGCCTGGCCGGCGCGACGCGCGCCTCGCGCTACGGCACGCAGCCGAACTATTTCGCGCAGGCCAACCGCCAGATCGGCGTGATCGTGCAGCTCGAGACGGTCGCGGCGGTGCGGCGGCTCGAGCAGATCGCTGCGGTGGACGGCGTGGACGCGCTGTTCGTCGGCCCCGGGGACCTGTCGGCCTCGCTCGGCCACATCGGCCAGTTCACGCACCCGGCGGTGATGGACCAGCTCGCGAAGGCGGCACAGCGCTGCCGGGCGCTCGGCAAGCCGGTCGGCACGATCGGCGACAGCCCCGAGGTCGCGGCACAGTACCGCGCGGCCGGCTTCGACTTCATCGCGATCGGTTCCGACCTGTCGCTGCTGATGCGTGCGGCGCGCTCGGTGATCGGCGCGTTGCGCACGCCGGACAGCGAACACGTGCATTCGATCTCCTCCGGAACACAGGGGTACTGATGGCGGCCGTGCCTGTCGACACCTTCGAACTGCATGCCGGCGCGCTGCGGCTCGCGATCCGCCCCGACCTCGGGGCCTGTATCGCCGGGTTCTGGCACCGCGGCACGCCGATCCTGCTCAGCGCCGAACCGGCGACGCTCACGGCGTCGCGGCCCTCGGCCTGCTTCCCGCTGGTGCCGTACTCGAACCGCATCGGCTACCGCCGCTTCCGCTGGAAGGGGCACGACCACACCACGCAGCCGAACTTCCCGGACAGCCCGCACTCGCTGCACGGCGTCGGCTGGCTGCGCCCGTGGGAGATCGTGTCCTCCAGCGCGCTGGAGCTCGGGCTGCGCCTGCACCACGCCGGCGATGCCGACTGGCCGTTCGCCTTCGAGGCGCTGCAGTACCTGACGCTGACGCCGCAGTCGCTGCACATCGAGATGGTCGTCACCAACCAGGCCGACGTCGTCGCGCCGGTCGGGCTGGGCTGGCACCCGTACTTCCCGAAGCGCGCGCGCAGCCGCCTGCACATCGAGGTCGCGGAGCGCTGGGAAAAGGACGCGGCGCTGCTGCCGGTGCGCAAGGTCGCACAGCCCGGCATCGACAGCGACGTGGCTCACCTGGACTTCGACCACTGCTTCGACGGCTGGCGCGGCGCCGCGCGCATCCGCGACGAGACCTTCTCGCTGCAGCTCAGCTCGTCGCTGGACCGGCTGGTCGTCTACACGCCGCAGCAGCGCGACTACTTCTGCGTCGAGCCCGTCAGCCACGTCAACAACGCGATCCACATGGCGGACCCGCTCGCGCACGGCGTGCGGGCCGTCGCGCCGGGCGAGAGCACCAGCGCCTGGATGCAGCTGGACGTGACCGTCATCTGACGCGGGCATGCGCGAAGCCGACCCGGATCTCTTCGTCGCCGTCGCGCACGCTGCGCTGCTCGGCGAATCGCCGTTCTGGCATCCGCGCGAGCGCGCGCTGTACTACTGCGACATCCCGGGCCACCGGCTGCAGCGCTTCGATCCGGCCACCGGGGTGCTCGCGCACTGGGACTTCGACACCGACGTCGCGAGCTGCGCGCCGCGCCTGGACGGCCGGCTGCTGCTCGCGATGCGCGACGGCCTGTGGAACTTCGACCCCGCCAGCGGCGAGCGGCGGCGCCTCGCCGAGCCGCCCTACGACGCGGCGAAGGAGCGCTTCAACGACGGCAAGTGCGACCCGCAGGGGCGCTTCTGGGTCGGCACGATCTACGAGCCGCGCGACACCCCGGCCGCCACGCTGCACTGCCTGACGCCGGACGGGCTGAAGAAGCGCGCTGACGGCGCGACGGTGGGCAACGGCCTGGCCTGGAGCCCCGACGGTGCCACGCTGTACTGGACCGACACCAAGGCGCACACCATCTACGCCTTCGACTTCGCGGCGGCCGACGGCGCGCTGAGTCGCCGGCGCGTGTTCGCGCGTTTCGCGCCGCGCGCCGACGGCCAGCCGCTGGACGAGTACGGCGGCCGGCCGGACGGCGCCGCCGTGGACGTGGAGGGCTGCTACTGGGTGGCGATGTTCGAGGGGCAGCGCCTGCTGAGACTCTCCCCGGCCGGCGAGGTGCTGCGCGAGGTGCGCCTGCCCGTGCGCTGCGCGACCATGCCGTGCTTCGGCGGCGATGACCTCCGGACGCTGTACATCACCACCGCCCGCGAGAAGCGGCCGCCGGCCGAGCTGGCCGGGCAGCCGCTGGCCGGCTGCGTGCTCGGCCTGCGCGTCGACGTGCCCGGCCTGCCGGTGAACTTCGCGGTCTAGTCGCCGGCCCGCTCGAGCGGCCGGCGCTGGGTGCTGGTCAATCGGAGTACTTGACGGTGCAGCCGTAGGCCTGCGTCTGCGCGACCGTCACCGGCTTGCCGGCCAGCGTCTCGGCCAGCGCCGCGTTGACGTGGTTGGTCGCGGTCTTGATGTCCGCCGGATTCGCGGTCGGCTTGCTGTCGATCGCGCCGGCGTAGACGAGCTTGCCCTGCGGGTCGATCACGTACATGTGCGGCGTCGTGCGCGCACCGTAGGCGCGGCCGACCTTGCCGTCCGGGTCCATCAGGGTCGCGGTGGGGGCGCCGCCCTTGTCCTTCATCCAGCCGGCCAGGGCGGCCGGCGCCATGTAGTCGCTCGCGCCGGTGTGGGTCGAATTGACCGCCAGCCACACCACGCCCTGGGCGGTCGCGGCCTTCTGCGTGGCCGGCATGTTGGCGCTCTCGTAGTGCTTGCGCACGAACGGGCAGCCGGGGTTGACCCATTCGAGCACCACGTGCTTGCCCTTGTAGTCGGCCAGCGAGACGGTCCGGCCCGAGGTGTCGGTGGCGCTGAACGCCGGCGCGGCCTGGCCGACCGAGACGGCGGCCAGCGCGGCGCCGGAGGAGACGAAGGCGGCGGCCAGCGTGGCCGCGGAGGCGGAGGCGCGGAACTTCATGGGCAACTCCTTGTGTCGGCGGGGTTTACAGGCGGCTCAGCGCGTCGCGCACCTCGCGCACGCTGAGGATCTCGGACAGCAGCTGCGGCGCGCCCTGGCCCGGCCCGTACAGCGCGTACACCGGCACGCCGCTGCGGCCGAAGCGGGCCAGCTCGGCGGTGATCGCCGCGTCGCGCCGCGTCCAGTCGGCGCGCAGCAGCAGCACGCCGCGGTCGGCGAAGTCCTTCATCACCTGCGCGTCGGCCAGCGTCGCGCGCTTGTTGTACTGGCAGGTCACGCACCAGGCGGCCGTGAAGTCGACGAACACCGGCCGGCCGGCGGCGCGCGCCTCGGCGACGCGCTGCTCGCTCCAGGGTTGCCAGGCCGAAGTCGGCGCGGCGCCGGTCCGCGCGGCGGCACTCGCTTCGAAGGCCGGCAGCATCCAGGCCAGGGCGGCGGCGAGGCCGAGCACGCCGACGGCGCCGAACGCCGCGCGGGCGACATGCCCGATGCCCGGCGTGCCGAGCGCCCAGGCGATGAAGGCCAGCGCGAGCAGCGTGGCCAGCAGGGCCGCCGCGCCGTCGATGCCGGTCTGCTGGCCGATCACCCAGACCAGCCAGACCACGGTCGCGAACATCGGGAAGGCCATCAGCGTCTTGAAGCGGGCCATCCACGCGCCGGGGCGCGGCAGCATGCGCGCGAGCCCCGGGAACAGGCTGGCGGCCAGATAGGGCAGCGCCATGCCGAGGCCGAGGGCGGCGAACACCGCGAGCGCCTGGCCGACCGGCAGCGTGACGGCGAGGCCGAGCGACGCGCCCATGAAAGGCGCCGTGCAGGGCGAGGCCACCGCCACCGCCAGCACGCCGGTCAGCAGCGCGTCGACCAGCGGGTGGCGCAGCTGCAGCGCGGCCAGGCTGCTCGGCAGGACCGAGCCGAACTCGAACACGCCTGCCAGGTTCAGCCCGATCAACGTGAACAACGCCGCCAGCACGGCGATCACCACCGGGGACTGCAGCTGGAAGCCCCAGCCGAGCTGCTCGCCGCCGGCGCGCAGCGCGAGCAGCAGGCCGGCCAGCGCGACGAACGACAGCACCACGCCGGCCGTGTAGGCCAGGCCGCCGAGCGCCAGCATGCGGCGGTCCTCCGCGTGCGACGCGAAACCGAGCACCTTCAGCGACAGCACCGGGAACACGCAGGGCATCAGGTTCAGCAGCGCACCGCCGGCCAGCGCGAACAGCAGCGCCGCGGCCAGGCCGAGCGTCGGCGCGGGCGGCGGGGTGGGCGCGGCCGCCGCGGCGTTCTCCTCGCCGGGCAGCGGCGCCACGGCCGGCCAGGGGCCGGCCACCGCGAACTCGATCCGGGTGCCCGCGGCCGTACCGGGCTGCGTCAGCACCGCGGCCATGCGCGCCGGGCTCTCGCTGCGCTGCGCCGAGAGCGGCACACGCACGGTCCACTGACCGGCCTGCCAGGTCGAGGCGGGCACGGCGGCGTTGTCGACCACGCCGGCGGTCTCCGGAAAGAACGCCGGCGTGCCGCCCTGCCAGGCCGCCGGCAGCCCGGCGACGACGACCTGCAGCGCCCCGTCGACCACGCTCGCCTGTGCCTGCACGCCGGCGGCCGGCTGCGGGCGCGCGGCGAAGGCGGCCTCGAAGCGCGCCGCCTGCCCGACGGTCGCCGAGCGGGCCGGCACATCCAGCACGAACTCGCCGGACTCCGGAATGCACACGTCCTTGCAGACCAGCCAGTCGGCGTGCAGCTGCACGCGCAGGCTGTCGGCGCCGAAGTTCGCCGGCACCGTCACCGGCACGGGCAGCAGCAGCGAACCTTCGAAGCCGTAGTTGACCAGCGGCCCGATCGGCAGCCGCTTCGGCGTCGGCCAGTCGATCTCGCCGGCCGCGACGCCGGGCGGCAGCTGCCACTGGAGCGTGGTCGGCAGCCCGGAGTCGCCGGGGTTCTTCCAGTAGGTGTGCCAGTGCGGCGCGTGTTCGATCGCGAGGCCCAGCCAGAGCGGCTTGCCGGGCTGCACGCCGTCGGGGGCGTGGGCGACGAGCTCGGCGCGGACCTGCTCGGTCGTGACGACCGCGCCGGCGGCCAGGACGGGCGCGGCGAGGCCGGCGAGCAGCGAAAGAAGCAGTCCGCGGAACAGGAGCATGACGCAGGAAGACAGAGGGCGGCAAAGGGCCGATGCGCAGCATACAGAGTTGCCGTCGGGGCCGTTGGTTCCACGTCAGGCACGGGCGGCAAACTCGGCGCGGCGGTAGGGGGTCACCGGAAAAGCACGGGTTTCCTCGTATACTTCCAAGGCTTTGCCCCTGCCGGATCTGTGACTCGTCGTGACCGACACCCTCGACCATGACGACGATCAGGGCGACCCTCGCGGCGCCTGGCGCCAGACCGGCGGCAGTGCGCCGTGGGGCGACGGACAGGAGAACAAGGAGGACTTCCGGCGACTGACGCGCGAAGAAGCGCAGCGCCTGAGGGCCGGCATCCCGCAGGTCTCGCCCTGGCGGGTCGTCGCGGTGCAGGCCGTGGCGGGGCTGGTGTGTTGGGCCGTCATCGGGCTTGTCACACGGTCCAGCGGGGCAGCCTGGTCGGCGCTCTATGGTGCCGCCGCTGTGGTGGTGCCGAGCGCCTTGCTGGCGCGCGGGATGACGAGAGGGACACGTTCCCCGGTGGCTGCGGCCGCGGGGTTCATGTTCTGGGAGATGCTGAAGATCGGGGTGGCCATCGCCATGCTGGTGATCGCTGCGAGCGTGGTGCCCAGGCTGAACTGGCCCGCCTTGCTGATCACGATGGTGGTGTGCATCAAGGTGAACTGGGTGGCGCTGCTGTGGCGCCCCCGACGTGGAAGAACAAGGTAGCGAGACTGACATGGCAGCAGAAGGCACAGCACACGGCCCGACCGCCGGCGAGTACATCGTCCACCACCTGCACCACCTGCAGTCGGGCCACCAGCAGTCGGTGGTCGACTTCTCGGTCATCAACCTCGATTCGCTGTTCTGGTCCGTCTCGCTCGGCGTGCTCGCCTGCTGGCTGCTGTGGCTGGCCGCGCGCAAGGCCACCTCCGGCCGGCCCGGCCGGTTCCAGGCCGCGGTCGAGGTGCTCGTCGAGATGGTCGACGCGCAGGCCAAGGGCATCGTGCACAACGCGCAGAGCCGCAAGCTGGTGGCGCCGCTCGCGCTGACCGTCTTCGTCTGGATCTTCCTGATGAACGCGATGGACCTGCTGCCGGTCGATCTGATTCCGGCCATCTGGCACGGCGTCGCGCCGGCCGGCAAGGACTACATGCGTGTCGTGCCCACCGCCGACCTGTCGATCACGATGGGCCTGTCGATCGGCGTGCTGATCACCTGTCTGGTCTACAACGTCAAGATCAAGGGCGCCGGCGGCTGGGTGCACGAGCTGTTCACCGCGCCGTTCGGGTCGCACCCGGCGCTGTACCCGATCAACTTCCTGATGCAGATCATCGAGTTCGTCGCCAAGACGGTCTCGCACGGCATGCGGCTGTTCGGCAACATGTACGCCGGCGAGCTGATCTTCATGCTGATCGCGCTGATGGGCGGCGCGTGGGCGCTGTCGGCCACCGGCATCTTCCTCTTCCTCGGCCACATCATCGCCGGGTCGGTGTGGGCCATCTTCCACATCCTGATCATCACGCTGCAGGCCTTCGTGTTCATGATGCTGACGCTCGTCTACGTCGGCCAGGCCCACGACGCGCACTGACACCCCGTTCCGTTCCCCTTCCTTTCTCTTTTTCCCTGACTGACACAACTAGGAGCCACCATGGAAGTCATTAGCTTTGTTGCCCTCGCCGCCGGCCTGATCATCGGTCTGGGCGCCATCGGTGCCTGCGTGGGCATCGGCATCATGGGCAGCAAGTACCTCGAGTCCGCCGCCCGCCAGCCCGAGCTGATGAACGAACTGCAGACCAAGATGTTCCTGCTGGCCGGCCTGATCGACGCGGCGTTCATCATCGGCACCGGTATCGCGCTGTGGTTCGCGACCGCCAACCCGTTCCTGGCCCAGATCGCCAACCTGCCGAAGTAAGCGGCGCACGTCGCCATCCCACCGACGTTCCAGGGGCAAGCACGTGAGCATCAACGCTACGCTGATTGCGCAGTTGATCGTCTTCCTGATCCTGGTGTGGTTCACGATGAAGTTCGTGTGGCCGCCGATCACGAAGGCTCTCGACGAACGCGCACAGAAGATCGCCGACGGCCTGTCGGCCGCCGACAAGGCCAAGGCGGACCTCGCCCAGGCCAACAAGCGGGTCGAGGAGCAGCTGGCCGCAGCCCGCACCGACGCCGCGCAGCGCCTGGCCGACGCCGAGCGTCTGGCGCAGCAGATGGTCGAGGAAGCCAAGGCACGCGCGAGCGACGAAGGCGCCAAGATCATCGCCGCCGCGAAGGCCGAGGCCGAACAGGAGGCCGTCAAGGCCCGCGAGGCGCTGCGCGAGCAGGTGGCCGCGCTGGCGGTCAAGGGTGCCGAGCAGATCCTGCGCAAGGAGGTGAACGCGTCCGTTCACGCCGAGCTGCTGGGTCGTCTGAAGACGGAACTCTGACCATGGCCGAGCTGGCAACCATCGCGCGGCCCTACGCCGAAGCGCTGTTCAAGGCCATCGCGCCGGCCGATGCCGCCGCGGTCGCCGGGCAGGTCTCGGCGCTGGCCGAAGTCGCCGCGAACGAGCAGGTGCGGCAGTTCGCCGACAACCCCAAGGTGGCTCCCGGGCAGGTCTTCGACCTGATGACCTCGGTGATCAAGGGTTTTGTCGGCGACGGCGCGAAGAACCTGCTGCGCACGGTGATCGACAACGGCCGCCTCGCGGCGCTGCCGGAGATCGCGGCGCAGTTCCACGCGCTGGTCAACGCCCGCTCGGGCATCTCGGACGCGACCGTCGAGAGCGCCTTCCCGATTGACGCGGCGCAGCTCCCCGAGGTGGTGGCCTCGCTGGAGAAGCGCTTCGGCCGCAAGCTCAATGCGAGCGTGGTGGTCGATCCGTCGCTGATCGGCGGCATCCGCGTGGTGGTCGGCGACGAGGTGCTGGACACCTCAGTCAAGGCCCGGCTCGAACAGATGAAGGTGGCGCTGACCGCGTGACCTGGAGAACAGCATGCAACTCAATCCCGCAGAGATTTCCGAACTGATCAAGAGCCGCATCGAGGGCCTCGGCGCCTCCGCGGACATCAAGAACCAGGGCACCGTGGTGTCGGTGACCGACGGCATCTGCCGCGTGCACGGCCTGTCGGACGTGATGGCCGGCGAAATGCTGGAGTTCCCGGCCACGAAGGACGGCCAGCCGACCTTCGGCCTGGCGCTGAACCTGGAGCGCGACTCGGTCGGCGCGGTGATCCTGGGCGAGTACGAGCACATCTCCGAAGGCGACACGGTCAAGTGCACCGGCCGCATCCTGGAAGTGCCCGTCGGCCCCGAGCTGATCGGCCGCGTGGTCAACGCGCTCGGCCAGCCGATCGACGGCAAGGGCCCGATCAACGCGAAGATGACCGACGTGATCGAGAAGGTCGCGCCGGGCGTGATCGCGCGCCAGTCGGTGTCGCAGCCGGTTCAGACCGGCCTGAAGTCGATCGACTCGATGGTGCCCGTCGGCCGCGGCCAGCGCGAGCTGATCATCGGCGACCGCCAGACCGGCAAGACCGCGGTGGCGATCGACACGATCATCAACCAGAAGGGTCAGAACATGACCTGCGTCTACGTCGCGATCGGGCAGAAGGCCAGCTCGATCAAGAACGTGGTGCGCGCGCTCGAGCAGCACGGCGCGATGGACTACACCATCGTCGTCGCCGCGTCGGCCTCGGAATCGGCCGCGATGCAGTACGTGTCGGCCTACTCCGGCTGCACGATGGGCGAGTACTTCCGCGACCGCGGCCAGGACGCGCTGATCATCTACGACGACCTGTCCAAGCAGGCCGTCGCCTACCGCCAGGTCTCGCTGCTGCTGCGCCGCCCGCCGGGCCGCGAGGCGTTCCCGGGCGACGTGTTCTATCTCCACAGCCGCCTGCTCGAGCGCGCCGCGCGCGTGAACGCCGACTACGTCGAGAAGTTCACCAACGGCGAGGTCAAGGGCAAGACCGGTTCGCTGACCGCCTTGCCGGTCATCGAGACGCAGGCCGGCGACGTGTCCGCGTTCGTGCCGACCAACGTGATCTCGATCACCGACGGCCAGATCTTCCTCGAGACCTCGCTGTTCAACGCGGGCATCCGCCCCGCCATCAATGCCGGCATCTCGGTGTCGCGCGTCGGCGGTGCGGCGCAGACCAAGCTGATCAAGGGCCTGTCCGGCGGCATCCGGACCGACCTCGCGCAGTACCGCGAACTCGCGGCCTTCGCGCAGTTCGCCTCCGACCTCGACGCAGCGACCCGCAAGCAGCTCGACCGCGGCGCCCGCGTGACCGAACTGCTCAAGCAGGCCCAGTACGCGCCGCTGCCGATCTCGCTGATGGCCGCGTCGCTGTATGCCGTCAACAAGGGCTACATGGACGACGTCGACGTCAAGAAGGTCCTGTCCTTCGAGCACGGCCTGCACCAGCACCTGAAGTCCAGCCATGCGGGTCTCCTGCAGAAGCTTGAGAACGACAAGGCGATGGACAAGGACGCCGAGACCGAGCTGAACAACGCGATCGCGGCGTTCAAGAAGTCGTTCGCCTGAACATGGCCCACCCCCGAAGCGCCTTCGGCGCCTCCCCCTCGAGGGAGCGCCGCCAGCGGCCCGGCGAAGCCGGTTCCGCGGCGGCTGCTTGACTGGAGTGCCTCATGGCAGTCGGTAAAGAGATTCGCGGCAAGATCAAGTCGGTGGAGAACACCAAGAAGATCACCAAGGCCATGGAGATGGTCGCCGCCTCCAAGATGCGCAAGGCGCAGGAGCGCATGCGCTCGGCGCGCCCGTACAGCGACAAGATCCGCAACATCACGGCGCACCTGTCGCAGGCCAACCCCGAGTACCGCTCGCCCTACATGCGCACCGGCGACGGGGCGAAGAAGGTCGGCTTCATCGTCGTCACCACCGACAAGGGCCTGTGCGGCGGGCTGAACACCAACGTGCTGCGCGCGGTGACGGCCAAGATGCGCGAGCTGCAGGCGGCCGGCGTCGGCGTCGAGACGGTGGCGATCGGCAACAAGGGCTTCGGCTTCCTGAACCGCATCGGCGCGAAGGTGGTCTCGCACGTGATCCAGCTCGGCGACACGCCGCAGCTGGAGAAGATGATCGGCCCCGTGAAGGTGATGCTGGACGCCTTCGTCGCCGGCTCGCTGGACGCGGTCTACCTCTGCTACACGCAGTTCATCAACACGATGAAGCAGGAGCCGCAGGTGCAGCAGCTGCTGCCGCTGTCGGCCGAGGCGATGCAGCAGACCGCCGAGGAGAAGAAGGCCTACGGCTGGGACTACCTCTACGAGCCCGACGCGCCGACCGTCATCGACGAGCTGCTGACGCGCTACATCGAGGCGCTGGTCTACCAGGCGGTGGCCGAGAACATGGCCTCCGAGCAGTCCGCCCGGATGGTCGCGATGAAGGCCGCGACCGACAACGCCGGCAACCTGATCGCCGAACTCAAGCTCGTCTACAACAAGACGCGCCAGGCCGCGATCACGAAGGAACTGTCCGAGATCGTCGGCGGTGCCGCCGCCGTCTGAACAAGAGATTCAAAGAGGATTGAACATGCAAGCGAACCAACTGGCTCAAGGCAAGATCGTCCAGTGCATCGGCGCGGTGGTCGACGTCGAGTTCCCGCGCGACCAGATGCCCAAGATCTACGACGCGCTGAAGCTCGAAGGCTCGGCCCTGACGCTGGAGGTGCAGCAGCAGCTCGGCGACGGCGTGGTGCGCACCATCGCGCTCGGCTCGTCGGACGGCCTGCGCCGCGGCCTGATGGTCACCAACACCGGCGACGGCATCAAGGTGCCGGTCGGCAAGGCGACGCTCGGCCGCATCATGGACGTGCTGGGCAACCCGATCGACGAGCGCGGCCCGGTCGAGGCCGAGCTGTACAGCACCATCCACCGCCGCGCGCCGGCCTACGACGAGCTGTCGCCGTCGCAGGAACTGCTCGAGACCGGCATCAAGGTGATCGACCTGATCTGCCCGTTCGCCAAGGGCGGCAAGGTCGGCCTGTTCGGCGGCGCCGGCGTCGGCAAGACCGTCAACATGATGGAGCTGATCAACAACATCGCGAAGGCGCACTCGGGCCTGTCGGTGTTCGCCGGCGTCGGCGAGCGCACCCGCGAGGGCAACGACTTCTACCACGAGATGTCGGACTCCAAGGTCGTCGTGCAGGAGAACCTGTCCGAGTCCAAGGTATCGATGGTGTACGGCCAGATGAACGAGCCGCCGGGCAACCGACTGCGCGTCGCGCTGACCGGCCTGACGATCGCCGAGTCGTTCCGCGACGAGGGCCGCGACGTGCTGTTCTTCGTCGACAACATCTACCGCTACACGCTGGCCGGCACCGAGGTGTCCGCGCTGCTGGGCCGCATGCCTTCCGCGGTGGGCTACCAGCCGACGCTGGCCGAGGAGATGGGCCGTCTGCAGGAGCGCATCACCTCGACCAAGGTCGGCTCGATCACCTCGATCCAGGCCGTGTACGTGCCGGCGGACGACCTGACCGACCCGTCGCCCGCGACCACCTTCGCGCACCTGGACTCGACCGTCGTGCTTTCGCGCGACATCGCGGCGCTGGGCATCTATCCCGCGGTCGACCCGCTGGACTCGACCAGCCGCCAGATCGACCCGAACGTCGTCGGCGAGGAGCACTACTCGACGACGCGTGCCGTGCAGGCCACGCTGCAGCGCTACAAGGAACTGCGCGACATCATCGCGATCCTGGGCATGGACGAACTCTCTCCCGAGGACAAGCTGGCCGTGGCGCGCGCGCGCAAGATCCAGCGTTTCCTGTCGCAGCCGTTCCACGTGGCCGAGGTGTTCACCGGCACCGCGGGCAAGTACGTGCCGCTGAAGGAAACCATCCGCGGCTTCAAGATGATCGTCAACGGCGAGTGCGATGCGCTGCCGGAGCAGGCCTTCTACATGGTCGGCACGATCGACGAGGCCTTCGAGAAGGCGAAGAAAATTCAATGACGACCCCCCCGGAAGCGCCTCACGGCGCTCCCCCCAGGGGGCACCGCCAGCGGCCCGGCGCAGCCGGATCCGCGGCGGTCGCTTGATCAGGACGCGACAGGCGCAAGAGGAACACAGATGGCCACCATCCACGTCGACGTCGTCTCCGCCGAGGAGAGCATCTTCTCGGGCGAGGCGAAGTTCGTCGCGCTGCCGGGCGAAGCCGGCGAGCTCGGCATCCTGCCGCGCCACACGCCGCTGATCACCCGCATCAAGCCGGGCGCGGTGCGCATCGAGCGTGCGGACAACGGCGAAGAGGAGTTCGTTTTCGTCGCCGGCGGCATCCTCGAGGTGCAGCCGGGCGTGGTCACCGTGCTGGCCGACACCGCGATCCGCGGCCACGACCTCGACGAGGCCAAGGCCAACGAGGCCAAGCGGCTGGCCGAGGAGGCGATGAAGAACGCCAAGAGCGACATCGACCTCGCCAAGGCACAGAGCGAGTTCGCGACGATGGCCGCGCAGCTCGCGGCGATCGCGAAGCTGCGCAAGAAGTAACGCGGGCGAACCCCCTGGTGGCCGTGGTACTCCACGGCCGGGAGGCTCACTTCCGCACGCCGAAGGCCCAGGCGATCACCGAGAAGGTCACGAAGGCCAGCACCGTCGAGACCATGATGATGCGCGTGATGCGCCCGTTGTCTGCCCCGTAGCGCTCGGCCAGGATGGCCACGTTGCTGGCGCTCGGCAGCGCGGCATTGAGCACCAGCACCAGCAGCGCGAACTGCGACACCTCCGCCCCGGCCGCATTGGCGATCACGCCGCCGGCCAGCATCAGCAGCGGATGGATCAGCAGCTTGACCAGCGCCACCGGCAGGTAGGCCGACACCGGCGAGCGGGTCGAGGCATGCTGCTGCGCACGCCACAGCACCGCGCCGATCGTGAACAGCGCGACCGGCGTCGCGGCGTCGCCGAGCAGGCGCACGATCTCCTTCACCGGGCCGGGCAGCGCCAGCCCGGTCGCGGCCACGGCGGCGCCCAGCGCGATCGCCCACGGCAGCGGGTTCGAGAACGCCCCGCGCAGCGCGCGCAGGAAGGAACCGAACAGGTCGTGCCGCGTGGCCGTCTCGCTGGCCGGGCGCAGCTGGGCGAGCGCGAGGCACAGCGAACTCGTGACCACCAGGTCGATCAGGATGCAGCCGATCAGCGGCCCCGCGACCCCTTCGCCGAGCAGGCCGATCAGCAGCGGGAAGCCCATGAAACCCGAGTTCGGGAACGCGGCAACGAGGGCGCCGAACGCAGCGTCCTTCATCGAGACACCCGGGCCGTCGGGCGCGCGGCGCAGCGTCAGCGCGATCGTGAACAGCACCATCAGCAGCGCACCGCCGAGGTAGATCGAGATCAGCACCGGGTCGAGCAGGCGCGACAGCGGCATGCTGGCGCCGAAGCGGAACAGCATGCAGGGCAGCGCGAAGAACAGCACGAAGCCGTTCAGGCCGGGAATGGCCGATTCCGGCAGCATGCGCCGCTGGACGGCGAGGTATCCGAGCAGGACGAGGGCGAAAAACGGAAACGTGACGGCCAGGATCGCCTGCATGGCCGCGAGTATCGCAGCGCCGGCGGGGGCCGGCAGCGGGCGCCCGGCGTCAGAGCAGCGCCGCGTCCAGCCGCTTCAGCCGCTCGCGCGCCACGCGCTCGCCGAACTGGTGCGAGATCGCGTCGAACAACTGGGTGCGCAGGTGCAGGATGTCCTGCCGGCCGCGTGCGTGCAGCAGGACCACGCCGATCACGTGGCGCTGGGACTCGGGCAGGTCGGCGACCAGTTCGTGGCACAGCGCGCGCAGCGACTCCAGCTCGTCGGCCGGGTCAGGCGGCTGCAGCCCGAGCGACGGGCGGGTCAGGCGCCAGGCCTGGTCGAGGGTCCGCTTCCAGCGGGGGGCGGGGGGCGTGGACATGGAGCGAGTCATCAACATGTGGTGAGCCTCTTGTCGCCAGCCACGTGGCCTGGCAGCGGGCATGTCTGACGGGATGCGCAGTGTGTGTCGCCGCCGCGTTGCGGCCAAGGCGCTGCGCTCACGCGGAGGGCATGGAGCCGAAAGATGGCACTGCGGACCTCCGCGGCGTCGGCGTCGGCGCGACGTCGGCGTGAAATTCGCCCAGATGGGCGCCGCTATCATGGCCGGCCCCACCACCGACCGCCCGCCCGCCTCGTGTCCGAATCTCCTGCATCGCTGAACCCGGCCCAGCTCGAGGCGGTGCACCATCTGAACGGCCCCTGCCTCGTGCTCGCGGGGGCCGGCTCGGGCAAGACGCGCGTCATCACCCACAAGATCGCGAGGCTGCTGCAGGCCGGGCACGAGCCGGCCCGTATCGCGGCGATCACCTTCACCAACAAGGCCGCGGCGGAGATGCGCGAGCGCGCCAAGGCGCTGATCGGCCCGCGCGCGGCCAAGCACCTCGTCGTGAGCACCTTCCATTCACTCGGCGTGCGGCTGCTGCGCGCCGAGGGCGCGCGGCTCGGCCTGAAGGAGCAGTTCAGCATCCTGGACAGCGACGACGTGCTGTCGGTGCTGAAGGATGCCGGCGGCAGCAACGACAACGCGCTCGCGCGGCGCTGGCAGTGGGCGATCAGCCTGTGGAAGAACCAGGGTCTGGCCAGCGGCGACGTGCAGCCGGCCAACGACGACGAGCGTGTCGCGCAGCGCGTGATGGCGCGCTACGAGGAGCGCCTGGCGGCGTTCCAGGCGGTCGACTTCGACGACCTGATCGTGCTGCCGAAGAAGCTGCTCGAGCGCGACGCCGAGGCCCGCGCCAAGTGGCAGGACCAGCTGCGCTACCTGCTGGTCGACGAGTACCAGGACACGAACACGATCCAGTACGAGCTGCTCAAGCTGCTGGCCGGCGACGCGGGGCAGTTCACCGCGGTCGGCGACGACGACCAGAGCATCTACGGCTGGCGCGGCGCAACGATCGACAACCTGAAGCGCCTGTCGGCCGACTACCCGCGCCTGAAGGTGATCCCGCTCGAGCAGAACTACCGCTCGACCGGGCACATCCTGCGTGCCGCCAACGCGGTGATCGCGCACAACCCGAAGCTGTTCGAGAAGAAGCTGTGGAGCGCCTTCGGCGACGGGGAGCCGGTGCGCGTGCTGGAGTGCGATGGCGAGGAGCACGAGGCCGAACGGGCCGTCGCGTTCATCCAGGCGCGCCGCGGCCAGGGCGGGGCGTGCGCATTCAGGGACTTCGCGGTGCTGTACCGCGCCAACCACCAGGCCCGCGTGTTCGAGAAGGCGCTGCGCAAGGCGAGCATCCCCTACAAGGTGTCGGGCGGGCAGAGCTTCTTCGACCGTGCCGAGATCCGCGACCTGTGCGCCTGGCTGCGCCTGCTGGTCAACCACGACGACGATCCCGCCTTCCTGCGCGCGGTGACCACGCCGAAGCGCGGCATCGGCCACCAGACGCTGGCCAGCCTCGGCGAGTTCGCGTCGAAGTGGAAGACCAGCCTGTACGAGGCCCTGTTCGCCGAGAGCCTGGGCACGACGATCAGTTCCCGCGCGATCGGCTCGCTGCACGAGTTCGGGCGCTTCGTGAACGACCTCGAGTACCGCGCCCGCCACACCGAGGGCGCGGAGGACGCGAAGGCACTGCTGCTCGGCTGGCTGATGGACATCGGCTACGAGCAGCACCTGCTGGACGGCGAGGACAGCGAGAAGCTCGCCGCCGCGCGCTGGGGCAACGTGCTGGACTTCGTCGACTGGATCGCCAAGCGCTGCGGCGGCGAGATCGAGAACGACGGCGGCCTGACCGTCGAGAGCGAGAAGAAGAGTGTGCTCGAGGTGGCGCAGACGATCTCGGTGATCGTCAGCCTCGCCGAACGCGGCGACGAGCAGGACGTGGTGACGCTGTCGACCCTGCATGCCGCCAAGGGCCTGGAGTGGCCGCATGTGCTGCTGGCCGGCGTCAACGAGGGCCTGCTGCCGTTCAAGAGCGAGGACGAGGAGATGACGGCGCAGCGCCTGGAGGAGGAGCGGCGGCTGATGTACGTCGGCATCACGCGCGCGCGCGAGACGCTCGCGGTCAGCACGCTGCGCCGCCGCAAGCGCGGCCGCGACACGGTGCAGGGCATCCCGAGCCGCTTCATCGGCGAGATGAAGCTGCACGAAGTGCAGGCGAAGGAGGATCCGCGCGCGAAGCTGAAGGCCCTGCGCGAGGCGGCCGCCGCGCGCGCCGCGCAGGCGGCGCCTACATCCCCTTGAACAGCCCGGTGAAGCTGCGGCTGACCTCGAGCTTCTCCGGGTGACCCTTCACGCTGACCAGCTGGCGGCCGCGCAGGTCGCGGCTGATGCCGGCGATCGCCTTCACGTTCACCAGCGTCGAGCGGTGGATCTGCCAGAACAGCTCGGCGTCGAGCTCCTCGACCAGCTCCTTGATCGGCTTGCGGATCAGCGCCTCGACGGTGGCGGTCTGCACGCGCGTGTACTTCTCGTCCGAGATGAAGAAGAGCACGTCCTCGACCGGGATCATCTGGATGCTCTGGCCCACCGTCGCCTGGATCCACTTCAGGCGCGCCGCGCCGGACGGGTTCATCTGCGCGGCCAGCTTCTGCAGCAGCAGCTGCATGTGCGGTGCCTCGGGGGCGTCGCCGCTGCCGCGCTGCGCGAGCCGCCTGCGCACGCGCTCGACGGTCAGCGCCAGGCGCTCGCGCTCGGCGGGCTTGAGCACGTAGTCGGCCGCCCCCTGCTCGAAGGCCTGCACGGCGTACTCGTCGTAGGCGGTGATGAAGATGATCTCGCAGCCGGCCCAGCCGTCGGGGGCGTCTTCGCCGCTCGGCAGCTGGGCGATGTCGCGCGCGGCCTCGATGCCGGTCTTGCCCGGCATGCGGATGTCGAGGAACACCAGCGCCGGGTGGTGCTGCTCGACCAGCTGCACCGCCTCCAGGCCGTTCTTCGCCTCGGCGACGATCTCCAGCTCGGGCCAGACCTCGGCGAGCCGAGCGCGCAACTGCTCGCGCATCAGGCGCTCGTCGTCGGCGATCACGGCGCGCGTCGTCGCGGGCCGGTCCGGGCTGGGTGCGTTCATGCCGACATCGTAGCCGCGTCGCCGTTCTGTGCGACGTAGGGCACGGTGATCGTGACCCGCGTGCCCTGCGGCGCGTTCTCGGTCACCGTCAGCGTGGCCTTGCGGCCGTACAGCAGCGCCAGGCGTTCGCGGATGTTGTTCAGCCCGATGCCCGTGCCGGCGGTGGCCGCCTTGCCGAAACCGACGCCGGTGTCGCTGACCGACACCGCGAGCTTGCCGTGCACGATCTCGGCCTTCACCGTCAGCGTGCCGCCCTCGGGCTTGGGCTCCAGGCCGTGCTTGATCGCGTTCTCGACGAGGCTTTGGATCATCATCGGCGGGAACTCGGCCGAGCGCAGGCCTTCGGGCACGTCGATCACGGTCTGCAGCCGGTCCTCCATGCGCACCTTCAGGATCTCGAGGTAGGGCGTGATCACCGCCATCTCGCGGCCCAGGTCACGCACGCCGTTGGCGGCGGCGTTGGCCTCGCGCATGGTCGGCATCGACGCGCGCAGCAGCGCGATCAGGTTCTTCTGCATCGCCGACGCGCGCGGCGGGTCGGTCTCGATCAGGTGGTCGATCGAGGCCAGCGTGTTGAACAGGAAGTGCGGCTCCACCTGCGCCTGCATCGCCGCCATGCGCGCCTCGACCACCTGGCGCTTCAGCGATTCGGCCTCGGCGGTCTCGGTCGCCTGCGCGGCCTTGACCTCCGCCTGCAGGCGACCCTTGTAGGTGATCTTCAGGATCGCCGACATCGCGATCCACAGCAGCGCCAGCTCGGGCAGCGCATCGCCGACGTGCACGACACGTGGGCGCCGCGACGCGTTCACGCGAACCGTCACGTCATGCTCCTTGCGCGCCTCCTCGGCGACGGCTTCGGCGGCGGCCGCCCGGGCTTCCTCGATCGCGGCCTTGATCTCGTCGCGCGCCTCGCGGATCGCCTCGCGCACCTCGTCGCTGTCCGCCCCGGGCGGCACCTTGATCTCGATGCCGTCAGGCTTCACGTCCACACCCGTCGCGGAGGCGGCCTCGGCCGCCGGCGTCGGACGGATGCGGATGCCCTGCTTGCCGATCGTGATCTCCACGCCGTCGCGCGCGCCGCTGGCCGCCGTATCGGGTTTCTCGATCTGGATCACCGGCGCCTTCGGGGCCTTGGGTGCTGCCGGCGGCGTCGGCGGCGTCGGCACGGTGTCGATCTCGACCATGCGCAGGCTCGGCGCGGGCCAGTTGAACGGCGGCACGTTCTGCGCGATGCCGGAGATGATCATCAGCAGCAGGGCGAGCAGGAAGAAGCGCTTCCAGCTGATGCTGACCAGCCAGCTGCCGTAGGCGTGGAAGGCGCGCAGCAGCGCGGCACCGAAATCCCGCCAGGCGTTGGACGCCGCGGCCGGGGAGGGCGCTGCCGGAGGCACCGGCGGAGGCGGCGGGGCGGGTGGCTGCGGCGAGGCGGGTGGCGTGGACGCGGACATGGCTCGGCGGTTCTTGACAACGGGCCCGACTGTACGGGCCGCCCCGGTGCGCCGCGAGCGCCGTGCGACAGCCCGGCGCGCCGGCCGGACAGCCTGCAGCCGCGACCGACGGGCCGGTTGCACGAGCGGGCACGGAGTCACGCCGCCGGGTACCTTGGGGTGTACCCGGGCCGCGGTGCGAGCAGCGCCTACAGGAAGCCGAGCCGGCGCGCGCTGCCGAAGTTGCGCAGGTTGGGCAGCACCGCGTCGAGCTGGGTGTCGGTGGCGCCGAACCAGGACAGCAGCGTCGCGGCGTACTGGTCCACCGAGGTGGTCGGCAGCCAGCGCCCCTGGCGCTCCCAGCTCTCGACGCCGACGTCGTCCGGCCCGCCCAGCTGCAGCGTCGGGTAGCTGCCGTAGGTCAACCCGCCCCGCACCGCGCCGCCCAGCACCAGGTGCTGGTTGCCCCAGGCGTGGTCGGTGCCGCTGCTGTTGTTGGGCAGGAAGGTGCGGCCGAAGTCGCTCTGCGTGAACGCGGTGACGGCGTCCGCCAGGCCGAGCGCCTTCATCGCGTTGTGGAACGCGGCCAGCGCGTCGCCCACCTGCTTGAGCAGCGTGGCGTGCGTGCCCACCAGCACGCTGCCGCCGATCTGGTTGCCGTGCGTGTCGAAGCCGCCCAGCTGGGCGAAGAAGATCTGCCGGTTGCCCTGCACCGTCGCGTTGCCGGCGATCAGCTTGGCCACCTGGTACAGCTGGCGCGGCAGGCCGGCGGCGACGTCGCCGTTGGCGATCAGGCCGGCGAACGCGTTGTCGATCTCCGGCACCGAGCCGGGCTGGCCGGGCTTGATCTTGATCAGCGCCGCGAGGCGGTCGGACATCGTGAACGCATCGCGCTGCATCGCCGCGTAGGCCTCGGCGAGGTCGTTGTCCTGCGTCTGCTGGTACAGCGCGCGCAACGCGGCGGCACGCGCCACCAGGGGCGCGTACTGCAGCCGCCAGGCGTCGTTACCGAGTTCGTAGGCGCCGAAGGTCGCACCAGGTTCGGGCAGCACCAGCGGCGCCGAGCGCGCCGAGAGCCCGAAGCGGCCGTTGCCGCCGACCGAGATGACCGGGTTGACGGTGGCCAGCGTGTCCGCCGCACGGCCGCCCCAGCCGGTGCGCGTCAACGCGTCGGTGCTGCCGGACTCCCACAGCAGCTGCTGGTCGCTGTGCGAGAACAGGTTGTCCGGCACGATGTCCGAACTGGCCGGCGCGGCGCGGAACTGCGCCTTGGTGGTCGGCTGGAACAGCGGGCCGACGTTGAACACCGGCGCCAGCCGCCCTTCGTTCCAGGCCGGCGCGAGCGCGGCCAGCGACGGGTGCAGGCCGTAGCCGCTGCTGCCCAGCCCGACCAGGCTGGCCTGCGGCAGCGCCAGGCCCTGGCGCACCGCGGCGTACTGGCCGTAGCGCGTCGCGTCGGTCGGCACGATGGTGTTCAGGCCGTCGTTGCCGCCGTACAGGAACACGCACACCAGTGCCTTGTAGTCGGCCGCGCGGGCGGCGCGCGGCGGCGCGAGCAGGTTGGTGATCGCACCGGCGCCGAGCGAGGCGCCGACCAGGCCGGCGAGCTTGAGCCAATGGCGTCGGTTCATCGTCGGGTTCTTCATCGCTGCACCTGGAAGGCCGGGGTCGAGAACACCAGGTAGGCGGCCTGCTTGACGCGCTCGCTCTGCCAGGTGCTGCCGTTGTTCGCCTGCGTGAACGCCTCCACCGCCTGGATCACGCTGCTGCGCGGCGCGGCCGGCAGCGGCGCGCCGGTGGCCAGCACCGAGAGCCGGTCGACCAGCTTCGCCGCGTCGGCCGCGTCGGCCTCGAACGGCTGCGTGTTCACGCCGGTGCCGAACGCGCCGGGCACGCCGGCGGCCGGTGTCGAGCCGCCCCAGTACAGCAGGTAGGTCAGGAAGTTCAGGCGCTCGAGCGCCGCATTGGCGTTGTGGATGCCGAAACCCGGGCCGACCAGCGTGCTGCCGGGGATCGGGTAGTCCGGCGGGTAGAAGTTGAACACCGAGGGCGGCCGGAACACGTGCTGGCGCAATACCTCGCCCCACCACCAGCCGAGCGCTTCGCCGTCGCTGCGACCGTTCAGCGCACGCAGCACGCCGGTGAACATGAGCACCGGCTCGCGCAGCTTGCCGGCGCGCCGGGCGGGGGTGTCGCCGCGCGCCTCCGGATCGAGCAGGACGGCGGCCACGGTGGCGGCGAGGTCGCCGCGCTGCCCGGTGCCGAAGCTGCGCCCGCCGCCGCTGAAGGTGCCGGCGTTGAAGGCCGCGGCGACGCGCTGCACGTAGGCCCCGCTCGGGTTGCTGCTGACCAGGTGCTGGATCAGCTGCCGGCTCACGAAGGGCGCGGTGTTCGGGTGCTGCATCAGGCTGTCCAGCACCAGCTCGAGGGCCTGCGCCGCGGTGCTGTTGGCCGGCACCGTGACGCCGGACAGCAGCGTGCGCGCCGCCGTGTCGTGGTAGCGCGCCACCGGCACCATGTCGCCGCCGTAGTACTGGCAGTTCGCGCCGGTCGGCCAGCAGCCCCAGGCCGTCGTCCCGCCGGCCGGGTAGGTCCAGCCGGTCAGCGCGTAGGCGTAGGCCCGCACGGTGTCGTTGTTGTAGGTCGCCGCGCAGGTGCCGCCCTGCAGGCTGCCGTCGGCGTTCAGCGCGCAGGTGCCGATCGAGAACAGCTGCAGCAGCTCGCGCGCGTAGTTCTCGTTGGGCGCGTCCTTGTCGTTGTTGGCGTTGTTCAGGAAGTCGCCCATCACCGGCGACAGCGTGACCTTCTTCAGCACCTGCCGGTAGCTGCCGAAGGCGTTGTCCAGCAGCGCGTTGTGGTAGTTGCGCAGCCCATAGGTGCCTTCGACATCGAGGTTGTTGACCACCAGGATCTGCTGCAGCGCGAAGGCCACGCGCTGGCGCAGCTGGTCGCCGCCCTGCGTCGCGTTGCGGTAGAAGTCCCAGGTCAGCGGCTGGCTCGAGAACCAGTCGCGCCAGCAGGTGTCGCCGGCGTAGGCCGGCAGGTCGCAGAAGAACGCGGCCTGCGTGTTCTTGTGGATCGCGTCGCCGTTGCCCAGCGTGTAGCGCGAGCCGGAGGCCGCCATCTGCGCGGCGATCCAGGGCGCGGCCCCCTGCGTGCGGATGCCGGCGATCAGCGTCTCGGTCGCGCCGAACGTGGCCTGGTCGGCCAGGCGATAGGCGTCGCGCACGCTCATCGGAGCCGGAGCCGGAGCCGGAGCCGGAGCCGGAGCCGGAGCCGGAGCCGGAGCGGGAGCGGGAGCGGGAGCGGGCGCAGGCGCAGGCGCAGGCGCAGGCGCAGGCGCAGGCGCAGGCGCAGGCGCAGGCGCAGGCGCAGGCGCAGGCGCGGGTGCGGGTGCGGGTGCGGGTGCGGGTGCGGGTGGCGTGCCGCCGGTGGGCGCCGGCGCCGGGCTGTCGCCGCTGCCGCCGCCGCAGCCGGCCAGCAGCATGGCCGTGCCGGCAGCGGCGAACAGCGCGCGCAGCGTCGGCAGCGGATGGATGTTCTTCTCGGGCATGCGTCCTCCCCGTCGCGGTCGGGCCGCGGCAGGGCACACGATGCCTGAGGCAGACATCAGCCGGTGTCCAACTGTGACGCGCGCTCACCGCGGCCGGCGCCGCCGCATCAGCTGGTCACATCTGCGGCCGCCGCGCGGCGGTGGCGGCCGCGCGCGGCGTCAGGGCGTTCGGGAAGTAGAGCGCGGTGAGGCTGGCGGTGTGCACGGGCACGAAGCCCTCGCGCTGCGGCGTCGCGCCGGTGTAGCGGCGCCAGTCGCGCAGCCAGTAGACGTCGTCGCAGGTGTCGAGCAGGCCGAGCGTCTCGCGGTCGCCGACCAGGATGCCCTGCACGCGCAGGCCGAGGTCGCGGCGCGCCGCATCGAGCTGCTCCAGCGTGGCCGGCGTGCAGCCGTACTCGCCGTCGCTGACGATCAGCAGGTCCGCGCTGCTCCAGCGCTGCTCGCCCAGGCGCATGACGGCGCGCTCGATCGGCGCCTGCACGTCGGTGCCGCCGTCGAAGGACTGGCCGATCAGTTCGAGCAGCGCATCCACGCCCGCGGCCGTGGCCCCGGGCGGGTGCAGGTCGCGCTCGACGAGCTCGCCCGGCCCGCCGAACGCGATCAGCAGGCAGCCGCGCCGTTCGCGGTGCGCGACGCGCAGCGCCTGCAGCACCACCGCCTTCGCGATCTGCTCCGGCGCGCCGCGCATCGAGCCCGAGGTGTCGACGGCGAGGATGATCGGCCCGCGCTGCAGGGTCGCGTCGGCGACCGCGGTGGCGGCGCGTGCGCGGCCGCCCGGGTCCGGCACGCGCTCGATCAGCACCGCCTCGCTCTCGTAGGTCAGCAGGCGGCTCTCCGCCAGCCGTGCTCGCCACAGCTTGTGCAGCACCGGGTGGCGGATCTGCAGCGCCTCGCTGCCGAGCATGCGCTCGATCCGGTCGGAGTGTCGGATGCCGCGCAGCTCGCCCGGCGCATCGGGCAGGCGCGTTTCGCGCTCGACCAGCGGTAGTGCGGTGTCGGCGGCCGCCCGCTGCGGCGCGGGCGTGCGGCTCCGCGGCGGATGGTGTTCGCTGCGGCCCAGCGTGTCGATCAGCTCGGCCAGCGGCTGCAGGTGTTCCAGCAGCGCCGCCAGGCGCTGCGCCTCGCGCCATTCGCGTGCCGCGAGGCGCCCGCGCAGCTCGTCCCAGCGCAGCGCGGCGAGGTCGCCGAGGTCGCGCAGCAGTGCGAGCTGCTCCTCCCAGCCCGCCTTCTCGACCTGCCACTCGGCGTGGAAGTCCGCCGCCGCGCGCGCGATCGCCGCGCGGCGGTCCAGCGCCGGCTGATGGTCGACGATGCGGTCCAGGTGCCACAGCAGCGTGCGCAGCACCTGCCGCGCCAGCGCCGGCACGCCGCGGCACAGCGCGGGCAGGTCCAGCTCGCCGATCGCCTCGCGCAGCGCTGCGAGCGCGTCGGGGTCGCCGAAGTCCAGCGCCGCCTCCGGCAGCTCACCGCGCGCCAGCGCCTCGCCCCAGAGGTGCAGCTGGGCCAGGCGCTCGGCGCTGCGGCCGGCGGAGCAGACCAGGCCCGGCAGCCACAGCTCGCGCGCCAGCGCGCCGAGCCGGTCGTAGGGCCGGTCCAGGTCCATGCTCAGGCGCCGATCGCGACCGGCTCGGGCTGCTGCGGCGGGAGCTGGTCGTCCACCGGCAGCGCGGCGAAGCCGGCGCGCGTCGCATCAAGGCGCTGCAGCAGCGCTTCCAGCACGGCGACCGTCGTGCGCCGGTTGCCGAGCAGCAAGCCCGCGAGTTCCGGCGGCAGCCACAGGCGGCCGGCCAGCGCCGCTTCGAGCGCGGCCAGCTCGGTGCGCAGCGCCGGCAGCGGCGCGGCGGCGCGCGAAACGACCTCGTCGATCTGGGCCAGGCGCGCCGCCACGTGCACCGGGCTCCAGCGCCGGCGCAGCCGGTCCTCAAGCGCTTTCGACACGATGCGCAGCGGTCCGCCCTCGGCCGTGCCACCCAGCGAACGCGCCAGCGCGAGCTTGCCGGCGGAGTCGTCGCCGTCCTCGGCGGGCAGCTGGTGCTCGATCTCGAGCTGCTGCTCGAAGGCCTCGACGGCCCGCGTCAGCCACGGGGCCTCCTGCAGCGGCGCGCGGGCGACCTCGTACACGAACCAGTCCTGCAGCGCCGCCACCTGCTCCGGCTGAGCCGCAACCACGTACGGGGCGAGCCACAGGTCGAGCGGGTCGACGGCCGCGCGGCCCTCGCCGTGCGCGGCGCTGCGCAGCAGGCCGACCAGCTGGCGCCAGCGCCGGTCCGAGACCACGATGTCCCGCCCAGTGGCGAAGCGGCGCAGCGCGGCCAGAGCATCGAGCACGGGCGGCGGCACGGTCACGCCGTCGCGTGCCGCGAGCCAGGCCTGCAGCTCGTCGGGCTCGATCGGCGCCGCGTCGCCGGGCGCCGGGCCGGGCGGCAGCGTCAGCAGCGCGGTGAACGAGGCCTCGCTGACGCCGGCCACCGGCACGCGCACCAGGAAGCGGTCGAAGAACGCCCGCAGCGCCTCCTCGGCCGGCACCTCGTTGCTGGCACCGACCACGCTGACCAGCGGCGTGCGCGTACGCGAGCGGCCGTTGTCGAACTCGCGTTCGTTCAGCAGCGTCAGCAGCGCGTTCAGGATCGCCGAGTTGGCCTTGAACACCTCGTCCAGGAAGGCGATGCTGGCCGTCGGCAGGTAGCCCTCGACGAGGCGTTCGTAGCGATCGTCCTCCAGCGCCTTCAGCGACAGCGGGCCGAACAGTTCCTCCGGCGTCGTGAAGCGGGTCAGCAGGCGCTCGAAGTAGCGGCTGCCCGCGAAGCAGCGGTGCAGGCGGCGCGCCAGTTCACTCTTCGCGGTGCCCGGCGGGCCGATCAGCAGCACATGCTCGCCAGCCAGCGCGGCCAGCAGCGCGAGGCGCACCGCGGTGCCGCGCTCCAGCAGGCCGGCCTCGAGGCCGGCGATCAGCGCGGCGAGGCGCTCGGGGGCAGGGGGGCGCGTCGGCATGCCGGCATTGTCGGCGTGCGGCCGCGGCGGGGCAAACGAGCGGACCGGCAGGCCGGGGTCAGTCGCCGTCCTTCTCGCGCACGAACTCGATGAAGCTGTAGACCATCGCGCCGACCCCGATCAGGATCACGATGATCATCGCCGGGTCCTTCAGCTTGAACATCGGCACGGCGAAGAAGGCCAGCGCCATCACCAGCGCGACCAGGCCCATCACGATCTTCAGCAGCTTGCCCTGCATCGTCGATCTCCGGTTCAGGCGGGCGCGCGCTCGAGGGCGCGCACCCAGTCGGTGAGCCAGCGCGCGGTGCGCAGCAGCCGCGCATCGTCGCCGCGCCGGCCGACGAGCTGGATGCCCATCGGCAGGCCGTTGTCGGCGCGCAGCAGCGGCAGCGTCACCGCCGGCATGCCGGCGAAGGTCCACAGCGTGCAGAACGCCGGGCTGCCGGTGGAGGACAGGCCGTGCGGGGCCGGCCCGGCCGCGGCGGCGGTGAGGATCGCGTCGCAGCGGTCGAACACCTCGTCGAAGGCGTCCTCGAGCGTGCGCTGGTGCGCCAGCGCGTTGTTGTAGTCGACTGCGGTGACGCGCCGCCCGCGTTCGATCTGTCCGCGCAGCGATTCGCTCAGCTGCGCGCGGCCGCGTTCGTACAGCCCGTGGAAGTTGCGCGCCAGGTCGGCTTCCATCAGCGTCGCGTGCCAGGCCCAGGCCTCGTTGAGCACCGCGGGCACGTCGAACGGCTTGGCCTGCGCGCCCAGGGCCTGCGCCACCTCGTCGAAGGCCTGGCGCGTCTGCTCCTCGGCGTCGCCCCAGTTCGGCGTGCGCGTCATCGCGAACACCGGCGGCAGCGGCGGCTCCTGCATCGCCGTGGCGTGCAGCCGCGGCCGGGCCATCGGCCGCGTGTCGGGGTCGCGCTCGTCGTAGCCCAGCAGCGGTTCGGCGACCAGGGCCAGGTCCTCGACGCTGCGCGCGAAGAAGCCGACCTGGTCCAGCGGGCGCGACTGCTCGAGGATGCCGTGCCGCGGCACCCAGCCGAAGGTCGGCTTGTAGCCGAACACGCCGCAGAAGGCGGCCGGGCGGATCACGCTGCCGTTGGTCTGCGTGCCGATGGCCACCGGCACCATGTGTGCCGCCACCGCCGCGGCGGACCCGCTCGACGAGCCGCCGGGTGTGTGCTCCGGGTTGACCGGGTTGCGCGTCTTGCCCGGGGCGTAGGTGGCGAGCTCGGTCGTCACCGTCTTGCCGAGCACGATCGCGCCGGCCGAGCGCAGCCGCTCGACGACGGTGGCGTCGAAGCCGGGCTGGCGGCCGGCGTTCAGCACGGTGCCGTCCTCGGTGGGCATGTCGGCCGTGTCGATGATGTCCTTCACGCCCACCGGCAGCCCGTGCAGCTGGCCGGTCGCGTGGCCCTGGCGACGCACGCCGTCGACGTGGCGCGCCTGTTCGAGCGCGCGCTGCTCGTCGAGGAAGGCCCAGGCCTGCACGCGCGGCTCGTCGGCGCGGATGCGCGCGAGGCAGCCGTTGACGAGGTCCTCCGCGCTCGCGCGCCCCTCGCGCAACGCGTCCAGCGCCTGCGCGGCGCTCAGCAGGGTGATGTCGATGCGGTCGTCGGCCATGAGGTCGTGGCGTGCTCAGCCGTAGAAGAACCGGGGCAGCCCGAAGACGAGCTGCGGGAAGACGTAGATCAGGAACATCGTGACGAACACCATCGCCAGGAACGGGAAACAGCCCTTGAAGATCGTCCACAGCTGGACGAACTTCGGCGCGATGCCTTTCAGATAGTAGGCCGACATCGCCATGGGGGGCGTCAGGAACGAGGTCTGCAGGTTGATCGCGACGAGCACGCCGAAGAACAGCGGGTCGACGTTGAAGTGCGGCAGCAGCGGCAGGAAGATCGGCACGAAGATGATGATGATCTCGCTCCACTCCAGCGGCCAGCCGAGCAGGAAGATGATGGCCTGCGACAGCAGCAGGAAGGTGATCGTGTTCAGCTCCAGCGAGAGCACGAACTCCTTGATCAGCCCCTCGCCGCCGAGGTAGGAGAAGATCGACGAGAAGGTCCAGGAGCCGACGAACAGCCAGCACACCATCGCCGAGGTGCGCGCGGTCAGGAACACCGCCTCCTTCAGGCGCGCCCAGCTGAACGCGCGGTAGGCGATCGCCAGCACCATCGCGCCGAGCGCGCCGATCGCGGCCGCCTCGCTGGGCGTGGCCAGCCCGAACAGGATCGCGCCGAGCACCGAGAGGATCAGTACCGCCAGCGGAAAGAAGGCCTGCAGCAGCAGCACCACCACCTTCGCCCACGGGATGTCGGTCTCCGACTTCGGCAGGCGCGGCGCGAGCTTCGGGTTGAGCGACGCGCGCGTGATCACGTACACGACGTACAGCCCGGCGAGCAGGAAGCCGGGCACGATCGCCGCGGCGTACAGCTTGACCACCGACACCGCCGAGGTCGCGCCATAGACGATCAGCATGATCGACGGCGGGATCAGGATGCCCAGCGTGCCGCCGGCGCAGATCACGCCCGACGCGAGCTTCTGGTCGTAGCCGGCCTTGAGCATCGCGGGGAAGGCCAGCAAGCCCATCAGCGTGACCACCGCGCCGACGATGCCGGTGGCGGTGGCGAACAGCGCGCAGGTGACCAGCGCGGCCACCGCCATTGCGCCGGGGATCGCGCGCAGCGCCACCTGCAGGCTGTAGAACAGCCGGTCGAGAATGTTCGATCTCTCGATCATGTAGCCCATGAACAGGAACAGCGGCACGGCGGTCAGCACGTCGTTGTTCATGATGCTGAAGGTGTTCTGCGACAGCAGGTAGAACACCCGGCTGTCGAAGAAGGCCTGGTCCGGCACGTAGTAGGCGTAGAAGCCGAACATCACGCCCATCGCCATCAGCGTGAAGGCGATCGGGAAGCCGAGCAGGATGATGAAGATGAAGCTGCCGAGCATCAGCAGCGCGATCTGCGGATTGCTCATCGTGCCGCCTCCCGCTCGGCCTGCGCCTGGTACTCGGCCTGGAGCACGCTCTCGAGCTCCTCGACGTCGTGCAGCTGGCGCGGCCAGCGGCCGTCGCGCAGGCACAGGATGCAGCGGATCACCTGTGCGATGCCCTGGATGAACAGCATCCCGCCGGCCAGCGGAATCAGCGCCTTGAGCTGCCAGATCGGCACGCCCACCGGGCTGTTGACGCTGACCTCCTTGTAGCCGAAGGAGTCGTGCGCGTAACCGTAGCCGGCGATCATCAGCGCGGTGACGCCGGGGTAGAAGAAGATGAAGTACAGCACCAGCTCGATGCCCGCCTGCACACGCGGGCGCAGCAGGCGGAACAGCACGTCGCCGCGCACGTGGGCGTTGCGCGACAGCGCGTAGGCGCCGGACATGATGAACAGTCCGCCGTACATGATGTAGCTCATGTCGAACGCCCAGTCGGTCGGGTTGTTCAGCACGTAGCGCATGAACACCTCGTACGAGGTGCCCAGCGTCAGGATCAGGATGCACCAGGCGAACGCGTGCCCGACCGCCATGCTGAAGCGGTCGATCGCGAGCAGGAATTTCTGGAGCATGGGTCAACGCCTCCGTACTGCACTGTGGGCGCGCTGGTGCGCCGCGCAAAAAGGCGGCGCACCACGGCGCCGCCTTGGCGGGAACATGGGGACGCCGCCGGGCGCCCCCGCCGGGTCAGAACCCGAGCTTGCCGTACAGGTGCTCGTAGGCCTGCTGGTAGTCGGCGTCGTTGAAGAAGCCGTAGTAGCCGACACGCTTGGCCCAGGCCTTTTGCGACTCCCAGACCTTCTTGAAGAACGGGTCCTCGTCGGAGAGCTTCTTGACCAGCACGTCCCAGGACTTCAGCTGCTCGGTGAACACGTCCTTCGGCGTGCGCAGCACGTTGACCTTGTCCTTGTCCTTGAGCTCCTGCAGGTCGGTCGAGTACTGGTCCATCGCCAGCGCGTAGTTCGCGGTCGACGCGGCCTCGGCAGCGTACTTCAGGATCGCCTGCAGGTCCTTCGGCAGCGAGTCGTACTTCTTCTTGTTGAAGTCGATCTCGAAGAACTCCATCGCCTGGTGGTAGCTGCCCATGTAGTAGTTCTTCGCCACGTCCTGGGCGCCGAAGCGGCGGTCCGAGGTCGGGTTGTTGAACTCGAAGGCATCGATCACGCCGCGCTCCATCGCCGGCACGATCTCGCCGCCGGGCAGCTGCGTGACGCGCATGCCCATGTCCTGCATCAGGTCGGCGGCCAGGCCGACGGTGCGGTACTTGAAGCCCTTCAGGTCGGCGGCGCCCTTGATCGGCTTCTTGAACCAGCCCAGCGGCTGCGTGGGCATCGGCATCGCGAAGAACGCCACCACGTCCAGGCCGAGCTTCTTGACCAGTTCCTCGTAGAACGGCTGGCCCTGGCGATGGATCCACGCCAGCATCTGGTTCGCGTTGCAGCCGTTGATCGGGCCGGAGCCGAACAGCGAGGCCACCTTGCTCTTGCCGTACCAGTACACCGCGACGGTGTGGGCCGCGTCGATCACGCCCTTGGCGGTGGCATCCATCACCTCGAAGGGCTTGACCACCGAACCGGCCACCAGGTAGTCGATGCGCAACCGCCCGCCGGCCATCTCGTTGACGCGCGCGACGTACTGTTCCGCCATCTCGTTGAAGATGTCCTTGGCGCCCCAGGCGCCCTGCATCTTCAGCACGATCGGCGACTGCGCGACCGACACCATCGGTGCGGTCATGGCCGCGGCGCCGGCCAGCCCGGAGGCGGCGGCACCGAGAAAGCGGCGGCGCGCCGGAGCGGCGGCCGGCGCAGGGCGTGCATCGTGGGAAGTCTTGTCGGTCATCCTTGTCTCCAGGTCGATTGGCATGGTGGCCGGCGGGCTTCGCGCCGGCAGCGTCCCGCATCGACGGCGCCGGAGGGCCGTCTCGCCTCCGTACCTTAACCACTCGGCAGCGACCTGTTGCCGGGGAGTAACCCGAGATCCGCGGCCCCGCGGAACCCCTCATTCGCGCAGGGCCTCGACCTCGATCAGCAGGCGCACGCGGTCGGCCACCAGCGGCAGGCCGAAGGTCATGCCGAAATCGCTGCGCCGCAGCTCGGTCTCGAAATCGCCGCCGCACCAGTCGCGCTGCAGCGTGGGATGCGGCCGGCAGCCGAAGCGCAGCGCGCGCAGCGTCAGCGGCCGGCTGATGCCGCGCAGCGTGACTTCGCCGCGCACCTCGCGCAGCGCACCGTCTTCGAACACGAAGTGCTCGGCAACGAAATACGCCTCCGGGTAGGCGTCGACGGCCAGCAGGTCGGCCTCGCGCAGCCGGCGGTCGAGCACGGGCAGGCCGGTGCTCAGCGAGGCCATCGGGATGCGCAAGCCGGTGCGCCCGCGGCCGGCCGGGGCGTCCAGGCTGGCCTGCCCGTCCAGCGGGCCGAAGCGCCCGCGCAGCGTCGACGTGCCGAAGTGCAGCACTTCGAAGTGGACGAAGCTGTGCTGCGGGTCGAGCCGGTATTCCGTCGCGGCGGCGCCGCCACACAGCATCACGCAGACGAGCGCGGCGTGAAGTTTCATCGGCCGATTCTGCGCCGGGCGGACGGAGCGGACGCGAGAATCCGCGCAGCGCATCGGCGCCCGTGATGTACCCCACCGCTTCCCCTCCCACCGCCCCTCCGGCCGGCGACGTCGACGCGTTGCTCGAGCAGCGCGTCGAACAGGCGCAGTTCGAGCTGATGTTCGAGCGTACGCACCGTTCGAACCTGGTCGCGCTGCCGTTCGGCCTGCTGCTGACCTGGATGCTGTGGAACGTGGTGCTGCACGATCTGCTGCTGGCCTGGCTGGCCGGCAAGTGGCTGGTCAGCGGCGCGCGCGCCTGGATCGCGCACCGGCGCGCGCGCGCCGACGCGGCGGCCGCGCTGCGCTGGTCGCGGCGCTACGAATGGGTGCTGGCCGTGGACGGCGCGATCTACGGCCTGATCGGCACGCTGCTGCTGCCGCCGTCGCTGCCGGAGGTGGCGGCGCTGCTGCTGGCCACGACCATCGGCGTGGCGGCGATCGGCCTGATCGTGCTGTCGATGCGGCTGCGCACCTGCCTGCTGTTCTGCTCCGCGGTGCTGGTGCCGCCGCTGATCGGGCAACTGTTCGCCGGCACGCGGCTGTCGCTGTATGCCGCGCTGGCCATGGGGGTCTTCCTGGCGCTGATCGTCAGCGAAGGCCGCCGCGCGGCCGCCGCCACGCGGACCATGTTGCGGCTGCGCTTCGAGATGGACGAGGCGGCCGCGCAGCGCCAGCAGGCGCTCGACCTCGCGCAGCGGCACAGCGAGGCCAAGGGCCGCTTTCTCGCGACGATGAGCCACGAGATGCGCACGCCGCTGCACGGCATGCTGGGCCTGGCAGCCTTGGCGCGCACCGACGCGGTGCAGGCGCCGCGCTACCTCGACATGCTCGAGCGCGCCGGCCGCCACCTGCTCGACCTGATCAACGACGTGCTGGACTACTCGAAGATCGAGCGCGGTTTCCTGAAGCCCGCGCCGCCGCAGGCTTTCGATCTCACCGAGGCGGTGGCCAGCGTGGCCGAGCTGGCGCGGGTGTCCGCGGTCGAGAAGGGGCTGGCGTTCGTGCTCGACGGCAGGCTGCCGTCACCCTGCTGGGTCGGCGGTGATCCGGCGCGGCTGCGCCAGGTGCTGCTGAACCTGACCGGCAACGCGGTCAAGTTCACCGAGCGCGGCTGCGTGACCCTCGCGCTGCGGCGTGCCGACGATGGCCGCACGACCTTCGAGGTCACCGACACCGGCCCCGGCATTCCCGCAGGCGAGCGCGAGCGCCTGTTCGAACCCTTTCACCAGCTGGACACCTCGTTCGGCCGCCGCCACGGCGGCGCCGGGCTTGGCCTGGCGATCGCACGCGAACTGGCCCGCGCGATGGGCGGCGACGTGCGCTGCGTGGACCGCGGCGCCGGGCCGGGGGCGTGCTTCGAACTGGTGCTGCCGCTGCCGGACAGCGCGGCGCCGGCCGCAGCGCCCGCGCCCGCCGACGCGCGCGCGCTGTCCGGCGACGTGCTGCTGGTCGAGGACAACCCGGTCAACGCGCTGGTCGCGCAGGCCATGCTGGAACGCGCCGGGTTGCGCGTCGAGGCTGTCGGCGACGGTGCCGCGGCACTGGATCGCGCGCTGCGGCGCCGCTACGACCTGGTGCTGATGGACTGCCAGATGCCCGGCATGGACGGCTTCGAGGCGACCCGCCGTATCCGCGCGGCCGAGCGCGCCGCCGGGGCGGCGCCGATGGTGATCGTGGCGCTGACGGCCAACGCGCTCGAGGGCGACCGCGAACGCAGCCTCGCCGCCGGCATGGACGAGCACCTCGCCAAGCCCTACGACGAGCCCGCGCTGCGGGCGCTGCTGCAGAAGCTGCTTACTGCTTGATCGCTTCGATCTGGATCAGCAGTCGGATGTTGTCCGGGATGCCGGGCAGGCCGTAGGTGATGCCGTACTGGCTGCGCGTGATCGTGGTCTCGAAATCGCCGCCGCAGACCTCGCGCTTGTAGATCGGGTTCGTGTAGCAGTTGAAGTTGCCCGCCTTCAGCGTGACCGGGTTGGTCTTGCCCATCAGGGTCAGCGTGCCCGCGACTTCGGTGACCTTGTCGCCGGCGAACGCGAACTTGTCGGCCACGAACTTGGCGCTGCCGTTCTCCGCGGCGTTGAAGAAGTCCTTGCTCTTCAGGTGCGTGTCCAGCGGCGCGACGCCGGTGCTCACCGACGTCATGTCGATCGTGATCTCCGCCTTGCCGGACTTGCCGGCGCGGTCGAGCACCACCGCGCCTTCCTTGCGGTCGAAGCGGCCGCGCAGCGTCGAGGTGCCGAAGTGCAGCGCCTCGAAGGTCACGAAGGTGTGCGTCGGGTCGACGCTGTAGGTGGCGCTCTGCGCCTGCGCGAAGCCGGCGGCGGCCATCAGGGCGGCGGCGATCAGGGTCTTCTTCATCGGTTCTTCCGTGGGGGGTTGCGGGAGTTGGGGGAACGGTGGGTCAGAGCGCGCCGACGCCGGTCAGCGCGAGCTTGAAGCGGACCTGCACGTCGTTGGCGACCATCGAGGTGTCCTTCCAGTCGCCGTCGCCGATGCGGTAGTCGAGCCGCTTGATCACGAAGGCGCCGCTGGCCGTCGTGGTCGCGCCGGCCTGCGCCAGCGTGACCGGCACGGTGACGTTCTGGCTCGCGCCCTTGATCGTCAGCTTGCCAGCCACCTCGTACTTGCCGGGCCCGGCGGCCTTCACGCTGCTGCTCTGGAAGCTCGCCTGCGGGAACTTCCTGGTGTCGAACCAGTCGGGCTTGACCACCTCGGACTCGACCTCGGTCGAGCCCAGCGACACGCTGGCCAGGTCGATCGTGAAGCCGATCTTGGCGGCCTCGGGCTTCTTCGGGTCGAACGCCACCTGGGCATCGAACTTCTTGAACTTGCCGTCCACCGGCACGCCCATCTGCTTGCTGGTGAAGGTGATCTCGCTGCCGGCGCTTTGCACCTGCTGGGCGCAGGCGAGGCCGCTCCAGGCGGAGGCGACGGACAGCGTGGTGACGATCAGGAAGGTCTTCATGGGGCGGTTCCTTCAGGGGCGGCCGAAGCGCATGCGCTGGAGCAGGCCATCGCGATCGACGAACTGGTGCTTAAGGGCGGCGGCGATGTGCACCAGCACCAGCGCGCCGAGCGAGAAGGCGAAGGTCTTGTGGGCCAGCTTGAAGACCTCGGACAGCGGCTTGTCGACCGGCACGAAGTCCGGCAGCGGCAGCACGCCGAACACGACGACCGGAAAGCCTGCCGCGGAGCTGTAGGCCCAGCCGGCCAGCGGCACGGCGAAGAACAGCAGGTACAGCAGGCGATGCGTCCAGTGCGCGGCCCGCTGCTGCCAGGCCGGCATCGGCGGGTCGGCCGGCGGGCGGTGCGTCAGGCGCCAGACCAGGCGCAGCGCCGACAGGGCCAGGATCGTGACGCCGGCCCACTTGTGCCAGTTGAACAGCTTCAGGCGCGTCGGCGACATCGCCAGGTCGCTCATGTACAGGCCGACGCAGAAGGTCGTGATGATGGCCAGGCCGAGCAGCCAGTGCAGCAGCACGGCGGTGCGGGTGTAGCGTTGCGGATCGGACATGGGTGTGGGCAATCGAGCCGGATGCCGCACTTACGGGGCGCCGCGCCGGACGGACGCACTGTAGGGGCCCCCTCGCCGGGCCCTCTTCATCGGTGTTGACGCGAGCGTTCAAGAATTCTGGGCGTATTCAACAAACCCGCTTCACGGTGGGGCCAGAATGGGCTCGCCGGCGACCCGCCGAGCCACGATCCAGGAGGAAGACTGATGCAACCGAATGTCACCGGGCGCCGCGCTGCCCGTCTCGCCCCGCTCGCCGCGCTCGCGCTGGCCCTGGTCGCCTGCGGCGGGGGCGGCGACTCCGGCACCCCGCCGCCGCCGAACGTCGCGGTCACCGCCGCGAACCAGGATTCGGTGACGCGCGCCGGCATGGTCTCGATGCAGGGCGGCGTGCTGGGCAGTTCGTTCGGCATCGCTTCCGCCGACAGCGCCTCGCCGGCCGCCGTCGGCCCGCTGCTGCGGCGCGCGCTGGCCGGCAGCAGCAAGCGGGTCGCGGCCGCGCGCAAGACGGTGGCGGTCGTGGTCGGCCCGATCACGGACGCCTGCACCGTGTCCGGCACGTTCACTGGCACGATCGACGACCGCAACAACGACGGCGTGCTGAACAGCGGCGACTCGATCTCGATCACCTTCACCAACTGCGTCGAGGTGGCCGGCGAGGTGCTGAACGGCCGCATGGCGGCCACCTACACGCAGGTGGTGGCGACGCCGGTCACGATCGGCGCGACGGTGGTTGCGGAGAACCTGAGCTTCACCGATGCGACCACGAACACCAGCGCCTCGCTGAACGGCGGCTTCAACATGACCTACACCGAGCCGGGCGCGACGGTGGCGGTGACACGCATCGTCGTGCCGGACCAGCTCGCGCTGGGCGCCACGACGCCGGTCTACTCGGACACCGTGACGCTGCTGGACGGCTACACCGTCGAATCGACCTACGACTCGAGCGCGCTGCCGCCCGGCGGCGCGACGCCGGGGCGCACCAGTTCGACGGCCAGCGGCCCGGTGGCGTCGACCGCGGCCGGGGGATTCGTGCGATTCACGACGATCGAACCCCTGGTCCAGTACGACGTGGACGACTACCCCCGCTCGGGCCGTTTCGAAGCCGTCGGCACGACCGGCAAGCTGCGCGCCACCGTGCTGTCCGGCACCGAGGTGCAGATCGAGCTGGACGCGAACGGCGACGGCACCTTCGAGGCGAGCAAGACGCTGCCCTGGACGGACCTGCTCTGACGCGTCAGCCGGGGTGGTCGGGCTGGCGCTCGTGCCAGTCCGGCACCTGCGACTCGGCCGGCGGGAAGTCCGCCAGCGGGCCCAGCACGGCGCGGTCGCGCTGGAACAGCGGCGGGCTCGAGACGTAGGCCACCAGCAGGTGGGCCAGCGCCACCAGCGAGTCGATGTGCACGCGCTCGTGCCCGTGCGACGCGTCCAGTCCGAAGCAGACCAGCGCGGTGCGGATGTCGTTGCCGGCCTCCAGCGCCGAGGCGGCGTCGCTGCGGTAGAAGCGGAACACGTCGCGGGCGTGCTCGATGCCGTGCTCGGCGCACAGTGCGAGCAGGCGGCGCGAGAGGTGCCAGTCGAACGGCCCGCTCGAGTCCTGCATCGCCACGGTGACGCCGTACTCGCTGGTGTACTGACCCTCCGCGACCGTGCCGTTGTCCACCGAGATCAGCTCGGCGACGTCGCCGTGCAGCACGTGCGAGGCGCCGACGCCGATCTCCTCGGAGATCGTGAACAGCGCGAACACGTCCACCGGCGGCGGCCGCTGGCGACCGACGATGGCGCGCAGCGCCGCCAGCACCGCGGCCACGCCGGCCTTGTCGTCCAGGTGGCGGGCGTTGATGAAACCTTCCGGGCCGAACTCGGGCCGCGAGTCCACCGCGATCGTGTCGCCGACGTGGATGCCGAGCGCGCGTGTCTGCGCCTCGCTGGCGGTGCGTGCGTCGATGCGCAGCTCCAGGTTCTCCCAGCTGACCGGCTGGGTGTCGATCTCGCGGTTGAAGGTGTGGCCCGAGGCCTTGCTGGGCAGCAGCGTGCCGCGGTGCACGACGTCGCCGTCGCCATAGATGCTGACCCGCGCCCCTTCGGCGAAGCGCGCCGACCAGAAGCCGATCGGCGCGACGCGCAGCCGGCCGTTGGGCTTGTAGCCTTTCACCATCGCGCCCAGCGTGTCCAGGTGCGACACGATCGCCCGCGCCGGGTGGCGGCGCTGCCCGGGGACGCGGGCGCGGATCGCGCCGCGCCGCGTCAGCTCGTAGGCGATGCCCATCGCGTCGAGCTCGCCGCACAGCAGGTGCACGACCGCATCGGTCATGCCCGACGGGCTGGGCGTGTTGAGCAGGCGGGCGAGCGCGTCCTGCAGGTAGTCGCGCTCAGGCACCGGCCGGGGCCGCCTCGGCGGCCGTCGCGGGCCGGCTGAGCGGGAACAGCAGGTCGATGAAACGTTCGGCCGTGGGCTGCGGCTCGTGGTTCGCCAGCCCCGGGCGCTCGTTGGCTTCGATGATCACGTGCTCGGGCTGGTCCGGCGAGCGCACCATGAAGTCGAAGCCGACCACCGGGATGTCCAGCGCTCGCGAGGCCCGCTCGGCCGCCTCGCGCAGCGCCGGGTGCAGCGCCGCGGTGACGTCGTGGATCGTGCCGCCGGTGTGCAGGTTGGCGGTCTTGCGCACCTGCACGCGCCGTCCTGCCGCCGGCACGTCCTCGAGCGCGAGGCCCTGCGTGCGCAGGCAGCGCCGCGTCTCGTCGTCGACCGGGATGCGGCTCTCGCCGCCGGTGGCGCGCTGGCGGCGCCGGCTCTGCGCGCGGATCAGCGCGCGCACGTCGCTGCGGCCGTCGCCGACCACCTCGGCCGGCCGGCGCGTGGCTGCGGCGACGACACGGTGGTCGATGACCACGATGCGCAGGTCCTCGCCCTCGACCATCTGCTCGACGACGACCACGTCGCAGAAACGGCGTGCGTGTTCGATCGCGGCGCTGACGTCCTCGAGTTCGTCGAGGTCGACGCGCACGCCCTGGCCCTGCTCGCCGCGCGCCGGCTTGACCACGACGCGGCGGTGCACCTTCAGGAACGCGGCGACCTCGGCGAGGTCGTCGGCACGGATCTGCGCCGGCACCGCCAGGCCGGCATCGGCCAGCACCCGCGCGGTGACGCGCTTGTCGTCGCAGCGGCTGAGCGCGACGGCGGTGGTCAGCTCGGTGAGCGACTCGCGGCAGACGATGCTGCGCCCGCCCATCGTGAGGCGGAAGTAGCCGTGCTCCGCGTCCAGCACCTCGACACCGATGCCGCGCCGGCGCGCCTCGCGCACCAGGATGCCGGCGTAGATGTTCAGCGCAGCGGTCGGGTCCGGGCCGATGTACAGCGGCTCGTTGATCGCGTTCTTGCGCTTCACGCAGTAGGCCGGCACGCGCACGAAGCCGAGCTTCTCGTACAGCGCGATCGCCTGCGCGTTGTCGTGCAGCACCGACAGGTCGAGGAAGCGGCGGCCGTGCGAGCGCATGCTGTCGGCCACCGCGCGCGTCAGCGCCTCGCCGACACCGCGCTGCGCCGCCTGCGGGTCGACCGCGAGCGCCCACAGGCTCGATCCGCCGTCGGGGTCCTGGATGGCGAGCACGTGGTCGACGCCGGTCACCACGCCGACCACCGAGCCGTCGGCCTCGTCCTGGGCCACCAGCACCTGGACCGCCGGCCGACGCTCCAGCGATTCGAGGAACGTGCGGGGCGGCGCGACCATCCGGTGCACCTGGTACAGGCGGCGGATGGCCTCGGCATCCTCGGGCCGGGCGCTGCGGACGAGCAGGCCGGACTGCGGTGCCGGCGCGGGCTCGCCGTCCAGCGCCAGCCGGTAGGTGTAGGAGGGGTCGATGAACAGCTCCTGCGGGGCCTGCGCCAGCACCACCTGCGGGTCGCGCAGGTACAGCGCGACGTCGCGCCGCCCGGGCCGCTCGGCGCGGATCGTCGCCGCCAGCGCGCGGGCGTCGCCGAAGGTCTGGCCGAAGATCAGGCGGCCCCAGCCGCAGTCGACCGTCGCCTCGTGTGTCATGTCCGGGTGCGCGGCGGGGGGCGAGCCGGCCGCGTCCCAGTGCCGCAGCGACATCATGTCCTGCGGATCCATCGGGTTCGGAAGGTGGGTTTCTCGGGTCATCATCATCTCGGGTCGCCTCACAGGCCATGCGACTGCAGCCACAGCTCGAGCAGGCCGAGCTGCCACAGCTTGGAGCCGCGCAGCGGGGTGATGTGCCGGCCAGGATCGGTCAGCAGCGTGTCGATCGCGGCGGGCCGGAACAGGCCGCGGGCCCGCGCCGCCGGGCTGTGCAGGGCGTCGCGCACCCATTCGAGCGTCGGCCCCGCGAGGTACTTCAGAGCCGGCACCGGGAAGTAGCCCTTCGGCCGGTCGACGATCTCGGCCGGCAGCACGCGCCGCGCGACCGCCTTCAGGATGCCCTTGCCGCCGTCGCTCAGCTTGTCGGAGGCGGGCAGCCGGGCGGCGAGCTCGACCAGCTCGTGGTCGAGGAAGGGCACGCGCGCCTCCAGGCCCCAGGCCATCGTCATGTTGTCCACCCGCTTGACCGGGTCGTCCACCAGCATCACGGTGGTGTCCAGGCGCAGCGCCCGGTCCAGCGGCGTGGCGGCGCCGGGGCGCGCGAAATGCTCCTCGACGAAGGCGCGGCTCGCGCCGGCGCACAGGTAGGCGTCGCCGACCGTGCGGCGGTAGTCCTCGTCGTCACGGTCGAAGAAGACGCGCGCGTAGTCGCCGGCCGCGTCGGTGCTCTCCGCCAGCGCGGGGTACCAGTGGTAGCCGGCGAACACCTCGTCGGCCCCCTGGCCGCTCTGCACCACCTTGACGTGGCGGGACACCTCGCGCGAGAGCAGGTAGAAGCCGATGTTGTCGTGGCTGACCATCGGTTCGGACATCGCGTGGATCGCCGCCGGCAGTTCGGCCAGCAGGGTCGTGTCGTCGATCTCGATGCGGTGGTGGCGCGTGCCGAACTCGCGCGCGACGCGGTCCGAGTAGCGGAACTCGTCGCCCGGCTCGCCGCCGGCCGCGGCGAAGCCGATCGAGAAGGTCTCCAGCTCGCGCTGGCCGGCCTGTGCGAGCAGCGCGACGATCAGGCTCGAGTCGACACCACCGGACAGCAGCACGCCCACCGGCACGTCGGCCACCATGCGGCGGCGCACCGCCTGTTCGAGCGCCAGCTGCAGCAGCCGTTCGCGTTCCTTGTAGGGCAGCGCGGTGATCGCGGGATCCGGCGCGAAGTCGGGGGCCCAGTAGCGGCGGTCCTCGCGGCGCCCGTCCGGCTCCAGGATGCACAGCGTCGCGGGCGGCAGCTTGCGCACGCCGCGCAACAGCGTCAGCGGCGCCGGCACGACGGCGTGCCACATCAGGTAGTGCTCGAGCGCCTGGGCGTCGATCGCGGTGTCGACGTCGCCCGCGGCCAGCAGCGCCGGCAGCGTCGAGGCGAAGCGCAGGCGCCGGCCGTCCGGCGAGGTCGAGAGGTACAGCGGCTTGATGCCCAGCCGGTCGCGACCGAGCACGACGCGGCCGCTGTCGCGCTCCCAGATCGCGAAGGCGAACATGCCCTGCAGCCGTTCGACGCAAGCGGGACCCCAGCGGTGGTAGGCGCGCAGCAGCACCTCGGTGTCGCTGTCGGAGAAGAAGCGTGCCCCGTCCTGCTCGAGCTCGGCGCGCAGTTCGCGGTGGTTGTAGATGCAGCCGTTGAAGACCAGCGTGAGGCCGAGGTCCGATGCCACCATCGGCTGCTGGCCGCGCTCGCTCAGGTCGATGATGCGCAGGCGCCGATGCCCGAACGCGACCCGGCCCTGCTGCACCGCGCCGCCCGCATCCGGCCCGCGCGGACGCATCGTTTCCGTCATCCGGCCGACCGCCTGGGCGTCGGCCGCGTTGCCGTCGAAACGGACTTCTCCCGCAATTCCACACATGAGGCCGCAGGTTCCCTTCACTCGTTGCTGAGCCCGCGATTTTATCAATTCAATTTGTACAAATGCATTTAGCCCTTCGCCCGGGTGCGGAAGGTTGACAACGAGAAAAGGGGGCCGAAGCCCCCTTGGTCTGGCGACGGGCCGCGGCGGCGGCCTGATCTGATCGTCAGGCGGCGGCGCGCTCCGCCGCGCCGCTGCGCCAGCGCGCGAGCAGCTCGGACCAGCGGCCGCGCACCGCCGCGAGGTGGCGTGCCTTCACGTGGCCGTAGCCGCGGATCTCCTCCGGCAGCCGTGCGATCTCGAGCGCCAGCGGCAGGCGCTCCGCGCTCAGCGCGCCGAGCAGTTCCTCGATGCTGGCGCGGTACTCGCCGATCAGCGCCCGCTCGGTGCGGCGTTCCTCGGTGCGGCCGAAGGGATCGAACGCGGTGCCGCGCAGGCCCTTCAGGCGGGCCAGCAGGCCGAAGGCCTTGTGCATCCACGCGCCATAGCGCCGCTTGACGAGTTCGCCCTGCGCATTGCGCGCGGCCAGCAGCGGCGGCGCGAGGTGGTAGTTGAGCTTGAAGTCGCCCTCGAACTGCGCGGCGACCTTGTCGAGGAAACGCCGGTCCGTGTGCAGCCGGGCCACCTCGTACTCGTCCTTGTAGGCCATCAGCTTGAAGAGGTAGCGTGCCACCGCCTCGGTCAGCTTCGTGCCGCCGAGCTTCTCCTCGGCCGCGCGCACGCGCTCGACGAAGCTGCGGTACTGCGCCGCGTAGGCGGCGTCCTGGTAGCCGGTCAGGAACTCGACGCGCCGGGCCACGCTGTCCTCCAGCGAGGGGCGCTTGACGAACTCGATCACCTGCGCGGGCTTGAGCAGCGCCTGTACGGCGCCGAGGTCGTGCGCCGCGCGCCGGCCCCATTCAAACGCGGCCTTGTTGTTCTCGACCTGCACGGCGTTCAGCTCGATCGCGCGCATCAGCGCCGCGTAGGACAGCGGCACGCGGCCGCGCTGCCAGGCGTAGCCCAGCATCAGCGGGTTGGTGTAGATCGAGTCGCCCAGCAGCCCGGTGGCCAGCGCATCGGCATCGAGCGCGCCGAATCCGCCCGGGCCGGCGGCGGCGGCCACCGCGGCCTCGCAGTTGCCGCCGGGGAACTGCCAGTCCGGGTTGTGCACGAACGCGGCCGTCGGGGTGCCGTGCACGTTCATCGCGACGAACGTGCGGCCCTCGCGGACCACCGCGAGCGTCGCCTTGTTGGCGGTGACGATCGCGTCGCAGCCGATCACCAGGTCCGCCTCGGCCGTGCCAACCTTGGTGGTGTGGATCGCTTCCGGCCGGTTCGCGATCTGGATGTGGCTCCAGGTCGAGCCGCCCTTCTGCGCCAGGCCCGCGGCGTCCTGCGTGACGATGCCCTTGCCCTCCAGGTGGGCCGCCATGCCGAGCAGCTGGCCGATCGTGATCACCCCGGTGCCGCCGACGCCGGCGACGACGATGCCCCAGGCCTGGTCGGCGTCGTTGCGCGCCAGCGGCAGCGCCGGCTCCGGCAGGGCCGGGCCCTGGAACGGATCGGGCCGTGCGGCCGTGTCCTTCTTCGCCGACTTCAGCCGCCCGCCCTGCACGCTGACGAAGCTCGGGCAGAAGCCCTTCACGCAGGAGTAGTCCTTGTTGCAGGTGTTCTGGTTGATGCGGCGCTTGCGGCCGAACTCGGTCTCGACCGGCTCGACGGAGAGGCAGTTCGACTGCACCGAGCAGTCGCCGCAGCCCTCGCACACCAGCTCGTTGATGACCACCCGCGTGTCCGGCTCGGCCAGCGTCCCGCGCTTGCGGCGGCGCCGCTTCTCGGTGGCGCAGGTCTGGTCGTAGATGATGATCGTGCAGCCGGGCAGTTCGCGCAGCTCGCGCTGGATCGTGTCGAGCTCGTCGCGGTGGTGCACCGTCACGCCCGGCGCGAGCCGGATCGGCGCCCCCGCGTACCGCTGCGGCTCGTCGGTCACGACGACGATCTTCTTCGCGCCCTCGGCCTCCAGCTCGCGCGTCATCTGCGCGACGTCGAGCTGGCCGTCCACCGGCTGGCCGCCGGTCATCGCGACGGCGCCGTTGAAGAGGATCTTGTAGGTGATGTTGACGCCGGCCGCGATGCTCTGGCGCACCGCGAGCAGGCCCGAGTGGTAGTAGGTGCCGTCGCCGAGGTTCGCGAAGATGTGCCTGTCGGTCGTGAACGGCGCCTGGCCGACCCACGACACGCCTTCGCCGCCCATCTGGCTGAAGGTCACGGTGCTGCGGTCCATCCACACCGCCATGTAGTGGCAGCCGATGCCGGCCACCGCGCGCGAGCCCTCGGGCACCTTGGTGCTGGTGTTGTGCGGGCAGCCGCTGCAGAACCACGGCGTGCGGTCGGCGCCGCCGCCCTTGACCTCGGCCAGCGAGCGCTCCTTGGCCTCGATGACGGCGACGCGCGCGTCCATGCGCGCCGCGGTGTCGGCGTCGACGCCGAGCTTCTTCAGCCGCCGGGCGATCGCCTTGGCGATGATCGCCGGCGTCAGGTCGGCCTGCGCGCGCAGCAGCCAGTTCTCGCTCGGGTTGGCGCGCGACCATTCACCGCCGGAGTGGTCCCCCTCGGCCTCCTCGAACTTGCCCAGCACGTTCGGCCGCACGTCGGGGCGCCAGTTGTACAGCTCCTCCTTGAGCTGGTACTCGATCACCTGGCGCTTCTCCTCGACGACCAGGATCTCCTGCAGCCCGAGCGCGAACTCGCGCGTGATGGTCGCCTCCAGCGGCCAGACCACGTTGACCTTGTGCAGCCGGATGCCCAGCCGGCCGCAGGCGGCCTCGTCCAGGCCCAGGTCGTGCAGCGCCTGGCGCGTGTCGTTGTAGGCCTTGCCGCTGGCGATGATGCCGAAGCGGTCGCGCGGGCCGGCGATCACGTTGTGGTTCAGCCGGTTGGCGCGCACGTAGGCCAGCGCCGCGTACCACTTGGTGTCGAACAGGCGCGACTCCTGCTCGAGCGGCGCATCCGGCCAGCGCACGTGCACGCCGCCCTCGGGCATCGCGAAGTCCTGCGGCAGCAGGATCTCGACCCGGTCGGGGTCGACCGAGACGCTGGCCGAGGACTCGACGATCTCCTGGATCGTCTTCATGCTGGTCCACACGCCGGCGAAGCGGCTCATCGCGAACGCGTGCAGGCCCATGTCGAGGATGTCCTGCACGCTGGACGGGAAGAACACCGGCAGCCCGCAGGCCTTGAAGATGTGGTCGCTCTGGTGCGCCGCGGTGCTGCTCTTGGCGATGTGGTCGTCGCCGGCGATCGCGATCACGCCGCCGTGCTTCGAGGTGCCGGCCATGTTGGCGTGCTTGAACACGTCGGAGCAGCGGTCCACGCCCGGGCCCTTGCCGTACCAGATGCCGAACACGCCGTCGAACTTCTTCGACTGCGGGTACAGGTCCAGTTGCTGCGTGCCCCACACCGCGGTGGCGGCGAGCTCCTCGTTGACGCCCGGCTGGAACACGACGTTCTGCGCCGCGAGGTGCTTCTTCGCGGCCCACAGCGCCTGGTCGTAGCCGCCCAGCGGCGAGCCGCGGTAGCCGCTGACGAAGCCGGCGGTGTTCAACCCGGCCGCCGCATCGCGCGTGCGCTGCAGCATCGGCAGCCGCACGAGCGCCTGCACGCCGCTCATGAAGGCCCGCCCGTGCTCGAGGCGGTACTTGTCATCCAGGGAGACGCTTTCCAGCGCCTTGCGGATCGACTCGGGCAAGGGTGCGTTCATGGCCGGGGCTCCATCGTCGGGCGACTCGCAGTGTAGGCAGGCTTGCCGGGCAGGTGCTTTCCTTTGTTGCCGCCTGAGCAGGTCGTTGAGCAACGATCTTGCTCATGCTGGCGCCAATCGATCAGAATCACGCTCAGCATGGCCATTCCAGGGAAAACCCCAGATCCCGCGCCGGAGGCGGCGGACCGGCTCGGCGCGGACCTGGACCGCTACGACGTGGCGATCCTGCGCGAACTGCAGCAGGAAGCGCGCCTGTCCAACGCCGAACTCGCCTCGCGCATCGGCCTGTCGGCGGCGCCGACCTGGCGCCGCGTGCGCTGGCTCGAGGAGCAGGGCTACATCACCGGCTACCGCGCCGAGCTGGACCGGCGCCGCATCGGCCTGGGCGTGCTCGCGTTCGTGCGCATCGATGCCGACCGCAACACCGCGGCGGCCACGCGCAGCCTGGAGGAGGCGATCCGCCGCCTGCCCGAGGTGATCTCGTGCCACTACATCTCGGGCTCGGGCACCTTCGAGCTGCAGGTCACGGCGACCGACCTCGACGCCTTCTCCCGCTTCGCGCTGGACACGCTGCTGAACCTGCCCCACGTGAAGGACCTGCACACGAGCTTCTCGCTCGGCGAGGTCAAGTCCGGCGGGGCGCTGCCGCTGGCGCACCTGCGCGTCGCCGGCCGCTGAGCGGCGCGGCCGCGCGCCTCAGCGCACGGTGTAGCCGCGGCCGTCCAGGCAGGCGGACAACGCGCGCTGGTAGATGCTGGCGTCGGCCACCGCGCCGGGCTGGCCGGTCGCCCAGCGGTTGCACTCGCGCCGGTCGATCTCGGTCTGGGCGGCGTTCTGGCCGTTGCGGGGGTAGACGATGGGTTCGGGCAGCGCCTTCGGCGGTGGGGCCGGCGGCACCGGCGTGGCGACTTCCGCCCCCGGCGGCGGCGCGACCACCGCGTAGCCCGCGGGTGCCGGCGCGTAGTAGATGCCGTTGGCGTAGTAGTACGGCGCGCCGCCGATCCACAGCGTGACATAGGACGGCGGCAGCAGCGGCACCACCACGCCGACCGGTGGCAGCACGACGCGGAAGCGCGAGCCCACCGGGCTGTACCAGACGCCACTGTGGAAGTAGAAGTGGCTGCTCCCGAACACGATGCTGACGCTGCCGGACGGCAGCGCCGGCGCCACGTAGCCTGGCACCGGGTAATAGTGGTCGTGCCGGTAGCGGGCGTCGAACGCGGCCGGCGGCGCCGGGCGGTGCGCGGCGGGCGGCGGTGCGGGGTGGCGCTCGTCGCGCGCGGCGGCCGGCAGGGCCACGAGTGCGGCGAAGGCGAGGGCGGCGATGCGGATCATGCTGGACAGGCGGAGTCCCGATGGCCCACTGTCCCGCCGCCACGCAACGGGGGCATTGCGGTCCCGCAAAGAAGCGTGTCGCGCGCCGGTTCAGCTCGGCCAGCGCGGCCACAGCACCCACAGCCGCAGCGGCTGCTTCATGCGGCCAGCCTGGGCTTCCGCCTCCTCGCCCCAGCCCCAGAAGTAGTCGGCGCGCACCGCCCCGGTGATCGCGCTGCCGGTGTCCTGGGCCATCACGAGGCGGCGCAGCGGCGTGGTCGACAAGGGCTCGGTGCTGTCCAGCCAGACCGGCGTGCCGTACGGGATCGACAGCGGGTCGACCGCGATCGAGCGCCCGGGCGTGAGCGGCACGGCCTGCGCGCCGCGCGGCCCGAGTGCCGGGTCCGGCAGCGGCTCCTCGCGGAAGAACACGTAGCGCGGGTTGCTCCACAGCAGTTCGTTGAGGCGCTTCGGGTTGGCGCGCGCCCAGGCGCGAATGGCCGGCCACGAGGCCTGCTCCGGCTTCAGTTCGCCCTGCTCGATCAGCCAGCGGCCGACCGACTTGTAGGGCTGGTCGTTGTGCCCTGCGTAGGCCAGCCGCACCAGCTGGCGCCGGCCGCCGGGCTCGGTGAACAGCAGTCGGCCCGAGCCCTGCACCTGCAGCAGCAGCGCATCGAGCGGGTCCGCCACCCAGGCAAGCTCGCGACCGCGCAGCGCGGCCTGCGCGGCCGGCAGCGACTCGATCTGCTGGCGCGTCCACCACGGCTTGCGCGTCGCCAGGTCGTCCGGCGGGCCGTGCAGCGGCACGCGGAAGGCCGCGCGCGGCAGGCGCTGCGCCTCGACGAGCGGCTCGAAGTAGCCGGTCATCAGGCCCTCCGTCGTGCCCTCGGGCGACTCGACCCGGTAGGGCTGCAGCCGTGCCTGCAGCCACTCGCGGGCCTGCGCGTCGCTGGCGGGCACGAAGCCGCGTGCGGCCAGGCAGATGCCCTGCCAGCCCGGCGCGGGCCGCTCGCAGCCGCGCTGCAGCGCCGGCCACAGCTCGCGCGTCGTGTCCAGCGACCAGCCGGGCAGCTCGGACCAGTCGACGTTGATCCAGCGCGATCGCGCCCGGACGATGGTCGGTGCGGCGGGCGCGGAGGCGGATGTCGATGGGGGCGTCGGCGCCGGGCCATCGTCCGGCGCGAAGGCGCAGCCGGCGATGCCGCCTAGAATCAGCGCGGCTGCCGCGAGGCGGCACCAGGTAAATTCGATCATGTGGCTGATTCTGCTGGAAGCCCTGGGGGCGCTGCTGGTCCTGGTCGGCATCGTCTGGTGGACGATGTTCGCCGGGCGACGACGCGGCGAGCGCCCCGGTCAGTCCGAGGACCCGCGGTGAGGGTTTCACCATCGCCCCGGAACCGGGCCTGTCCCAGCTGATCCGACGCCCGGAGACCCCGCCCATGTTCCCCGAGATTGCCGACTTCCTGCAGATTGCACCCTGGCCGCCGCGCCCCGATGGCCTGTTCTGGTCCGCGCTGACGCTGGTCGTCGGCGGCCTGCTCGGCGAGGCGGTGCAGCGCGGGCTCGGGCTGCCGCGCATCGTCGGCTACAGCCTGGCCGGCATGGCGCTGGCGCTCGGCGGGCTGGGGCCGAACGACGGCCGGCTTGGCGGCGGCCTGCGGGTCATCGTCGACCTCGCGCTCGCGCTGCTGCTGTTCGAGCTCGGCAGCCGGCTGCGGCTGCGCTGGCTGCGCCTGAACCCGGCGCTGCTGTGGACCAGCGCCGTCGAATCGCTGCTCAGCTTCGTGGCGGTCGCGGGGGCGCTGGTCGGCGTCGGCGTGGCGATCCCGGTCGCGCTGGCCGGCGCGACGCTGACGGTGGCCGTCTCGGGCGCCGTGGTGGGCCGCGTCGCCGGCGAGCTGAAGGCGGACGGCCAGGTCACCGAACGCATGATCATGCTGACGGTGCTGAACACCCTCTTCGCGGTGCTCGCGCATCGGCTCGTGCTCGGCGCGCTGCACCTGGACCGCTCGGGCGACTGGCTGCGTGCCGTGCTGCAGCCGCTGTACGTGTTTGTCGGCTCGGTGGTCGTGGCCTTCGCGCTGGCCCGCCTGGTGGCGTGGATCGCGCGGCGCCTGGACCTGCGCAACGAGAACTCCGTGCTGCTGCTGCTGGGCATGATCCTGCTCGCGCTGACGCTGGCGCGCTGGTTCAACCTGTCCACGCTGCTGGTGCCGCTGCTGGCCGGTGTCGTGCTACGCAACTCGACCGAACGCCCCTGGGTGTGGCCGCGCCACTTCGGCACGGCCGGCGGCGTGCTGGTGCTGATGCTGTTCGTCGTGGTCGGCTCGGCCTGGTCGGTGCAGGCACTCATGATGGGTGCCGTGGCGGCGGCGGTGATGCTGGCGGCCCGCTTCGCGGCCAAGGCGGTCGCGGTGGTCGCGCTGGCGCGCTGGAGCGGCATCGAGGCGCGCCAGGGGCTCGCGCTGTCGCTGACGCTGGCGCCGATCTCGGGCACGACGCTGGTGCTGTTCGCGGAACTCCACCATGCGCAGCCGGAGATCGCCGCGGCGCTCGCGCCGATCGTGCTGAGCGCAATCGCCATCATGGAGCTGGCCGGTCCGCTGGCCGTGCAGTGGGGCCTGCGAATGGCCGGCGACGTGCCGTCCGGCGCGACGCGGCCCGGGGGGCTGGCGGCATGAGCGCGCCGGGCCGTTTCGTCGTGCACATCCCGGGGCACGCAGTGCGGAGGGCCGCCCGGTGAGCCTGATCCCGTTCGCCGAGTCGCGCTCGCTGACCCTCGGGGTCGAGCTCGAGCTGCAGATCGTCAACACGCACGACTACGACCTGTCGCCGGCCGCGCGCGACCTGCTGCGCCTGGTCGGCAAGCACAAGCTGCCGGGCCAGGTGACGCCGGAGATGACGGACAGCATGATCGAGCTGGCCACCGGCGTGTGCAACAACCACGGCGAGGTGCTGGCGCAACTCACGGAGGTGCGCGACGCGCTGCTGCAGTGCGCCGACCAGCTCAACGTCGGCCTGTGCGGCGGCGGCACGCACCCGTTCCAGGACTGGAGCCAGCGCCGCATCTACGACCGGCCGCGCTTCAAGCAGCTGTCCGAGCTGTACGGCTACCTGGCCAAGCAGTTCACCATCTTCGGGCAGCACGTGCATGTCGGCTGCGCGGGGCCCGACCAGGCGCTGCTGCTGTTGCATGGCCTCTCCCGATTCATTCCGCACCTGATCGCGCTGGCGGCCTCGTCGCCGTTCGTGCAGGGCACCGACACCGGTTTCCACTCGGCGCGGCTGAACTCGGTGTTCGCGTTCCCGCTGTCCGGGCGGGCCCCGTTCATGCTTCGCTGGGACGAGTTCCTGGTGCACTTCGACAAGATGGCGCGCACCGGGGTCGTCAAGAGCATGAAGGACTTCTACTGGGACATCCGGCCCAAGCCGGAGTACGGCACGATCGAGGTGCGCGTGCTGGACACGCCGCTGACGATCGAGAAGGCCGCCGCGCTGGCCGGCTACGTGCAGTGCCTGGCTCGCTGGCTGCGCGTCGAGCGGCCCTACGAGCTGTCCGAGGACGACTACCTGCCCTACACCTTCAACCGCTTCCAGGCCTGCCGCTTCGGCCTGGACGGCAGCTTCGTCGATCCGAAGACCGGCGAGAACCGCACCCTGCGCGAGGACCTGCTCGCCAGCTTCGCCACCCTCGAGATCCACGCGATGGAGCTGCAGGCGGAGGAGGCGATCCGCTACCTGCGTGCCGAGGTCGAGGGCGGCGGCAACGACGCGGCCTGGACCCGGGCCGCGTGGGAGCGTGAACACCTGTTGCCCGAAGTGGTGCGCCAGCATTGCCTGCGCTGGGGAGGCCGCCCGGTGTGAATCCCGCGCCGCTGCGCATCGGGCTGTCCGCGCGGCTGTTGCACGCGCCTCCGGCGGAACTCGGCTTCCGCAACAAGACGCTGCAATACCTCGAGCAGTCGATCGCGCACTGGATCATGGGCCACGGCGCGCTGGCGCTGATGCTGCCGACGCTGGGCTTCGACGCCGAGGTGTCGCGCCGCAAGGTCTCGGTCAAGCAGTACGTGGACCTGCTCGACGGGCTGGTGCTGCAGGGCGGGGCGGACGTGTCGCCGAGCCGCTATGGCCAGGAGCCCCTGCGCCCGGAGTGGGGCGGCGACCCCGTGCGCGACCGCTACGAGATCGAGCTGCTGGAGGGCTTCCTCGCCAGCGGCAAGCCGGTGCTGGGCATCTGCCGCGGCTCGCAGCTGCTGAACGTCGCGTTCGGGGGCACGCTGTTCCAGGACATCCCGACCCAGCGCGCGCAGTCGCGCGACCACGTCGACGCGCAGCTCTACGACCGCCTGTCCCACGAGGTGGTGTTCGAGCCCGGATCGCGGCTCGGTGAGGTCTACAGCGGCGTGCCCGGCGGCCTGGTGACCAGCATCCACCACCAGGCGGTCGACAAGCTCGGCGCCGACCTGACCGTCGAGGCCCGCTCGACCGAGGACGGCGTGGTCGAGGCGATCCGCGCGCGCGGGTCGGGCTTCGTCGCCGGGGTGCAGTGGCACCCGGAGTTCCATGCGGTGAACCCGGCACTGCTCAGCGGCGACCCGTTGATGACGGCCTTCCTGCAGGCCGCTCGCGTCGCGCGCTCGACGGCGGTCTGAGCGGGCGCCGGCGGCGCCTCAGTGCAGCGCGGAGGCGGTGGTCAGCCCGAACTCCGACACCGGCGCGTCGAACGGCCGGGCATCCTCGGTCATGCAGAAGAAGGTGCCGCGCATCGTGCCGTGCGGCGTGCCGATGCGCGTCCAGCTGGTGTACTCGAAGCTTTCGCCCGGCTTGAGCACCGGCTGGTGGCCGACCACCGCCAAGCCGCGCACCTCCTCGGTGTGGCCTTCCGCGTCGGTGATGATCCAGTGGCGCGCGACCAGCTGCGCCGTCACGTCGCCGGTGTTGCGGATCGTGATCGTGTAGGCGAAGGCGTGCTGGCCCCGCTCCGGGTCGGACTGCTCGGGCAGCGGACGCACCGCGACCGTGTTCGTGAACTCGGGATGGGCCATGGCGCCGATTCTAGAATCCAGGCCCATGCCGACGCCTGCCCCCCGCTACATCGCCCCATCGATTCTCTCGGCCGATTTCGCCCGCCTCGGCGAGGAAGTGCGCGATGTGATCGCGGCCGGTGCCGACTGGATCCACTTCGACGTGATGGACAACCACTACGTGCCGAACCTGACGTTCGGCCCGATGGTCTGCGAGGCGCTGCGCAAGCATGCCGTGAAGGGGGACGGCACACGCGTGCCGATCGACGTGCACCTGATGGTGCAGCCGGTGGACGCGCTCGCCACGGCCTTCGCGAAGGCCGGCGCCGACCTGGTCAGCTTCCATCCGGAGGCGAGCGCGCATGTCGACCGCACGCTGCAGCTGATCCGCGCCGAGGGCTGCCGCGCCGGACTGGTGTTCAACCCGGCCACGCCGCTGGACGTGCTCGAGTGGGTGATCGACAAGGTCGACCTGGTGCTGATCATGAGCGTCAACCCGGGCTTCGGCGGGCAGAGCTTCATCCCGTCGGCGCTGCGCAAGATCGAGCAGGCGCGCCGCCTGATCGACGCCAGCGGGCGCGACATCCGCCTCGAGGTCGACGGCGGCATCAAGGTCGACAACATCCGCGCCGTGGCCGATGCCGGCGCCGACACCTTCGTGGCCGGCAGCGCGATCTTCGGGCAGAAGGACTACCGGGCCGTCATCGCGGCGATGCGGGAGCGGCTGGCGGCCTGAGGCCGATGGGAGGTCGGCGGGCGTCGCCGACCGGGCCACCGGTTCCGCACGACGAACTGGCGTCCTGCCTTGAACGGTCAGGGTTGCCGGGCTTTCGGTCGCGGATGCCGGGAGGATGGTCAATCCAGACTGGCGAAGAGCGCTCCGAACGGTTCGAATTCGATCACGCCAACGCCGGCTCTTGCACCGCTGACGCCGCTCTCGTGCCGCAGATCGCCCAGTCGTTCGGTGCCACGAAGCGGCATCGTCGCGGCCTGGTCGCTCAAATTGAACGCACACAGCACGCGTTTGCCATCCAACGAGCGCACGAAGGCCAGCACTTGCGGGTGAGCGGGCAACAGCTCCACGGACCCATGGATCAGTGCGGGCTGCGTCCTGCGCCAACGCAGCAGGCGCCGCACATGGTGCAGCTGTGAGCTCGGGTCCACCTCCTGGAGGTCGGTGGCCAACGGCCGATGCGCGCCGGCGATCGGTAGCCAAGGGGGCGTCTCGCCGCTGCCAAAGCCGAGGTCGGCGGCATTCGAGTCCCACGGCATCGGCGTGCGGCAGCCGTCACGGCCCTTGAACTCCGGCCACATCGCGATGCCGTAGGGGTCGCGCAGGTCCTCGCGATTCAGCTCGGCCTCGGGCAGTCCCAGCTCCTCACCCTGGTACAGGCACACGCTGCCGCGCAGGCTGGCCTGCAACGCGACACCCAGTCGAAGCAGCCCCGGCGGCGGGTGCGCGCCACCCCAGCGCGTGGCCCAGCGCATGCAATCGTGGTTGGACAGCGCCCAGCACGGCCAGCCATCGCCCGGCATGCCCTCGAAGCGCTCGATGACGCCGCGGATGTAGGCCGCGCTGTGCTCCGCCGACAGCAGGTCGAAGCAATAGCCCTGGTGCAGCTTGTCGCCGCCTTCGGTGTACTGGGCCACCATCGCCATGCCGCGCTCGTCGCCGATCTCGCCCAGCAGCGTCGCGTCGCCGCGCGCTTCGACCAGCGCTCGCACTCGGCGCAGGAACTGCAGCGCCTCCGGCTGGCTCTTGTCGTGCAGGTGCAGCTGCCAGCTGTACGGGTTCGCGGCGGGCGCCGTCGGGTCGTCGCCCTCGGGCATGCCACGGCCCGGGTTGTCGCGCAGCAGGCGGTCGTGGAAGCAGAAGTTGATGGCATCGAGGCGGAAGCCGTCGACCCCGCGGTCCAGCCAGCGGCCGAGCGTCTCGAGCAGCGCGTCCTGCACGGCCGGGCAGTGGAAGTTCAGGTCCGGCTGCGCGGCGAGGAAGTTGTGCAGGTAATACTGGCGGCGCCGCGTGTCCCACTGCCAGGCGCTGCCGCCGAACACGCTGAGCCAGTTGTTCGGCGGGGTGCCGTCGGGCTTCGCATCGGCCCAGACGTACCAGTCGGCCTTGTCGTTGTCGCGGCTTTGGCGGCTCTCGACGAACCAGGCGTGCTCGTCGGAAGTGTGCGAGAGCACCTGGTCGATGATCACCCTCAGGCCGAGTTCGTGCGCCCGCGCCGTCAGCGCGACGAAGTCGTCGATCCGGCCGAACATCGGGTCGACCGCGTCGTGGTCGGCGACGTCGTAGCCGAAGTCCTTCATCGGACTCTTGAAGAAGGGCGACAACCAGATCGCGTCGACCCCGAGGTCGGCGATGTAGGGCAGGTGCGCGGTGATGCCCGGCAGGTCGCCGATGCCGTCGCCGTTGCTGTCGGCAAAGCTGCGTGGATAGACCTGGTAGATCACGCTGCCGCGCCACCACTCGCGCGTCGCTTCGGTGTTCGAGTTCATCGCCCGCTCCTCACCACGCTTGACGCTTGATCTGCTTGAGCTTGCCCTCGAGTCTGCGCACCGCCTCGGCGCCGTTGATCTTCCTGGACAGCACGTCGTGCGCCGAATCCCAGAAGGCCCGGCTGACCTCCGGGTACTTGAGGCCGGTCACGGTGGCCGGCCGCGCGACGGCGCTGGTGAAGACCGGCAGCAGGTCGCCCATGAAGGGATTGGCCTTGAGGACCTCCGGGTCCTTGTAGAGGTCGACGATGGTCGGGTTGTACGAGCCGCCGATGGCGCGCTTCTTCTGCACCTCTGCGCCGGTCATGTACATCACGAGTGCGGCCGCCGCGGCGACGTTCTTCGAGTACTTCGAGACGCCGAGCTGCGCGCCGCCGAGCGTTGCGGCCGGCTTCCCGCCGGGGCCCGCAGGCAGCGGCACGATGCCGACCTTGCCCTTGATGGGACTGTCCGCCGCCTGCGCGAGCGACCACGCGTAGGGCCAGTTGCGCATGAAGAGTGCGCCGCCGGTCTGGAACACCCCGCGTGTGTCTTCCTCGCCATAGTTGAGCACGCCGCTCGGCGCGATGGTGCCGACCCAGCCGGCCGCCGTGTCCAGCGCCCGGGCGGCCGCCGGGTTGTTGATCGTGACGGCACCGGTCTTGTCCACCAACTCGCCGCCGCCGAAGCTCGCCACCCATTCGAGCGCATCGCAGCTCAGGCCTTCGTAGGCCTTGGCCTGGAACACGAAACCCTGGAAGTCCTTGGCGCCGGCCGCACGTTCGCCTTCCATCACAGTCTTCGCCGCCACAGCCAGGGCGTCCCAGGTCGTGGGCGGCTTGAGCTTGTACTTGTCGAGCAGGTCTCGGCGGAAGTACAGCAGGCCGGCATCGGTGTACCAGGGCATGCCGACCAGGCGGCCGTCGACGGTGTTGTTCGCGACGATGGCCGGGAAGTGCCTGGCCTCGGCGCCCTGGCTGTAGGGCTTCAGGTCGACCAGATGGTCCTTGATGACACCCGGCCAGACGACGTCGATCAGGATCACGTCGATGTCCGATGACTTCGCAGCGAACTGCTGGCGCAGCAGGGCGAGGTTGTCCGTGGCGCTGGCGGGCGCCGAGTACATCTTCACCGTGTGGCCGTTGCGGCGCCCCCACTCCTGGGCGAACTTGCCGCAGTACTCGGCGTCGGCTGCGTTCGAGCCGCAGGAAATGGTGAGCGTGGCGGCGCCAGCCCCGGCGGTGATGCCGGTGGCGAGCAGGGCGGCGGCGAGGCGGGTGAATGCGATGCGCATGAGGGGTCTCCGTTCGATTGAGGGGGGAGTCGTCAGAACCAGCCTTCGACCTGGACGCCGTAGCTGACGCCGCTGCGCTTGTCGCGGAAGGCGTCGACGGGGGTGTTGCAGTCGCGGCCGGTGCAGGTGACCGAGCCCGCGGCGGCGGCCGCGTCGTTCCACTTCGCGTAGGTGGCGAAAAAGCGGATTGCCGGCCGTGACCAGATGCTGCGGCCCATCGAGAACTGGGTGCCGACGGTCGCCTTGGCCAGCTTGCGCCAGCCGAGGGCGTCGCCGTCCGAGCGCGCCTGCTGGTAGCCGACCTCCGACATCAGGCTCCAGATGTTGTTGAGGTGGTATTGCGGGCGCGCGCCGATCCAGAACTCCTTGTTCGTCAAGCCCTCGACCTTCGCGTGGCGCATGCCGGCGGTGAACGACGCGGTGACCGGCAGGCCCTTGGGCTCCATCACCCAGTGGTCGAACAGCAGCCACTCGCGGCGCTTCTCGGTGCTGCCGGCGATGCCCCAGCCGCGCAACGTCATCGCGTCCTTCGCGCCCTTCAGGACGATCTGGTTGAAGCCGCCGAGGCCCAGCAGGTCGTCCTGCGTGTGCTGGACGTGCAGGCCCAGACCGTTGCGGCCGGCCTGGTTGTCGATGGTGCGCGTCTCGCGCACGACCACGTTGACGGGCGGCGTGGCGGGGTCGTTGTCGATGTCGATCGGCTGGACGGTGTCCACCGTGTAGCTGCTCTGGCCGTCGCGGTTGTTCTTCAGCGAGAGGTCCAGGCCCAGCGCGAGCTTGCCGCCCGGACTGGTCTCGATGCCTTCGAGCCGGAAGTCGTGCACGCTCACCGTGCGCGAGCCTCCGCCGATCAGGTCGGGGTTGAAGCCGCCCAGCGCGGGGCTGATGCCGTAGCCGGTGAAGTCGCCGATGCGCATCAGCGCGTAGGAGAACTTGCCGATGCCCGCGTCGACGTTCTCCAGGCCGAAGCCGACGCCCTGGTTCGGCTCCCAGAAGCCGTAGTCGAGCATGTGGATGTCGCGGTTGCCGTAGAAGCGCTTGCCGGCCCAGAGCGAGGCCCCCTTCAAGGCCGGCATGCCCATGCCCGCGCCGATGTCCTGCGCTTCGACGAACACCTCGCGGAACGACGGCGAGGTCTGCTCCCAATTGGCGATGCCCTGGGTGCCGTAGGAGAAGCGGAAGGTCGACTTGAACGTGGTGCCGTCGACCTGGCCGAGCGTGGAGCGGAACACCAGGTCGGCATAGGTGTCGCACTCGTTGCCGAGCCGGAACCACAGCACCGAGCCGGGCAGGCGGAAGCAGACCTCCTTGCCGCCCTCGCTGCTGCTGCCGGCGCCGCTGCGGAAATAACCGCCGAACTCGACGGGGGCTGCTGCGGACGCCCCGGCCATCAGCAGTCCGACGGCGGCGGCGACCAGGCTGTGCGAGGAAGAAATGGATCTCATCGGTTGTCTCCTCAGGCCGGCAAGCACAGATCGGCCAAAGCGGTTTGAATTTCGGGCAAGGGCGGCCCCCGAACGTGACTGCCTGGGGTACTGCTGCCTTGGGGAGGACGCTGCCGTGCTTCAGTCGGCGTCTTCCTTGCCTTCATCATCGCTAATGAGCAAACGTTTGCACTTGGGGCAAACCAGTAGTACCTGCGCGTAACTTAAGGGGAAATCGTTCAAAGGCGCACTGATGGCGCAACCGTTTGCTCTAAGATCGCGCATGGCTGCCGAACCGCCCAAGCCCTCCCGGCTGCAGATGGCCGACATCGCCCGGCTGGCGAACGTATCGATCTCGACTGTTTCGCGTGCCCTGAGCAACCACCCGCGGCTCTCGGCGGAGACGAAGCAGCGCATCCGCGAACTGGCGCGCTCCCTGCACTACTCGGTGGATGCCGGCGCGCAGATGATGCGCGGCAAGCAGCTACAGACCGTGGCGGTGGCCTTTCCCTACCACCCCGAGCAGCGCCGGCACTTCAAGGACCCTTTCTTCCTCGCGCTGATCGGCGCCATCGGCGATGCGCTGATCGACAGCGGCCACAGCATGCTGATCGAGGCGGTCGAGGCGGACGACTTCGACCGCGTGGCCAAGCCATACGAGACGCGCCAGTGCATCGGCACCATCCTGCTGGGCCAGGAGCACCACCACGACCGCATCAATGCGCTCGCCGTGCGCGGCATCCCGTTCGTCGTCTGGGGTGCGCGCCTGAAGGACCAGCTCTACTGCAGCGTGGGCAGCGACAACACGCAAGGCGGCTTCCAGGCCACCGGACATCTGGTCGACGGCGGCGCACGCCGCATCGTGTTTCTCGGCGACCCGAGTCTGCCCGAGATCGCGCAACGGCATGACGGCCATCTGGCGGCCTTGCGGGCGCGAGGCATCGAGTCGGACCCGCAGCTGACTCGGCCGGTGCCGTTCGTGCCACAGGCTGCCCGCGAGGAGATCGAGCGCCTCCTCGCCAAAGGGCCCGACTTCGACGCCATATTTGCCGCCAGCGACCGCCTCGCCTTGGCCGCAATGGCCGCGCTGGCCGCCAGCGGCCGGCGCGTTCCACAGGACGTTCAGGTCATCGGCTTCGACGATATCGCGCTGGCCGCGGATGCGAACCCGCCGCTGACCACCGTGCGTCAGGACATCGACGGCGCCGGCAAGGCCCTCGTCGACCGTCTGCTCGCCAAGCTGGCCGGGCAGACCGCCGAATCGTTGCTGCTGCCGACGACGCTGATCGTGCGCGGATCGACGCGCAGCGACTCCAGGCCAGGGTTGCGGCCACCCGAACGATTCGATTGACGACGGGCTGTGACGGGCCAGGAAACGGAGATTCAGGACTGCGGAATCCTCCTGGTCAGTGGCGCTGCGCAGACGGCTGCAGTCGACTGGACCTGGTCGCCAGACGCCTTCAAGCCATCGACGGCGAGTCCCGCTCCGAGGCCCGTGCCGCGCTTGGCACGTCGGCCTGCGCCAGCCGCGCGACGATCTGGCCGAGCTTCTGCATCGCCGCCTCGGTGCGGGCGGTGAACGGCTCGCCGTACTGCAGGCGGATGAAGTGGTCGAAGCGGCGGCTGGTCGAGAACGCCGCGCCCGGCGCGACGCCGATGTGCTCCAGGCGCGCCATCGCGAACACCTCGCGCGAGTCGACATGCCGCGGCAGCTCGATCCACAGCATCATGCCGCCCTGCGGCAGCGAGAGCCGGCAGCCCATCGGGAAGTGGCGCGCCACCGCGTCGGCCATCTGCAGCATCTGCGTCTTCAGCGCGGCGCGCAGCTTGCGCAGGTGGTGGTCGTAGCCGCCGTCGCGGATGAACTGCGCCAGCACCTCCTGCGTGACCATCGGGCAGGCCACCGAGGTGCGGAACTTCAGCGACTGCGTCTTGATGAAGTGCCGCCCGGGCGCGACCCAGCCGATCCGGTAACCCGGCGCGACGGTCTTCGTGAAGGCCGAGCACAGGATGATGTCCCCGTCGGGGTCGAAGCTCTTCAGCACCGGCGGGCGCTGCTCGCCGAAGTGGATCTCGCCGTAGATGTCGCTCTCGATCAGCGTGATGCCGCGCTCGCCCATCATCTTCACCAGCGCGCGCTTGCGCTCGACCGGCATCAGGCTGCCCATCGGGTTCGGGAAATTCGGCAGCAGCACGCAGGCCCGCACGGCGCCGGGCTGCTGCGTCGCGAAGTCCAGCGCCTCCAGCGACAGGCCGTCGCGCGGATGGGTCGGGATCTCGAGCGCGCGCATGCCCAGGCTCTCGATCACCTGCAGCAGGTGGAAGTAGGTCGGCGACTCCAGCACGATGGTGTCGCCGGCTTGCGCCACCGAGCGCAGCGCGAGGTAGACGGCCTCCATGCCACCGTTGGTGATGACGATCTCCTCCGGCCGCAGCTGCGCGCCGGAGGCGACCGCGCGGCGCGCGATCTCCTGCCGCAGCGCCGTGCTGCCCTCCATCTGGCAGCGTGACGCGAATTCCGGGTGGCGGCGGTTCACGCCCGCCATCAGGTGCTGCAGCTTGGCCTCGGGCAGCAGCGTGCGTGCCGGCTGGGCGTGGAACGAGGGCACCGCGAGCGGATCGTTGACGATCCAGAGGAACTCCTGCAGCACCTGGTCCATGTTGACCAGCGACGGGGCCTCCCAGCGCAGGTCGAGCTGCGGCTCGGGCAGCACCGGCGCGCGCGCGGCGACGTAGTAGCCGGACTTCGGCCGCGCCTCGACCACACCGCGGTTCTCCAGGCTGCGGTAGACCTGCAGCGCGGTGCTCATGCTCACGCCATGCTGGTGACTCAGCTGGCGCACCGAGGGCAGCCGCGTGCCGGCGCGCAGCGCGCCGCCCGCGATCGCCGCCTCGAGCCGGGCGGCGATGCGCTGGTACAGGGGGCCGGAGGGATCGACGGCAGCGTCCATGCGGGTCATTGTGAACCCGGCCGTCGCCGCCGTACCAGTACAGAGGTGCCCATTGCCGGCCGGTACAGAACCCCCGGCGGACCCCTCTGTACCGGTGCAGATTGGCCAGCGCTGGCGCTGTCGCGAACCGGCCCCACCCGGAACACTGGTGCCCTGTCGTCACCCGTCCGCGAGGCTCCCATGCTGAACTTCGAACCCCCCGTCGCCCTGCAACTGCCGACCGGCCGCCTGATGCGCTGGCGCCAGCGCGAGGCCGTGCGGCTGCGCGTCGACGCCGGCCGCGTCTGGATCACGCAGGCGCGCGACCCCGACGACCACTTCCTCGGCGCCGGCGAGACCATGCTGCTCGCGCCGCACGCCCAGGTGCTGATCGGCGCGGAGGCGCCGGCGCAGATCGTCTTCGAGTGCGCCGCCGCCGATTGACGACGATCAAGCCCGGCCGGGCCCGGCTGCCCAAGACTCGCGGCCATGCAGAACGGCCGCACCTGGACGCTCGGGACCAAGCTGGCGCTGGTCGCCACGCCGTTCCTGCTGCTCGGGCTGCTGTCGATCGGGCTGACCTTGTGGGTCTCCTGGCAACTCGACGGCGGTGCGGCCGCCGTCAACGAGGCGGGGCGGATGCGCATGCAGACCTACCGCATCGCGCTGTCCGCCGGCACCGGCGACGGCGGTGCGTTGCCGGCGCTGGTGGCCGAGTTCGACCGCAGCGTCGCGCTGCTGCGCCACGGCGACCCGGAGCGTCCGCTGCTGCTGCCCTGGGACGAACGCAGCACCGCCGCGTTTGCGGAAGTGGCGTCGGACTGGCAGCGCTTCCGCGAGCGCTGGGGCGCCGGCGTGGTCGATTCGCCGGCCGCGCTGCGGCGCGATGCGGCCGACTTCACGGCCCGCATCGAGACGCTGGTCGGCGCGATCGAGGTGCACCTGTCGCGCTGGACCGCGCTGATGCACCTGCTGCAGACCGCGATGATGGCGCTGGCGGTGACCGGCGCCGCGGTGCTGGTCTACACCGGCTACCGCTTCGTGCTCGAGCCGGTGGGGCAGCTCAAGGGTGCGATCGAAGGCATCCAGGCGGGTGACTTCGGCACCCGCGTGAACCGGCCCACGCACGACGAGTTCGGCACGCTGGCCGACGGCTTCAACCAGATGGCCGAGCACCTGCAGCACCTGTACCGGAACCTGGAGGCGAAGGTCAGCGAGAAGACCGCGCAGCTGGAGGAGAAGCGCGAGCGGCTCGAGGCGCTGTACGACGTCACGGCGCTGGCCGCGGGCAGCACCGCGCTGGAGCCGCTGGCGGCCGGCTTCGTGCAGCGCATCCGGCATGTCGTGCATGCCGATGCGGTCGCGCTGCGCTGGGCCGACGAGGCCAGCGAGCGCTTCCTGCTGCTGGCCAGCGAAGGCCTGCCGCCCGCGATGCGCGAGGGCGAGCACTGCGTGCACGCCGGCCAGTGCCACTGCGGCAGCGCGCCGACGGGTGTGCGCGTGATCCCGATCCGCAGCGCGGCGGCGCAGCCCGGTCTCGCGCATTGCGCGCAGGCGGGGTTCGAGACGGTGGTCACGGTGCCGATCCGCCAGCACGAGCGCCTGATGGGTGAGCTCGACCTGCTGTTCCATGCCCAGTTCACGCTCAGCGACGCGGAGCGCTCCCTGCTCGAGGCGCTGGCCGCGCACCTGGCCGGCGCGATGGAGAACCTGCGCCTGAATGCACTCGAGAAGGAGGCCGCGGTCGCGCAGGAGCGCAGCTTCATCGCACGCGAGCTGCACGACTCGATCGCCCAGTCGCTGGCGTTCCTGAAGATCCAGGTGCAGCTGCTGCGCGACGCGCTGCACCGCGGCGACCGGCAGCAGCTCGAGCAGGTGGCGCAGGAGATCGACACCGGCGTGCGCGAAAGCTACGGTGACGTGCGCGAGCTGCTGGTGCACTTCCGCACGCGCACCAACGGCGAGGACATCGAGCCGGCGCTGCAGACCACGCTGCGCAAGTTCGAGCACCAGAGCGGGCTGGCGGCGCAGCTGCAGGTCGGCGGGCACGGGCTGCCGCTCGCGCCGGACCTGCAGGTGCAGGTGCTGCACATCGTGCAGGAGGCGCTGTCGAACGTGCGCAAGCACGCCCGCGCGAGCCGCGTCTGGGTCGACGTGCAGCAGCAGCCGCAGTGGCGTTTCGAGGTGCGCGACGACGGCATCGGCTTCGACCCCGCGGCCGGCCCGCCGGACGAGACCCACGTCGGCCTGCGCATCATGAGCGAGCGGGCCGCGCGGCTGGGTGCCACGCTCGAAGTGTTCTCGACGCCGGGCCGCGGGACCTCGGTGGTGCTGACATTGCCACCGGCGGCGGATCGGCACGACGCGCTCGCGGAGGCCGCGTGAGCGACGACGGCACGCGCATCCGCATCCTGGTGGTCGACGACCACACGCTGTTCCGCCGCGGCCTGACCGCACTGCTGGCGCGCGAGCCGCAGTTCGAGGTCGTGGGCGACGCCGGCGATGCCGGCGAGGCGCAACGCCGCGCGCAGGAGCTGCAGCCCGACCTGATCCTGCTGGACAACCACCTGCCCGGCGTGCACGGCGTCGACGCGCTGCCCGCGCTGCGCGAGGCCGCGCCGCGCGCGCGCGTGCTGATGCTGACGGTCAGCGAGGACGAGCAGGACCTCGCCGCCGCGCTGCGCGCCGGCGCCTGCGGCTACCTGCTGAAGACCATCGACGGCGACGCGCTGGCCACCTCGATCCGGCGCGCGATGCGCGGCGAGAGCGTGATCGCCGAGGAGATGAGCGGCAAGCTGCTGGCCGCCTTCCGTGCGCCGGTGGCGGCCGCCCCTGCCGCCGCGCCGCCCGCCTCGCCGCTGGGGGCGCTGTCGCCGCGCGAGCTGGACATCCTGCGCGGCATCGCGCGCGGCGAGAGCAACAAGCAGATCGCGCGGGTGCTGGGCATCGCGGAGACCACCGTGAAGATCCACGTGCAGCATGTGCTGCGCAAGCTCGACGTGAGCTCGCGCGTGCAGGCCGCCGTGCTGGCCACGGGGCAGGGGCTGGGCTGAGCGCCGCTCGCCGCGCCTGATCTGCCCGGGGGATGACAGGCGGGGCGGACGGGGCGAAGATGGCGCGTCATGGCCGCCGTGGAAACGACCCCTGCCGAGCTCACCGCTGCCACCTGGGAGCGCCAGGCCGGTGCGCTGGCCAAGGCCCGCCCGGCCACGGTGGGCGACGCGCTGCGCGCCCTGCAGAAGGCGCACGAGGCCGTGCCGTGGGCGCTGCTGCAGATCGAGGGGCTGAACGACCCCGGCGCGGCCGAGCTGCGTGTTGCGCAGCTGCGCTCGGAGGGCGAGCGGCGCCTGCGCCCGCTGTGCCAGCAGGCCCAGGCCGCGGGCCAGGCCGCGACGCGGTGGCTGAGCGGCGCGCGCAAGGAGAGTGCCTCGGCGCGACCGGCGCTGCAGGCGGCCGAGGCCATCGTGCGCGCCGGCCCGGCCTGGGCCGGCACCCTCGAGCGCGCCTGGCGTGCGGCGCTGGAAGGCGCCGAGAAGCGCTTCGCGGAACTGCAGGCCGCGGCGCAGCAGGCGCGTGCCGGGCGTCCCGAGGACAGCCCGGAACGCCGCCGCGTGCGCGCCCGCGTGATCGACCAGTTCCGCATCGTCAAGAACCGGCCCGACCGCAAGGTGCTGTTCCTGCTCTGCCTCGGCCACAAGTCCTGCGCGCCCTACCTCGGGCCGACCGTCAGCGATGCCCAGAAGCCGCTCCTGACCAAGGTGCTCAAGGGCGACACCGGCTTCAAGTTCTTCCGCGGCGAATGCATCTGGGAGGAGGGCGGCTACACCTTCGTCGGCAGCCGGCTCTCGATGGCCCATGCGCGCCGCATCGAACGCGGCCTGCTCGAGCTGACGGGCACGCGCTGGCGCGTGCGGGCGCGCGAGTGAGGTCCGCCGGCGACCGCCATGGAAGACGACCGTCCTGCCGACCCGCCGCCCCGGGGCACGCTGCTCGCCATCGAGGACGACCCGATCAGCATGGAACTGCTGGCCGGGATGCTGGAGGCCGCGCCGCAGGTGCGGCTGCTGCGGGCCTTCGACGCGGCCGAAGGCATCCGCCTGGCGCGGGAGGCGGCGCCGGACCTGGTGCTGCTGGACATGCACCTGCCCGGCGGCAGCGGGCTGGACGTGGTGCGCGCGCTCAACGAACCGATCGCCGCCCAGCGCTTCGACGTCGTGCTGCTGACCGGCGACGCGCTGACGATGGACGTGATCAAGGCCATGAGCCTCGGCGCCCGCGAGTACTGGACCAAGCCGGTGCGCTACGAGCGCCTGCTCGCGGCGCTGGCGCGCGCCGTCGCGCGCCGCCCGCCGCTCA